>DXAK01000039.1 GCA_019117065.1 Candidatus Mediterraneibacter pullicola | reverse complement strand
CAGTACTCATACTCAATGAGTTTGTAATATTCACAGCCGTGTTGTTCGGCCCTGCCACCAAACCTCCGCTTCCCAGCTCTCTCGGTGAAGTGATATTAACCTTGCTGTAACAATTGTTTAAAGTTGAAGATGGGCTAAGCCATCCGGTAATTCCTCCAGCTCGTCCACCCAGTATGGTATTGTTATAAGTGGCTGTTATCTGTCCCGTTACCATGCAGTCGCTCACCGCAGAGTCAGTAATTTGGCCAGCCAGACCACCCACAGTATCGTTTCCTTTCACATGGATGTTCTCCAGCGATACTTCTTTTACGGTGCTTCCCTCTATGATACCGGCCATACCGCCTACTTGGCTTGCATTGTTGGTGATATTCAAGTTTCCAAGGTATACCTTCTCAACCACAGAATTATCGATTCTGTTCGCCAGAAGTCCTTTTTGCGTATTTCCGTCAAGCGTACCAGCTCCCATTATACCCAGATTTTTAATTGTAGCCTGTGACATCTGATTAAACAATACAGAATTTAGGTTGGAGATCGTATGTCCGTTTCCATCCAGTTCACCTGAGAAGGTTCCGCTTATCGCTATATCAGGTACTTCCACATCCTTGAAATCAAGATCATTTCCCAGTACATATTTCTTCTTTAGGCCAGACGACGTCTCTCCGATCTTCAGGAATTCTTCCGCAGTATCGATCGTCACCGCTCTGACAGTGATATCGATCTTTCCATATTCATAGTACTCATTGTTTCTTATAGATACAAGAGGCAGGCGTATATCTGCCTGATCTACTGTGATGTCTCTTACAGCAAAATTTCTGCTTGTGCCTACGAGAATCGACGCTGCACTGTCATCATAACTTGGCGTCTCTATCTTCAAGTTTTTGATCTGAGCATAAAGTGCTTCCCTGAAAAGTGTATGATTCATACCGACCATCTTATACCCGTTTCCATCTAGTATCCCCATAAAGCGGTTTGTAATATAAGCGCCGTTCTTGTCTTCAATTCCGCTGAAGTCAATATCTGCCTCCAGCCGATAATTACCGAACACATTCTGTTCTGCCAGGTCAATTAACTGCTGAGCGGATGTGATTCCGATCTGCTTAGGAGCCTCATATACAGTTCCGTCGGTAAAGTCGTTTGTGGCTCTTTTTATTATTCCATAGAGCACACTTTTTACATTGTTTACATTAGTCCTTTTGTTGATTTGGGCATCCTTTATAAACGCTTCCTTGAACTGTTCTATGACCTCGTCCGAATCAAAATACGGAATCTTGTCCAGATTTTCCTCGACAGTCTTATAACGGTCCATTTTGTAAGATTTCCATGTAATATTCGGATCACCGGTTATCTTTCTTAATGCATCGAGATCATTGGAACTTTTTCCGGACATGTAGGTCACATACCCATCCATGTATCCAGCCACGCCGAGCATCTCCTGCCCGAGACGTTTAAACCCGTGCGCCGTGGGTGATCCTTTGTCGTTGTGGATAAGATACCAGTTTGAATCGTAGAAAGATTCGTATCCATACGCTCCGCTTGATGCAGAAGGCTGTCCGGTACCGTCTTTTATCACAATCCGGTTATCCCACAGATCCTCCATGTCCTTAAGATCCATCTTCTCAAATTCTTCGGCGCTAAGCTTGCTGTGTGCCGTTGCCAGTGAAGTTCCCGATGAATTAAAGTTCACCTGAGACGCAACGGCTGCCTGCTGCTCTGGTTCCAGCTGAAGGAAGGCCTGCCCGGACAGATACTCAAGAACATATCCGGTCTCAAACATGTCTTTATAGTAATCATGGATCTCATCCTCCGTGTCGATCCTCTTATAACTGAAGTTGTTTGTCCATCCCCGGGTGATGTCTAAGTCAGATATCATGTTGAATACCATGCTGCCGTCGCTAAACTGCTGGGCAATGTTTCCATCCGCATGTGACTCCGCTCCTGTGTAGTATCGCCTTCCATTTCCGGCATAGAAGTAGCTTGAATCCTGGTTGTGAGCTGTCTCATGCGTAATTGTAGTCATGGCAGTATCGTCCAGAAGTGCATACACGACCCACCATACATTCGTACCGTTCGCGTACGCGCCGCTTCCATTACCTGCCGCAAATGAATTGACAGCCTCATAGACCCACTTTATAACCGGATCATTCGTACTGCCTGAATCCTGAGTTCCCGCCGCTATATTTCCATGCTGTGGGAAATAAAAACGTGTATCATACTGTATGTTTACAATGTTGTTCAACCTGTTTTCCGCGCCTGATATCAAATTAGCAGATACTCCATAAAACCTGCCCAGTTTCTCCGCAATACTCTCCATTCTCTGCCGCATCGTTTCCCTGCCGTTTGTCTCATGGTAAACCGAATAGCGGTTCAGGCTTCCAATCATAAGCTGTGAAGGTACAGAAATCAAATACATATCTTCCTGAGGAGCTGTCAGGATCGGAAGCACGATATTCCTCCTATCTCCAAGCCCATTTAGTATATCCCAGATCCGATATCTCGTCGTTCCTGACGACTGATAACGGTCCTGTTCTACTAAAATACCATCGAACTCATCCTTCATCCAGTCACTCGGGTTATCATAACCGGCCACGCCTTTTGACATCTCCCCAAGGAAGTCCATCATGCTCTTACCAGTAAGCCCTTGAAGAACACTGTTGTAGAAGTTCTGCGTCTTGCCAACATTTCTTAGACTCTCTCCTGCTCTAAGAACCTGATTTGTAAGATAATCCGATGTCATCTTATCTGCAAGCACTGTCCCGTTGAAAAACATCAGATCGCTTAATGTCACACCATCAAAATCAATATTGTACCACTTGTCATAGTAATTAAACGCATACAAGAAGTCCTTAAGGCGCGACTCATTTTTCAGCGCTTGCCGCACCTGAGCCTTTACCGTCTGCTGTGAGCAATAAGTTGGGAACTCCTCTCCTGAACCGATCCATTTGACAATAGTTTCCCCAAGAGCCGGCTTCACCTGCTCGTTATAATAGTCCGTATAAAGCCTGCTCTCATTCTCCGTAGTCAGTGCCCCAAGCACTGATGCGTAATCATAACTTTCAGCCAATGATACAACCTCATTTAGCAGAGATTCGTCCAGCTTCATAATGTAATTTCCAAATTGATAGTCTACTCCTCTTTCAGATGATTCATAAAGAGCCACAATACTTCCGACCTGTTTTTTGTACTGTACGGAAATTTCTTCATTGAGATGATCCTCATATACGATCCTGATCTTCTGTACCGCAGTCTCATTTTTATCTGATACAGCGGAGACAAGACTGTTGTCTGTCCCAAGAGGCAGCACGAAACGTATCTTTTTTGAGAGTAGCGTATCCGCTGCGTCCAGATTGTTTCCAGTCTTCACCCATAAAGCTGTGTCCGCATATGGCATAAGTTTTGCCATATTTGCGTACGCTACTTCTCTTGACTTATCATAGGCTTTATTTTTACGCACTTCCGCATAATTAGGAATACCATTAGCATTGACTTCCAGCTCGTACTCATCCAATGTTTTCGGCACAGGATCTCCCTGCAGACTGGGGATAATGCCGTTTTCTATCAAGTCAAAGTTCCATGTCGTCTCAGAAAATCCAAGCTTATCCACATAAAAGTCTTTGCTGTATATGTCTGATGTTTCCTCAACCGTGTTTGTATCCTTGACGTTACTAGCGCTGTCTGAACCGGCGTACTCATACACCGACTTTGCAATGTCTAATGTGTCAAAACCAGCGATCCGATAAGCGTCTCCGATACTCATACTCAAACTGTTGTTTATAACTACATCATAGCCTTGAGGACCGCCAATGATACCTCCATTGCCAGTTCTTGACGGAGCTGTAATGTCTACTTTCGTAAAGCAGCGTTCGATCGCACTGCCCGAATGCCATCCAGTGATTCCACCCACACGCGCTCCGGATGAGGAACTTGTGCTCGTTCCTATCAGAGTTCCTGTTACATAGCAGTCTGTAATAGTCGTACTTCCATTTAACTGGCCTCCAATGCCACCGATCGTGTCCCGTCCTTTAATACTAACATCCACAAGCGCACAACTGCTTACCGTACTGCTATCAATAATTCCTGAAAACCCGCCAATCTGATTCTGAGAATTGTCCAGACTGGAATTGATGATATATGTATTGGTTATCTTAGAACCACCTGATATATTATTTGCCAGTATTCCTTTTACCTGTTTTGTGATGTTGGCGTCCTCGATCACAAGGTCATGGATCTTAGCCCCTTGCAAAGTCTGGAAAAGCGGTCTGTTCAGGTTATAGATTCTATGTCCGTTACCGTCAAGTTCTCCAGAGAATGTTCCTAGGACCGCAGCTTCTGCATCTGAAAGCCTTGAAGCATCCAGATCCTTGTTAAGCTGGAATGATCCTGTTGAGTTCGAGGACATTTTATTGAAGAACTCTGCCGCTTCGTCAGGCTGCGTCTCTCCTCCGGCTCCTGTAACTGTAAAGGAGAACTCATTCTTTCTCGCAACTGCATCGCTGTCATACTGTATGATCTCCTGTTGATCGATTACTACAACAACATCAGAAGATCCTTCTGTCTCTCTGAACTCTTTCACACTTGCATAGAAGTCCGGCAGGTCTTCCATCTCTATCACGGCATAGTAGCTGTCCACGTCTGTGGGCACTCCCTTGCTGATATCAATAGCATCAACTTTTTCTGCTGCTCCCTCACCAGTTCCCCGGTAAAGCTGTGTTGAAACAATATCCTTAAACTCAATCACGTCAACAGAGGCTGTGAGTTCCTTGCTGAAAATCTCTTGATCTTCAAAACGATTGCTGTCATTTCCCAAAGCGTTCGTATCTCTGTCATAGGAAACAGTCACTTCCGCCTGATAGGACAGCGAAGAGGTAAGTTCTACTTCCGCTTCATTTAACCCTGCGTTGATCTCTTTTTCCAGCAGTCTGCTGCCATTCTCATCTGTGATAACAAGGGATGCTTCTGAAAGGGCACTTTCGTCATCTGACAGGATAAAGCTTACTTTCAGCTTGCTGCGGTCTGTCTGTTCCGAAGTAAATTCTTTTACAGACGGAACATCTTTTAAAACCTCAATCTTGCTTTCTTTGGTATCCTCAACATTTAGTTCCTTGCCGTTTGACATCCAGATCTTCTCCGGAGTAAGTGTCTGTACACCGCTCTTATCATAGCCTTTTGCAGTAAACGTATATCTGTTGTTCCCCGCCTCTGTCAGACCATATTTCTGCCCGTTCACCTGAATAGCAGATGCCGTAAGTCTTGTGTTTGTCTTTACATCCAGTGCTGCTGCAATATCTGCGCCTTTCTCAAAATAGATAGCAGGCGCTCCTGAGGCAGACAGAGTCTGAATGTCTCCGGCAGAAAGTCCGTAGTCATGGATCAGGCATATGGGCATTGTCAATAACATCTGATCTGCTACAGTGTGACCACCTTTTTCTGAACGCTCATAGGTCACAATGACTTTTACTTCATATTCCTCATCTTCCGTCACCTCAAAATCAACCGTGCTCTTACCTGCTTTGTCTATGCCATATTTCTGCTGTACTGTGCCGTCTTTGAGCAGCTCTACTCTTCCTGAAACAAAGGCTTTGTCCGTATCGGTAAGTTCAAATGTCAGATGAACCTGACTATTGTCAAAATCATCTTCCACAACCGCATTCTCCACAGAAGGCGCAGATCTGAGCACCTCGATCTCATCTGTTACCTTCGCATTGACAGTTGTTCCATTCCCGAAGACGACCTGAGAAAGTGTAATCTTTGTTCTGCCGGCACTCTTCGGAGCCATCATCTCTGCCTGATAAACATTGCCGCCTGTCATTGATACCGACACTTCTATATTATTGATTACCAGCTTTTCGATAGCTGATTCCATATTGCTCTCTATCGTATATGAAATCTTGACAGTGTCTCCCTTTTCTACAAATTCGTCTGATAGAGCGCTGCCGATGACTCTTACTCTTGCAAGGGCATCAATTTCCCTCTCGTAGATCACTTTCCCGCTCTGAACATCTTCTCCTGTGCCGGAAATGTCATAATCCGCTATAATCTGTACTGTATACTTTTTGTACAGATCATTCGGTATTTTCACCGCCTCATCATACTGGTCATCCTCAAATATCTGTGACGTGATCTTTTCTCCCTTATCATTAAGTATCACAATCTGTTTTTGAGAGAGCACTCCGTCAGGGTCCTTTATCGCAAAGGAGATCTGGATCTCGGAGTTTTCCGGATTTTCTGCAATTTTTACGTCAAAGATCTCCGGTTGTTCCTTCTCAACCCGGATTGTAACCACATTGTTATCTGTCAGGGTAAATACTTTTCCATTATCCAGAATAATCTGTTCGAGTTTAATTTCCTTCTCGCCGGACTGGTCGAATCCGTTCAGCTGTACGCTATAGCGTCCCCCTTCTCCTGTAACTTGATAAGTATCTCCGTTTATTACAGCCTGCACCGGCACATATTTCGTTGCATTGAAACTGTCAAACTGAACTACGACCGGCTGGTTCTTCCCAAAAATCGCCGTCTCAGTCAGATCCTCACCATATGTCCTTAGATCTGAAAACTCAAACTGATAATCCAGATTCAGCCGGATCTCCTTCTCCAGTTCCAGACTGCCGCTGTGATCCTCTTCATGAGCAGACAGTTTTCCTGAATCCAGATCATATTCGGCATAAAAATCAAGCACATACAGCTTGTCTTCTTCGAGTGTGAGTTCAAGCGTGTTCTGCCCCGCTTTGAGATCCCAGCCGCCAACCGGATAATCCCCGCCTTCCGCCCGTTCTGACAGGCCCACTGTTCCTGAAGTAACTGCACTATCTCCATCGCTAAGGTCAAAAATAACTTTAACATCCTCTGAAGTTCCGCTCTCCTCCACATGGAAGTTCGTAATGGATGGCTGTGTCTTTAACACATCCACTGTTTCTGTGTAATCTGTATCCACACGGCGGCCGCCTAAGAGCACCACTTCTGTAATCTTAAAGTCTCTGACTCCTGCCTCTTCGCCTGCATTTACTTTCACAGTATAAACGGACGAAGATTGTTCTCTCTCTACTGCAAGCTCTTTCCCGTCGACAACTACGCTTTCGATTTCTGCCTCAGGAACAACGTTTGCGCTAAACTTCAGTTCAGTCTCTTCATTCTTCTTCGGATAAAAATTCTCAGTCTCTGAAATCAGCTCAACCTGATAATCTACTCTATCCTCAGCAGCCTGAATAAGAAGAGAAAGATCTGTCACGGTCAGTTTCCCGTCGCTGTTCATATCTGCTATGCTCCATTTGTCTTCTGGAAGCAGATTTAGATCAATCAGGTGATCTTGAAGAAGCCTTACATCCACATAGTCAATTGAGCCATCTCCATTCAAGTCTCCCCTGCCTCCGAACGCGTACGCACCTGCCGCGGCTGTAAATACCAAAGCTCCAACAACGGCTGCTCCGGTCATTAGTTTGATATGCCTAAACTTCCGGGATCTTCTACTTCTGTATATAAAGCAGGCTGTAAAAGCCGCCCCTCCTGCTACTATAAGGAGCACGGCAGGCACAAACCAATCTCCGGTCAGAGGGATTCTAGTCGCACTGTCCTGCTGCTTGCCAGATCCATCGAAAGTATTGTCGCCGGAAACGTTGTCGGGAGCCACAGGAGTCCCCGGCTGCGGCTCCTGAGCCACAATGGCCACAGACACTTCCGAATCAGCCGGATATAAGTCCTCTTTCCCTTCGGATATTTCCAGATTTGTAACCGCAATCCGGGCATCTCCCGCCGCTATGTTCTCCTTCGCCATAAAGTGAATCGTAAGGATGTCCTCCGCCTCGGTAGTACCGGATCTTTTCACTGCAGTAAATTGACAATTATCTGAATTATACCGAAGGCTTTCCCATTCATTTACGGTTGTAATATCCTCAAGGCCAACCTCCTGAAATGCGCTTTCATCATATTCAAGTGTGCCTCTGACCGCATTGATTCCATCCGCTATATCGGTATAATCGCTAAGCCCCACAGTAACAGAAACCATCTCTCCCTGCCGGATCATATCCTTATCTGCAGAAGCGACCGAATTCTCCACCTGCGCTGCATAAAGCGGAACACTCCCTATAGCAATTCCACATAAAAACGCTGCCGCGGCAGCCAACACCTTCAACTTTTTCATCATGTACTCCCATCTTCCTTATCTTGGAATTGTATTTTTCAATATACCTTTAATTATCCACGCAGTAAATTTTACTAAAACACTCTATTTTTTTCAAGCTTAATCTTCTAAATTTATATCAATTTCCCATGAGACCTCTGGGCTGGAAATCCCGGTTTCCCTTAGTTAAAAATATCAATCCGATTTTTAATCAATTTTTCCGATAAAGCGATAGTATATCTCGATTTCCTGTGTCCTTTCGCCATTGTCATCTATTTCCGGCGCATGGATAAGGATTTTCTCAATCATGGTATTGAGCAGTGTTGCGGTCAGTTCTCATCTCTGCCCCTTTTTCTCATGCTGTTGTCTGCTTTGCTTTTTCCAGAAGAACATCTGTCCACAGTTCGTCAATCGTTTTCCCTTGCTCTGAAAAATGTTCCTTTACGATAATTCGTGTCTTTCCAGAAGCCGGACGCTTCTTGACTGTCGCATTTCCCGTATCTTCTTTTTCTGTCATTTTATCAATAACACATCACCTCTTTTCGTTTTGGATTGTTGAAGCAGTCAGACGGCGATTGTCAGCGTCCACAGGACTTGCACCTCTGCATGGTTCTCATGTAGCCGTACCCATTGCATGCGACGTTTCTAGCGTTCAGGCTGTGGCTGTACGGGAGTATCATTATCAGACAGCGCAGGTCATGGCTAAGAGAAGTGACAAGCTCTCTTTTATGGACGCTGGCAGGGTAGCGCTCGCTTTGCCGGAAAAAGGTCATGGCGTACCAGCCCATAATGGCTCGCTGGCTGTTTAACGTATCTGACGGCTATATTCACTTGTCAAAGAACAGTTGAAAGAAGAAAACCTCTTTACGCTTAACACTCGCTATGCAGAGGGAAGATTGATACCCAAAATTAAAAACAATCTTTTCTTTTTCACCATTAGTACGAATGGAAGATAAGGTATAGGCAATCATCAGTACACTTTCTTCTTCGCCTAACAGCTACCCAGCGCCTACCGTTACTGCCAACTTTTCAAACATTTTCCTCTTTCTATCATCAATACAAATGAGAGGTATGTTTCTGGCAATTTCCAATGAATTTTCTTCTTTACACTTCTTATCGGTACGGCAACTATCCGTCTGCTAACCAGACTTTGTTAAATTTCTTCTTTCACCCCATATCTGTACGGGAAAAGCGGTTTTGTTGCGTGAAATCAAAAAATACCGTCATTTTCTGATGAAACGGCGGTATCTATCCTATCCTCTGGCTTTGATTTTTCCAGCAGTAATAAATGCTTATGTTTTTCCTTTAGCTCCGTATTATCCAGCATATCACGGAGTATGGTGGTATTATTCTGTTTATCCAGTTCCTCAACCATTTTCAGTGTCGGGGCGACTTGTCTGTGCAGCCAGTTTAACGCCTTTTGCAGAGTGAACGGCTCCGGCTGTGTGGTCAGCTTTATCTTTTCTCTGTGTTCGCCAATAAACCACGCCCAGTCTGCATTTAATTTCCACTTGCTCTTAGGCTTGCCGTCCTCACGGTCAACAAAGCGGACATAATGATTGATGATAGAAAAGGCGGTGCGCTCCACATCATAATAGGTCAGCATATCCGCAACGGCATGATAGGCTCGCTCATTCTTCAGACGTATCTCGAAACGGTTCTTGATTTCTGCCGTTTCCATATCTGCGCCGTTCTTATGGTGCTGTTCATGGTCTTTTTCATATAGACAGAAATACAGTTCACTTTTCGTAGAACCGATATAGAGGGTATTTCCAATGCTTTCTGGAATATCATCACCATTTTTCTGTGTGCCTTTGTAGCCTTTCTCCCCACGGAAACGGGAAACAGCCTCTCCACGTTCCCATTTTTCAATCAGTTTTGGAATATTCAAGATACCCACACGGTCATTGACGGCAAGGTCAAGACGCTTCACCACACCGCCGGCAGTCAGACAGTCCAGCATAAAATCATACCAGCTTCGCTCCTGCGCCAGCAGATAGCTTTCCATTTGACGACAGCCTTTCCCTTTCATCTCCATAAGAACGCCCAGTACTTCATTGTGGGAAACCATGACCTGAATATCGCCCAAAAGATAGCTTTCCTCATAGCCGTATTTCCCATAGTCCTCATGGAGAAAATATTTCTCTTTGAGGTGCATAACGCTCTGTATCACGGTCAATGCGTCCGTAGTAGGGAAACGCACTCTGAAATAATCAATGAGCAGGAACAGCGGTTCTTCTGGATTGAAGCGTTCTATCTGTTTTTTTATTTCCTCTTTTAAGGCTTCTGTGAGCTGTGTCCTGCCGTTTTCAATGCGGTTATAGTATTCACGGCTGATACCGCAGGCAACCGCCAGCCTTGACTGTGATATGCCGTAGCGTTTACGCTTTTCTTTCAGTTCTTGTATAAAATCATTATTCATAAATCACTCATCCTTTCGTTTCGTTGCATGAAAAAAGGATAGTCAATATGAAATCAACTGTCCTCAGATATGCAGTATTCAGTTTATATGGTAAAGCAGGCGCATTTTAAATCACACTCTTGAAAATGCTGTTACAGCGCATAAACAAAGAAGTTTTACGCCTTGCGGAATATAGTTTCCAGTTACTTGTGCCCCCCTTGTTGTACATTTTTCAATTTTCCGGACATATGTATTTACTGTTTTTTTGCTATAAGCGACACTCTTTCGATTTAAAGAAACTAAACAGAGCAGAGAAACAGAAAAAGCAATTATTACAATCACTATGATAAAGATTTTCCTATGTTCTATATGCGTAAAAAGTACCTCCTTTATGTTCTCTAAATTCTAAACTATGCTACTATAATATTATTTATAATAATAGACCATTTTATAGTGATAACCACTTGGCTTTTTTGCCCAATATGTTCCATAATACTGTGGATTTTTTACATGGAAGCTCGTCCAAGTTACTTTAAATGTATGTTTATCATATAATCTATATGCTTTTATTTCTGCTCTTTTTACTTTCCGTCCATTATGAGTGGCAGGTACTGTACGAGAACCAGAATGTCCGATTGAATACGATTTACTAAAGCTAAATCCTAAAGCTGCTTCTGCTTTTTTCTTTATATTGAGAGCAGCATTTGAACTGGCAGAAAAAGAAGTGGACTTCATCTGGCTTAAAGATATATTTATTCCCGGCTCTCCTGAAACAGATTGTCCTGTATAGGCTCCTATTTCACTTTTTCTACTTAGTTTTGTTACACGATATTTAATGCGACTTCTAGGTTCAATGGTAGATATTTCATCAGTATTTTCTTGTATCGCTGTATCATATACATTAAATTCCTCAACCACTTCGTAGTCAGGTAAGTTTTCTTGATTTGTTTCTGCGTGTACATTTACAACATTTCCACACAACAATATAATTACACCTAATAATAACGACATTACTTTCTTCATAAATCATTTCTCCTCTCTGCAAAAATAAAATATACCAACAATATAAGACATATCATTCTAATACTTGCTGCATATTCTGAAATTCTACTTATAGTATA
>DXAK01000038.1 GCA_019117065.1 Candidatus Mediterraneibacter pullicola | reverse complement strand
CAATGCGAATACTATGCGTTGGAAGGATTAAGTCAGCTGATACATACAATAGAGCTTGTTCAGGAAAGATTGAATCCGGACCTTGAAATAGAGGGAGTTGTATTCACAATGTATGACGCGAGAACAAATCTCTCTTTACAAGTGGTAGAGAATGTAAAAGACAACTTGCATCAAAATATTTACAAGACGATTATTCCGAGAAATATCAGGTTGGCCGAAGCGCCCAGCTACGGGATGCCGATCAATCTTTATGATCCAAAATCCACGGGTGCTGAAAGTTATATGCTGTTAGCAGAAGAAGTTATACATAAAGGAGAATAATGATATGGCAGTGAAAAGAAATGGATTGGGCAAGGGTCTGGATAGTCTTATCCCAGATAAAAAAGTAAAACTAGCGTCTTCAGGAAAATCAGCAGATAGCAAAAAGGAGGAGCCGGACAATAAAACAGGCGGAGTCTTGGTAAATATCAATCAGGTAGAACCCAACCGCGAACAACCGCGAAAAGATTTTGATGAGGACGCACTCATGGAATTAGCGGATTCTATCAAACAGTTTGGTATCCTTCAGCCTCTTCTCGTACAGAAGAAAAAAGACTATTACGAGATTATTGCCGGAGAGCGCAGATGGAGGGCTGCAAAGCTGGCAGGCTTGAAAGAAGTGCCTGTTATTATTAAGGATTATACGGATCAGGAAATAGTAGAGATTTCACTTATTGAAAACATACAGCGAGAAAACCTAAATCCGATTGAGGAAGCAATGGCTTATAAGCGTCTCCTTGAAGAGTTTAATCTAAAGCAGGATGAAGTTGCGGAAAGGGTTTCCAAAAGCCGTACCGCAGTTACTAACTCAATGAGACTTTTGAAGCTAAGCGGCAGAGTTCAGCAAATGATTGTTGACGATATGATCAGCACAGGTCATGCAAGAGCATTACTTGCAATTGATGATGAAGAACAGCAGTATATGCTGGCAAATCGAGTCTTTGATGAGAAACTCAGCGTTCGCGAGACAGAGAAGCTGGTAAAGGCGCTTAAAAATCCTAAAAAAGAAATTAAGAAGCAAAAAATAGAACATACGTTTGTATATGATAATCTGGAAGAACAGATGAAAAATATTATAGGAACAAAAGTAAGCGTAAATCCCAAAGCGAATGGAAAGGGAAAAATAGAGATAGAATATTATTCAGAGGAAGAATTGGAGAGAATATATGATCTAATAATGTCTATTCGCACCAATTAGCGTAATGTTTGAAGATACAGGTGTAAAGCAGTAAGGATAAAAGGAATTAGAGATATAAGAGGGAGATAAATGATTAAAAGGAGATGCATATTATATGAATGGAATACTGGATAATTTGGGAATAGATCCGTTTTACTTATTTATTCTTGCGTTCATCCTGCAGATTGTTTTCATTGTTCTGTATATATTGCTGAATAGTAAGTATAAAAAGCTACAGAAAAGTTATTCCACGTTTATGAAAGGGAAAAGCGGGAAGAATCTGGAAAAAAGCATTTTCAGGAAATTTAGCGAGTTAGAGGAAATATCTGCGCTTGTTAAAGAAAATGAAAAGGAGGTCAAAGATATACGGAAAAAAATGGAAGGTCATTATCAAAAGGCAGGAATTGTAAAATATGATGCCTTCCATGAGATGGGTGGAAATCTTAGCTTTGTTCTAACAATGCTAGATGAGAATGACAATGGATGGATATTCAATGCAATGCACAGCAGGGAAGGGTGTTACACTTATATTAAAGAGGTTGTAAAAGGAGACAGTTATATAGAATTGTCCGCGGAAGAGAGACAATGTCTTGAGAAAGCGGTCTATCAGGAAGAATACGATATAAAAGATATAAAAAAATAGAGAATGAGAGGATAGAGGTATGTTAGATATTAAGTTTTTGAGAAATAATTCGGAAATTGTAAAACAGAATATTAAAAACAAATTTCAGGATGAGAAGCTCCCGCTTGTGGATGAAGTTATCGCACTGGATCAGAGAAACCGCGAGATTAAGCAAGAAGTAGAGGCGCTCCGCGCTGAGAAAAACAAGGCTTCCAAAGAGATCGGGGCTATGATGGCACAGAAGAAACTGGAAGAAGCAGAGGCGCTTAAGAAAAAGGTCGCGGAAAGCGCGGGAAGGATCGATGAGCTGTCTGCTGAGGAGAAGGAAGTAGAAGAGAAGATTAAAAAAATCATGATGACGATTCCAAATATCATCGATCCATCTGTTCCGATTGGGAAAGATGACAGTGAGAACGTCGAACTGGAAAGATTTGGAGAACCGGTTGTTCCGGATTTTGAGATTCCTTATCACACGGAGATCATGGAATCATTTAACGGAATTGATCTTGACAGCGCCAGAAAGGTTGCCGGAAACGGATTCTATTACCTGATGGGAGACATTGCCAGGCTCCATTCCGCGGTGATTGCATATGCACGCGATTTTATGATTAACAGAGGATTCACATACTGTGTGCCGCCGTTCATGATCCGCAGCAATGTGGTCACAGGTGTAATGAGCTTTGCGGAGATGGACGCCATGATGTATAAGATCGAGGGGGAAGACCTCTATCTTATCGGCACAAGCGAACATTCCATGATCGGAAAATTTATCAATACACAGCTTACGGAAGATCAGCTTCCCCAGACATTGACAAGCTATTCCCCTTGCTTCCGCAAGGAAAAGGGCGCGCATGGCATTGAGGAGAGAGGCGTGTACAGAATCCATCAGTTTGAGAAGCAGGAGATGATCGTCGTGTGCAAGCCAGAAGACAGCATGGAATGGTACGAAAAGCTGTGGCAAAACACAGTGGATCTGTTCCGCTCCATGGAAATCCCAGTGCGCACACTGGAGTGTTGCTCAGGTGATCTGGCTGATCTTAAAGTGAAATCTGTGGATGTAGAGGCATGGTCACCGCGTCAGAAGAAATATTTCGAGGTGGGAAGCTGCTCCAATCTGGGAGACGCTCAGGCGAGAAGGCTTGGTATCCGTGTAAAGGGTGAAAACGGAAGTTATTTTGCGCATACACTGAACAATACAGTGGTTGCACCTCCGAGAATGCTCATTGCTTTCTTAGAAAACCATCTTCAGGCGGATGGTTCCGTTACCATACCGGAAGTCTTGAGACCGTACATGGGCGGAAACGACAGGCTTATACCGAAAAAATAAAGAAAGAATAAGAACACATGCACCAATATTTAAAAGCGATTGGATTCAATAATATCCATACAAAAAACGACTTAAAGAAGCTTTTGGAAAGCGTTCAAAATGAGTTTACTCACCAGACGATCGTCTCTTACAGGCCAAATGAGGATTTCTGTGAGATGCGGAAGGAATATGGACAATGTGTCGGTATTTCTCTGTGTGGTGAATTGGACGAACAGGAAAAGTTTGAACTGGATTATTATTTCCCCTATTTTGAGGGGAGCGGGATCAGTACTTATGCAGAGATCGCGGTAGAGCGAAAGATCGAGACGGAACAGTATGTGGGGATGTGCGAGGACTCTAAGATTGGGATCAGCCTTATCTTCACCCTTCAGAACGGTCTTGAATATATGAGAGAGCGTCAGGCAGGGTTTGCCACAGATATCACAACTTCCGTTACACTATCGGGGTTGGCACTGGCAGGCATGATCCTCCTGCCAGTGATCAAGGATGAGAGACAGCTCAAAAGTGAACAGGAAGCGTCCGATAACAGAAAAATGCTCCTTAATGCTGCAAGGAATGGGGATCAGACAGCAATCGAAACATTGACGCTGGATGATATTGATATCTATTCTCAGGTGTCAAGGCGTTTGGAAAAGGAAGACGTATTCTCCATTGTGGACACATATTTTATGCCATATGGAGTGGAATGTGATTTGTACTCCATCATGGGAGAGATACTGGCAGTGCGTAGGAGAAAGAACGCGGCGACAGGGATCGAGTTGTATCAGATGAAGTTAAATGTCAATGAGCTTCAGTTCGATGTGTGTGTTCCTGTGGCAGAAGTGATGGGAGAGCCGGAGATTGGACGGAGATTCAAAGGGACGATCTGGCTTCAGGGCTGTATCAATTTCTAGAAGCGTCGTCACGACGGGGAAAGGTTCCGAGAGATATAAAAGAAAACACATAAAATAGTTGAGAATTGAAGAAAAACGTGGTATATTATTTATTGCGTCCGGGAAGGATGGGGTAAATAATATATCACCATATAGCTTGTTTAAATGTCGCTATAGCTCAGCTGGATAGAGCGACCGCCTCCTAAGGGCTTCTTAGAGCAATCGCCTAACTTGCTTTTTCTAGCTGAGTTTTATAGATAAAATTGAATAATGTCCCAGTACCTCAGTAGGATAGAGGG
>DXAK01000006.1 GCA_019117065.1 Candidatus Mediterraneibacter pullicola | reverse complement strand
GTCCGAGGAAGAGGAAGTGAAGCCTTCGGATCCCAGCGGCTACTTTTACTATTATGAAGATATAGAGGGATGGCACTACTATGTCGTCTCCGGCGTCATCCATAACCCGGAGCAGGAGATCCTAAGCCCAGAGGACTTTGACGTACAGGCTGTGAGGGGGAACTCCCTGTATGAGACAAAAGCTGCCATGGAGAACAGCTCGGCCTCTACGTTCATGGGGGAAGGAGAGGAGACCGTGGCGGAATCGCCGGGGCTGTTCCTTATTGTCATGGTAGAGGATGGGAAAGAGCCGCCTAAGGAAGTGACATTGTATTACAATGAAGGGCTGGGGGAAAAGAAAGACACAGAGCAGTGGGATCATGGGATCAGGATTATGGTGTGACGGAAAGACAATCAAAGCTGAAGCGGAAACAGGCGAGGGAAAACATCTGCTCAGATCGCGGACAAACTGGAAGAGGAGCAGTCTGTAATAGAGGAACTAATTAAAAATATTTAAATATAAAAAGTTCTCATCAGGGGAAATGAAACAGTGAAAAGAACACGTCGGATAATGGAATTCGGTGTGTTTTTTTATTTTTATATAGTAGGAAAATGCCCTTTTGGAAAGGATGCTTTACGGCTTTATTTGTAGAAAATTGTCAAATTTACATAATATAACCATAAAAATTTCAATAAAATACAAAAAATATTCTATGTTTTCTGATGGGGAGTTCAGCTACACTGTCATTATGAATAAATGACATGCAGAAATGTCAAAAAAAGGAGGAATAATGTAGTATGAAAAGAAAAATCGCATTATTGGCTATGGCAGCAATGATGGTAGCTTCGCTTACGGCATGCGGTAGCGGCGGCACATCAGATGGCGGCAGCAGCTCAGGTTCAAGTTCGGATGTAGCGAATGCTGACAAACCGCTCGTTTGGTTCAACCGTCAGCCGTCTAACAGCTCCACAGGCGAGCTTGACATGACGGCTCTGAATTTCAACGATGATACATATTATGTAGGATTCGATGCGAACCAGGGAGCAGAGCTTCAGGGAACAATGATCAGAGATTACATTGAGGCAAACATTGATACAATCGACCGCAACGGTGACGGAGTAATTGGATATGTCCTTGCGATTGGAGATATTGGACATAACGACTCTATCGCGCGTACAAGAGGTGTCCGCTCAGCTCTTGGAACAGCGGTTGAGACTGACGGAACAGTAAACAGTGATCCGATTGGAACAAACACAGATGGATCCGCTACAGCTGTACAGGATGGAACACTTGAGATCAATGGAACAACATATACGGTTCGTGAGCTTGCTTCACAGGAGATGAAGAACTCTGCGGGAGCTACATGGGATGCGGCTACAGCAGGAAACGCGATCGGAACATGGTCCTCATCATTCGGCGATCAGATTGATATTGTTGCTTCCAACAACGACGGTATGGGAATGTCAATGTTCAATGCGTGGTCAAAAGATGAAGGAGTTCCTACATTCGGTTATGATGCAAACGCTGACGCAGTTGCAGCTATCGCAGAAGGATACGGTGGAACAATCAGCCAGCATGCTGACGTACAGGCTTATCTGACGCTTCGTGTTCTTCGCAACGCACTTGACGGCGTTGATATTGATACAGGTATCGGAACAGAGGACGAAGCGGGAAATGTTCTCAGTGACGACGTATATGTATACAATGCGGACGAGCGTTCCTACTATGCGCTGAACGTTGCGGTTACAGCTGAAAACTACACAGACTTTACAGATTCCACAAAGACATATGAGCCGGTATCCAACCAGCTTGACGAATCAACATCACCGAAGAAGAGTGTATGGCTGAATATCTACAACGCTTCTGATAACTTCTTAAGCTCAACATATCAGCCGCTTCTTCAGAAGTATGACGATCTTCTGAACCTTGATGTTGAGTATATCGGTGGTGACGGACAGACAGAGTCCAACATCACAAACCGTCTCGGAAACCCGAGCCAGTATGATGCGTTCGCGATCAACATGGTTAAGACAGACAACGCAGCTTCTTACACATCCATTCTTAGCCAGTAATCGCTAACTTGATATAGGAATAAAGAGGAGGGGGTTTAATAGGGAGAAGCAATTCTCCCTATTACCTTCTTTCAGGGAAATGTAGATTGTAATAATACATACAGGAGTAAAAACAATGGCAGATAAGAAAGATGATATCGTCTTATCGATACGCGGCATGAGTAAGTCCTTCGGACGGAACCGTGTGCTCGACCACATCAATCTCGATGTAAAACGCGGCACAGTCATGGGACTTATGGGAGAGAATGGTGCCGGGAAGTCGACGATGATGAAGTGCTTGTTTGGTACTTATCAGAAAGACGAAGGAACAATCTTCCTTGACGGAAAGGAAGTAAACTTTTCAGGCCCCAAGGATGCGCTTGAGAATGGAATCGCAATGGTGCATCAGGAGTTAAATCAGTGCCTGGAAAGAAATGTAATGGACAACTTATTCCTTGGGCGGTATCCGGTAAACTCTTTGGGTGTGGTTGATGAAGGAAGAATGAAAAAAGAAGCTTCTGAACTTTTCAGAAAACTGGGAATGACGGTCAACCTCACGCAGCCGATGCGTAACATGTCTGTTTCACAGAGACAGATGTGTGAGATCGCCAAGGCAATTTCTTATAATTCAAAAGTAATTGTTCTCGATGAGCCGACTTCTTCACTGACGGTGCAGGAAGTTGACAAACTCTTTGAGATGATGAATATGCTGAAAGCTCAGGGAATCGCCCTGATTTATATCTCTCATAAGATGGATGAGATCTTTGCGATCTGCGACGAAGTATCCGTACTTCGGGATGGTAATCTTGTTATGACGAAGAAATCTGAAGAGACAGATATGAACGAACTGATTGCGGCGATGGTTGGAAGATCTCTTGAAAACCGTTTCCCGCCGGTAGACAATGTCCCAAAGGATGTGATTTTCTCAGTTCAGCATTTGTCCACCAAATTTGAGCCTCATCTTCAGGATATTACATTTGAGGTTAAAGAGGGAGAAATCTTCGGACTGTATGGTCTGGTTGGTGCAGGACGGACGGAACTTCTGGAAACGATTTTTGGCGTTAGAACAAGGGCGGCGGGACGAGTATATTTAAATAACCGCCTCATGAATTTCAATAGCGCAAAAGAAGCCATGGATCACGGTTTTGCCATGATTACTGAGGAACGTAAGGCGAACGGGTTATTCCTGAAGGGAGACCTTACATTTAATACGACAATTGCGAACTTAAGTCAGTACAAATCCGGTCCGGCGCTCTCTGATTCAAAGATGGTGAAGGCGACATCCAAAGAGATCAAGATCATGCATACAAAATGTATGGGGCCGGACGATATGATATCGAGCCTTTCCGGAGGCAATCAGCAAAAGGTTATTTTCGGTAAATGGCTGGAGCGCAGCCCGCAGGTCTTTCTCATGGACGAACCTACAAGGGGAATCGATGTCGGGGCAAAATACGAAATATATGAGTTGATCATCAACATGGCAAAACAGGGAAAGACGATTATTGTTGTCTCATCTGAGATGCCAGAGATTCTGGGAATTACGAACCGCATTGGTGTTATGTCAAACGGACACCTTTCTGGGATTGTCAATACAAAAGAGACAAATCAGGAAGAGCTTTTAAGGCTCAGTGCGAAGTACCTATAATGAGGGAGATTGAAGGATATGGCGAATGGAAATAGTAAAATCCTTACGGTGGAGCAGGAGATGGAACTCCGCAAACCGATCGAGGATTATGTCGGTAAAATTCAGGAAAAGATTGACAGCCTGCGGGTAGATGGCACAGATAAGGTTATCGCTCTACAGAGTGCCATCGACTCCATAAAGAAAGACAAGAGCCTTACCTCCGGAGAGAGGGAGAATCGGATCGCTCAGGCAAAGAGAGAGATGGAGAAAGCAAAGGCTGTTGAGTCACAGAACAAAGACCAGATATCAAAACTGATCTCTGACGCTGAGGCTTATATTAAAGCGCGCTTTGACAACGAGTACTTCCGACCTGTTAAAGAAAGCTGCATTCAGGAAAAAGTCGTTGCAAAAGAAAAATATCAAAAGAAGATCGCAGAGCTTGCGAAAGAGCATCAGCAGAATATGTCGAAGCTTTCAGACCAGCAGGAAATTAAAGACGAGAAATATGTGTACAAAAACCGTCTTTTTGATGCCAAACTGGAACTTCAGAAAGATTACCAGACCATCAAAGACAGACAGCATGCTGCCTTTACATGGAAATATCACTTGATTGATCTCCTCCGTATGTCTAAATTTACATTTATGGAGACGAGATCACAGAAATGGGAAAACTACAAATACACATTCAACCGCAGGGCATTCCTTCTGCGCAACGGACTGTATATCGCGATCATCCTTATCTTTATCGCGCTGTGTATTATCACACCGATTGTAAAGGGATCGCCGCTTCTTACATATAACAATGTATTGAATATCCTCCAGCAGGCTTCACCGCGAATGTTCCTTGCACTTGGCGTTGCAGCGCTGATCCTCCTTGCAGGTACAGACTTGTCCATTGGCCGTATGGTTGGTATGGGTATGACGATCGCAACGATTATCATGCATCAGGGAGTAAATACTGGCGGTGTGTTCGGTCATATTTTTGACTTTACATCCATGCCGGTTGTAGGAAGGATGGTCTTAGCGCTTGTAATGTGCGTGGTTTTCTGTACGTTCTTTACAACGATCGCGGGCTTTTTCACCGCGAAGTTCAAGATGCATCCGTTCATCTCTACGATGGCGAACATGCTGGTTATCTTTGGACTTGTCACATATGCGACAAAGGGTGTCTCCTTCGGTGCGATCGAGCCTACGATCCCGAGCATGGTAATCCCGAAAATCGGCACATTCCCGACGATCATCCTCTGGGCGGTCGCGGCGATCGTGATCGTATGGTTCATCTGGAACAAGACTACATTTGGTAAGAACCTGTACGCTGTCGGCGGAAACGCAGAGGCGGCGTCCGTTTCAGGTATCTCCGTATTTGCCGTAACAGTCGGCGCGTTCGTGCTGGCAGGTATCCTCTATGGATTTGGTTCATGGCTTGAGTGTCTGAGAATGGTAGGTTCCGGCTCTGCCGCTTATGGACAGGGCTGGGAGATGGATGCCATCGCTGCCTGCGTTGTCGGCGGTGTATCCTTTACCGGTGGTATCGGAAAGATATCAGGCGTGGTAGTTGGAGTATGTATCTTTACAGCACTTACATACTCCCTGACGATCCTTGGTATTGATACGAACCTTCAGTTCGTGTTCTCTGGTATTATTATCCTCGTAGCGGTAACGCTCGACTGTCTGAAATATGTTCAGAAAAAATAATAATTTATGTGGTGGAAGGAGCCGGGCTCTTGGGAGTTGCGGCTCTTTCCATTTACAGTTTTTTCTGCCTTTGGTATAATGTACGCGAACACGGGGAATCAAGCGACGCGAAGTGGCATTTGATTCCTGTGCGCCAACCATGACGACGCGGAGCAGAGTCATGGTATAAAATAGGGTATGCTATACAGGGAGAAACGCATGGATAAATATACGGTGCTTTTGGCGGATGACGAGGAAGAAGTCATCCAAGTGATCATGAAAAAAATTGACTGGGAAGGACTGGGATTTTCCGTAATCGGATATGCTAACAACGGCGTGAAGGCGCTGGAGATGGTGGAAGAGTTCCAGCCGGATGTGGTCATGACAGATATCAAGATGCCTTATATGGACGGCATGGAACTGGCAAACCGCATCAAGTCAGAATATCCCGCCACAAAGATTCTGATTTTTACGGGATTTGATGAGTTCGAGTATGCGAAAGAGGCGGTTCATCTCGAGGTGGAGGAATACCTGTTAAAACCGGTCAATTCCGTGGAACTGACAGATGTATTTTCTTCTTTGAAAATCAAACTGGACCAGGAGATTAGCGAGAAACAAAATGCGGAGATTTTGCAGAAATATTATATGGAGTCCCTGCCTCTCCTTCAGGCAAACTTCTACTCTACTCTGATCGACGGAAGGATCAGAAAAGACGAGGTGGATAAATATATATCGAACTATCAGATCGCGCTGGAGGGTCCGTATTTCTGCTGCCTTGTCATTCATACATCATCGGGACAGGTGCCCGAGAATATGAGCCCTATGCTTCTTGCGACGGCTGTGCAAAAACAGGCGGAAGAGCATCTTGGGAAGAAATGGGGGGCAAAATGTTTTACTTATTTGGGCAATACAGTGCTAATCACCCAGTTGAAAAGTGAAAATGAGGTTTCGGAGCTGACAGATGAGTGTGACCGTTTCTGTAAATATGCGCGTCGTATTATAGGTGCTGTTGTGACGGTAGGCGTGGGGCAGGTATGCAGTGATATGCTTGAGCTTTCTCAATCATACAGCAGCGCACGGGAAGCGGTTTCCTACCGGATAATATACGGCGCTTCCCGTGCGGTCAACATTAAGGAGGTCGCACCGCAGGAAACAGGGGATACGGAGATCATAAACGATGCAGAGCTGGCAAACTTATTCAAAGCAATCCGCATGAGTTCGGATGAGGAAGTCAAAAAGGCCGTGAACCGCTATCTGAATCATGTGGCGTTCCCTGTCAAATCGCTGCAGCAGCATCATGTGATGGTGATGGAGCTGGTCAGTGCCCTGTATCGGTTTGAGGCGAACAATGATATGGAGATCGAGGGATTTTCAGAGGATATGCGCACACTGTATGGCCGTCTTATTGATATGGATCCGGAGTCATTGCGAAATTGGCTTACAGATATTTGCCTTTCTTTCCGGGTCAACCTGATCACCGCGCGGAGCAGATCTACCAGATCTTTTGTACAGCGCGCGGAAGAGTATGTAAGAGAGAATTATGCGGATGAAGAGCTGTCGCTAGACAATGTTTGTCAGGTGCTGGGAGTGTCAAATTCTTATTTTTCTTCCATGTTCAAAAAGGAGAAGGGAACTTCTTTCATTGGGTATCTGACGGATTACCGGATGGAGCAGGCATCGAGGCTTCTCATTGAAACGGATGAAAAGAATTATGTTATAGCGAAACAAGTCGGCTATGCAGATCCTAATTATTTTAGTTATGTATTTAAACGGCGGTTCGGTGTGTCTCCTGTAAAATACAGGACAGAGCACAGGGAATCGCAGGCGGAGTACACAGAAAGTGAAAGATAAACATTTTGGATGGATAAAAAAACGCCAGTCAAGAGGTGTTCAGCATACGATTATGATCGCGTTTTCCGTGATTTCAATGTCCATCATGCTTATTGTCGGAATTGTGCTCTACATGAGATTTTCTACATTATCCCGCGAGGAGATGGTGCAGAGTACGGAAAAACTTATGGAGCAGACGGGAGAAAACTTAGAGGATTATCTGGTGAGCATGAGACAGATCTCGGATGCTGTGTATTACAATGTTATAAAGGAAAATGATTTCACCAGTCAGGAGCAGGGTATCAGGACGGGGATGCACCTTTTATATGAGGCAAATAAAGACAACCTGCAGACTATCGCTCTGTATGATAGTGACGGGAATCTGATGGCGGCGGAGCCGGTGGCAGATGAGAAAGCCTGCATTGAGGTCGCAAGGCAGAGCTGGTATATGCGGGCAGCAGAGGAGATGGAGAACATGCATTTTTCCACTCCCCATATCCAGAACCTGTTTGATGATGGGACGCAGCGTTATTACTGGGTGATCTCCTTAAGCCGTGTGGTGGAACTTACGGACAAAGGTGTGTCTCAGCCCGGCGTACTGCTTGTTGATATGGATTATTCCGCGATTTCACGGATGATGAATCAGATCAATACGTCCAACAATGGGCAGTATTATTATTTGTGTGACAGAAATGGTGAAATTATCTATCATCCTAGGCAGATCCAGATTAGCGATGGTATCAGTAATGAGAACAGCGGCACGGTATCAGAATATAAAGACGGCATATATAATGAGACTTTTGAGGGGCAGAGCAGGCAGGTTGTAGTCAATACCATCAGTTATACAGGGTGGAAGTTGGTCGGCGTCATTCCTAATTCGGCGTACACATCAGGAATGCTAAACGTCCGTTACTTTATCATACTGGTCATGCTTCTGATGGCGATGATGCTGGTTATCATCAACCGAATGATTTCTGCAAGGATATCAAGGCCGATCCTCAGGCTGAATGATTCTGTCATGGAGTATGAGGCTGGGGAGAAGCCGGAGATCTATATTGGGGGGCCGGCGGAGATTCAGCATCTCGGATATTCGATCCAGAGATCTTATGAGCAGATTGACAGTCTGATGAAGCAGATTGTTACGGAACAGACAGAGAGGAGGAAAAGTGAGCTGGACGCGCTGCAAAGCCAGATCAATCCTCATTTCCTGTACAATACACTGGAGTCGATTACGTGGATGGTAGAAGGGGGAAGAAATGACGAGGCAGCGTTTATGATCTCTCAGCTGGCGAAACTTTTCCGCATCAGTCTCTCCAAAGGCCGGACAGTCATTA
Source organism: Candidatus Mediterraneibacter pullicola (assembly GCA_019117065.1). Classification (GTDB taxonomy): domain Bacteria; phylum Bacillota; class Clostridia; order Lachnospirales; family Lachnospiraceae; genus Mediterraneibacter; species Mediterraneibacter pullicola. Next base: position 17,557 of record DXAK01000006.1, on the reverse strand, counting down.
CGGTAAAGGATGAACTGCAGCATGCACAGAGCTATATGAATATTCAGAAGATCCGGTACAAAAACACATTTTCCATTGTCTTTAATGTGGATCCTGATATCTATAACTATTGTACGGTAAAACTGATTTTACAGCCTATTCTTGAGAATGCCATCAACTATGGAGTGGCGGGAATGGATGATTCGGGGGAAATCTTGGTTACAGGGAAGGAAGAAGACGGCGCCGTCATCCTTGCGGTTTCTGACAACGGGCTTGGTATGTCGGAAGAGGAAGTCAGGCTTGTCCTGACAGACAGCAATCGGATTCACAAGCACGGTTCCGGTGTGGGACTTGTGAATGTTAATAACCGCATCAAGATACTCTTTGGAAAAGAGTATGGCCTTACGGTGGAAAGTGAGCCTGATGAGGGGACGACTGTCTCTATCCGGCTTCCGGCGGTACCGTATACGGGGGAAACCCGGGAGATACTGGAACAGGGAAGGACTTTCGGCAAGGATGAAATCAGAGAAACCTGACGGGCGGGGCAACGGCAGTCGGGGAATGGACAGGCAAGAAGGAATTGAAGATGAAGAATGGAAAGAAATTGTTCATTTTAATAGAGGCCGTACTGGGGACGATGGTTCTAATCGTTGTCTTGCTTATGGTTATGGAGAAGAGAGACGGGGGACTTGATAAAGTTTCTGTAATTATACCGAATGCAGAGGACAACCAGTGGACAGCTTTCCGCTACGGGCTTGAAATGGCGGCAGAGGATTACGGGACAGAGATGTTCGTTGTCAGTACTGGGGCTTTACTGACTGTGGACGAAGAACGCGAACTCATAGAAGCGGAGATTAGAAACGGCGCAGATGCAGTGATCGTTAAGCCGGTTCCGGGCATTCTCGCGGAGGAGATGATCCGGGAAATGAATGTGAGGACTCCCATCATCCTTGTGGGAACTCCGGATGATCCCACCGGGACGATTGCGGGGATTCCTGTTGTGGAGCCAGATAACTATGAGATGGGAAGAGCGCTTGCAGAAGAAGTGATTGCGGATTACGGCGAAGAGCTTCAAGGAAAAACTGTTGGCATTCTCTCGAAAACCGGGAGGCTTTATGCCTCCGCACAGAGGGAAAAAGCGTTTCGAGAAACACTTGAAGAGTCCGGCGCGGTTATCCGCTGGACAATCCGTTCTTCCGCAGAGGAAGAGGAGGAGAGCCTGTTGGGAAAACAGCCGGAAGTGGATCTGGTGGCAGCATTTGACGACGACAGCATGACAGAGGCGGGAGAATACTATTCATCAGCCGACCATCAGGAAACGAGGCTTTATGGAATTGGACATTCTACCGAGGCGGCATATTACTTGGATACAGGAGTGGCTCAATGTCTGTTGGTGCCGGATGAATTTAATGTGGGTTATCAGAGCATGGCAGAAGCGCTCAGGGCTCTTTCTCCACGTTACGGCAATTCCCGGAAAGAAGAAATTACCTACACAGTCATTCGAAGGGAAACATTGTTTACAGAAGAAAATCAGGAGATCCTCTTCACAATGAGCCAATAAAAGAGCATAAGGTGAATTATATGATTCGGAAGATGAAAAGCAAAAAGTTAAAAAGATGGGGAACAATATGTGTAGCAGCGCTGACGGCAGGAGCGCTCCTGTGCAGTTGCGGATCGCAACAATTTGTTGCGAAAAATAAAATTCATGTGGGTGTGACTTATTATAATCAGAGCGATACCTTTCTTAACGAGTTGCTGGAATGTTTTGTGGAGGATCTGAAAGATTCGGGAAAGGACGCCGTTGAGACGACTGTGACAATACGGGATGCGGCGGGGTCCCAACGGACGCAGAACGATCAGGTGAAAGAACTGATTGATGCGGGATGCGATGTGCTTTGTGTCAATCTGGTAGACCGGGCTGACCCTTCGGAGATTATTGACTTGGCGAGAGAGTGTGACGTTCCTATTGTATTTTTTAACAGGGAGCCTGTGGCGGAAGATCTTCTGCAGTGGGATAAGCTCTATTATGTGGGCGCGGATGCGGAACAGTCAGGGATCTTGCAGGGAGAGCTTGCCAGTGATCTGATAAAACAAGACGGCAGCACGGACCGGAATGGGGATGGAAAGATTCAATATGTCATTCTCGAAGGGGAAGCCGGGCATCAGGATGCTATTATTCGCACGGAGAACGCGGTAGAAACCATGAAGAATAACGGTGTTGAACTGGAGAAGCTGAGCTACCAGATTGCCAATTGGAACCGCGCACAGGCGCAGAACAGGATGCAGCAGATGATCGGGCAGTACGGGGACGGGATCGAGCTTGTTCTTGCTAACAATGACGACATGGCACTAGGAGCGGTCGACGCTTACGAGAAGTCGGAGCTGTCCGAGGAAGACTATCCTGTGTTCTTTGGGATCGACGGGACAGACGTGGGGGTTCAGGCAGTTGCGGACGGCGCCTTTGCAGGAACTGTGTATAATGATAAGGAAGGGCAGGCAGAAGCTATGGCGGAGCTTGCCGTAGTTCTTGCGACAGGGGACGGACTTCAGAATCTGGAATTTGAAAGAGGAAAGTATATCTATCTTCCTTATGAGAAAATCACCCGTGAGAACGTAAGCACATTTTTTAAGGCGGCAGTGCCGGGAGAGTGAAACAGACACAGTATTTTGGGAATGATTTCACATAAATTGAATATCCTAACAGTAGCGTCTGTGCATAGACACTGTGAACAGAAGAAGCAAAAGGGACATTCAGACGACAGCCTAAAGTTCGGGAGAAAAAACATGGGAACGAAAAAAGATGTTTTAATCAAACAGATCTTGCTGGATTTGATTTATAATATTGCCGGGAGTATTCTCTATGCTGCCGGCATCTATACATTTGCGGGAAACGGGGGATTCGCTCCGGGCGGAGTCTCAGGTCTAGCGCTCATTATGAATCATCTTTGGGCGCTCCCAGTAGGTACAGTTACCCTGCTTCTTAATATCCCTCTCATCGCGATCAGCTATAGGACAGTAGGGAAACGGCTGCTTATCAAGAGCGGAGTGACAATGGTAATCTCCACGATTTTTCTTGATGTGGTATTTCCGCTGTTCCCGGCGTACAGTGGGAACCGCATGATGGCGGCCCTTTTTTCCGGCGTGTTTCTTGGAGCGGGTATGGCGTTGTTCTATATCCGGGGATCATCCTCGGGTGGGATTGATTTCCTTGCGCTTACGATCAAAAAGAAGAAGCCGCATATCACCATCGGCATCATTACGATGCTCATTGATCTTGCTGTGATTCTTCTGGGAGTGCCTGTATTCGGAGATATAGATTCTGTCCTGTACGGTGTGCTTGCCACTTTCGTGGCCACTGTTGTGATTGATAAGATTTTATACGGCATTGGGGCGGGAACGCTGGCGGTTATCGTTACGGGAAAGGGAAAAGAGACTGCCAAGCGCATCGCAGAAGCCGTTGACAGGGGTGTGACTTCCCTAAATGCGGTGGGCGCATACACAGGACAAGAGAGGGATGTACTTCTGTGTGCTTGTTCCAAAGCGGAAGCCTACATGATCAGAGCCGCTGTGCGGGAGGCGGACAAGGAAGCCTTCATTATGTTCACCGAGACGAGCGAAGTGTTCGGGGAAGGCTTTAAGGACGCAGGGGAGTGATCCTTAGAACAGAGAATAGAAACCATATGGAGATAAGGAACCAAGACCGACGCTTGCAAAATGTGGGTTCATGACGTACAATAAAGTGCATATGATCCACGGAGGAAGGAAGCGCGGTCTTCTTTTTGTGCGCATAAGACAGCGGAGGACAGATAATCAATGGAAATGATACACGCTAAGCAGCTTGTATATGAATATGCTAAACGGGATGAAGAGGGCAATGTCATCGGAACAGACCGCGCCATAGACGGCGTGGATATTGATGTGCCGCAGGGGGCTTTTGTCGCGGTGCTCGGCCATAATGGATCGGGTAAGTCTACGCTGGCAAAGCATATGAATGCCATCCTTGTGCCCACGGGCGGGACGATGTGGGTGGACGGAAGGGACACGAAAGATCCGGCGGAGCTGTGGAATGTACGCCAGAGCGCAGGGATGGTGTTCCAGAACCCGGACAATCAGATCATCGGCACTGTAGTGGAAGAGGATGTTGGTTTCGGTCCGGAAAATCTGGGTGTGCCCACAGATGAGATATGGAAAAGAGTGGAGGACAGCTTAAAGTCGGTGGGAATGATCGAATACCGGAAATCCTCTCCCAACAAATTGTCCGGCGGGCAGAAGCAGCGTGTGGCGATCGCAGGTGTCATTGCCATGGAACCGAAATGTATCGTTCTGGATGAGCCGACCGCCATGCTGGATCCTAATGGGCGGCGAGAAGTGATACACGCAGTAGAAAAGCTGCGGAAAGAGAAACATGTCACGGTCATCCTCATCACTCACTATATGGAAGAAGTGATCGACGCGGATCAGGTGTTCGTCATGGACGCGGGGCATATAGTTATGCGCGGGACGCCGCGGGAGATCTTCAGCCGGGTAGATGAGCTGAAGGCTTACAGGATGGATGTGCCTCAGGTGACCATGCTGGCGGAGGAATTGAGAAAACGCGGGCTTGATATTCCGAGAGGTATTTTGAGAAGGGAAGAGTTGGTGGAGGCGTTATGTCGATTGCGTTAGAACATGTCAATTATGTATACAGCCCGGGGACGGCATATGAGAAGATGGCGCTTAAAGATGTCAGCCTAGAGATCCCCCAGGGACAGTTTGTGGGAATCATCGGGCACACGGGTTCGGGCAAATCAACCCTAATCCAGCATTTGAACGGCCTGATGAAAGCTACGTCAGGGAAAATCCTGTATGAAGGGCAGGATGTTTATGGGGAAGGGTATGATATGCGCGCGCTCCGCGGGCGGGTCGGACTTGTGTTTCAGTACCCGGAGCATCAGCTCTTTGAGGTGGACGTCATAAGCGACGTGTGTTTTGGTCCAAAGAATCAAGGGCTTTCCTCTGAGGAATGTGAACAGAGGGCTAGGGAAGCGCTGGATCTTGTGGGATTTCCTGAAAAATATTATAGACAGTCGCCGTTTGAACTGTCTGGCGGGCAGAAACGCCGCGTGGCGATCGCAGGTGTTCTCGCTATGAAACCGAAAGTGCTTGTTCTGGATGAACCTACTGCAGGGCTTGACCCGAAGGGCCGGGATGAGATATTGGATCAAGTAGAACGTCTTCACAAAGAGACGGGGATGACGGTTATCCTTGTGTCCCACAGTATGGAGGATGTGGCGCGTTATGTGGAACGGATCATCGTTATGAACCGTGGCGAGAAGATGCTGGACGGTACGCCCAAGGAAGTGTTCCGCCACTATAAGGAACTGGAACAAGTAGGGCTTGCCGCGCCACAGGTAACCTATGTAATGCACGATTTGAAAGACCGCGGGTTTTCTGTTTCTCCGGATGCAACAACCATCGCAGAAGCGGCGGATGAGATAATGAGGAGTATTCAATGATCAGAGATATTACGATTGGACAGTATTATCCGGCGGAAAGCCGGATACATAGGCTGGATCCAAGGGTGAAGATTGTCTGCACCCTGATTTTTCTCGTGTCCTTGTTTATACAGAACAGCCTGCTTGGGTATGTGATTGCGACCTTGTTTCTGGGGACAGTGATCCGGCTGTCAAAAGTGCCTCTTAAATTCATTTTAAAAGGGCTCAAACCTATTGTAATACTGCTTCTGTTCACGGTGGTAATGAATCTGTTCCTTACAAGGGACGGTGAGACTCTTATACATTTTTGGATTTTTACAGTAACTACGGGAGGGTTGCGCACATCTGTTTTAATGGCGGTACGCTTGATGTATCTGGTGGCGGGATCATCTATTATGACGTTTACAACCTCTCCTAATGGGTTGACTGATGGGATGGAAAAGCTGCTGCATCCACTGAATAAGATCAATGTGCCGGTACATGAAGTGGCGATGATGATGTCCATTGCCCTACGGTTTATTCCGATTCTTTTGGAGGAGACTGACAAGATTATGAAAGCGCAGATTGCGAGGGGGGCGGATTTTGAATCAGGTAATATCATTCAGAGAGCGAAGTCAATGATTCCGATTCTAGTGCCGTTGTTTGTATCTGCGTTCCGTCGCGCCAATGATCTGGCTATGGCGATGGAAGCGCGCTGTTATCATGGCGGAGAAGGGCGGACAAAGATGAAACCCCTTCGATATAAAGGATATGATGTGGCAGCGTATATCCTGACGCTTGCGTATCTTGCCGCGATCTTTGTGATTGGGCGGTATGTGCCGTTTAAATTATGGATATTTTAAGGAGGCAGGATGAAAAGGATCAAACTGACCGTTGCGTATGACGGCACAGATTACTGTGGGTGGCAGATCCAGAAAAATGGGATTACAGTGGAAGAGGTGCTGAACAAGGCGTTGTCTCGCTTGACAGGAGAGAAGATCACGGTGACGGGGGCAAGCCGTACAGACGCGGGCGTTCATGCGCAGGGAAATGTGGCGGTGTTTGACACAGATACACAGATCCCGCCAGAGCGCCTCATCTATGCGCTGAATACAGTGCTCCCTGAGGATGTGGTTGCGGTAAAGTCGGAGGAAGTGACCGCCGACTGGCACCCACGCAGGCGCGTATCCGTAAAAACGTATGAATACCGCATCTTAAACCGTGAACTGCCTGATCCGGTAAGACGCAGGGACACGTATTTCGTCTCCTTTCCGTTAGATTTGGAGCGGATGAGGGAAGCGGCGGAATATTTAAAAGGGACGCATGACTTTAAGTCCTTTTGCAGCGCCCAGACTGCGGTGAAGGATACCGTGCGCACGATCTACAGTCTGGACATCCGCAAAGAGGCAGACATCATTACCATCCGTGTGCGTGGAAACGGTTTCCTTTACAATATGGTCCGCATTATCGCAGGAACGCTGGCGGGAGTGGGGAGAGGGTATTTTGAACCTGAAGAGATAAAGAAGATGCTGGAAAGTAAGGACCGCACAAAATCTGGAGTTACTGCGCCTCCGCAAGGGTTGACTCTGCTGGGGATTGAATACAAAAATAGTAATAATTAAACAAAAACCGTTGAAGAACTCGGTAAACAGGGGAAGTTGTGCTATAATGCCCCCGGATATAAAAACAGGCAAATGTCTATCGTAGGAAAGACATGAGACTTTTAGGAAGAGAGGAAAGGGATCAATAATGGATAAGAACAACTCAAGTGTATTAAAAGTATTTGGTATTGTAATGATCCTGTTCGGCGCGGTATATGCAATTCTTGGAACAGTGGCCCTGATGGGGGAATTAGGAGGACTTCTTCCGGCACATGCTGATCAGGAGACACTTATCGTTGTCCTCGCGTATGGGGTTGCGCTTCTGGCGATCATCTGTGGTGTGGCGTGTGTGAAAGGCGCGGTAGGCGTGTGCCGTCCGCTGGGACTGATTTTTGCCCTGATTGGACTCGCATCCCTGATCTATATGCAGGTGACACAGGGAACATTTAATATCTTTGACTGCATTGCAATGGTATTCGGTATCGCGATCTTTGTGACCGCAGGCAAGAAAGACTAGTATTGGGGACGTAGTAAAATTCGATTTTACTACGTCCCCAATTCAATTTTGACCTGTCCCCAATTCAACTGGCTTCAGCAGACCGTAGAAGTAGGAAACAGTCGCGCCGCCGTCAATAAGAAAACTGTGTCTGTGATAAAACTTTCCTTATTGTTTATAAGCAATTCCGCCACATTTATCACTTCATCCGCTGTTCCGGGGCGCCTGTCAGGGCATTTCTCGAACATATTTTTGGAGAAATCTCCCTGTGGTCCGTTAAGCTCGTCGATAGCGAGAGGAGTTGTTCCGTTGGAGTACAGGCTAGCTGTATTATGTCTGTTTTCATGTATGAGAACTTTCCTTTTCTTACCCTTTTGCTCATATTATAAAATCATACAGGTATGGGATCAATTTGAGTTATATGGCTATCGAATAAGTTTTTCTAATGCGAAATGGCCGCTACCGTATTATGGGGCAGCCATTTGGATAAATGGGCTGTTATGCGAACTTGTCTTTCAGAATATTCGCGAATTCTTCGATATAGTAACCGGAATTAACCTTTTCCCAGAACAGACAATAGTTCCGTGTAATCTGTTCCTTCCCCCGGTAAAGAGGGATACGCAAGATGGAAGTTCCCGGCTGCAAAGATAATCGGTTTTTAAGACTGCATCTTTGTCGCGGACAATTTTAGCTGCTTTACTGTGGATCTATTCATAATCAGCAATTAAAACCAAACTTTTTATAGGTTTGATATATTTTAATTATAGCATATTGCTGTGGCACATAGGGAGATATCTCGGGCGGGAGAAAAACCACAAGATAAAAAATAGAAAAACTGATCGCTGGTCTTTGAAAATCCCCTTTGGTATGCTATGATAAGTTTATCGGTACTGCCGGAGTGTTGCAACGGTGCGCAAAAGTGTTCAAGCCTTTCGAGGTTGAGAAGCAAAGGAGATGAAGTGGGATTACCCGCTTCATTATTCTGTGATTCCGGTGTACATCATAGGAAGTGAGGAGGAATAGAAAATGAGGATCTATGAGGCAAAGGACTATCAGGAGATGAGCAGAAAGGCGGCGAACATTCTGTCAGCGCAGGTGATCTTAAAACCAGACAGTGTGCTCGGGCTGGCGACAGGTTCCACTCCGATCGGTATGTACGACCAGCTTGTCGAGTGGTACAAGAAGGGAGACCTTGATTTTTCAAAGGTGAAGACGGTTAATTTGGACGAGTACAAAGGGCTCACACATGACAATGACCAAAGTTATTACTATTTTATGCATGAGCATTTGTTTGACCGCGTGAATATCGATCCGGCAAACACAAATGTCCCGGATGGAACAGAGGAAGATCCGGAAAAGGAATGCGCGAGATATGAGAAACTGATCGAGTCTATGGGTGGCGTTGACATTCAGCTCCTTGGAATCGGACACAATGGTCATATCGGATTTAACGAGCCTGACAGCACTTTCGCAAAGACGACACACTGTGTGGATCTGGCAGAGAGCACTATTGAGGCGAATAAGAGATTCTTTGCTTCTGTAGATGATGTGCCGAGGCAGGCGTACACGATGGGGATTGGCACGATCATGAAGGCGAAAAAGATCCTTCTTATTGTAAATGGCGAGTCGAAGGCAGACGCTGTGGCAAAGGCGTTTTTCGGACCGGTCACACCGGAGGTTCCGGCGTCTATCCTTCAGTTCCACAGTGATGTGGTTGTGATCGGCGACAGTGCTGCCTTGTCAAAAATCCCAAGATAACGGGAGTGATTTTAAAAGGCGTGAAAAGGAGCTGGTTCCCTGTGGGGAGGTGACCGGCTCCTTTTGCAAATTCAGAGGATATTCGGGAGGAGCAACGTGATGACATATATTCTTGAAGTGTGCGTGGACAGTGTGCAGTCCGCTGTTGCGGCACAGAAAGGTGGTGCAGACCGGGTGGAACTTTGTTCCGCTCTGGTGATCGGAGGCCTATCGCCTTCAGTGGCAATGTTCCGGCAAGTAAAGGAAAATACGGATCTGAAGATCCGGGTTCTTCTCCGGCCCCGGTTTGGGGATTTTTGTTATGACGAGTATGAGTTTCGGACGCTTAAAGATGAGGTCAAGCAGTTTCGCGAGCTTGGAGCGGACGGGGTGGTGATCGGAATCCTGAGGCCAGACGGCACTCTTAATATGGAACAAATGGAAGAACTTGTGAAAGCAGCGGGGGATATGGGGATTACAATGCACCGCTCCTTTGATGTGTGCAGAGATGCCTATCAGGCGCTGGAACAGTGCGTCTCTCTCGGGATCGATACCATTTTGACTAGCGGACAGAAGAGAACCGCGTGGGAGGGAAGGCGGCTGATTTCAGAGCTTGTAAAGCGCGGGGGCGGGCGTATTGATATTCTTGCAGGCGCGGGGATCGGTCCGGATGTGATTGATCAATTGGCAGAATATACGGGCGTGCGTTCGTTTCATATGTCCGGCAAGAAAGTGCTGGAGAGCCGGATGGAATTCCGCAGAGAGGGAGTGCCCATGGGGATTCCCGGATTCAGCGAGTTTGAAATCTGGCAGACGGATGAGGAGCAGGTTCGAAAAGCGGTGGAGATTTTGCGAGAGAAATTGGAATAAATGAGCTGCCGGGACATAAGTGATTTGCTGGAACTTGACTTTGCCAGATGCTTATGCTATATTATGCGCAGACAAAATCATAGAAGCCCGCATAGGGCGAAAAAGAATACAGGCTGTGAAGAGAAGAAGTAGCAGACAACCGCGAAAACAGAAAGCTGCCGGGAGATGAGAGGCGCATGATACGGTGTTTGTGAATACATCTTGGAGCCCCGCACCGAAAACTTTGTCTCGCGTTCCCCAAATCATCATTGGAGCGGGCGTTGATAAGTAGGCTGCGGCGGAGTGGCACACGTTACTGTGCCGAATGAGGCCGGATGTATTTATGTCTGGTGAATTAAGGTGGTACCACGGTGCAAGTTAAGCCGTCCTTATTGCGGAAGCAGTAGGGACGGCTTTTATCATACAGAGATGAGGGGACGATGAAAGAAGAAAATAATAAAAATACAAAGAAACAGCAGATCATTGATAATTATGAGATGCAGAGGGAGAAATATCTGGCCGAGGGATATGAGGAAAAACAAGAAGTTATTTCAGTTATAAAAGCGAATATCATGGCGTTTGTAACAGCAGGGCCGTTTGCTCTGGCAGGTATGCTGTTATGGATCGTAAACAGGACAGGGAGCTGGTTTGATTGGAGGATTATGAGTTTAGTTCTAGTCTGGGCAGCGTTTATTCTGTCTATTGTTGTACATGAGATGCTTCATGGCATGGGGTGGAGTATTTTTGCTCGGAAGGGCTGGAAGAGCATCCACTTTGGTGTCATGTGGGAATATCTCACGCCGTATTGCCATTGTAAGGAACCTCTGCGGCCGGGGGCTTATCTTTTCGGAGGGTTACTCCCGTTTCTGATTCTGGGGATCGGTATGTATATTGTTGCATGGGTGAGCGGCAATTCTATTCTGTATATATTAAGCCTGTTAAATATGCTCGCAGCCGGCGGTGATACAACTCTTATGTGTATGCTGCTGAAGTATTTCGGGAAGGATGTAATGATTTTAGACCATCCCACAGAATGTGGATTTATTGCTTTTGAACGTAGGATGAGCTAGGATACGGTCAGGAAAATCAGGAAGATGGGATAATCAGATATATAAGGATAATCATGATATAAAAAATTCAATGGGAAAAGGAGAGAAAGAACATGGGAATCTATGAAGAACTTCAGGCAAGAGGGCTGATTGCCCAAGTGACAGACGAGGAAGGGATCCGAGATCTGGTAAACAGCGGAAAAGCAGTCTTTTATATTGGGTTTGATCCGACGGCGGACAGCCTTCATGTGGGGCATTTTATGGCGCTCTGCCTTATGAAACGGCTTCAGGAGGCGGGCAATAAGCCCATCGCCCTCATCGGAGGCGGCACAGGTTACATCGGTGATCCTTCGGGGCGCAGCGATATGCGCAGTATGATGACGCCGGAGCAGATACAGCATAACTGTGATTGCTTTAAGAAACAGATGAGTAAGTTTATCGATTTTTCCGAGGGAAAGGCCCTCATGGTAAACAACGCGGATTGGCTGCTTGACCTCAACTACGTGGAGATGCTTCGAGAGGTGGGGCCGCATTTTTCCGTAAACAGGATGCTGGCGGCAGAATGTTACAAGCAGAGGATGGAGAAGGGCTTAAGCTTTCTTGAGTTCAACTACATGATCATGCAGGCTTATGATTTCTACGCATTGTTCCAGAAATATGGCTGTAACCTACAGTTTGGCGGGGACGACCAGTGGAGCAATATGCTGGCAGGTACAGAACTGATTCGCCGGAAGCTGGGTAAGGACGCGGGCGCGATGACCATTACCTTGCTTCTCAACTCTGAGGGCAAAAAGATGGGCAAGACACAGTCCGGCGCCGTATGGCTGGATGAGAACAAGACAACTCCGTTCGAGTTCTACCAGTATTGGAGAAATGTTGCCGATGCGGATGTGCTTAAATGCATCCGTATGCTGACATTCCTTCCCCTTGAGGAGATTGACATAATGGATTCGTGGGAAGGCGCGCAGCTCAACACCGCAAAAGAGATCCTTGCGTACGAGCTGACGAAGCTGGTGCATGGAGAGGAAGAAGCGAAGAGGGCGCAGGAGAGCGCGCGGGCGCTGTTCACACAGGGAAACGCTGATCAGATGCCTACGACAGAACTTGCGGATGAGGACTTTGAGGACGGCAGTATCGACATCCTTACCATGCTTGTGAAGGCAGAACTCGTTCCGTCCAAGTCAGAAGCAAGACGCGCGGTGCAGCAGGGAGGAGTTGACGTGGACGGAGAAAAGGTGAGTGATATCAAAGCGGTCTATGCGAAAGATGCGCTTACAGGAGAGGGCGTTGTCTTAAAGAAAGGCAAGAAGAATTTCCGCAGGATCGTGGCAAAATAGATACGATAGATATATAAGATGCAATGGCGCAGCTTTCCCATGAAGGCTGCGCCGTGCTATAATACAGAGAAGCGGAAGTGTTCAGGCAAACAGATATATGTTTCGGGCAGAATTTACAGGAGGGATCATATGAGTATGAATCAGACGCCTGCGTCGGAGCGGGTGCATATCGGTTTTTTTGGAAAGAGGAACGCGGGGAAATCAAGCGTGCTAAACGCGGTGACAGGACAGGATCTCGCTGTCGTGTCCGATGTAAGGGGGACGACCACGGACCCGGTATATAAGTCTATGGAACTCCTTCCCCTCGGCCCGGTTGTGATGATGGATACTCCGGGTATCGACGATGAGGGTGAGCTGGGCGAACTGCGTGTCAGGAAGAGTTATCAGGTGCTCAACAAAACGGACGTGGCGGTGCTAGTCATCGACGGGGGAGCTGGGGCTTCGCCTGAGGATGCGGCGCTTATAGAGAGAATACGGGAAAAGGGGATTCCTTATATTGTTGTTATCAACAAGAAAGAGATTGCCCTGCCCGGAATAGTAGAAAATACAGTAAAGACATTGGGGCTGGCGGAGCCGGGAAGGGCCGGACAGGAACGCGGGGAAACTATGTGCAGAGTTTTGCAGGCTAGTGCTCTTACAGGTGAGGGCATTAGTGAGTTGAAAGAGCAGATCGCCGCAGCCGCCAAGACAGAAGAACCGGAGCAGTATCTTGTGCGCGACCTGCTTGAACCGTCTGATATTGCGGTGCTTGTCGTGCCGATCGACAAGGCGGCGCCCAAAGGAAGACTGATCCTTCCCCAGCAGCAGACGATCCGCGATATTCTGGAAGCAGACGCCGTATCGATCGTTGTGAAGGAAAACGAGTTAAAGAATATTCTGCCGGAGCTTCAGAAAAAACCAAAGCTGGTTATCACGGACAGTCAGGTGTTCGGAAAAGTGGCGTCAGATACACCCGACGACATTTTACTCACATCTTTTTCTATCTTGTTCGCAAGATATAAGGGGGATCTGGAAAGTGTGGTGAGGGGTGTGACGGCGCTGGACACTCTGGAGAACGGGGATACGGTACTCATCAGTGAAGGCTGTACGCACCACAGGCAGTGCGGGGATATCGGTACGGTGAAGCTCCCAGCTTGGATCAAAGAATATACAGGGAAAGACGTGAATATCGAGACGACTTCCGGGACAGAGTTCCCCGATGACTTGAGCGCATACAAAATGATCCTCCACTGTGGCGGCTGTATGCTCAACGAGCGGGAGATGAACTACCGCCTTAAATGCGCGGAGGACCAGAACGTACCCATGACAAATTATGGAATTGCCATCGCGTACATGAAAGGGATACTTAAAAGAAGTGTCGAAGTATTCCCGGATATATATAAGCTGCTTTAAGGTGAGCGCAAAGGTGTATACTAGGAAAGCGCTCCTTTGAAAAAGAACTGTCCCCGCGGTCAGGGATAGTTCTTTTTAATGGGTACAATATTTACGAGTACAGCATCATATATTTTAGGACAAACAGGACTGTGAGTACGTACATAAGTGGTGAGATTCTCTCCCTCTTCCCAATGAAAAGATTGATTCCCACATAGGAAATGATGCCAAGAGATATCCCTGCGGATATGGAGTACATAAACGGCATGGCAATTAGGGTGATAAATGCAGGGATTGCCTCACTAAGTTCTTCCATGTCTATCTTTACTATCTGCTGCATCATCATGAATCCGACAATGATGAGAGCTGGAGCTGTGGCAAATGATGGTACAGCGAGAAATATGGGCGACAGGAAAAGTGACAGCAGAAAGAGAAAGCCTGTGACGATTGTGGTAAGCCCGGTGCGCCCGCCGTGAGCGATACCCGCTGAAGATTCGACGAATGTGGTAACTGTTGAGGTGCCGAAGACTGCTCCGACCGTCGTTCCCACCGCGTCGGAGAGCAGGATGCTGCGCACCTCGGGGAGTTTTCCCTTCTCGTCAAGCATATCTGCTTTCGCAGCGCAGCCAATAACCGTTCCGATGGTGTCAAACATATCGACAAAGAGAAGTGCCAGCATGATCGTGATAAAGTCCATGATCCCGATGCCTGAAAAAGACATTTTTAAAAATGTGGGAGCCATGCTGGCGGGCATTGAGAAAATGCCCGAGGGCAGCAGGCTGTAGAATCCCGCGTCCGGATCCGGCACATACAGTCCGGTGAGCTGGCAGATAATTCCAAGGATCCATGTAGCCCCGATGCCGATTAGGATGTTTCCTCTGACTTTCTTTATGAGAAGGATAGCTGTGATCAGGACACCTGCCGAGGCGAGGAGCACGGTGATCCCTTCGGAGCGGAAAGTTCCGGCTTCCATGGATGCCTTGAAGGAGAACATGCTCACAAGAGTAGTGCTGTCTGTGACAATGTGCGCGTTCTGGAGCCCGCTAAAAGCGATGAAAAGCCCGATTCCAACTGACACGGCAAATTTCAGCGTCTTTGGAATGGCGTTGAAGACCGCCTCGCGGACATTGGTAAGTGACAGCAGGATAAAAAGGAGCCCTTCCACAAATACCGCCGCAAGCGCCACATGCCAGCTATATCCCATCTGCCCGCAGATTGTGTAAGCGAAGTAGGCGTTAAGCCCCATTCCGGCCGAGAGGGCAAAGGGGAGATTTGCGGTCAGCCCCATCATGAGGCATGCGACGAAAGAAGCCAGAGCAGTCGCTGTGAAGACCGCGCCCGCGTCCATGCCTGCGTCTCCCAGCATATTGGGGTTGACGGCAAGGATGTAAGCCATTGTCGTAAAGGTCGTGATCCCCGCGATGACCTCAGTTTTCACATCCGTATGGTGCTCTTTGAGCTTAAACAATTTTTCCACAAACGATACCCCCTTTAATATTCAATATATCGAAAATTCACTGTATCCAGCACGCCCCGCGGCGTGACACGAAGCTGGAGTATGACGGGGAGCGCAAGGAAGGACAGTGTGATAAACGGTTCAATATCTTCCGGAACGCCCATCCTGTGAGCCTGCAGTATCATGCGTTCCAGCTTTTTGTTCACTTCATGGAAACCTGCCTCTGACATCAGTCCCATCACGGGGAGAGGCAAGGTGTCATATACATTACCCTGACATGCGAGGCTGTAGCCTCCCTGCGAGCGGATGACCGCGTTGACGGCAGCCGCCATATCCGCGTCATTATCCCCTACGACGATGATATTATGCGAATCATGAGATACGGAAGAAGCGACAGCGCCGCCTCGGATGCTGTACCCCTCGCAGATGCCGATACCGGTCAGCCCGGTTCCCTTGTGCCTTTCAAGAGCGGCTACCTTGCAGAAGCCGTCTGAAGGGATATAGTTCTCTGTCTTTTCAAAATGTCGCCGTACGTCAGCTGTCGTGATCTGGGCCGGGTTCAGCTGTATCACATGAGGCTCATCCTTTGTGATGGGCAGACGAAAGATGTCAGACGTTACAGGTTCCAGCCGGACGGTATGCTTTAGGGCGTCGGGGCATTTTCGGATCACAGGCGTCTGAGCGGGATCTAGCCTCTTCCCCTTGTGATAAACGGTGAGGATGGTCAGGGTGTTTATATCATCCGTGGTGATGAGGTCGGCCTGCCGGCCCGGAGCGATGGCGCCGAGGTGATGGAGCCCGTAACATCGGGCAGTGTTGATCGTCGCCATTTTGACCGCCTGTACGGGCGGGATGCCAAGCCGGATTGCCGTTCTTATATTATGATCAATGTGCCCCTGCCTCAAAATATCTTCTACATGTTTATCGTCCGTGCAGAAAGAAAAATTTTCCGTGCAGATACCGTCGGATATAATGCCGTTTACAATGTCTTTTAGATTGTGGGCGGCGCTGCCTTCACGGATGTGGACGTGGAGCCCTCTTCGCGCTTCCTTCAAAGCGTATTCATAAGAGGACGCCTCGTGGTCGGTGCGTATGCCTGCCGCGACGTATGCGGACAGGTCTTCATCGGAGAGACTGGGCGCGTGCCCGTCTAATATCCTGCCGCCGAAAAGCTCCAGCTTCGCATGGAGCCCAGGCTCGCCGGAGATAACGCCAGGAGAATTCATTACTTCGCCCAGACCTAGGACGCGGGGATTCTCCAGATAAGGAGCCATTTTATCTGCTGTCAGGATACAGCCATTGTCGTCGAAATCCGTTGCGGGCACGCAGGAGGGCATCATGACATAGACATTTGCCGGGCTGTGTTCCGTCTGGTCAAGGATATAATCAATCCCGTCTGTACCGCTTACGTTTGCTGCCTCGTGGGGGTCGACGATAAAGGTGGTGGTCCCGCAAAGCGCCGCAAGTGATATAAGCTCGTTTGGTGTGACCATGGTGGACTCCAGATGAAGATGCGCGTCGATGAAGCCGGGAAGAACATACTTCCCGCCTAGGTCGGTTTCCTGCCTGCCTTCATAGCCGGAGCCGACGGCGGCAATCCTTCCCTCTGTGATGGCAATGTCAGCGGCATATATCGCGTCCGTAAACACATCGACTACGCGGGCATTTTTCAGAACAAGGTCTGCTTTCTCCCGGCGCAGGGCACAGTCAGAAAGTTTCTTGTATATAATATGGTTCATGGCAGATCCTCCTTTTACTGACATTCTAAATATTGGGGATAACGAAAACAAGCGTCTTTCGTCAAAGGTGAGAATATGTGTGTGAAATGACTAATTTTAATATTACGTGATTGTACTTAAAAAAATACAATTTTTCATAAAAACTACTTGAAATAAATTCCTGAATCTTATATACTAATGAGGCTGTGACATGATAGCGATGAAGCGTGAGGTTGCCGCCGAAGTGAAAAAATAAGCAATGGCGGGTTTTCCGTGGAGCGAATGTCAAGTTAGGAAACTGGCGACAAGTCACTGTACGAATCACAACAGTATCTCGTTTTTGCGCGCGGAAAACCGCCGTAGCAGGAGTTGAAAAAAGCGAGAGCGCCGTGTTTGTTTCTCACGACACACACGGGAGAGTGTACAGTCACCGCTTGTCGTACTGAAGTTAAAAGTACGAAAAGGAGGCGACTTTTTTTATGGCAAGTCAAGTAATGAGAATCACACTGAA
>DXAK01000037.1 GCA_019117065.1 Candidatus Mediterraneibacter pullicola | reverse complement strand
AAACGGTTTCTCGGCTATGATCGGGGACCCGATGGCAATCTGGTTTTGAATAAGGACGAAGCGGTTATCATCCGCCGCATTTACAGTATGTTCCTGCAAGGCATGACGCCGCACGGCATTGCCGCCAGGCTAACCGCTGACGGCATTAAATCGCCGGGCGGCAAGGATAAATGGAACGCCGGAGCGGTTCGGAGTATCCTCACTAACGAAAAATATAAGGGTGATGCACTTCTTCAGAAAAGCTATACGGTTGATTTCCTCACCAAAAAGAAAAAGGTCAACGAGGGCGAAATTCCGCAGTATTATGTGGAGGGCAACCACGAAGCCATCATTTCCCCAGAGGTATTCGAGATGGTTCAGCAGGAAATGGAACGGCGCAGCAAGCGCGGTAGACGAAGCGGTGTCCACCTTTTCTCCGGCAAAATTCGCTGTGGCGAATGCGGAAGCTGGTACGGCTCCAAAACCTGGCACTCCAATGATAAGTACAAAAAGATCATCTGGCAGTGCAATCACAAATTTGATGGCGACCACAAATGCACCACACCACACCTTACAAATGAAGATATCCACCGCTACTTTATTTCGGCAGTCAACCAGCTTCTTGCCCAGAAGGATACCATCATCGCATCCTTGACCGGCGGCTTGGCCCTTGCCTTTGACCTCACGCCTCTGCAAGCCCAAGAAACTGCACTGATTGAGGAAGTACAGATGCTTGCCGATGCGGTTGAAAAGTGCATCTACGAAAATGCTCATGTGCCCCTTGACCAGACAGAATACCAGAAACGCTATGACGGACTGGTCCACCGCTACGATGAAGCTAAAGTCAAACTGGGTGCCATCACCGAGCAGATCGCCGATAAAAAGGCACGGAGAGGCACTATTGAGGAGTTCCTCAAGGTTCTCCGGGAGCAGGACGGACTGGTCACCGATTTTCAAACAAACCTCTGGTGCGGACTGGTGGATTTTATGACCGTCTACTCCGCAGACGATGTGCGGATCACCTTCAAAAACGGTGCGGAAATAAAGGCATAAGCACCTACGCAAAAACACCTCGCAACGAGAGCATCATTCTCCAGCTGCGAGGTGTCTTTTGCTATTGATTAGTCATCCCAAAACATTCTGCTGGGAAGAAAATAGGTTTCAAATTTCCTGGAAAGTCCTAGAATTCCAAATACATCTTTAAGTCTTTTTTTATCGTCTTCACTATAATAATAAATAATCCATTTTGATGTTGGCTTTATTTCTTCAGCAATTCGCAAGAGATAAGGAGTGTCTACATTCCCAAACGACAAACCTATGGATACTACTTGCTCTATATCTTTTAGACTTGAAAAAAACGATTCATTTCTCGATATAATTGCATCCGTGTCTTTATATAATGACGAGCAAAATTTTGCTATCGCGGAGCATATACTTTCTTCCCATTCTACGAACTCTTCACTTGCACACTGTGCTCTTCGTTTGTAATAATCTATAATAAATTTATTTCCATGCCCCATGATGGGTGGTATTGCAGAGCATGATGGTACTCCTCCATGCAAGTGAAGAACTGTTTTTACCCCATATACCCGCTCTAGGACATCTGTATAATTAAAATTAATGAAAATATCAGAACAATTTCCTATGAAACTCTTTTTAATGGGGCACACACCTGATGTATCTATAGACTCTAACCACTCAAGTACATATTTCTGTAAATCTGAAGAAAACCCATACTGTTCCTTCCAGTGAAGATCCAGAGTATATTTTATACCTTCTTCTGGCATTTGCTCTGCAAGGGAACTTGCCATATCGTGCATTCCTTCTACATCTGGGTTACCCATTTCTTCCTCAAATGTTTGCCATAAATCTTTTAGCACTGATTTTTTCCATCTTTCTTGTGCCGCTTCAGTGTACCAAGGCTCTGTATCATCTAAAGGCTGAATGTTATACATAGCCTCAAAATCCGTTAGAAATGACTCATGATGCGTTTCTAAGAAACTTCTGAACTCAGAATATGGAGTTCTAATACCATGCTGTATGTCGAAACCGTTTCCTACCAAATACAATGTTTTCATGTTATTCCTCCTATTTGAACGGCAATATAAAAATAGCCGGGATGCCCCGGTCTGTCAACACACCCCAAGAGCAGATTTTACACCGCAAGGGCACACTTTTTAATTTTACCCATACCTTGTATCAAACTCGGTATGATTATTTCGTATTATTTACAAAACGTTTTGTTTTTGCGGAATGAACTTTCTTTCCAGCCATGTTTAGAATCCTCCTTCTTCTTTATAAGATTTGCTGCGGCGGTATGTAAACAACGCGCCCACCGCAAGGATCACGAATGTCAGGATCCCGATGACAGCTCCAATGTTATAATATTGTTTATCAATCGTTAGTTTATAGAGCCACGTTACCAATAGGTCCGTCTTTCCAGCCGTGGATGAGAGATCTGTAACCGGATCTCCGCCCGAAAGCAGATAGATGACATTAAAGTTATTGACATTTCCTGTAAATGTAGTAATCAGGTAAGGAGTGGTTACATACAGCATGTATGGAAGGGTGATCTTTGTGAATATCTGCAAAGCGTTCGCCCCATCCACTTTCGCCGCCTCGTAAAGTTCCGATGGAATATTCTGAAGCACTCCCGTAAGCTGAAGCAGCGTATAGGGCACGCCGACCCACACGTTTACGACGATGACCGTCACTCTCGCCCATGTCGGATCTGTGAAGAACGGAAGGCTTGCATCCGATGCGATCAGGCCGAGATTTCTCAGAAGCACATTCACGGCTCCCTCCGGCTGAAGCATCGTCCTCATAATTAGAAGGGATACAAACATTGGCACCGCACAGGAGAGAACGAAGCAGAATCTCCAGAACCCTTTTGCCCTTGTTCCTTTACGGTTGATCATCAGAGAGATAATCATACCGAAGATATAGTTACTGAATGTGGCAAAAAACGCCCACACAATCGTCCAACCGAGCACGGACCAGAATGTACTTCCCAGAATACTCGAGGAATCGAACAATGCTTTAAAGTTATCAAGTCCCACCCAGTCAAACAACATCAGATGGTTATCAATCTTACTGTAATTTGTAAATGCCATACAGATCATGAAAATCAGCGGCAAAATCGTAAACGCAGCGATAAAGAACATCGGCGGCGTCATAAGCAGTCTGTGAAGATTCTCGTGGAGCAGAGACTTTAGATCCTCCATAAAATTATTAACGTGACGCCCTTCCTTTGCAAGGCATTCTGCCTTGTATGCGCTGCGCAAAGCGCCGCGCCATGCGCAGATCATAAGGAAAGTCACCAGCACAGTCGCTACGCCATACAGCAGAATCAAGATTGACTGGTCGCCTTTTGTATACATATAGACCTGATTTGCCTCGTCCCATATCTCCTCCTGAGGCACTGTTCCCAGAGACGGAAGCATCCCAAGGAATCCCACTCCGTTCACAATCATAAATACGACATATGCCACTTCAACCGCCAGGTATAGAAGTCCTTTGATCTTCTGACCATGCACGATATTCCCGAATCCCATCAAAATCATGGAAAGCTTTGTCTCAAGCCCGCCTTCCCTAATTGCCTTTGTACATGTATAGGGAGTCGGATAATTATTGACTCTTTTCTTTAATATTCCCATCCTCGCCACCTCATTTTAAATTCCATCACTATTCATAGCTTCATTCATCTGCACGGTTTGATCCGCAGCGTTTTCGTGAGTGATGCTGCCGTTTCGTATGCCTTTACCCATATTTTCTACCGGAGTCCAGCAATTGTTCATCTTAGAGACAAACGGCTGCAGGATAGAGGTATTGTTAAACGTATCGTTTTGTGCGATAACCACTTCGTCAGAACTAATCACCGGATCTTCCAAAAGTTCTGTGCTGCAGGGGATTGTACCACACATCTCGTAATGGGCTTTCTGCGCCTCAGATGAGCCGAGGAAAACTGCCAGTTCTATGGCTGGAACCATGTAATCCGTATTAGGATTGACACCGATCGCCTTAGAGCCAGCATAGGCCAGCATCTGTTTTTCCTCGCCGTTCAGTGTGTAAGTTGGAAGCGATGCGACACCCATGTTATCCCCAAGCGCCTCTTTGATAGAATTAGCGTCCCATGATCCTGTAAACATCGCGTTAATACTTCCGTCACGAAGTCCAGCGATACCAGAACCAAGATCGTCAATCTTGAAGTTCGGATTCTGCTCCATATCAATTAAATAATCCGTCACGGCGACTGCATTCTCTCCGCCAAAATCCACTCCCGCAGACTCGTCCGTTCCATCACCAAACAGCGTGCACCCATTCCCCAGATAAAACGCGGGCAGATACCATGAGTTGACAAATGGGAAGGATACTACGCCTTTCTCCAGCATCGTATCAATGTTTTTTATATCTTCCTCACTGTACACGCTCTTGTCATAATACATGTACCATGTGTTCGTCGTAAACGGAACGCCGTACAAATCCCCATCCATGATCAAAGAATCCAGCACCTCCTGCGAGTTGATGGACTCTATCTCATCCCGGTACTTTCCTCCGAACTTCGCCAGAGCGTTGGCATCTGTCATCGTCGTTATCGTATCGTTCGCGTACATAAATACATCTGCGCTCGCCTCCGGATCCTGCGCGACCTGTCCGGCAGCGCTTGCCTCATCGGCAACACCGTAGACAAATGTAATATCCCACTCTGGATGCCGTTCCGCAAATGTTTCGCACATCGTCTGAAGCCATTCCCCATTATCCTTTGACTGGTCGTTCTGCGGAGACCACACCATCAGACGAATCTTTTCCTGTCCGTCGTCCGTACTACTGCCGCATCCGGTCAGCCCTGTCACCGCAAGCCCAAGGGTCATCACTCCGGCAAGCAGTACAGACACTGCTCTTCTTCTCATTCTTCCCATCCTCCGTTTTTGTTGTTTCGAATTGTTTCGTTGCCATTATGATAGACCTTTAAGCTATTATCGTCAATTATTTTTATATTAGCAATTCTATTTTATCTGTTTTGCATAAAATATCATCTATTTTTTTGTGCATTATTATTTTCATATACATTTCCGAAACTTTTCTAAACTTAAATTGCTTCGCATTGATTTCTTTCTACTTTTTTTATATAATGTTTTTATATAAGAAAACAAAGAAGTCAGGGGAATGAACAATGACGACTATTCAAGATATTGCTGATAAACTGGGGATTTCCAAAGGAACAGTATCAAAAGCCTTAAATGGAGCTTCCGATATCAGCGAAACATTACAAAAACAGATACTGGAAACAGCCGTGGAACTGGGGTATACAAAACTACGCCGGTACAAGAAGCCTTCCCGGCGTCTCTGTATTCTTGTTCAGAAAGACAATATTGAATATAAAGAACCCCACCACTTTGCCTACGACATTGTGATGGGTTTCCGCCAGATGGCAGAACCTGCCGGATGTGAGGTAGATGTGGTTCCCCTTGATGTCAACACACAGCGAGAAACTTCCTATGACGTATTCATGCTGCAAAACGACTACAGCGGAGGCTTTGCCCTTGGATTCTCTCTCAATGAGCCATGGATCAGAGATTTCCAGACAAGCCGAACTCCCATCGTGCTCTACGACAACCATATTGTGGGAAATCCATCCACCGCGTATGTCGGCATTGACAACGATGAGGGAATGTATCTTGCGGTTGGTCATTTAAAGGAACTAGGCCATCACAAAATCGGCTACTTAAGCAGCGCCCTCGGCTCCCATATCATGCAGATCCGCCACAGAGCGTTTTTCCAAGCCATGCACCGCCACGGGTTAAAAGCAGATCCCTCCTATTCAGGATGCTCCTATTATCTGTCCGAATGTATGGAAAAGCATCTGCCCCGTTTTCTTGGAATGGGGATGACCGCGGTAATCTGCTGTCAGGATACATTTGCCAGCGCAGCGATCACACAGTGCCGGCAACTGGGGTATCAGGTTCCCCGTGACATCAGCATCATCGGCTTCGACGACATCCCTATATGCCCCTACACCTCTCCCCCGCTCACTACAGTCCGGCAAGACCGCATTGAGCTGGGAAAGAGCGGCTACTATGCGCTGAATAGCCTGATGAATGGGGTCTCCATCGGCACGGTCCTACTCCACGCGGATCTCATCGTCAGGGAATCTACAAAACAGCCCGCAGCCGGGAACTGATTTCTTCAGTGCGCTCCCGGAACCTTCCGCACATACGCCAAAAGACTTTTCTCCAGCTCTTTCATCGTCTCTTCCGTCTCCGGGTCCGTATAGCTGATTCTGTGAATAAGTCGGCTCACATAGTCCTTCTCCGCCACGATATCCAGACTCTCCCGAAAGTTCAGATCATAAAAATACGCAAGGTAGGACACCCAGTAATCCATGGGCGTCTTCCGGTCCGCCGAGAGGATACTCCTCCCCGCGAGCGCGTCCTCCCGGACTTTCGGCGTGATAACGGACGCACCCGTCTCTTTAGCCGTGGCGTCCATAAAAGTCTCAAAATCATCCTTAAGCTTCACACGGCAGTTATCCAGCTTATCGGCGTCGCGTATGATCTTCGCATGGAGGAGCGTCCGCTCATCTTCAATCCCCTCCAGCACAAAATCACTGTGTTTTGCGATAGCTGTACGGATAATGACGTCCCACTCATCTTCTTCCAGAAATCGGCGTATCATCCGCGGCGGGCAGCCTTCTGCCTCTCCGAACAGCATCTCCACCCCGTAAGCCGCGTGATCCATCGTATCGGGCATGAAGCTGTCAAACTGCCGTATCTGTTCAAACCGCCCGATATCGTGGAGCAGGGCGATAATTTTCGCGAGCTCCGTATCCTCCCTAGACAGGTTCATCCTCCGGGCGATCTCCGTACTCTGCGCCACCACGCCGTATGTATGCACGATCTTCAATCTCACTTTATCATTGTCCCTGTCATAGCCATCCAGATATCTCTCAAACACTTCTCTTGCAAAATGATAGTCCACAGCCGTGCCCTCCGTTCTTATGATTCCTATACAGTTTACTACATCATAAGCAGAAAGACAAATCCCATCATTGAATTTATACCGCCAAAATGCTATCATAATCAGGCATGTTATTTTGAAAATACCTAAGGATGTGTTCACAATGACAAGAGAAATACAAAAAGCTGAAAAAGAGCGCGTCGTCCGCCGCGCCTTCCGCGCCGCATTCCCCCACACCATCCCAATCTTTGCAGGATTTTGGTTCCTCGGGCTGACATACGGCATCTATATGAATGTATCCGGATTTTCATTTATCTATCCGATGCTGATGAGTGTTACTATCTTTGCCGGCAGTATGGAGTTCGTCGCAGTGAATCTCCTGCTCGGAGCGTTCAGCCCCCTTCAGGCGTTCGCCATGACTCTTATGATCAACGCCCGGCATCTGTTTTACGGTATCTCCATGCTGGAAAAATACCGCGGATATGGATGGAAATCCTTCTATCTCATCTTCGGGATGTGTGACGAAAGCTTTTCCATCAACTATACGGCTGATGTTCCGCGGGATGTGAACAAGGGGTGGTTTATGTTCTTCGTGTCGCTTCTGAATCATTTCTACTGGTTCTCCGGCGCCACGCTGGGCGGGCTGTTCGGCTCCTTCATCCATTTTAACACAGAAGGTCTAGACTTCGTGCTCACCGCCATGTTCGTGGTTATCTTCATGGAACAGTGGCTGAAAGAAAAAAATCATATCAGCTCCCTTCTTGGGCTTGCCCTCTCCCTGATCTGCCTTGTGGCTTTCGGGGCGGATAACTTCATTATTCCCGCTATGCTGGCGATCCTTATCGTCCTCACGCTCAGCCGCCGTCCGCCGGAAACACGGCTTGACGATGATACAGGAGCCCCAGCAGAGACA
Source organism: Candidatus Mediterraneibacter pullicola (assembly GCA_019117065.1). GTDB lineage: Bacteria > Bacillota > Clostridia > Lachnospirales > Lachnospiraceae > Mediterraneibacter > Mediterraneibacter pullicola. The sequence continues at coordinate 25,782 of DXAK01000037.1, read as the reverse complement.
CGGCTCGATGCCAGCGCCGAGAACCTAGCAGAGACGGACGCGCAGAAAGGCGGTGAACAGGCATGACACTTTCACAGGAAATCATCACGGTGGCAATGATCGTCCTCGCCACCATGCTGACAAGATTCCTTCCCTTCCTCGTATTCCCAGAGGGAAAACCAACCCCGAAATATATCCGGTATCTCGGAAAGGTGCTGCCCTCCGCAGTGTTCGGGCTGCTCATCATCTACTCCTTAAGAAACGTAAGCGTGTTCTCGGGAAGCCATGGGATTCCCGAGCTGATCTCCATCGCTCTCGTAGTGGCGCTCCACCTGTGGAAACGGCAGATGCTTCTGTCCATCGCAGGCGGGACACTATGCTATATGATACTGGTGCAGATGGTATTTTAATGTTTTGAATTTGTCAGGGAAATACCTTTTGATAAAATAGGAACAGGCACTATCCGAAATATGAACTGTTTTACACTTTTATCATGATCCCCCCTGTTACATATTCGCCAAAATCAGCATCACAATCAGCGCGCCAAGCAGTACCGCCCCGGTCAGGCTGAGGATGTTGATAATCCTCACCCAATGTTTCTCCGACAGCTTCTCAACGAGGACGGCGGTGCCGATTCCCAACAGACCTCCCGCCGAGTTCATGAGCACATCCGTGATATCGCTTGCGCCGACGGCAAAGACATACTGGATCACCTCAAACAGAATACTGGTACAGATAATGGGAAAGAATTGTTTCAGCAGTGATTTTTTCTCCCACAGTACACAGATCAATATGCCGAAAGGAATGAACGCCAGCAGATTCTGTATGATCTCCCCGAAATCCATCTTCCCGTTTATAATGACAGACTCCCCAAACGGGATAAGGTTGATACTTCTTATATGCGGCAATTCCATGGCGGAGAACGCCATCTTGAAGATAATGATCCAAGACAGTGCCGCCAGATAGAATATGAGGAGCCCCACCGTAATTTTTTTCGATTTCATCTGAACATCCCCTTTTCACAAAATACCTCATGAAAATATTTCACAAAACAGCGCCAATGTACGGGAGCCACACTCCTATACACCGACGCTGTAATCATAGCAGGATATTCTTTATTTAAAAGATAATTTTTCTTTATTTGACAGGCAGATTTTCTTAAGATTGTATGAAATGCTCCATCAGCCGCCAGCCTTCCTCAATATACCGTCCGCTGTCCCTGCCCGCCTTCTCGCTGTAAAATCCCGGTCCGTCCGTTTTCTTCGTGCTGTCATACAGAAGATACGGAACCGGGTCGGACGTATGGGTGCGCACACGTATCGGCGTGGGATGATCCGGCAGGATGAGCATCCTGAAATCCTCTCCCGAGTCGTGAAGCGCGTCCGCCACAGGTCCAATGATCCTCTCATCAATATACTCGATGGCTTTGATCTTATCCTCCATACTTCCCTGATGCCCCATCTCGTCTGGTGCCTCGATATGTACATAGACAAAATCATATCCGTCCTCGTTCAGCGCTTTTACCGCTGCCGACGCTTTGCCGGAATAATTTGTATGAAGACCTCCGTTAGCGCCCTCCACCATGATATTGTGCATACCCGCGCCTACGGCAATGCCTTTGAGCAGATCGACGGCGGAGATCATAGCGCCCTTCACTCCGTTTTTCTCCTCAAACGATGCGAGCGCCGGGCGTGTGCCCGCTCCCCAGAACCATGCGGAATTGGCAGGATTTTTCCCTTCTGCGCGGCGCTTTTTGTTAATGGGATGGTCTTTTAAGATATCATAGCTTCTGACCATCATATCACGGAGCACCTCGTCCTTCGGAAGATACTCCCCGATACATTTTTCCAGTATATCATGAGGTGCGGTCAAATCCATCGTTTTCCCATCCTTCTGAATAAGCAGATGGCGGTAGCTTGTTCCGGCATAGAACGTATAACCGTCCTTCTTAAGCCCTTCTTTTAGCGCTTCCAGAAGCTCTGCCGCCTCTGCGGTAGAGATTTCCCCCGAGCTGTGGTCTAAGATGACACGGTCCTCATAATCCGTCTCGCTCTCGGAAAGAGTCACAAGGTTGCAGCGGAAGGACACGTCGCCATCCTCCATCTTGGCGCCGATGCTCAGCGCCTCTAGAGGCGATCTCCCGGAATAATATTTTTTCGGGTCATATCCGATCACGGACAGGTTCGCCGTGTCGCTTCCGGGTGTCATTCCCTCGGGAACGGTGCGCACCACCCCGATCTCCGCGTCCTTTGCAAGACGGTCCATATTCTCTGTGCGCGCCGCCTCTATCGGCGTCTTCCCGCCCAAAGCGTCAATGGGCTCATCTGCCATCCCGTCACATAAGATCACGATATACTTCATTGAGTCCTCCTTTAGAGCCTCCCGCTCAATCAATCTCTAATCCTACTCCTCCAGACGTATCATGCGGATCACACCGAAGAGCTGTTCGGATTTCCGTCTGTACTCTCTCTCCGTCATTTCCGGAGTAACGATGCCGAATTCGTTCTCAAGACCGTCCACGGTCAAAAACCGTACTCCACCAAAGATATTCTCTATCTCCGCGCGCCGTTCATTTTCGCCGCCTTGCAGACGCACAAAGAACCGTTTGCAGGTATCCTCAATGGGCAGAAGGGTCAGCTTCTCATTCTTCCACATCGTCATGATGTTCCTATGAAGATGCTTCGCCGCATCCACCACATCCGCCACGACCGCGCTTGCCGTCGGGAGCTTCCCTGCCCCGCTTCCGTAAAACATAGCGTCTCCAAGCATATTCCCGGTTACAAACACCGCGTTGAATACGCCGTTCACATTGCAGAGGGGATGTTCCTTTCCAAGCAGCGCCGGAGCGACAATCGCGTGGAGATGATCCCCGTGGCGCTTGCTGGACGCAAGAAGCTTGACCGTCATATCCATCTCTTTCGCGTACATCATATCTTCCTTGGTGATCTCCGTGATCCCTTCCGTGTAAATATCTTCGAAGTCCACCTGCTGCCCCGAGATCAGGCAGGACAGGATCGCAATTTTGCGGCACGCATCATAACCTTTCACATCAGCGGTCGGGTCCGCCTCCGCGAATCCGTTCTGCTGCGCCTCCTTGAGCACGTCCGCATAGTCAGCCCCTTCATAGAACATCTTGCTGAGCATGTAGTTAGTCGTGCCGTTTAAAATCCCAGTGATCTCCTCGATTTTATCCGCAGTAAGGGAAGAATTCAGCGCACGGATAATCGGAATGCCTCCGCCCACGCTCGCCTCGAACAAAAAGTTCAACTCCCTGTCCCTCGCAATGGACAGAAGTTCCGCGCCATGCTTTGCAACCAGAGCTTTGTTGGATGTAACCACGCTCTTTCCCGCTTCAAGACAGCTCTTCACAAATGTATACGCAGGCTCAACGCCTCCCATCACCTCCACGACGATCCTGATCTCGGGATCATTGATGATGACGTCCACATCATGAACAATCTTCTCCTGAATCGGATCCCCCGGGAAATCTCTTAAATCAAGCACATATTTTATATTGATCTGATCCGCTGCCCGCTGGTTGATGATATCCCCATTTGTATTGATCACTTCCACCACACCGGATCCCACCGTGCCGTATCCCATTACCGCTATATTTACCATTGTTTTCTCCCTTCTGTATTTTTTATCATAAATGAAGTTTTGATACTTCTCATATTCTCCATAGTAGCCGAAACAGGCTCCCGGTCTATTCTCCGGGCGCCTGCTGTGTATCTGCGCTCAAATATGCGTTGATAAACGGATCAATGCTGCCGTCCATCACAGCCCCTACGTTGCTGACCTCCGCGTTAGTTCTGTGGTCTTTCACAAGCGTGTAGGGCTGCATAACATAAGAACGGATCTGGTTTCCGAAATTGATATCTCGCACTTCCCCTCTGATGTCAGACATCTTCTCCGCCTGTTCCTGCTGTTTCATCAGATAAAGCTTGGACTTTAACATCTGCATCGCCTTATCCTTGTTCATGTGCTGAGAACGCTCATTCTGGCACTGTACCACGATCCCCGTGGGCAGATGCGTGATGCGCACTGCCGACGACGTCTTGTTAATATGCTGGCCGCCTGCGCCGCTGGAACGGTACGTGTCGATCTTCAGGTCATCGTCGTTGATCTCAATGTCAATATCTTCCTCGATATCCGGTATCACATCACAGGAAGCAAAAGACGTCTGCCGTTTCCCCGCCGCGTTGAATGGAGAGATACGCACAAGACGATGCACCCCTTTCTCTGAACGGAGATACCCATAGGCATTCTCACCTTTCACTTCAAAGGTCACCCCTTTGATTCCTGCCACGTCTCCTTCCATATAATCCAGTACTTCCACTTCATAGCCCTTTTTCTCAGCCCATCTGGTGTACATGCGGTACAACATGCCCGCCCAGTCGCAGGACTCTGTCCCGCCCGCGCCAGCATGGAGAGTCACAATGGCATTGTCCCGGTCATAAGGTCCGGTCAGAAGCGTGCTGATACGCAGCTCCTCAAATTTCTCTTCAAACTGTGCCAGTTCTTCCTCTATCTCCTCTAACGTCTCCTCGTCAGATTCCTCCTCGCTCATTTCAATGAGAAGGAGCATATCCTCATAGCCGGAATACAGCTCCTCGATCTCTTTGACAGAATCCTGAAGTCCTTTTAGCTCCTTCATGACCTGCTGGGATACTTCCGGCTCATCCCAGAACCCCGGCTCTTCCAACCGTTTCTGGAGTTCCTCTAATCTTAGCTTCTTGGAAGCCAAGTCAAAGTGAATCCCTCAAATCTTTCAGCGGTTCTTCATATGCAGTCAGTTTTGACTTTATTTCATCTAATAAAACCACCTTATTCACCTCTTTCACAATCATATTTTTATAGCTGCTTTCGGCCACAGCACTGTTTGTACTTCTTTCCGCTTCCGCACGGGCACGGATCATTCGGATAGATCTTCTTTTCTTCCCGTTTCTTCGGCGCGCGCACAGCACTCTCGTCTTTGTTTGTGCCCGTCACTTTCGCCACCTCTTCTCTCTCCACCTTCTGCTCAACACGAATATTGAACAGAGTACGGATCGTGGTCTCCGCGATCATGTTCGTCATCTCCCCGAACATGTTATATCCTGTCATCTTGTACTCTACTAGCGGATCTCTCTGTCCGTAAGCCTGAAGCCCGATACCTTGGCGAAGCTGATCCATATCATCGATGTGATCCATCCATCTTGCATCAATAACTTTCAAAAGCACCACGCGCTCAATCTCACGGATCTGTTCTGCTTCCGCAAATTCTGCCTCTTTCGCCTCATACGCTTTCACAGCGCGTTCTTTAAGCATGTGCTTCATTTCCTTCTGGCGCATGTTCCGGCACTCTGCCTCGTCCAGAAGTTCCATCTGCGGGATCACAGCATGGAGATTCACGTCCAGTCCTTTAATATCCCAGTTTTCCCCGTCCGCCTCAGGCGAAGCAAAGCGGTCTGTTATATTCTCCACATATTCCGTGATCATGTTGTAAACTGTATCACGCATGCTCTCTCCATCCAGCACACGGCGTCTCTCCGCGTAAATGATCTCTCTTTGCTCATTCATGACCTGATCGTACTCGAGAAGATTTTTACGGATTCCGAAGTTGTTAATCTCCAGCTTTTTCTGTGCTGTCTCGATGGCATTGGAGAGCATCTTGTGCTCAATCTGCTCGCCGTCAGCTACCCCGAGAGCGTTGAACACACCCATGAGACGGTCTGATCCGAATAGTCTGAGCAAGTCATCCTCAAGGGAAATGTAGAAGCGCGATTCTCCCGGATCCCCCTGACGTCCGGAACGTCCACGAAGCTGGTTATCAATACGTCTGGACTCATGCCTCTCCGTACCAATAATCTTCAAGCCGCCTGCTGCTCTGGCGTCGTCGTCCAGCTTGATATCCGTACCACGTCCCGCCATGTTCGTAGCGATCGTGACCGCGCCGTGAAGTCCGGCGTCAGCAACGATGGCAGCCTCCTGCTCATGATATTTTGCATTAAGGACATTATGCTTAATACCTTCTTTTTTCAGCATACCGCTCAGAAGCTCAGACACCTCGATAGTGATCGTACCTACGAGGACCGGCTGACCCGTGGCATGCGCTCTTTTGACTTCCTCAACAACTGCTTTATATTTTTCTCTCTTTGTCTTATACACAGCGTCCTCGAGGTCCACCCTCTGTACCGGCACGTTGGTCGGGATCTCAATAACGTCCATTCCGTAAATATCGCGGAATTCTTTTTCCTCCGTGAGAGCCGTACCCGTCATGCCGCTTTTTTTCTCAAACTTATTGAACAGGTTCTGGAACGTAATCGTCGCCAGAGTCTTACTCTCCCTGCGCACCTTAACGTGCTCTTTCGCCTCGATCGCCTGATGAAGTCCGTCAGAATAACGGCGTCCCGGCATAATACGGCCAGTAAACTCATCCACGATCATAACTTCGCCTTCCGGCGTCACCACATAATCCTGATCCTTGAACATCAGGTTGTGCGCCCGCAACGCAAGGATGATATTGTGCTGGATCTCCAGATTCTCGGGATCGGCAAGATTGTCAATGTGGAAGAAATTCTCCACCTTCTTCACGCCCTCCTCTGTCAGGTTGATCGCTTTTTCTTTCTCATTTACAATGAAATCTCCAGTCTCCTCAATGTCCTCACCCATGATGGCGTTCATCTTTGAGAACTCTCCGCTCGCCTCGCCTCTCTCAAGCTGGCGGGCAAGGATGTCGCACGCCTCGTAGAGTTTTGTCGATTTCCCGCTCTGCCCAGAAATAATGAGTGGTGTTCTCGCCTCATCAATCAGAACAGAGTCCACCTCATCGATGATAGCGAAATGAAGCCCTCTCTGCACGAGCTGCTCCTTATAGATAACCATGTTGTCACGTAGGTAGTCAAATCCTAGCTCATTGTTTGTCACGTAGGTGATATCACAGTCATATGCGGCGCGGCGTTCCTTGCTGTCCATGCTGTTTAAAACAACGCCCACTGTCAGGCCGAGAAACTCATGGACTTTTCCCATCCATTCCGCGTCACGCTTCGCCAGATAGTCATTTACCGTAACGATGTGTACGCCTTGTCCCGCAAGCGCGTTTAAGTAGGCTGGAAGTGTGGACACCAGCGTCTTACCTTCTCCTGTTTTCATCTCCGCGATGCGTCCCTGATGAAGAATGATGCCGCCAATAATCTGCACTCTGTAATGACGCATGCCGATGCTTCGGAACGCTGCCTCCCGCACGACGGCATAAGCCTCGGGAAGGATATCATCCAGAGTCTCTCCTTCGCTTAACCGATCCTTGAACTCTCTCGTCTTTCCTCTAAGTTCCTCATCAGACAGCGCTTTCATCTCCGGCCCCAGCGCCTCGATCCGATCCACGATCGGATAGATCCGTTTTAACTCATTCTCACTGTGAGTGCCGAAGATTTTTTCTATAATACCCATACCTCGTAATTAACTCCTTATACAAATTTGGCGCCGGCGCAAAGTCCGACGCCACCACGGTTTCCATTGTAACACTAAGTGATGGGTAATTCAACCAATTCATAAGTTGTTAACATTTTGCCTTAACAGTTCAGCCATCCATCAAACACGAAGGCAGACCATGCTTGCATGAGGCCGAGAATGAGAAGATGGATGGAAGAGCGCCCGCTCATGAGTAAAACAGTGGCGGCAGCCACAGTTAGCACGTAGTGCGGTTTTACGAATGGCGCTCGCTGAACTATACACGAATAACCATCTCGTAGGGGACTTCTCCCCCGAAAAGATCCAGTGCGCTCCCGATGGTGAAGTCCAGCCGTCCCCCACTGATCTGCCAAAACCGCTCCAGATCCTCCAGTGATCCGATCCCGCCTGCATATGTTACAGGAATGTCCTGCCGGGTATCCTTCCACTCTCCCAGCATATGTACCAGCTCCTCTTCCATACCGGAACGCTTTCCCTCTACATCGACACCGTGAATCAGAAATTCATCACAATATCCCGTCAACTGATCCAGCGTCTCGTGATCCACCCGCATATCCGTAAATTTCTGCCAGCGGTCTGTCACAACGTAATAAGCGTCTCCTTTCTTTCGACAGCTTAAATCGAGAACAATCTTCTCTCTTTCTACCACTGAGACCAGTTTTTCCAAATTATCCCAGCAGAACGTGCCGCCGCAAAACACATAAGATGTAACAATCACATGACTTGCCCCAGCCTTGAGATACTCCCCGGCATTCTCCGCAGTAATTCCCCCGCCGATCTGCATGCCACCGGGATAAGCCCGCAGAGCTGTAAACGCCTGCTTCCGCGTCTCCTCATAAAACTCTGAGCCAGCATGGTTTAAGAGAATAATGTGCCCTCCTTTTAATCCATCTTTTTTATAGAGCTCTGCATAATAAGCAGCGCCTTTTTCAGAAGAAAAATTGGCGCGGGCAGTATCCCCTTCGTCTCGCAAGCTTCCGCCTATAATTTGTTTTACCTTGCCGTTATGTATATCGATACATGGCCGAAATCTCATATGTGGTTCTCCTGTCTTCCCTTTCTAAAAACAGCGCCGGCAAATACCTGTTCAAAGGGCATTCCCTCCGGCGCTGCGCTCTTTTCTGATTTATCACTAACGGTTATTATTATCTGTATCCTTCTGCACTCCGTTATCCTGTGTCATATCGTCCGCCGCCTTGTCCACGCCGTCCGTAACATCGTCCGTAACCCTGTCCACGCCGTCCGTCACATCATCTACCGCGTTGTCAAGAATCCCGTCCCCCTCTGTGGCGTCGTTCATTGTACGGTCATTGGTGTCTGCCGTATCTGCATTGTCATTTACCGTACTATTATTGTCTCCTGCCGCATTGTCGTCGGTTGTTGACTGATCGGCCTTGTTGGACGCGTTATCCTTACTGCTGCACGCGCTCACTCCCATCAGGACAAAGGTACATGTCATGAGTAAAAGAAGCGTTTTCATTTTCTTCATAATAGATAATCTCCCTTTCCATAAATATTGTTGTACCTCTACTATCTGCAGATTTTCCAATATTTATGCACAGGTGACTTCTATTTTGCATTTTTTCTCAATTTTTCCATGGCGCGAGCCTCAATCTGGCGCACTCGTTCCCTCGTCACACCAAGCTGCCCGCCAATCTCCTCCAGCGTCTGCGCTTTCCCGTCTTCCAGACCGTACCGCAGGCGGATCACCTCTCGCTCTCTTTCACTAAGCGTCTCCAGAAGTTCTTTTACCTCTTCCTTCTGCACAAGAATATCCATTGCTTCCTCAGGGGTTGTCTCCGTCTGATTTTCCACCATATCTCCCAAACTATCCTCCCCATTCTCGCCAATGGGTGTCTCAAGAGATACCGGCGTTTGAAAATAACTGAGGATCTCTTTCACTTCCTCCTCTGTCCGGCCGGTCAGCCTGTCTGCAATCTCTTTCGGAGAAGCGTCTCTGCCCAATTCCTGTCTAAGTTCGTTTGCAGCGCGTTGCACTTTTTTCATGTTCTCGGCCACATGCACAGGCACGCGGATCTCCCTCGCCTGCCGGTCGATGGCTCTTTGCATTGCCTCTTTAATCCACCACGAGGCATAGGTAGAAAACCGGTTTTCTTTCATATAATCATATTTTTCTGCCGCATGCATCAACCCCATATTTCCTTCTTGAATGAGATCCAAAAGGGGAATCCCTCTCCCTGTATAATGCTTCGCAAGGGAAACCACCAGCCGCAGGTTCCCTTCCTCCAGCCTATGCCTTGCTGATATATCTCCGCCAGCAAGTTTTCTGCCCAGTTCCTTCTCTTCCTCCTCGGAAAGAAGAGGAATCTGACCGATCTCCTGAAGATAGATCCTAAGTGGCTCAGACATTTCTCCGCCTGCCACTGTGTTCTGTTCTTTTTCCATATCTTCCCTGCCTTTACTTTCGCCATTGTACCCTGTCTTTATATTTTCTCTGTGATCTCACCGTTTCTGTATGCCTCCAGAAGCTGCTCCAAATCTGCGATCTGTTCTCTCAGATCCCGCCCGGTATCTGTGTCGCCGACCAGACAGCGATCTTTCACCGTGGTCACAATCGTAGTCTCCGAGTGAATATCCATTTCCTTTTTGATGGCCGCCTCTGTAGACTCAAAAGGTTCAAGAGCCACTAGACGCATCCCGTAAGAATTATAGATAAGCGTATATCCGGCGATTCCAGTCTCTTTCTGGTAAGCACGGGAGAATCCGCCGTCGATAACCAGAACTTTCCCCCCACATTTGACCGGATTTTCCCCGTCTTTTCTTTTTACGGGAACATGGCCGTTAACGATGTGGGCGTGCTGCGGATCGAGCCCAAACTCTTTTAAGATCTCATCAACTACCTGCTCGTCCTCGATCAGCCTGTAATAAGCGTTTTTCTCCTCAATGTGGGTCTCTTTCTCCGCCAGAAAATACCGCTCAAAGGTTGCCATTTTATTCTTGCCAAACAAGGGAGAATCCGGATGCAGCCAGATATACCACATGATATCTTTCCCGTCCTGCTTTTCCTTCTCATCAAGAGCAAAAAAACCTTTCCTCACATACGTTTCCAGCTCATCATATAGCTCCCTTCCCTTGTATCCGCGCCCATATATCTCCACTTCCTTCAATTCTCCGTCCGATGTCAGAGGCACACTTCCGTGATATAGGAGGTTGTCATTGTACACTTTATACAGACCGCCCTTTGTCAGCAAAAAACGCATATGGCTCCGCAGTTTTTCACAATTTACAAACGCTTTCTCAAGCCGGTCCATGATCTCCTTTTCTTCCGGATTCAGCGCATATGGATCCTCCGGATCCACGGTTGGGAAATTCGTGTCAAGCAGCTTATATTCCTCCCCGTCCAAGACAATCGTCCCTTTCTCATAATTGATCTTGTGGAGCAGGGCACGGTTTTCCATGTGAAAAGAAGGCTGTCTTCTGATGATCTGCCCCTCCACCTTAAACTGGATAACAGAGATTGCTTTATGTATGCGGAGATTCATCTGCATCTCCTCGGAATCCGTGCGTCCGGAAACTTTCAACCGGAAACAGGTACAAGGGTCGTCCTTATACGCCCGCATAGCAAACGCCGCCAGCGGTAGCAGATTGATCCCATACCCGTCCTCCAGTATATCCAGATTACCGTACCGAGCGCAGATGCGGATTACATTAGCAATACATCCTTTCTGTCCCGCCGCAGCTCCCATCCAGAGCACATCATGATTCCCCCATTGAATATCCACTGAGTGGTATGTCATCAATTCATCCATGATGAAATGCGGACCCGGACCTCTGTCATAAATATCTCCGACAATATGGAGATGATCCACAACCAGCCTCTGGATCAGTTCTGAGATTGCACAGATGAACTCTTCGGCTCGTCCGATCCGTATGATCGTGGAGATAATCTCATTGTAGTAGGATTCCTTGTCGCTTACTTCCGCCTTCTCTGTGATTAGTTCCTCGATCACATAGGCAAAATCTTTCGGGAGCGCCTTGCGCACTTTGGAGCGGGTATATTTGCTCGCTGCACGTTTTCCCACTTCAATGAGAAGGTACAGATGCACTTTATACCAGTCCTCCATGTTCGCCTCTGTCTGCCGCACGATATCTATCTTCTCTCTCGGATAATAAATGAGCGTCGCAAGAGAGCGCTTATCTCTGCTGCTCATCCGGTTGCCGAACACATCCTCAATCTTACGCCTCACAGAACCGGAGCCATTCTTTAAAACGTGGGAAAACGCCTCATATTCTCCATGTACGTCAGTGAGAAAATTTTCCGTGCCCTTCGGCAAATTCAATATAGACTGGAGGTTAATAATCTCCGTAGACGCCGCGGCGATTGTAGGATACAAATCTGACAATCTTTCCAGATATCTTTTCTCTAGCTCTTTCATACACTCTCCTCCGGCTGGGTCACCTCAAATTCCTACAGTCCAACCACGTCTTCCATATCGTACATGCCCGGGGCTTTTCCTGCAAGGAACTTCCCAGCCTCGACGGCGCCTTTCGCAAACACGCTTCTTGAGTACGCCGTGTGCTTAAACTCGATCACCTCATCTGTGCCGGCAAAAATAACCTCGTGATCACCGACAATTGTTCCCCCTCGCACCGCACTGATCCCGATCTCCTTTTTCTCTCTTTTCTGTCTTATCTGGCTGCGGTCGTACACATAATGATACTCGTTGTTCAACGCCTTGTTCACAGAATCCGCCAGCGCAAGCGCCGTCCCGCTGGGAGCGTCCAGTTTCTGATTGTGGTGACGCTCTACCAGCTCCACATCATATCCTGCGGGACCAAACACCTTTGCCGCATCCTGAAGGAGCTTTAACAACAGATTGATTCCAAGCGACATGTTCGCGGATTTTAAGACAGCTGTTTTCTTGGATGCCTCAGCGACCTTCTGAAGCTGCCTCTCAGAAAGCCCTGTCGTGCACAGCACCACGGGGAGCCCTCTCTCCACACAGTAATCCAGAAGGGTGTCCACTGCTCCCGCATTTGAAAAATCCACCGCCACGTCGGCGTCCGCATCACATTTTTCAATGGAACCATACACCGGGTAATCGTTAGGGATTTCCATATATGTATCCACTCCCGCGACGATTTCTGTGTTCTCATCCGATTTGACAATCTCCGTGATCATCCTTCCCATCTTTCCGTTACATCCGTGCAGCAATATCTTTACCATAATTATATTCCTCCTATTTTGTATCTTTCCCGGCGTCGGCCTTATCCCTTGTACACCGGAGTTGTCATATAAAAAAGGATATCACATTTGAGTTATGATCTCAATATATGATACCCTAAATCAACGATTTCAAAACAAGATTCCGCTAATCCTCTATACACTCCAGCTTGCTTACGGACACCTCGTACGCGGTCCTTGTCTCAGTCTCTGTCTCAGACAGTTTTTTCACATATTCCCTGCTCTGGATCCTGCCTAGTATACGAACATGTTCTCCCACATCAAATCCCGAGGCATATCTGGCGTTTCTTCCCCAGCAGATACATGGGATGTAATCAGATTTTCCATAGGGACGGTTCACTGCCAGAAGAAGATCTGCAATCTCCCTGCCAAGAGGCGTCTTGCGGTACACAGGCCGTTTACACATATACCCTTCCAAAAGGATATGGTTCGTTCTCGCCCCGTCTGGCTCCTCGTCAACAAACTCAATCTCTCGCGCGAACACGGAGAGGACCAGTCTGTTTTTCTGTTCCTCGTGCCGGTTATACGAGCGGAACTGCCCTGATACCATGATGCACTTTCCTCTGTAATCTTCTGTCACGTCAATGAGACGCTCAGATACCATCACCGGTATCCTGTCATTTGAACTGCTCAGCCGTTTCACAAGGATATCCACCATGTAGAATCCCTCTCCAAATACCTCGTGGCTGTATGTAAACTCCGACACCACCATCCCTATGACTGTTACCTGATTGTTCTCAATTATCTTATCCGACATAATTTGTAGCTCTCCCTTCCTCTTTTCGGTATTTTTTGATTCACTACTAAATGTATGTGTAATTTTTCTGTTTTAGAACTGTCTGAAAAAGGAAATCGTTCGACGCTTTTCAACATTCTGTCACCCCTGCCGCTCTTGAAAACCTCTCATTTCCCACGGAAAAACGCTTCCTTTTTCCAGAAAAATACACCCGGGCTTGTAAAATGCACATTTTGTGATAGAATAATGTCGGTGTACAAAGGGGATAATACTCCCTTCTCTTGATAAGGATATCGTTTCCTATCTGCCAGTACCAAAAGTTAAAAAATGAAAAGATATTTATTAAAGGAAGAGTGCAGATCATATGAATACAAAACGTGGAGATGTAAGAAATATTGCAATCATTGCCCATGTTGACCACGGCAAGACTACGCTGGTCGACGAGCTGCTGAAACAAAGCGGTGTATTCCGTGAGAATCAGGAGGTTGCCGAGCGCGTCATGGACTCCAATGACATTGAGCGCGAGCGAGGGATCACGATCCTCTCTAAAAATACGGCAGTCCACTACAATGGAGTAAAGATCAACATTATTGACACGCCGGGACATGCAGACTTCGGCGGGGAAGTCGAGCGCGTCCTCAAGATGGTAAACGGCGTGATCCTTGTTGTAGACGCTTTTGAAGGCGCAATGCCCCAGACAAAATTTGTCTTAAGAAAAGCGCTAGAATTAGACCTTCCGGTCATCGTGTGCATCAACAAGATCGACCGCCCGGAAGCCCGGCCAGATGCAGTGATCGACGAGGTGCTGGAGCTTTTCATCGACCTCGGCGCTTCGGATGATCAGCTTGAATGTCCCTTTGTGTACGCGTCGGCTAAAGCAGGCGTAGCTGTTCTTGACCTCTCAGATGAGGAAAGAGACATGAAGCCGCTCTTTGAGACAATCCTAAATTATATCCCCGCCCCGGAAGGTGATCCCGAGGCTGCTACTCAGGTGCTGATTAGTACCATTGACTATAATGAGTATGTAGGCCGCATTGGTATTGGAAAGGTGGATAACGGTACGATCAGTGTTAATCAGGAAATGTTGCTTGTTAACCACCATGATCCGAACAAACAGCAAAAAGTAAAGATCAGCAAGCTCTATGAGTTTGACGGCTTGAATAAAACGGAAGTACGGGAAGCGACTATCGGATCAATCGTAGCCATCTCCGGCATCTCAGACATCTCCATCGGAGATACTCTCTGCTCACCGGAGAATCCAGAGCCCATCGCCTTCCAGAAGATCTCCGAACCGACAATCGCCATGCAGTTCATTGTCAATGACAGCCCGTTTGCAGGACAGGACGGAAAGTATGTAACCTCGCGTCATCTGCGCAGCCGCCTCTTCAAAGAGCTGAACACAGACGTCAGTCTCCGTGTAGAGGAAATGGAAAATACGGACAGCTTTAAGGTATCCGGGCGCGGCGAGCTCCATCTCTCCGTGCTCATTGAAAATATGCGCCGCGAAGGCTATGAATTTGCTGTCAGCAAAGCGGAAGTTCTCTATCATACGGACGAGAATGGAAGGAAACTGGAGCCCATCGAAACTGCTTACATCGATGTCCCAGATGAATTCACCGGCGTGGTCATTGAAAAGCTTGGGCAGAGGAAAGGCGAACTGCGCAACATGGGCGTATCTAATGGAGGATACACCCGCCTCGAATTCTCCATCCCGTCCAGAGGGCTCATTGGATACCGCGGAGAATTTCTCACAGATACGAAAGGAAATGGAATCCTGAACACAAGCTTCGAAGGATACGCACCCTACAAAGGTGATATCCAGTATCGTAAACAAGGCTCTCTCATCGCGTTTGAAACTGGAGAATCTGTAACTTATGGATTGTACAGTGCGCAAGAGCGTGGTACACTGTTCATAGGCTCCGGAGAGAAGGTATATTCCGGAATGGTCATCGGACAGAACGGAAAAGCCGAAGATATCGAACTTAACGTATGTAAGACAAAACATTTGACCAACACCCGCTCTTCCAGTGCGGACGAGGCGCTTCGTCTCACTCCGCCTAGAATCTTAAGTCTAGAACAGGCACTAGATTTTATTGACACGGACGAGCTTCTGGAAGTCACTCCCAAATCCTTGCGCATCCGCAAGAAAATCCTTGATTCCAGAATGCGTAAGAGGAGCAATATGAAATAAGACATCCTCAGACACAGGGCGGCCGGACAATCCGATTGCCTTTTCCGTAAACACAAAAAAGAATGAACACAAAGGAGAATGAACATGGAGAAATACGCGCGCCTCTTTTTGAAACACCTGACAAAAATACTAGAGTTTGTAATCGCCGGTCTGCTCGCCTGCGCGATCATTGTCATGACCGTGAAACTTGGATTATCCATGGGGGAACTGACAGATGTCAGCACATACCCCAACTACGATGATCTTCTCACGGCATGTTTTAATCTTATCATTGGAGTAGAGCTGATCCGCATGCTCTATCTACATACGCCAATCACCGTATTCGAAGTACTTCTGTTTGCCATCGCACGCCAAATCATCATCGATCATTCCTCCCCGCTCAACAGTCTGCTGGGCGTTGTTGCCATCGCGATCCTGTTTGCCACGAGAAAATTCCTTTTCTCCGCATTTGACGAAACGGACAAGACAATTTTCCGTGCCACACAGAAAATCCATCAGATCAACCGTCTGTTCCGCATGGATATTCCCAGCAATGATAAAGACGATACACTCCTTGACGTTCTGCTTGATAAAATGCACGAGGACGGCATGGAGATTGGAACCGGAGCATGTGTATACTTTTCAAACCTCGGCCTTCGTATCGCTAAGATGAAGGATGGAAAAATCACCCGTATCGAAGTGATACGGTCTATACATTGATGCTGTTTCGTGTTATAATCTTTACATAATATAAACATCATTTTTCTATATGTTTATGTTAAATATCGACAGAAGGAGTTGAACAGCATGAATTTTATCATCAGCGGAAAGAACATTGAGGTAACCCCCGGGCTCAAAGACGCGATTGAGCAGAAATTATCAAAACTTGAAAGGTATTTCACTCCTGAAACAGAAATCATTGTAACGCTCAGTGTAGAGAAAGGACGTCAGAAAATTGAGGTAACCATCCCCGTTAAAGGCAACATTATCCGTTCTGAGCAGACAAGTAATGACATGTATGTATCCATCGATCTCGTGGAGGAGATCATCGAACGCCAGCTCCGCAAATACAAAAACAAGCTGGTTTCAAAGAGTCAGGGACACTCCACTTCATCAGCTCCGTCAGGCAGTATCCGTACGGAGTTTATTGAATCTGACGAAGAGACCCCTGAAGACAGCGAGATCCGCATTGTCCGCACGAAAAAGTTCGGCATCAAGCCCATGTTCCCTGAAGATGCCTGCATCCAAATGGAACTTCTCGGGCATAGTTTCTTCGTATTCTCCAACGCAGAGACTGATGAGGTGAATGTAGTATATAAAAGAAAGGATGGCTCTTTTGGATTGATCGAACCAGAATTTTCCTGATCTAACAACATACATTCTAAAACTATATCATAACACAAACCGGTTTACTTTACTCCAAAGATTTGACCGGATATAGCTGCAGGGGCTGATGTTTGATCATAAGATCTTCATCAGCCCTTCTCATCGCTTTATGAACTTTCCTCGGAATGCCAGCACTCTTCCACCCTCTCTAACATAGCCTGCCCATTCGTGCCTTCCATAATATCTTTTTTCAGCGCGGCTTCCTCATCGCCGGATACAAAAGCAAAAATGCGGACCCGGTCTGTATATACGGTATCCAGCACATGGATCCCTCTCTTTCCAAGTATGTACTGAATTTTCCCCAATCCCGTATAATCTGTGGTAATCTTCAACTTATACCCATAGATCTTGGTAACAACTGTACTTTGAGCGATACCTTCGGCTGCTGCCGCCGTGTAAGCCCTCACAAGCCCGCCCGTGCCGAGTAGGGTTCCACCGAAATATCTCGTCACCACTACAAAAACATTCGTCAGCCCCCTCCCCCTTATCACTTCGAGTATGGGTTTTCCAGCTGTCCCCGCCGGCTCGCCGTCATCACTCATCCTCTCGGAAGCCGGATTTTGTCCAATCACATAGGCCCAGCAATGATGCCTCGCGTCCCAATACCTTTTTTTCACTTCTTCAAGATGGGCAAACGCCTCATCATCATCAGAAACCGGATATACCTCAGCAATAAACCGGGATTTTTTCTCTATGATCTCGCCTTTTCCTCCTACGGATACGGTGTGATAACAGCTCATTTTCAGCCTCCTTACAGATATTCCCTGCCTGAACTTCCTTTACTATACCAGACCCTTCTCTTCCATACAACCAAAATAGAGCTGATCGGGTTCTTTTCCGCCCTATAGTATAAAAAATACATAAGAAAATATGAAGATTTTATTTTTTCCTTTATTTAAAATGTCATCTTTGATATAATCATAAGAGCTAAAAAGGAGGATATATTCGTGAATTACGGGAAAAATAATCTTTCTAAGAAAAGGAAATCTATTTCTTCAAAAAAGAAAATGAAACAGAAACGTGTCGGGGTGCGTCTTTTTAAAGCGGTTATTATCTGTATCCTGCTTCTCGCCGTAATCTGTCTAATAGGTGGGGTGATCTTCGCCAAAAAGATCATAGATGACACTCCTGCTGTGTCGGTGGATGATATCCGCCCCAAGGGATTCACTTCGTACATCACGGATCAGAATGGAACCGTACTCGAAACACTGAAGGATTCGGATTCCAACCGTGTGTACAAAACTTATGATGAGATCACGGCAAACACCAAATATCTCCCTCATGCGTTCGTAGCCATTGAGGACGAGCGTTTCTATGAGCATAACGGAATCGACCTTCAAGGTATCATAAGGGCGGGAGTCGTGGGTGTTATGAATGGATTTAATTTCTCGGAAGGAGCCAGCACGCTCACCCAGCAGCTGATAAAAAACAATGTTTTCGACTTTGTCAATGAAAAGACTTTCTTTGATAAAGTGGAACGTAAACTTCAGGAACAGTATCTCGCACTTGCAGTTGAAAAGGAAATGAGCAAGGAAGAGATCATAGAGCTCTATATGAACACTATCAACTTAGGGCAGGGATGCTACGGCGTCCAGACCGCATCCACAAGATACTTTAACAAAGACGTGGCGGATCTGACACTGTCCGAATGTGCGGTTATCGCGGCAATTACACAGAATCCGACGAGATTCGATCCAGTAAAAAATCCTGAAAAAAACGCTGAGAGACGCAAAAAAGTCTTAGACAATATGCTGGAACAAGGATATATTGATCAGACGGCATATGACGAAGCCATAGCTGACCCGGTCTATGACCGCATCGTTCAAACGGCGGCTGTCACGGAAGATACATCGCCTTACTCTTACTTTACCGACGCTCTGATTGACGATGTAATTCAAGATCTTATGGATGAGAAAGGCTATTCGGAAACTCAAGCATACAACCTGCTTTACAGCGGCGGGCTCACCATCAAGTCAACTCAGGATACTACCATTCAGCAGATTTGCGACGAAGTCACTGCCGACGAGTCCAATTATCCTATCGTTGAATACGGAGTAGAATATGCGCTGACCATCCACCGCGCTGACGGAACAGTCGAAAATTACAGCAAGGAAAACCTCGGTTCCTATCTCCGAAGCTCGCGCAATGATTCTAATCCTCTCGTATTCAGTTCAGAGGACGCCGTGTACAGCGCGGTTGAGGAATATAAGAGCACACTTGGTATCAACACAGAAGCAGGTGATATTGTGGATGAAAATCTTCATATTACCCTGCAGCCCCAGACCTCTGTTGTCGTTATGGATCAGTACACCGGCCAGGTCAAAGCGATCGTGGGCGGCCGCGGAGCAAAAACGACGAGCCGTTCCCTCAACCGAGCGACAGACTCTCCAAGACAGCCCGGATCCTGCTTTAAGATCGTATCCACTTACGCTCCTGCCCTCAACGAGTGTGGCATGACCCTTGCCTCGACGATCAAAGACGAGCCGTACAATTATGCCAACGGTAAACAGGTCAGAAACTGGGATAATAAATATATTGGCAATGCAACCGTCCGTTACGCGATCCTGCACTCCATGAATGTGTGTGCAGTCCGTACTCTCACAGAGGTTGTCACCCCGGCAAAAGGTTATCAATACCTTCAGAAATTCGGGTTTACTACTCTTGTAAATGATGATCCCGATTACCCGGGCATGACAGATATCGCACAAGCTACCGCTCTTGGCGGTATCACCCGCGGCGTCTACAACATAGAGATGACTGCGGCATACGCTTCAATCGCAAATGGCGGTATCTATACAGAGCCGATCCTTTATACAGAGATCCTCGACCATGACGGAAATGTCCTGATCGACAATTCTACTCCGGAAACTCATGAAGTGATCAAAGAGTCCACCGCTTACCTTCTGACAAGCGCGATGGAGGACGTGATCACCAGCCCGAACGGTACAGGCGGAGCTGCGAGAATGAGCAATATGGCTGTTGCTGGAAAGACAGGTACAACCAATGACAGCACCGACTTATGGCTTTCCGCTTATACACCGTATTATACGGCTTCCATATGGGTTGGATACGATGAGAATAAAAGCATGAATAATATGAACCAGTCATGGCACATGAGGATATGGAAACAGATCATGGAACGGATCCATTCCGGCCTTGAGTATAAGGACTTCACCGCTCCTTCTTCTGTCGTTCAGAAAACGATCTGTAGAGAGACTGGAAAGCTTGCTGTAAGCGGATGTCCGGCAGTCACGGAATACTTTGATAAGGATACTGTGGCTACGGAAAGCTGTCCGGGACACAGAAGTGTAGAGGAAGAAAATACAGATGATACCAACACCGATGATGCCGAAAATAATACAGGATCCAGCAATACAGGAGATAGCAGCAATACCGATGATGATGGCAATACCAGCGGCGGTGGTACTGGCGATAGCGGCAATACCGGCGATGGCGGCAATACCGAAGGAGGCAATACTGGCAGTGGTGGTACCGGCGATAGCGGCAATACTGGTGATGGCGGCAATACTAGCGGCGGTACCGGCGATGGCGGCAATACCGGAGGAGGCAATACTGGCAATGGCGGAGTTACTGAACCATCAGCCTGAACCATTTCAAAAACTATCTGGCCATACTGATTAAAAATACAACCAGATTACTGCAGAAAAAAGAAGGGGCATCTACCCCTTCTTTTTTCTGTTATACATGTTTCACTGCCGGCTGTCTAAAACCAGTTTCGCCGCGCCACAGATACCTGCGTCATTTCCAAGTTCGGCCAGCACAAACTTCACTTTCTTGTCCGCAAAAAAGGCTCTCTCCATATACGGTTCCCTTATATAAGGAATCAGCACTTCTCCCGCCTTGGATACTCCTCCACCGATGACGAACACTGCCGGATCTGCCACTGCTGCCAAATTGGCAAGCCCATATCCCAAATATCTGCCGAATACAACAGCAATCTCTTTCGCCACCTCATCTCCTGCTTTTACTGCGTCAAACACATCCTTTGCCGTCACATCTTCTTTATTTAGGATAGTGGGGCGCATCTCCTGACCCAGCTTCTGCTTCGCCAGACGTACGATACCTGTGGCGGAAGCGTATTGCTCAAGACATCCTCTGTTTCCACATCCACAGCGGTCTGTCTCCTCGTAATTGACGCAAAGGTGTCCGATCTCTCCTCCCGCCCCGTTCTGCCCGACAAGCATCTTCCCCTCGATGATCACACCGCCGCCGACTCCTGTGCCAAGTGTGACCATGATCATATTCTTCTCTCCTGCGCCGCCGCCTTTCCACATTTCACCCAGCGCGGCTACATTGGCGTCATTTCCGATCTCTGCCCTAAGCCCCGTAAGTTCCTCCAGCTCTTTTTTAACTTCTTTGTAATTCCATCCCAGATTCGCACTACCGTTGACTACCCCGTCTGCTGTCACCGGAGCCGGCACTCCCACTCCAATTCCTGCGATGTCTCCTTTGTCAAGCTGATGCTCTTCGATCTTTGTGGCGATGGACGTAGCCACATTTGGAAGAATCGCTTTTCCCTCATCAGAGGTATCTGTGGTGATCTCCCATTTATCAGCAATAGTACCATTTTCCTCAAACAGGCCCATCTTGATTGTCGTTCCTCCAATGTCCACACCAAAACAATACTCCATAACAACCCTCTCCCTTCCTTATATTAGTTTTTGATTATAATTTCTGAGCACTATTTCATCTTTTTCGCCAGATTTTCCTGAACCCTCTTATAAAGCTCCTGCGCCGCATTGTAACCCATTTGCTTCTGTCTATAATTGACTGCAGCAGACTCTACGATAATGGCAAGATTTCTGCCCGGACGAATTGGAATGCTGTGGCAGACCACTTTATTACCAAGAAATTCCGTGTATTCCTCCTCAAGCCCCAGCCTGTCATACTCCTTTTCCCTGCTCCAATCCTCCAGTGTAATAACCAGATCAATATTCTGTGTCTCCCTTACGCTCTGGACACCGAACATAGATTTTACGTCCACAATCCCAATACCTCTCAGCTCAATGAAATGCTTTGTGATATCCGGTGCAGAGCCAACCAAAGTTTCGTCACTGACCTTGCGGATCTCAACCACGTCGTCTGTCACCAGACGATGCCCTCTCTTGATCAGCTCTAAAGCCGCTTCGCTCTTTCCAATACCGCTCTCTCCCATAATGAGAACGCCTACGCCGTACACATCCACGAGTACGCCGTGAATCGAAATACAAGGCGCCAGTCTGACATTCATCCAGCGGATAATCTCCGCAGTGAAGTCTGATGTCTGCTTAGAAGTCTTAAAGACCGGGACCCCCTGTTCCGTGGCAAGTGTTAAAAACTCCTGACTCGGTTCCATGTCCCGGCAGAACACCATGCATGGAATGGGATGCTCTAAAAGCTTTTTATAGATGTATTCCTGCCGTTCTTCTGTGAGCGTCTGCACATACCTGTATTCAACATTTCCTATAACTTGTACTCTGTTCGAATCAAAATGATCGAAAAAACCTGCAAGCTGCAGGGCGGGACGGTTGACATCCGGCACGTTAACTTCCTTATCAACCAGCTCTACCTCGGGGGTAAGATTTTTCAGATCCATCTTTTCAACAATTTCGGTTAATTTAATCCCGTGTCCCATAACCCTCTCCTTTTTCTTATATACACCGGCTCCATGATTTGGGCACACCGCGTCCGTAAACCGCTGTGCAAAGTCTCCGAGCCTGCCGCTATTCATTTACATCATACCACACTAGTGCAAAAACTTGTATACCGATTCAGCGGCTTTTTCGTTCATGGACGGAATTTGTGCCAGTTCTTCCACACTTGCCTCTCTGATAGCGTCTAAGCTCAGGTAATGCCTCATCAGCGCCTTTCTCCGCGCCGGACCGATTCCCTCTATATCATCGAGAATGGAATGCACCTGCCCTTTTCCTCTAAGCTGTCTGTGGTACTCGATGGCAAAACGGTGCGCCTCATCCTGTATTCTTGTAATCAGCCGGAACGCTTCTGACGAGCGGTCAATTGGCAGCTCTTCATTGTTGTAATACAATCCTCTCGTCCGATGATGGTCGTCCTTCACCATACCGCATACCGGGATATTCAGCCGCAGCTCATCCAGCACCTGAAGCGCCACATTAACCTGCCCTTTCCCCCCATCCATAAGAATAAGATCCGGAAAAACGGTAAATTTCCCAAGCTGAGCGTTTTCTTCTCTCTCTTTCAGGCCATGTGTAAAACGCCTTGTCAGCACTTCTCTCATACTTCCGTAATCATCTGCTCCCTTTATCCCTTTTATCTTAAATTTCCGGTAATCATTTCGCTTTGGCTTGCCACGTTCATAGACGATCATTGATCCCACTGATTCAAAACCATTGGTGTTGGAGATATCGTACGCCTCCATGCGGGTAATCTCTTCCAGATCAAGAAGTGCCGCAATCTCCTTTACGGCCCCAATCGTTCGACCTTCCTCGCGCTTCAGTCTCTCTTTGTCCTTACTAAGCACGAGTCGAGCGTTCTCCGCAGCCAGCTCAACAAGCTTCTCCTTCGTTCCTTTTTTCGGAATCCTCAACATCACTTTCTGTCCGCGCTTTGAAGAAAGCCACGTCTCAATAAGCCCTTTGTCCTCTACCTCATCTTGAAGCATCAGTTCGCCGGGGATATAGGGCGTTCCCGCATAATATTGTTTGATAAAACTATCCAATATATCCGGGACGCTGTCTCCTTTTGCGATTCGGAGATAAAAATGGTCTCTCCCGATAAGCCTTCCGCCACGGATAAAGAACACCTGAACAACCGCGTCTTCTTCCTCAGAAGCCACAGCGAGCACATCCCTGTCCTCACCGCTGGAATCTGTGATCTTCTGTTTTTGCGCCACCTTTTTCACACTGTTTAACAATTCCCGGTACTCGATGGCACGCTCAAATTCCAAAGCTTCCGAAGCAGCATTCATCTTCTCCTCCAGTTCTTTTAAAATACTGTCATAATTCCCATTTAGGAAACGAATCACCTCGTCAATCGCTTTCCGGTATTCCTCTTGCGAGATATAACCTTGGCAAGGCGCATCGCATTGCTTGATATGATAATTCAGACAAGGGCGCTCTTTCCCGATATCTCTGGGAAGACTGCGGTTGCAACTTCTCACATGATAGAGCTTGTGGATCAGGTCAATAGTATCACGCACTGCCTGTGCGCTCGTATATGGCCCGAAGTATCTCGCCTTGTCTTTGAGCATTTTCCTCGACAGAAGCACTCTTGGATATGCCTCATTTGTCGTCACCTTGATGAACGGATATGTCTTGTCATCCATAAGCATGGTGTTATACTTCGGACGGTATTCCTTGATCAGATTGCACTCCAGAACCAAAGCCTCCAGCTCCGAATCCGTCACAATATACTCAAATCTGCGAATATGCGTCACCATCTGCTCGATTTTAACGCCTTTGTTCCTGCTTGTCTGAAAATACTGGCGCACGCGGTTTTTTAGGCTGACCGCTTTACCCACGTAAATGATGTGATCTTTCTCATCATGCATGATGTATACCCCGGGTCTTCCGGGAAGTTTCTTCAATTCTTCCTGTATGTCAAAATGATTATTTTCCATGAGCTTTATTATAATCTTTTACATAAAAAAGGACAAGGGCTTTTTCCTTGTCCTTTGCTATGATGATGCCTGTTCAATTTCTCTTTAATTCCAGATCCTATCCTCCTATGAATAATAGAACCGTACTGTATATTCCTGCAAATGAGAACACTGTCATGAAGCCGCCCCCTATAAGCATACTTTTTCTTGCTCCCCTCTCCAACAGATTCCCCGTGCCCTTATCCCTGTACAACAATACTTTTTTCCCTTTTTTAAAAAAAGACTCTGTACTTGAATTATAACGGCTTCTCATTTTTCTTTCTTCGCCTTCTATTTTGTACTTGATGATCGGATAATATGAAGCTGCCGGAGAGTACCATTTTTTCTTTGTACCCGGCTGCCATTTCAGCACATCATCGATCTCCGCCTCTATTTTTTCGGTTTTGCGGAATTTTGCTTTAAAATATGCAGCAATCAGGTTGGCTCCTGAAAAAAGCAAAAGCGCTGACAGAATACCTGAAACGTATTTTTCCCCCAGCTGATTCCATACAAACGGAATAGAAGTAATCAATATTCCGCAGATAATCAGGGTCCAGTGGGAAAAAACTGCTTCCCGTTCCTCCCCGGAAACCTTTATTTTCTTTTTTCGGTCCGCATCTTCTGTCAAATGGATCTGGTCCCCGGGACAGTACTGGTCTATACTATTTATATCTACTGCTTTCCTGCGCCCATCCTTTGAGTATTCAACATGAAGTTCATAGTAATTTTGTATTAAATAATTTTCTTCATCTCTTTTTTGAATGTGCTTTGCCCGAAGTACCTTGCCCGCTCCTATCACCCCGGCTTTCTTTAGCCTGATCTGACGTTTGAGGCCGGTTGTTCCAGCCACCAGTATTACCGCTCCGATCACTACCAGAAATACCATTTTTATTGTCATACGCCTCTGCCTCCTCGCTATCACTGACCATAATATGCGTCAGCGCCGTGCTTTCTGTAATAATGCTTATCTTGAAGTTCCTTTGGCGCAGGGGCTGCGGAAGGATTGATCATCTCACATAAAGCCGCCATCTTAGCAACTTCTTCAACTACAACTGCATTATGAACAGCTTCCTTCGCATTTTCTCCCCACGCAAAGACTCCGTGATTCTTACACAAAGCCACAGGAACCGCATTGTAATCAATACCTCTCTGATTGAATTCATCTGCGATCACTCTTCCTGTATTACACTCATAAGACTCTTTGATCTCTTTCACCGTCAGATTCCTTACACAGGGAA
>DXAK01000036.1 GCA_019117065.1 Candidatus Mediterraneibacter pullicola | reverse complement strand
TTTCGGTCCGAGTGTTACCTTTACTGTATCTGCCAGCTGATTTACGCCCTTCTCTAAGGCTGCTCTGGCTTCAGCTCCGTATTTGATTTCCTTTGCCATGTCAATACATCTCCTTAAATTATTCTTTGATTATCTACCCTGAAATAGAACTTTGCTAAGTGCCTGTGGATGATACATCCTCGCTAAGTGTTCTATGCCTCTACGATTGCCAGAATGTCGTTCTGCTTTACGATAATATACTCCTCGCCGTCAAGCTCTACGTCTGTTCCAGCGTATTTGGAATAAATTACTTTGTCGCCCGGCTTAACCTGCATTACAACTTCTTTTCCATCTATATTTCCGCCAGGTCCCACAGCTATAACTTCTGCCTCCTGCGGTTTCTCTTTTGCCTGTCCCGGCAGTACGATACCGGATTTTGTTGTCTCTTCTGCTTCTAACTGTTTTAAAACAATTTTGTCACCCAACGGTACTAACTTCATTGTGATTCCTCCTTAAGCTTTTTTGTTAGCACTCATTTCTTACGAGTGCTAAACCTCATGAATATAAAATAGCACTCTGATTTCCATTTGTCAACATAGTTTATAAGGTTTTTATAAAACTGATATTTATAAAACAAAACGCGCCATTCAGGCGCGCTTTGTCATTCTTCTTCCCTCATATACGTTATAAAAACCATTTTCGATCCGGAACTTCAATATCTTCCGGTCTTCTCTGCAATATCTCTCCTTTACAACACCGGTACAGTATAGAAGTTCTGTCCTTGTAGATATATAACACCGGTATTTTGCATCCAGAGAGATCACTGTAAGCTCATCATCCTTCAGTTCAAGGTAGATGTTATCCTCTTCCGGATCATATTTGTATACCTTACACTGTCTGGTCGCTTCGTCAAAGATTCCATCCGCGGAAATCGTCTTCTCCATCCTCAGATCAACAGGATTGCCTTCATACATTGCTGTCACCCTCCTGACTACATCCGCTCTTTCCTGATCTTTTCAAGCTCTGTGAACACATAATCATTTAAGACTTTGATATAAGTCCCCTTCATTCCGGAAGAACGGGACTCGATCACGCCCGCGCTCTCAAATTTGCGCAGTGCGTTGACAATAACCGAACGTGTAATACCCACGCGGTCTGCCACCTTGCTGGCCACCAGGATTCCTTCTGTTCCGCCAAGTTCATCAAAAATATGTATGATCGCCTCCAGCTCTGAGAAGGACAGTGTGCTGATTGCAGACTGTACAATATGCTCTTTTCGTGTCTCTTCTGCGTTTTCCTCATTCACCGAACGGAGCATCTCCAGCCCGACAACCGCGGTTCCATACTCACTGAGGATAATATCATCAATAGAATATGTGGAATCCTGCTTATAAATAAACAGTGTTCCAAGCCTTTCCCCGGCAATGTCAATGGGGGTGACAATCGCCTGGCATCCCCGGACTGCATCCGCAGAAAAACCGAGCGTCTCAAGGTTTACATTCTCTTTGGTAGAGAGAATGCTCAGAAGCCGTTCATTGAGCATGGCATCGATATGGGAGCCGACAGATTCCGTGATCAGTTCATGAATCTCCCTGACAGCCGGGCATTTGCTCACACCGAGTATTTTTCCTTTTCTGCTGACTACCAGCACATTGGAATCAAGTATCTCGGTAAGGACAGCACAGATATCATTGAATACCACCTTGCTCGAATTATTGTTATGCAGCAGCTTATTGATCTTTCTTGTTTTGTCTAATAGTTGTACGCTCATTATTTCCTCCGAATATCATTTATCAGCATGTAATTGTATATACAAATCTCATTATAGTAATATACACATCTATGCTATCACACAATTTTCAGAATAGCAATACAATTTCGCTATTGTTTTACTCTTTTTTTCGGTCAAGACTTGTCACATACCCGCATTTTTCATCAGCACAGACAAGTTTATTTCCTTTTTCCACCATATAGCCGCCGCATTCCGGGCATTTTTCCGTGGACGGCTTCTGCCAGGACATAAATTCGCACTCCGGATTATCCTCACATCCGTAATATCTCCTGCCTTTCTTCGTCTTGCGGACGACCACATCCTTGCCGCAGATCGGGCAGGGCACACCGATCTTCTCAAGATACGGCTTTGTATTCCTGCATTCCGGGAACCCGGGGCAGGCAAGGAATTTCCCATGAGGACCATATTTAATAACCATGTTCCTGCCACATTCCTCACAGATAACATCAGTCACCTCGTCCTCGATCTTTACGCTCTCCAGTTCTTTCTCAGCCTTCTTTACCGCCTCATCCAGATCCGGATAGAAATTACGGATAATTTCCTTCCATTCAACCTTGCCTTCCTCGACCATATCAAGAAGGCCTTCCATATTAGCTGTAAAATTCACATCCACAATACTCGGGAAAGACTGTTTCATTATATTGTTGACGACCTCGCCGATCTCCGTAATATAAAGATTCTTTGCCTCTTTTGTCACATAACGCCGTCCCAGGATAATGGAAATCGTAGGTGCATACGTACTGGGGCGTCCGATCCCCAGTTCTTCCATCGTCTTTACAAGACTTGCCTCAGTGTAATGTGCCGGCGGCTGTGTAAAGTGCTGTTTCGGATCAAGGCTCTCATTTGTAAGGACAGAATCCATACTCAGCCCCCCTACAAGCACATTGCTCTCTTCCTTCTCCTCATCAGCCTCTGTATATACCGAACGGAAACCTTCAAACAGCAGCTTGGACGCTGCCACTGTAAAGCAGTACTCCCCCGCTCCGATCTTTACGGACGTAGATTCATAGCGGGCCGGAGTCATACGGCTCGCGGCGAATCTTCTCCAGATAAGCTGATAAAGACGAAATTGATCCCGTGTAAGAGATTCCTTCAGAGAAGCAGGCGTCCGGCTGATATCCGTCGGACGGATCGCCTCATGGGCATCCTGGATCTTCTTTCCGTCGCTTTTCGCCCCCTGACCTGCTGCCGCATATTCTTTTCCATACACGGAAGAAATATACTCTCTCGCAGAAGCATCCGCCTCATCCGCGATCCTGGTGGAATCCGTACGCAGATAAGTGATCACACCAACCGTTCCGTTCCCTTTGATATCAATTCCCTCATAGAGCTGCTGTGCGATACGCATAGTCTTCTGCGTGCCGAAGTTCAGCGCTTTTGCCGCCTCCTGCTGAAGCGTACTGGTAGTAAACGGCAGCGGTGCCTTGCGGATACGCTCACTGGTTTTGATATCCGTGATCATGAATTCTGCGTTCTCTACCTGTTTTAAGATCTCATTCATTTCTTCCTCTGAATGAATGGTCATTTTTTTCTTATCCGTACCGTAGAATTTTGCCGTAAGAGGCCGCTTCTCCCCCTTGATCTTCAGCACTGCATCTAGTGTCCAGTATTCTTCCGGAATGAATGCATTGATCTCATCCTCCCTGTCTGCTACCAGGCGAAGGGCAACCGACTGCACACGGCCGGCGCTTAATCCCCGCTTTACCTTTGCCCAGAGCAGTGGACTGATACGGTATCCGACCATACGGTCAAGCACACGTCTGGCCTGCTGAGCGTCCACCAGGTTCATATCAATATCCCGCGGAGCTTTCAAAGATGCCTTGACCGCATTTTTCGTAATCTCATTAAATGTGATCCGGCGCATCTTTTTCTTATCCAGCTTCAGCGCCGCAGCAAGATGCCAGGAGATCGCCTCTCCTTCCCGGTCAGGGTCAGTTGCAAGAAAAACTTTGTCGGACTTTTTTACTTCCTTCCTCAATGCTGCAAGGATATCACCTTTTCCCCTTATCGTGATATATTTGGGGTCATAATCATGCTCTATATCGATTCCCAGCGAACTTTTAGGCAGATCACGCACGTGTCCCTGGGACGCGGCAACCGTATAGCTGCTTCCCAGAAATTTTTTGATCGTCTTCACTTTTGCAGGTGACTCCACGATAACAAGATAATGTGCCATATAGCTAACTCCTCCATCAACACCGGGCTATAATATACTGATTTTTTGATATTTCTCTGATGTACCCCTCCAATTCCAGAGTGACCAGCAGCTCCATGACAGCCTTAATATCCAGATTTGTTTCCGCCGCCACCTGGTCCACGCCCTTGGGATACAAACCGAGACAACTATACACCAATTTTTCTTTTGTTTCAAGCACTTTTTCATTTTTGCCCTCCTTTTTTCCGGAGACATTTTCTCTTAATTGCACATCTTTTCCACCAAGTCCCCACTCTTCTGCAAGAGCTTCCGGAGACAGGAGAATCCCTGCACCCTGTCGGATCAGACGGTTGCATCCGTCACTTAGCGGGCTGTTCACCGGTCCCGGGAGCGCATACACGTCCCGCCCCTGCTCCAGAGCCATATCCACCGTGATAAGAGAACCGCTTTTTCTCCCCGCCTCCATCACCAGCACAGCATCTGCAAGGCCACTGATGATTCGGTTGCGTGCAGGAAAATGCTGGGCCAAAGGCGCTGTTCCAGGCGGGAACTCAGACAAGATCCCACCTCCCTGCTCCAGAATATCCACATACAAACCGATATGTTCTTTCGGATAGCATACATCCACTCCGCATCCGAGCACGGCATAAGTCCTCCCTCCGCCTAAGAGAGCCCCGCGATGTCCCATGCCGTCGATCCCCCTTGCCATTCCGCTGATGATCTCTACCCCCAGACCTGCCAAAGTACGCGCAAACTCGACTGCATACTTCTCACCGTAAGGAGAACATCTGCGCGCCCCAATGACAGCAGCCCTCCGAGTCTCCTCTTCCGGCAGGTTTCCCTTTACATAAAGAGCATACGGATAATCCGGTATTTCCTTTAAACGTTTTGGATACTTTTCTGAAAACCACGGGATAAACCGTATCCCCTTTCTGACCATCTCTTCATATTCAGCTCCCAGATTTCTATGCTTCCTCGCCTGCTGTATTGTATTTCGTTCTTTTTCATTCAAGAACTCAAATTTCCTAAGCTCTGTTTCTTCTATATAATAAAGATCTTCTGCTGTTTTTACCCGCTTCCTCAGAAGCATTTTTTTACTTGATGCTATCCCTTTCAGGCAGGCCATCCAGTATTCATATTTCATTACTTTTACCTCCTATCTCTGCCAGAATTTTTCGTCTACCGCGCGGTATCCCAGTGCTTCTTTTAAATGTCGTTCTCTGATCCTTTCCTCGCCTTCCAGATCAGCGATAGTGCGCGCAGTTTTGATAATGCGGTGATATGCCCGCGCGGTCAGCCCCATCACTTTAAACGCCTGCTCCATCAACGCGTGCTCCTTTTTCCCAAGCGTACAGTATTTCTGAATATCCTTTCCCTGGAGCATGGAATTTGTAGTCATTTTTGTCCCTGTATAGCGCTTTATTTGTATTTCCCGCGCGCAGCACACTCTCTTCCTGATCACCGCAGAGCACTCTCCCTTTCGCTCATCTGCCAGATGTCTGTACTCTACCCGGCGAGCCTCCACGCACAGATCGATCCTGTCAAGGAACGGACGGCTGATTCTGCTTAAATACATATGGATCTGTGCAGGCGTACATGTACATTTTTTCATATCCGGATAACACCCGCACGGACACGGATTCATCGCCGCCACCAGCATAAAATCTGCCGGAAATCTGTAATTTCCATAGGTCCTTGATATCTGTACACTCTTTTCCTCCAAAGGCTGACGCAGTACTTCGATCACGCTCTTTCTGAATTCCGGCAGTTCGTCCAGAAAAAGGACGCCTCCATGCGCCAGACTGATCTCCCCCGGGCGCGGGACAAGCCCGCCTCCGATCAGAGCAGCCCGGGTCGCTGTATGATGCACCTCACGAAAAGGTCTCTTCCGTATCAGAGGTGATTTCTCATCCAACATCCCCAGAACACTGTATATTTTTGTAATTTCCAGACTCTCCTCCATATCCGGCGGCGGCAGAATACCTGCGATACACTTTGCAGTCATAGATTTCCCGCTTCCCGGAGGGCCGATCATCAGCAGGTTGTGTCCGCCTGCCACAGCAATCTCTGCCGCCCGTTTTACATTTTCCTGTCCTCTGATATCCGCAAAGTCCGGAAGTGTCTCATCCCAGTCATCCGTAATTTCTGACTCCTCTCGTTTTTCTGGCACCCATTCTCCTGAAAGGATACTCACAACCTCCTTAAGGCTTCCTGCACCGATCACTTCCACTCCTTTGACAAGCGAACCTTCTGCCTTGTTTTCCCCTGGCACGATAAACCGGGTTACACCATTTTGTTTTCCTTCCATAACAATAGGCAGAACTCCGGGCACTTTTCTCACTCTTCCGTCAAGTCCCAATTCTCCTGTTATAAGGCATCCTTGTGCCGCCTCCGGGCTGACCTGCCCCAGAGATACCATAATTGCCACTGCAATGGGGAGGTCAAAAGATGCCCCTCTTTTCCTCAGTGTAGCCGGTGACAGGTTAACGATTGTGCGTTTCGCCGGATAGTCAAATCCCGAATTCCGGATTGCAGTCCTTACTCTCTCCCCGGCTTCTTTTACCTCTGATGACAGATAGCCCACCATATGAAATACCGGAAGCCCATTAGATACATCCGCTTCCACGCGGACAAGCTCTACTCCCAGCCCATCAATGGCAGCTGATAAAATTGTACTGAAACTCATCTGTACTCCTTTCTCACGAGTTCCCTGTTCTATGAACTTACCGAGTCAAACACCACTTTTTCAATCAATAACTGAATTTCCGACCGATACAGTCAGACACCCTTTTGGAGTGAGATTACCGGGAAAGATATTCCCGGGAATGTATGTCTATGATAACCCACACTGTAACCAGTGTCAATGCAGGATTCTCATATACTTTATATACGGATATTTATATATCTTATTTGCAGGTGCTGGTTTATCCCTCTTGCTTTTCCTATTCCGGCCTGGCATCACCGTATACTGTCCTTCTTTCGATTGGAAAAGCACGAACCTTTCACTTTTTTCATAAACTATATCAAATGTGCTACGAGGTGCCGTCTTGAAATCATTTCCTAACCCTCTCACTCCTTCGGAAGAGAAGTATTACATCCAGAGATATACAGAGGGAGACCTCAATGCAAAG
This sequence comes from Candidatus Mediterraneibacter pullicola, assembly GCA_019117065.1. Taxonomy (GTDB): domain Bacteria; phylum Bacillota; class Clostridia; order Lachnospirales; family Lachnospiraceae; genus Mediterraneibacter; species Mediterraneibacter pullicola. The sequence continues at coordinate 386 of DXAK01000036.1, read as the reverse complement.
CACATCCTGATCGAACGTAATCTGAGGCTCGTCGCCCATGTGATCAAAAAATATCAGAACCTGGAGGAAGATCCAGAAGACCTCCTCTCCATCGGAACGATTGGGCTGATCAAAGCAGTCGTCACGTTCAACCCGGACAAAGGGAACCGCCTCGCTGCATACGCGTCCCGGTGTGTTGAAAATGAGATTCTCATGCACCTGCGTGCCAAAAAAAAGTCCGCAAAGGAAATCTCCCTCTACGAGCCTATCGGCACTGACCGGGAAGGCAACGAAATCAAGCTCTATGACATCATCGAGACCGACGAGGTCGATGTTCCCGAAAAAATCTATCTCAAAGAAAACATCCAGAAACTCTACGAAAAAGTCGAAAACGAGCTTTCCCCGAG
>DXAK01000035.1 GCA_019117065.1 Candidatus Mediterraneibacter pullicola | reverse complement strand
CATAACGTCAAGTTAGTAAGACCCCTTGAAGACGACGAGGTAGATAGGGCAGAGGTGGAAGTGTGGTAACACATGGAGCTGACTGTTACTAATAGGTCGAGGGCATAACCAAAGCGGGAATAGGCATGTCGTTGCTTAGCGCCTGTATTTCAGGCGGTTAGCATGGACGGTACCCGGAAGGGTAAAAAATGGATGATCATTCTTTGTATGTAGTTTTCAGGGTATATAGACATTTACACAGGAATGAGAGGGCACATCCGGAAGAATAATTTTCTGGGTGTGTTTTTTGATTAGAAAAAGCCTTCTGGATTTATTATAAAATCCAGAAGCTTTTTGAGTATAACCGCACTTTTGTGCGGTTTTTTTATTTTCTTATAAATTTTTTGAACTGCTCTGCGGAATAAAACCCCTCATATTTGTCAGATAGTTTCATTTTTGCAGAATAAATAGCGGAACAAATCGAATCTTTCAAATAAGAATACCGAATGATATTCTTATTTTATAGAAAATCGAAACAAAAGAGAATGGAGGTATTTTTATGAGTTACTTTATGGAGGCACTGAATTGGTATGCAGCACTTCCTTCAACAGTTATGATCATGATCGGTATCTTTCTGATCGGATTGATATTGGCAAGGCTGAAACCAATGGCAGCATTGAAGTCGTCCATCTATGTGGCGGCAGGAATGATCGGATTGAATACGATGGTTGGTATGTTTGCAGGTGCGGCAGTTCCTGTTTTGACAGAAATCATCAATTCTACAGGCATGAAGCTGGATGTCGTTGATCTGGGAATTGGTTCGGTACAGTCCTATGTGACGTTCCCATTGAGTTTTTATGCACTGCTTCTTCCGATCGGATTGATTGTAAACGTTGTGATGATCTTATTGAAGCTGACCAACACCTTTGACGTGGATATTTTTAACTATTTTGTAATGGCTCTGACGTCTGCGTATATATACGGTACGACAGGGAATATTCCACTTGCGGTGGTGGGTTTTGTTATTACAGAGATCATTATTTTGAAATTTGCTGATTTTACCGCGCCAGCAATTCAGAAAGCATACGGGCTGGACGGTGTATCGATACCACACGGAAATGCAGTGGTGTTTGCTCCGGTTGGTATACTGGTCAATTATGTAATTGAAAAGATTCCTCCGCTGCGCAAGATTGACTGGAGTCCGGAAAAGATCGAAGAAAAGTTCGGCGGACTTGTCCAGCCTTCTACAATCGGCTTTGTGATGGGAATTGTATTTGGAGTTGTGGCAAGAATGTCGTTTGGAGAATGTGTTGAGCTTGCAGCAACAATCGCAGCATTTATGATTCTCTTCCCGAAGATGCTGGGTACATTGATTGAAGGAATACAGCCGGTTGCGGATGGTATGCGTGAAACTACGGAGAAATTCCTCCACCGTCAGCTGAACATTGGTCTGGATGCCGCGATTCTTGTAGGAATGCCGGATGCTATGGCTACAGGAATTCTGCTGGTACCGGTCGTGATTCTGTTAGCATTCATTCTTCCGGGCAACCGTGTAATGCCGCTGGCAGATCTGGCGATTGCATGTCCCTTCCTTGTGAGTTGTTGTATGCCTTTCTGTAAAAAGAATATTTTCAGGGGATTTATAGCAGGTATTTTTGTATTTATTATTGCTTTGTATGTTTGTACAGCAACTGCGGATATGTATACGGCTGCCGCAGCGGCGAACGGACTTCCCTTTGATTCTGTTTCTACATCAGTGGGCGGAGCTTCCACGTGGGTGAGCTGGATCATTGCTCAGATTCTGAATCTATTTGGATAGACAAAAGAGAAAGGAGCATTTAACTATGGAACAGAAACATATTATTGTAGCCTGTGGTACAGGCGGAGTGACTTCTAGAAACATTGCGATGAAAATTGAAAAATATCTAAAAGGAAAAGGAGTTGATTGTAAGATCGATACCTGCAAGGTTGTTGAGGTGAGGTCAAAGGCAGAAAGCTTGAAACCGGATCTGATTGCTTCAGCCACACGCCTGCCGGAGGTAGATGTTCCGACAGTGTCTGCAGCTGCGCTACTTACAGGGGTAGGCGTTGATAAAGTTTATGAACAGATTTATGAAATCCTGATGGGATGAGCGAACCTGTTTCGAGAGAAAGGTGGAAGATACACAGTGGATTATAATGGAAATGTCTGGTATGGGAAGTATGGGGGTTGCTTTATTTCAGATGCATTTACGTTATCCTGCGACCGTTACTATAGAAAATTTTGCGAGATTGTTGCGGATGCCAGATTTCAGGAAGAATACCAGAAGTTAAAGGCAAAATACACGAGCGGAAAGTGCCGCTTTACAGAGGATGTGGAGCATGCCAGAATCGTATGTCATATAGATGAAAATTATGGCCCGCTCCTTGGAACAGCGCTGCTGGGGAAATATTTGGGAAAATCGGCTGTATGCGGTGCTAGATACGCGGACGAGGCATGGCTATGTGCCCGTGTATGCGCAGATCTGCAAGTGCCTTTACAGTTGTTTCTCTCCCGAGAACTAAGTGGTATCCGATCCCTGACGGATCAGTTGGAACTGATGGGGGCGACGCTGAATACAGAAATGTGCAATGAAGTATTCAATCTACCTGAGATGTATGCATTCCAGGCGTGGATATCCGCGCCAGAGGAGAAACACCTGATACTATGCCGCAGTAATGTGGGCGCGTTTCCACAGACTAATATAGCCGCTGCTTTTGCGGCTGACTTCCGCAGAGATATGATGGCGGAGGTAAAACAGAAATATGGAAGTATACAACGTATTATTATTCCCACTATCAGTGGGACAGAGGCGTTGGCAGTGGCGACAGCGGCAGACTGGGACACGGAATTTGTATGCGTGGAATGTGATACCGAGCCAGAACTAGAAGAAGAACTTGATAGCTATTGCGGGTCGTTTACGAAGGTACTCCGTAACAATATTACAGACCGAGTGATTGCGGCGGAGCTGGCGGAACTGGAAGACCAAGGCAGGGTTCGCCGTGTTCGGATGGAACCACGGGAATCTATTCAGGCTCAAGGACAGAACGCAGAAGTAGAGACAGATCCATCCAGTCCGTTATCCCTTCAGAGTATGGCGGCGCTTGCCTATTGTGAAAACAATCCTGCAAAAGGCCAGCCCCTCGTGATTGTGCGTTCATTACGCTGGGGAGGTGCAGTCTGATGAAGATAAACCGCATCAACAAGACTATTGAAAGAGCCCGGCAGGAGGGAAGAGTTGCTTTTATCGGACTTGTTCCAATTGATCCGCAGTCTATGAGAAAAAGCCGGGAGATCGCTGATATGATGATCGCTTCCGGAGTAGATATCGTTATGGTACATATTCCGAACTGGATGCCGTGGATGGAAGGACGTGTGCTGCAGCTTGCAGCACGCGCTCCACGGAATGCGAAAGTTACGAGAGAACAAATTTTTGAATTTATCAGGGAACTGCGGGAAGCTTATCCGGACGTACCTCTGATTGATATGACATTGTATGATACGGCGGCTACCATGGGACAAGGACGTTTTCTGGAATTGTCGGAAGCTGCGGACGTAGACGGATTTGATATACCGAATTATCCTCTTCTTTCTACAGATGATAAGTTTGGATTTTATAAATATTGTGTAGAGCATGGCAGACATTTGATCTTGGCCGTTTCCTATGAGATAGCTACGGCTCCGGAAGGAACACCAGAATATGAGATGTTGTGTAAAATCGCGGAATACGGCAGGGGATTTGTGTTTGTCATGAATGCTCCCGGCGGACAGTCTGGCTCGGATGTGAAGCTGACAGACGAACAGCTAAGAGAAGCAGTGTCCCGTGTGAAAAATATGATGGAACAGCAAGGGAATATGGACTGCAGTGTCTCGATTGTCTGTGGAATCTCCGGTGAAGAAGATATCCGCAAGGTAAAAAGATCAGGAGCGGATTCTTTTATGATCGGCAGCGCGTATATCCGATTTCTTCAGGAAGGACGCCCGTTAGAAGAAGTATCAGAGTATTTAAAAGGAATACGGCGTATGTGTGTCAGAGGAGAGGAAAAATAAATGAATGTTGTAGAACAAAAACTTTTCGCGTATGAAGCAGAGCATAAAGGCGGTGTTATCGTAGAGATTCCGATGCTTTTGCCGATACCGAAAACACAGCTTGAGATGGCTGATCTGCTGATCCGGGCGGGGATTGATATCATTCAGATACCGATTCCAGTTAGATTTCCGTGGATGTATGGAAAAAGGATTTTGTCAATCCAGAAAATGGCAGCTGAGAACAAGATCTGGTATAAACAATCTTTTCAGGTTCTGGAGGAACTGATAAAGAGATATCCGGAGACAGAGTTTATGCCGGTTGGCTTTTATGGAGGGCTGCAACGTATGGGGCAGGAAAATTATGTGCGTGAGCTCGCCAGACTTGGGATACATGTGGCGGATGTTCCGGATTATCCACTTGTACATGACAGAGATCCCCGTGGGCTTGGGCATGAGCTTGAGAAAAGAGGAATCAATCTTGTGACTGTCATCAGCGCAGATGCGGCATTGTCTGATCCCGGCACAGACGGCTATAAGCATTTGGAAAAAATTGTTTCGGTGTCGCACGGTTTCTGTTTTCTGCTGGCGACAGCCGGGGGCAAGACTGGGGAACGGGATGATATGGATTATGAAAGACTGGCAAAGGCCAAGGAGGGCATCCTACGTGTTCAGGAGAAAACGGGAAGGAGATGCCCGATCGTAGCTGTCTGCGGAATCTCTACGCCGGAACAGGTAAGAGTACTTACCAGAGAACTGGGACTGCATGTTATGTTCGGAAGCGCACTCTTTACGCGCATGATGAATGGAGAAAGTAAAGAAGATATCTACCGTTTTCTGATAGAGATGAAAAAAGCGGCGACAGAAACGAGGTGAATGTCATGGAAGAAAAGATTAAGATCTGCAGAGAATGTGTCGACCTGAATATTATGGAAAATACGGAGCAAACTGTATTACGACATTTAACGGGTCTGATGACAGCGCAAGGATTTGTGCAAGAGGTCTATGCTGATAAGATCTGTGAGAGAGAACGCGAATATCCTACGGGGCTACAGTTCCCCAATATTGCGATCGCATTACCGCACGGTGACTCATCTTATGTGGAAACGTCAGCCATTGCGATAGGAAAATGCCGGGAAAAAGTGATCTTCCACAGCATGGAAGATCCCGAAGAGGAGATCCCAGTAGAGCTTGTTGTGCTTTTGGCAGTAAAACAGCCAGAAACGCATCTGGCAGTGTTAAATAATCTGATTGAAATGTTCAGTATTCCAGAAAAATGCAATGAGATTTTATCTGCGGATGAAGAACAGATCTGCAGGATATTTCAGGAGACATTGTATAAGGAATAAGCTGGCAGAGGAATTAGGAGTAATTGTCAGACATTAAGTTAAAGAACAGAAAGTGATCTGCCATAGGGACAGGAGGTAATTTGAATGAACCGTATGGAAAAAATTTTAAGTGAAATGAAGGAACAAGGACAGAAAATCATTGTTTGTTATTATCCGCTGTGTGATACGCTGCTCGAGGATCAGGTTGAGTGGGCGGGGAAATATTTTGAGAATGGGACCACGGTTTTGGAAATGGGGCTTCCATTTGAAGATCCTCATCTGGATGGTAAGACAGTTCAGGATTCTATGAGCCGTGCGCTTTCAAAATATACAGTAGAGGACGCATTTGAGGTGATCCGAACATTGCGCGCAACATATGAGGATAAGATTCTGCAAGTAATGACTTATTATAAGATCATTGATCGGATGGGAATAGAATCATTTGCAAAACGTTGTGCAGACTGCGGAGCCGACGCAGTACTTTGTCCGGATATCCCGAAAGAAAAATTCCCAGAGATGGATCGGGTACTGTCTTCATATGGTTTGTTGAACTTGCGGTTCTCTCCATATCATTTGAGTGCAGAGGCGGAGGAAGATCTGATAAAAAATGCAAAGGGATATATTTTCCAACAGGCTGTGGATGGAGCCACAGGAATGCAAAAGACAGTTTCTCCGCAAGTTGGAATCAATGCCCGGCGCTTAAAAGAACTGGGTATCAACACGCCGGTGCTTGGCGGGTTTGGTATCTCTAATGCACAGCAGGCAAAAGAAGTGTGCGATATGGGAACAGACGGAGTGATTGTGGGCAGTGCGGTAATCACGGCGATCCAAAATGGAAAGGGAGAAGAATTCATCAGGAGCCTTCGTATGGCTTTGGACTGACAAACAGATAGACAGAAAGAAGAGAGATTATGATAGCAATCACAAAACGTTGCCTTTTACTGCTGCAAATGCTCTGTAGAAATCCAGATCCGGTTCCAGTACGTAATCTCGCTGAACAGCTTGGGGTTAGTGAGAGGACAGTACGGTATGATCTGTCACTTCTGGAGGACTGGTTAAAAGAACGGGATGTCAGACTTAAAAGAGTCCCACAGAAAGGCGTTTGCTTTGATACAAAAAATCGGGAAAAGGCATGGGAGATTCTTCAGGAACAAGATGAATATGTGACAGAGAACAGATTTTTAAATTCCGGTGAACGGGTAGGCATGATGATTATCGATGTTCTGGAAGGAGAGAGTGATTATTCCTTTGATGAAGGACCGAGGCGATTCGGAGTAAGCCGGGCAACTTTTGTACGGGACATGGAGAAAGTCAGCGAATGGTTCGACGGACATAATGTACAGCTCTTGAGAAAACAGCGCAGAGGAGTCAGAATCGATGCGGATGAAATAGTATGCCGCAGGCTGATCATCGATTTTATACAGGAGAATTCCAGCCAGCCGATGCTGATGAAATATTTTATCTTGTATAAAGATGAGGAAAGTGAAACAGTTTCAAGGCCAAGTACATTTACGTATATTAACCGCATTTTCGGAACTGTAAACTTAAATCAGCTTATTGCCGAAGTGGATGTCTATCTGAAAAAATGGCACATTACGATCAGTGATGAGAAATATATCTGGATGATCTATTATCTGGTTGTTATGATTACAAGAATCAAAGACGGGCATGTGGTAACAAGGCTGCCAAAACAGTATGATTCTCTGACCAATAATACACAGAAAAACGAGTTGAAGCAAAAGATACAAAAAGATCTCTCCCAATATCTGACAGAGGAAGAGGCAGAAAATGAGGCATCTTATCTTGTGGCTTATATGTATATGTCGGCAAAAAAAGGGAAAGAAACAGATCTGGATTCCGGGAGCGAGACTGCAATTAAAGCAAGCGCTTATCTTCAAGAGGAGATTCGGTCCAAACTAGGGTTGGATCTATCAGGCGACAGTGAGCTGTTGGATGCCCTGAAAACGCATCTTCAAGCGGCGATCATACGCGCACAGCTTGGCATCCCGGCACATAACGCTATGCTGGAGGAGATTCAGATAAAATTTCCTGATATTTATGCGATATGTAAGGAAATTGCAGAGGATATTGGCGATAGGTATGGTGTCTTGCTCAGCGAAGAAGAGATAGGGTTTGTTACAATGTACATTGTCCTGAGCATCCAAAAAAACAGTGGACGGCTCGATGAATCTGAAAATGTCCGCGCAGCGCTCATCTGTGGCTATGGGGTGGGTACGGTTGCTTTTCTGACTTCTTCACTGAAAAGACAGTTTCCCATGATCGCTATCGTGGATCAGCTATCTATTTTTGATATACAGAGTTATGATTTTTCTCAGATTGATCTTGTGTTTACAACGATCGATATCCCACTGGTTCTGCCGAAGCCAGTGATAAAGGTTAATCCTATTTTGAGGAGAATGGATATCAGAAGAATCGATTCTTTTCTTCGGACAAAACGCGCGGATCCAGACAAGACGGCGCAGGAGTTTAGGATTAACGAGCTGATGTATGTTATCGGCAGGCACTGTGATGTGAAAAATAAGGAAGAACTGATTGAAGAACTGAAACGGCATATTGAGCCGAACGGAGTCAGCCTGATGAGGCTGACAGAATTTCCTTCGTTTTATGACATCCTGCCTAAGAAATATATTCAGGCGCATATTGATGCCGCTGACTGGGAAAGTGCGGTTCAAAAGGCGGCGAAGCCTCTTATTAAAGACGGGTGTATCACAGAGAAATATGTGCGGGAGATTATAGAACTCAAGAACCGTTATCAGCAGTATGCTGTTATTTCAAATGGAATATGTATGCCCCATGCAGAGCCTGATGCCAAATATAAACTAGCTTGTTCCCTAGCGACACTGAAAGAACCGCTGGAATTGATGATAGATGGAAAACCGGTACTGATCTATGTAGTTATGGTGCTTGCACTTTCAGATACAGTGACACAGGCGAAGGCACTGGACGAAGTGTTTATCCTTTTGGATGAGTTCCCGGAATTTCCGATGGAACTTCAGAAGGCGGGAAATGTGGCAGAAATCAGCCGTATCCTGCGCCATTATTATAATAAGTTGAATTAGGAGGAAAAAGAAATGATTGCCTGTGAACTTGAAATAAAAAATCCTACAGGCCTGCATGCACGTCCTGCGTCACAGCTATGCAAGATTGCAAAAAACTGTAATAGTACGATCACGATTACTTGCGGGGATAAGCTTGTGAATCCGCGCAGCATATTTAGCATTTTACGAGGCGATATGACGAAGGGGAAAAAAATCAAAATCGTTGCTGAAGGTGAAGACGAACAGACGGTAATGAAAGAGTTAACGGAGTTTATCGAAGGCCTGAAGGAATGATGACACAAAATGATCCATGGAAGAATGGACAGGCAGGAGTGAGGAATGAATATAGGATATGAAGAAGAACTGCAGCATGCCATTTTCATTGATCTGGACGGTACTTTATGCGTGACAGGCACTGAGCCCAGTTTTCTCACACGTGAAGCTGTCAGAAAGGCAAGACGGGCCGGAAATAAAGTGTTTCTTTGTACCGGGCGTGCGCCGTCTGTAGTTCCACAGAAAATACGGGACATGAAGTGGGATGGTATGATACTGGGGCTTGGAGCATATATTGAGACGGAGGGGCAGATACGGAAAAGTCTGCCCTATTCCTATACTGAGATTTTAGACTTGGGCAGATACTTGGATTCCCTTGGCATTGTATATATGCTTGAAGGCAGAGAAAGCGTATTCATGGATTTAGTGAAATACGGACGGCTGGGGATAGAGAAGCAGAAGGGAATCAATCAGGAAATGGAAGATCTCAAGGAGATGGTGGCAAGGCATGCGATTACAGACATAAGTCAATACAGAGGCGAGAGTATTTACAATATCGTCCTCCTAAGTGCAGTTGACAACCGTCTGCAATTGGTCAGGGAAAAGTTGTCAGGGAAATATCGGATTGCGGTCCACCCGGCTGTGGGAGACAATGTGATTACAGATGTGGAAGTGATCAGGAAAGACGTGAATAAAGGCGAGGCTCTTAAATTTGTGTGTGAGCAATACAAAATACCACTTAGTCAGAGTGTTGCTTTTGGAGACAGTATGAATGATCATGATATGATTGTTACTGCAGGGTTGGGCGTAGTCATGGGAAATGGAGATGATGAGATCAAAGCCTGTGCCGACATGGTGTGCGGCACGGTAGAGGAAGACGGCTTATATTATTCATTTGAACAATTAGGCCTGTTGTGAGAATAAGGTGTTTGAGATTGCGCTGGGACAATGAAAACAATGGCGCTAGTGTTAAGCATTGAGACACAGCTGACAATTCTGCAACATTTTGGAAAATGAGGCAACTATAAAAAAGAGCGCGTTCTGTTTTCCCCTTGACAAATGCTTTTGGTAAGGGTACGATATTAGCACGACCATTTTGCAATAGGAGGAAGGTATTATGAAAATGTTGAAGAAAGCAGCAAGCGTAATGCTTGCGTCGGCACTTGTATTTTCACTGGCTGCCTGCGGAAGCGAAGGCGGCGACAGCGGTTCATCATCCGGCGGGGATGTCTTTATGATCGGCAGTATCGGACCTACTACAGGTGATAATGCGATCTATGGAACTGCTGTAAAGAATGGAATTCAGCTCGCAGTTGATGAGATCAATGCAGACGGAGGCATCAATGGCTATCAGATTGAGTATAAGTTTGAGGATGACCAGTCTGATTCTGAGAAGGCAGTTAATGCGTACAATACGCTGAAGGACTGGGGGATGCAGCTGTTGATCGGAACGGTTACATCCACACCGTGTACAGCGGTTGTTGAGGAGACTCATGCAGATAATATGTTCCAGCTCACACCATCTGCTACGGCTGTCGAGAGTATTCAGTATGACAATGCATTCCGCATGTGTTTCTCTGACCCGAACCAGGGAAAAGCATCAGCGGATTACATTTCAGAAAACGGACTTGCAACAAAGGTAGCGGTTATTTATAATAGTTCTGACACATATTCTTCCGGAATCTATCAGAAGTTTGTAGAGGAAGCAGAAGTAGCGGGTCTTGATATTGTATCTGCTGAGGCATTTACGGCAGACAGCAAAACAGATTTCTCCGTACAGCTTCAGAAGGCGAAAGATGAAGGCGCTGAACTTGTGTTCCTGCCAATCTATTATCAAGAGGCATCCCTGATCCTTGCACAGGCAGACAAAATGGGATTTGAGCCGGAGTGGTTTGGATGCGATGGTATGGACGGACTGCTTGCACTGGAGGGATTTGACGCGTCGCTGGCAGAAGGCCTGATGTTCCTGACACCGTTTACAGCGGACGCAGAAGATGAGGCAACACAGAGCTTCGTGGCAGATTTTAACGCTGAGTTCGGCGGTACACCGAACCAGTTCGCGGCAGATGCATATGACTGTGTATATGTACTCAAAGCAGCAATCGAGAAAGCAGACGTTACGCCGGATATGAGTATTTCTGATATGTGTGATGCTCTGAAAACAGCGATGACAGAGATTCAGATCGACGGACTTACTGGAAAACAGATCACATGGGGCGAGGACGGTGAGCCGACAAAGCAGCCGACAGTTGTTGTTGTTGAGGAAGGAAAATATAAAGTACTTCAGGCTGAGTAAGGAAAAAGCAAAGGAAAGATTATTGCTGATAACGTAAAATAAATATCCGCAGAACTATAGCTAAATCGTGGCTTTGGGGCGTTTTGTCCTGCCTGCCGCCTACGTAGCAAAGTTCTGCGGATATTATTATTTATTCATAGATTTCTTCTTTCATTTCCCACACTGTCTTTCCATAAACGGGATGTCTTTTATACGGCGCGATTTCACAAAGCGGTTCTAAAACGAAAAGCCTTTTGTGCATTTCCACATGGGGGATGCACAGGTCGTCGTTTTCCCAGACAAGATCGTCATAAAATATGATGTCCAGATCCAGTGTCCGGGGACCCCAGCGGATGACCCGCTCCCTGCCTGCCGCCTGCTCGATCCGATGGAGTTCGGTGAGCAGTTCCCCGGGGGTGAGAAGAGTCTGTAGTTTTAGGCAGCCGTTTAAAAAGTCAGCCTGATCAGTAACTCCGTAAGGTGGTGTCTCAATCAGCGAAGATACTTTTTCCACGGAGCAGCCGCGGACTGTGTCCAGTGCTTTTACAGCGTCTTTGATATACTGTTCCCGGTCGCCCAGATTAGAGCCGAGGGCAATATAGGCCGTGTGCCATCCGCGTTGGATCTTCACGCTTACAGTTTTGAGGGGAAGGCCGATGGGAGCCCATGGCTTTTTGATCTCCAAGCACACTTTTTCAAGTCCCGGAGTGTGGAGAAGAAGCTCTTCTGCTAATGCTTCTGCAGCCCGTTCCAGTAGTTTGAATGTATGGGATTTTAGGTAGCGGTTGATGAAGGCGCTGACTTCCCCGTAATGAATGGACGCCTTCAGGTCATCGCTCTGACCGGCTTTTCGAGTGTCTGTGTAAAGTACGGCTGAGATGAGAAATTTCTGCCCCAGAGTATTCTCTTCCGGAAAGACACCGTGGTTTGCGAAGACTTCCAAGTCCTGAATTTTAATTTGATCATATACAGTCTGTGTCATATCGTTTTCCCTTCTTTTCTGAGCTGTGTCATATATCTGCGTATCTGAATCTATGTTTGTCTATATGCTGTGCTCTCGCATCAGCGCCTGTGTCATTAGAATTGCCCGTTTGTTTTTCGCCACATCGTGAACCCGGACAAACGCGCAGCCCTTCTGGACGGCATAAACCGTGGTCACCAGTGTGCCTTCCTCTCTCTGATCAGCCGGAAGATCCAGAGTAAGTCCGATAACGGACTTGCGGGAGGTTCCGAGCAGAATGGGAAGCTTCAGCCCGTGCAGGATTTCCAGATGGCTGATGATCTCGAGATTCATCTCGTATGTCTTGCCAAATCCCACACCGGGATCAAGGATGATCTTATCGCGGGGGATTCCCGCTTTATCGGCAATTTCCAAAGACTGGCCCATATCCTTTAAGAAATCTGCCGTGAAGTCGTTATATTCCGCAGTGTCCCGGTTGTGCATCAGGCAGCAGGCTGAGCCGCTTTTTGCGATGACATCCGCCATTTTTTTATCGTATTTCAGCCCCCAGATATCATTGACCAGATCAGCCCCGGCATTAAGCGCTGCTTCTGCTACAGCACTTTTATAAGTGTCGATAGATAAGGGGATGTCAAACTCGTGTTTCAGCCGCTCGATGACAGGGACGACGCGGCCAATCTCCTCGGCGTCAGATATCTGTATATGACCCGGGCGTGTGGATTCTCCACCAATATCGAGGATGTCCGCACCCTCGTCCACCATCCGCGCGGCGTGGAAAAGCGCTGCGTCAAGGTTATTGTACCGTCCTCCGTCTGAAAAGGAATCCGGGGTCACATTGAGAATGCCCATAATGAAAGTGTTTTTTTCTGTGTCAAATTTTCTGCTGCCAATAATCATATCATTATCTCCATGTTTTTCTTTTCCCTGCTCCAGTTACAATCTGCCTCTGTGGGACATGAAAAGCACATCCTTGACGCTTTGTCGCTCTCATAGAGAAGCTGCTCTAAAGGCTCCGCATCCTCCCGCAGCATACGGTGTCCCCGGACAGCGGTGAGGATCACGCGTATTTCCTCTGCGGAAAATACGACCTTCGGGGGAAGGCTGCACAATATCTTTTCCGCAATCTCCACACTCGCGATTTCATGGGGGATTTTCTTTTCATATTGAAGAGATTTGCCGATGTCGTGCAGGACTGCCGCCGCGTAAATCACTTCCTTGTCCAGAGGAAGCCCCCTTTCGAGGGAGCGGATATAGGCGATCCGCGCCACGTCCATAAGGTGTGTCATCTGATGACGGCAGAAAGGGCGGTTCTGTTCCAGCTCTTCCAGTCGCTTATAATATGCCTGATATACAGGGTGTGTGATGATTGCGTTTACCCGTTTCATGCTGTATGCTCCTGTTCTTCTGTGTGTCTGTGTCCTTAGCTGAGGTCAGCGCGCCATCATCCGGAAAAATCTTTCTTCCAGCGAGGGATCGGTTTCAAACAAACCTCGTTTTGCGATGGTTACGGTTTGGCTGCCCGGTTTCTTGATGCCTCGCATGGTCATGCACATGTGCGCTGCTTCCAGCATCACGAGTGCTCCCTTTGGTTTCATATATTCCATCAGAGCGTCTGCGATCTGTCCGGTGAGTTGTTCCTGAACCTGAAGCCGTCTGGAAAAGACTTCCACCGTGCGCGCAAGTTTGCTTAAGCCTACGACCTTTCCGTCTGGGATATAGGCAATATGTGCTTTCCCGTAGAAAGGAAGAATGTGGTGCTCACACATGGAATAGAAAGTGATATCCTTTTCGATTACCATCTCGCTCGTGTCCACGGAAAATGTGCGGGACAGGTGTTCTTTCACATCTTCGCCCATTCCGCTGTACAGTTCCCCGCACATACGGGCAATGCGTGCGGGCGTGTCCTTAAGGCCCTCCCGGGAGACATCTTCACCGATGCCTTCGAGCATGAGGCGTACTGCCTGCTCTATTTTTTCCTGATCTATCATAAAAGTTTCCTCCCTTATTTCTCTGATGTACTTGCACTGCCGGCATGAAGTACGCCTGCTCTTTCTCTTTGCCGCAGGTGCGTTGCTGTTTCTTTTGCCTGCCGCAGACGGGTGTATGCTTCTTCTGTCTGCTTGAGATAGGACAGGGAGCCAAAGGCGAGAATTATATCCTCATCCTCTGCTTCGGACAGCGCTTGTGTTACTGCCTGCAATATGCTGTTATTTCCGTCAGAGGAAGCAACCGTGCCCGGACAGTACTTTTTCACCGTTTCCGCGAGTTCCCTGGCTGGGAGGCCCCGCTTTTTATCCGGAAGTTCCACCGTGTAGACGGAAGAAGCAAGCGGACACATGATCTTTGCGATTTTATCATATTCTTTATCCCGGAATACCCCCATAATAAAGATGAGTTTTCTTCCGGGGAAATAGGTCTCAACAGTCTCCCGGAGCTTAAGAGCCGCGGCTTCATTGTGTGCTCCGTCAAGGATGAAGACGGGAGATTCTCCGATACAGGTAAATCTTCCCGGCCAGAAAGCACGCGCCGTGCCTGTTCTCACCGATTCCTCGCTGACGGGATAACCATTTCCCTGAAGCCAGTGGACAACCTCGAGGGCGGTGCACAGGTTATCGGTCTGGTATCTCCCTGGCAGAGAGGTTTTTAGATGGCGGTATCCTTTATAAGAGAGTTCCATTCCCCGGTAATCTTCCCGATGTATTTTGATCTGTCCGGGGTCTGCCTGAATAAACGGGCATCCGTTTTGGGAAGCATGTGTTTTTAGTATTTCTGTTATAGAAGGGGATTGCCCTGATGAAATAACGGCGCATCCGGGTTTGATAATCCCTGCTTTATTCTCACCGATCTCTTCGAGCGTATTGCCGATCACGCCGAGATGATCCCGGCTGATCGGGGAAAAGACCGCGCAGACAGTATTTTCTATAATATTTGTCGCATCCAGCGCGCCCCCAAGTCCGGCTTCAAGTACGACAAAGTCGCAATGCGTTTCCTTAAAATATAAAAAGGCTATCGCCGTCTCAGCCTCAAAGACTGTGGGAAGCGGTTCTTTGGCTTCCTCTAAGCGGGCGATAGCATCTCTTACCTGCGATGTCATCTGCGCGAACATTTCTTCCGATATCCACATACCGTCAACCTGTATCCGTTCCAGATAGGAGATGACTGTCGGTGATACATACCGCCCGGTTCTGTATCCTGCTTCACTTAAGATAGAAGAAGTGTATGCAAGCACAGAGCCTTTTCCGTTTGTTCCTGCGATGTGTATGAACCGAAGGCTCTCCTGTGGATTGCCGAGTTCACGCAGCAGACCTCGAATCGTATCTAAGCCAAGTACACTTCCGTATTTGGACATGTCGTCCAAATATACCCTTGCTTCTTTATAGGTCATGCTTTTAGTTCCTTTCTATGCCTGACATAAAAGACAGGCATCTGCCGTCTGCAGCCCAGATATTTTCTTAGGAAGGCTGTTCTGGCTGAACAGAGATATCATAGCATTAAAAAGAAACATATACAAGTATTTATTGCATAAGTCCGTTGACTTTCCGTTATCGCTGTGATATATTTAGTGTACCATATGAAATAATACACATAGTACACTTGTGTTCAGGGAAGAGGGATCGTATGATAACGATTGACTATCAGAGCAAGCTGCCGCTTTACGAACAGATCATGCGGCGGTTTCAGATGCTCATTTTAAGAGGAGTGCTGCGGCCAGGCACACAGATGCCGTCTGTACGGACTCTCGCGGTTGAACTATCCATCAATCCAAACACCATACAGAAGGCGTATTCCCTGCTGGAGCAGCAAGGATACATCTATCCGGTGAAAGGAAAAGGTAACTTCGTATCAGACAGTTCCAAGCTCGTACAGCAGAAGAAAGATTCTCTGTTAGAAGAGATCAAACGGCTTGCCGTAAGCGGAAAAGAACTAGGTATCGGAAGGGAAGAGTACATTCAGGTCATTGACTGTATTTACAAAAAGGAGGGTCCGCATGATAGAGCTGAATAATATTGACAAACATTTTCGTGACATCCATGCCGTGGATCACATTACTGCTTCTATTCAGGAGGGGATGATCTTTGGGCTTGCCGGGTCAAATGGCGCGGGTAAGAGTACCCTGCTTCGTATGATTAGTGGCATCCTCAGGCCGGATGAGGGGGAAGTGATCTTAGACGGAGAACCCGTGTTTGAGAATCCCGGGGCGAAGGAAAAGATATGTTTTCTGTCAGATACGCCTTACTATTTCCCCAATGCGGACATCCGGGCGATGAGAGACTATTTTATGCTGGTTTACCCGGAATTTGACAGAAAGATGTTCGACAGTCTGGTGAAGAAATTCAATCTAGATGAAAAGCGGAAGATCAATTCCTTCTCAAAAGGGATGAAAAAGCAGATATCCATCCTCCTAGGACTGTGCGCCAAGACAAAATACCTGCTTTGCGATGAGACTTTTGACGGTCTGGACCCCGTGGTGAGGCAAGCGGTAAAAAGTTTGTTTGCGGCGGAGATCATGAACCGGGATTTTACCCCGGTAATTTCCTCCCACAATCTGAGGGAGCTGGAGGATATCTGCGACAGCGTAGGGTTTCTGCACAACGGAAAACTTCTCCTAACGCAGGAGATGGATCAGATCAAATGCAATACGTGTAAGCTGCAGTGTGTGTTCTCAGACATTTACAAAGAGCAGGAGTTGATCCGGTCACTGAACGTTCTGAAGATGGAGCGCTCCGGCTCGGTGCTGACGCTGACTGTACGGGGAGAGCGTGGAGAAGTGCTGGAGCTTGCTCAGAAGCAGGATCCTCTATTCGCGGAGGCTCTTCCTCTTACTTTGGAGGAAATATTTATCAGTGAAACGGAGGTGGCAGGTTATGACATCAAAGATTTCTTATATTAAGCTGATCCGGGAAGATATCCGGCATAGAGGCTGGCTTGCCGCCCTGACGGGAATGGTTCTTTTTCTCGGTATGCCGGTATATGCCATGCTCTACATGGATAGCTATCTGGGCGGGGATAATCCGGCCGTTTGGACAGAGTATATACAGGATGTGATGCCGATGATGGTAAACGGATACAGTGTCACATACGTCGCGTACGCCATCGTTGTGCTCGGCGCCCTTGCCGCCCTGACAGGCTACGCCTATATCCATTCGAGGGAAAGATCGGACTTTTATCACTCCCTTCCGCTAAAAAGAGGACAGTGGTTCGTCATCCGGTATTTCTCGGGGCTTATCATTTTTGTGATCCCTTATACAGCAGGCTGTGTACTGACGGTTCTCGCCGGTGTTGCCTACCATATCATGACGCCGGAGGTTTTTGGAAACATGGCCGTGGCGGCTGGGGGAGGGATCCTCGCATTTCTCGTGATTTACAATACCTGTATCTTGGCGGCAGTTCTGACCGGGCAGACTGTCACAGGAATCCTTGCAGCCCTTGTAATCGCAGTATATCCGACACTTTTGTTTGCCATGGTGCCAATGCTGAAATCAATCTTTTTTAAAACCTACACGGCGGCAGTCAGTTCACTTTCGGACTGGCTCATGGAATACGCCTCTCCTGCGGGAATATTTTATAACGCGATTAGACAGACGGTCAGTGATACAGTCAGCCCGGCGAGTATGATTTTCATTGTTCTTGTGATCATTATTCTCTTTACAGGGGCGGTGCTTCTGTACAGGGTCTATCCTGCCGAGGCGGCGGGACGGGCGCTTTCGTTTTCTGGTACGGCGCCGGTGTTCAAGGTGCTGATATGTATCCCGGCGGCACTGTTTTGTGGGATATTTATCAATCAGTTTATGGGAGCCAATGGGACGAAATGGCTGTTTGTCCTCTGCTTTTTGATGGTTGTGCTCCTTTGCGCGGTGGTTGAGTTTATCTATCATCAGGATCTGAAGATGCTGCTTAAAGGATGGAGATCTTCGCTGATCTGTACTGGCGCGGTATTCGCGGTACTGTGTGTTTTCCGGTTCGACCTGCTTGGATATGACACATACATTCCGGCTGAGGAGAAAGTGGAGAGCATGAGTGTGCGGACGGATTCTTTCTCCGGGTATTATGACTATCCCGCGTCACTTAGTGATGAATATGAGGAACTGCGTGCGTACGGTGCATTTACGGACAATACCGCTTCGGTTTACCTGCTCGCCAAAGAAGGAATAGAAAATTTCAAAAACGGGATCAACGTACAGAACATGCACAGTGGAGAAGTGGAAGGATTTGATTCCGAAGATTATATCGGTGCTACCTTCTGCTATAAGCTGAAAAGCGGAAGAAAGGTAGTAAGAGATTACTGCGTGAACCGGGAACATCTTCTCTCAGTTCTGGAAGAGCTCTGTAAGGACGATGAGTACAGGCAGGAGCTGTTCTTCCCCGTATTTGCCATAGAGGAAGACAGTCTTCTGTCCATATCGGTGAAAGATTCCTATGGAAACTCAGAGGAAGCAGAGTTTAAAGAAGAAAAAGACGCATTCTTTGAGGCGTATAAAAAGGATCTGATGGAAACAGATATCCGCACACTGGCGGATGCTGCGCCTATCGCCGAGATGTGGATCAGCGTGAAGGATTCCTATGCTGGAATGAGTATAAACGGCATGCCCGCAGCGGCAGTTTCAGATGTGGCATACACGGGCGGAACAGAGCAGGAGGGAATTACATTAGGAAGCCAATATATATATGAAGGGTTTGAGCATACGCTGGCATATCTGGAAGAATCCGGGTATACACTCCGCAGAGGGATCGACCCGGAAGAAGTAGAATCCATCGTGATCTATCTGCCGGATGCAGCTGTAGAGAGTGGAATACTGGATACGATATTGCCGGAACTTTCCGATGATGCTCAATATATGTCTTATCCAGATATGGACGATGAGCTGATGATCCGGTCACAGGAGGATATCCGCATTATAGCGGACCGTCTGAAGGCGATGAACAGTGGTATACTGGGGGATAATGGGACGTCGATGTATGCGGAAGTACAGTTTAAGGATGGATATACTTTTTACGGTTATGTAACAGAGTAGCCGTGGATAGGAATGTTAAAATGGCCGAAGTAGGGAGTGTGGTTATTCCCTGCTTCGGCTGTTTTAGAGAAATTCCATTTTCGGCTATGTGAAAGAATTATTTTTATCTATACTTCCGCCCGCTTTATCGCTGCTTTTAGCTTTGGACCCGTCAGCGCCACTGCAAGGATCTTGACGGCATCTCCCGGCAGATAAGGTACTACGCCTAGAAAAAGGGCGGACGTAAAGGAAAGATTCATCTGCCATGCGAGCCACACAGTTCCGAAGAAGTAGCATACAACCATACCAAGTAACATTCCGGCGATGGCAGCAGTATTTTTCCCGGGGAAACGATTCATCAGGAAACCTTGAATCAGCGCAAGGAAAATAAAACCGATCAGATATCCGCCAGTGGGGCCCGCCAGTTTTCCAAGACCACCGCTAAAGCCGGAAAATATGGGGAGTCCTGCAGCGCCAAGAGCAAGATATACAAGGAGACAGACTGTGCCTCCTTTCAGATCCAGCAGATAGACTGCAAGAAAAATGGCTAAGTTGGTGAAAGAGATCGGAACAGGGCTTATGGGGAGCGGGATGCTCAAAGGTCCTAGAATACAGACGACCGCAGTCATAAGTCCGATGAGAGTAATCTGTTTTGTATGGGTAGTTACCTTGTTTTCTGTCATAATGCAGTCTCCTTTTTTGAAAATGTGATATAGCCTGAATGATGCTTCCGCAGGATCAGAGTGTTAGCAAAAGTCTCCTGCATAGTATAAAAAGTTGAGTGGGAATTGTCAATTTAGTCCTTTAGAAGATTTTATGAAAAATTCATGAATATAGTGCACAACCGGCCTGTCTGTGTGGTAAAATGACCGTGTGTTTATTTTGAGAAAAATCATGATGATCCGGGGAAAGAGATGAGATATGTTTGGCTATGTGACGATTCATGAACCAGAATTGAAAGTAAAGGATCTGAAAAAATATAAAGCATATTATTGCGGATTGTGCCGTGTGTTGAAAGAGGAGTATGGCTTTATCGGGCAGATGACGCTGACCTATGATATGACGTTTGCTATTATCCTGCTCTCCTCTTTGTATGAAAATGTGGCAGAGCAGGAGCAGCATCGCTGTAAAGTGCATCCTGCAAAGAAACAGCTTATGCTCCGGAATGAGATCACATCCTACGCGGCGGCGATGAATGTTTTGTTAGCGTATTACCATATGGAAGACGACTGGCGGGATGAGAGGAAGGTGGGCAGTCTTCTGACAAAGAATATTGTACGGGGGAAGGCACGGCGTATTATCGAGTCTTATCCGAGGCAGAGCAGGGCGATCCGTTCTTCACTTAAAGAGCTTGCCCGGTGTGAAGAAGAAGGGAGCACAGACATTGACAGGACGGCAGGGTGCTTCGGACGGCTGATGGAAGAGCTGTTTGTTTATCGCGAGGATGTCTGGGAAAGAGAACTGCGACGGATGGGATTCTTTATGGGAAAATTCATTTATATTATGGATGCTTATGAGGATCTTCCAGAAAATCTGGAAAAAGGAAGGTATAATCCACTCCGGGAAGTATTTCTTCAGGATGGGTATGAAGAACGTGTTAAGGACATTCTGTGCATGATGATTGCAGAGAGCACAGCGTCATTTGAACGTCTGCCATGCCTTGTGGATGTAGACATTTTACGGAATATATTGTATGATGGAGTCTGGAATCGTTATAATAGGATACAGATGAAGAAAAGCGAGGATCAGAAAAATGACGAAAAACCCATATGAGGTACTTGGAGTGTCTCCGAGTGCGTCGGATGATGAGATAAAGAAGGCATATAGGGATCTGACAAGGAAATATCACCCGGATGCCAATGTGGATAATCCGCTTGCCGATCTCGCGGAGGAAAAGTTCAAGGAAGTTCAGGAGGCGTATGATACGATTATGCGCGAAAGATCTTCCGGCGGCTCAGGTGGTTATTCTTACGGCGGAGCGGGAAGTTCAGGAAGTTCGTCAAGCTATGGCAGCTATCAGAATGGTCAGATAGATCCTAGGCTTCAGGCGGCTGCAAATTATATCAACAGCAGGCGTTTCCGCGAGGCGCTCAATACACTGGATCAGGTGCAGGAGAGATCTGCGCTTTGGTACTATCTAAGTGGCTGTGCAAACGCGGGAATGGGCAATAATGTACTTGCCAGAGACCATGCGGCACAGGCAGTCAATATGGAACCAAATAACTTGCAGTACCGGCAGCTTTTAAATCAGCTGGAGTTCAGCAGCAGAAGATATCAGAACAGTTCATACGGAAGTGGCTACGGCATGGGAGGATCCTCGTGTGGAACTGGAAATATGTGCTGTGATCTGTTTATTGCAGACCAGCTCTGCGAGTGTATGGGAGGCGATCTTTGTTCATGCATGTAAAAGCAAAGACACTGGCATTTGGCGGGCTGATGCTTGCACTCACCGTTGTTTTTATGGCTCTGGGGAGCGTGATCGAGACAAGTACGTTATTTTTGCTCGCGGCGGCGTCCTTTTTTGTGGGGGTTATTATCTGGGAGTTTGGACTGCGGACAGGAGCCGCATTTTACATTGCAGCGGTTCTGCTCGGATTTATCACTGCGCCCAATAAGTTTTATGTGTTCACATTCACAGCAATGGGATTCTATATCTGGGGGATCGAGGCTGTGTGGAGATGGCTGGAGAAGCGCCCTCAGTATAAGAATCGCAAAGCGATTTTTTGGATATCCAAATATGTGATTTTTAATATTGTTTATATCCCAGCGGTATTTCTTTTCCGGGACCTGCTTTTTGGCCGGGCGATATCGGATGCCTTTTTGATCGGTGTGCTGGTGGGAGGTCAGATCGCTCTCTTCATATATGACAGGGCCTATGAGTATGCACAGGGACATGTATGGGGAAAACTGCGGGGGAGGATTATGAGATAAGCGGACGTATAACAGAAAGATAACAGGAAAATGTATTTGCCGTGTGCCTTTGCAGGATGCACGGCTTTCTGTTTATAAAAAGGATGAGCCACGTTGGACGTGGCTCAAAGGGGGAAAAAGTTTATGAAAAAGTGTTCTTCTTCAAGAACAATTATAGTATAAAAAGAAGTTGTGTAAAAAGTGTGATGAAGTTTTGAATGGATTATGAACATTTTTCAAATAATTATTTATATAAGTTCTCTTGTCATTTGTTGAAAAAAGAGTTATATTAGTATCTGTAAAAGGAATAAATCTTCGGGGTCGGGTGCAAGTCCCAACCGGCGGTATAGTCCGCGACCCGCTTTTATAAGCGGCTGAACCGGTGACTTTCCTATAGGGAAAGAATTCCGGTACCGACAGTATAGTCTGGATGAGAGAAGAGAACATACTTATTGGAATTTAATTATTCCGTAAGCAGCTTCACAGAGGAAGGTAATAACGCCCCGGACATTAAAGTCCGGGGTTCTTTTTTGGGGGAAAGCCATTTGGATTCGCAGAAGATGTAGCTGGGCTGGCCCCATTCCTCTATGCCGCGGTCTCTCCTTAGAAGAGTTCCTTTACAAAAATAACAACAGCCCATAAAGGGCAGGAAAAGGAGAGCAATATGACAGAACAGACAGACCAGCAGAATCTGGCAGCAAGCAGCAAGACATTGAAAGTTGTGAAGATGGGAGTGATGGTGGCGATTTCGGTCGCGCTGGTGTACTTGATTCACTTTCCGATCTTCCCTATTGTGTCATTTCTTGAGTATGATCCGGCCGATATACCGATACTGATTGGAACCTTTGCCTTCGGGCCGCTGGCAGGACTTGTCCTGACCGTGGTGACTTCCGTAGTTCAGGGGCTAACTGTGAGTGCAGGCAGTGGGCTCTACGGTATTCTGATGCATGTGATCGCCACAGGGGTTTTTGTATTGGTATCTGGCACTATTTATCATAAGAATAAGACGAGGAAAACAGCAGTTATAGCCCTTGTATGCGGTGCAGCTGCGATGGCACTGGTCATGATGGGAGCGAATATGGTTATTACTCCGGCTTTCATGGGAGTGCCAGTGGATGCTGTATGGGATCTCATGCCTTTTATCGTCGGCTTTAATGTCATTAAAGCGGGAATCAATGGCGCTGTGACATTTGTATTGTATAAAAGGATTGCGAATTTCCTCCGGCGGTAATGAGTAAATAAAAAAATTGACAGTAAGCTGACCGTGTATTATAATACGACCCGTAACATTTTTGTAATATATGTAATAAATATGAAAATATAAGAATATATTTTAAATATATCTGTAAAAATATTGCAATGAAATGGACGGAGGAGTATATGAAACATGATCAGATGAGGCGTTTCTTGCGCAGATTGTACGCAGGGATTGCTGCCGCGGTGCTAATGACAGGATTTACGAGTATAGCGGCGGAAGTGGATATGCCGGAAACAAATGTAAAAACAGAATCTTTTCGCCGGGATCTCTCGGGGAGTGCAGGGAGTATCTGTGGAAAGGTGCTAGGTGAGACAAAAGAGACGATAGAGGCAGCGCATGAAGCGTACCTTGCTCAAATAGAAGAAAGAAAGGCTGAAGAGGAAGCGAAGAGACTTGCAGAGGCACAGATGGCGTCAGTCCCCGTATCATCAGCAGATGAGGAACTTCTGGCAGCGCTGATTTTTTGTGAAGCAGGGAATCAGCCATATGAGGGACAGGTAGCTGTGGGAGCAGTAGTTATGAACCGCGTGCGAAGCGCATCCTATCCCAATACGGTCAGAGAAGTGATCTATCAGTCGGGCCAGTTTACTCCTGCGATGACCGGGTGGCTTGATTCTGTGCTGGCGAGTGGAGGATATACAGACTCTGCGAGACAGGCGGCTCAGGATGCTTTGGCGGGAGGCAATCCTGTGGGAGAATGTCTTTATTTCAGTACAGGAGGATATGGTATGCAGATAGGGGATCATTATTTTCATTGAGGTTATAAAGCATACTTTGTTGGCAATCTTCCAATAAGGTGATATGATATCCGAAGAAACAGACACAGCAGGGCGACAGGATGCGTGTCTGCAAGAAATAAAGAGAAATGGAGGAAACGGGCGGCATGAAGTTTTTATTTGCATCAGACTCGTTTAAAGGTACAATCTCATCGCGTAGGACGGCAGAACTTCTCGCAAAGGCGGCCAAGGAGATCTTTCCCGGCTGTGAGTGCGTCGGCGTGGAGATGGCGGACGGAGGAGAAGGGACGACCGACGCCGTGATCTCCGCGGTGGGAGGCGGTAGGATAGAAGCGAAAGTACATGGACCGCTCTGGGAAGAGAGGGTAAGCTGCTACGGAAAAATAGATGACAGGCGGGCCGTTATGGAGATGGCAGCTGCCTCAGGCCTCCCCCTGGTGCCGTGGGAAGAAAGAAACCCTCTTAAAACCACTACGTTTGGGACGGGTGAGATGATAAGTGATGCCATAAAAAGAGGCTTCCGTGACATTTCCATTGCCATCGGAGGTTCTGCAACCAATGACGGTGGGATTGGATGTATGCGGGCTCTTGGCGTGCGTTTTCTGGACGAAAACGGCAGGGAATTGAACGGCTGCGGAGAGGATTTGATCCGCATCCGCAATATTGATGCGTCAGGTATGGATCCCCGCGTGTCTGAGTGCAGATTCACTGTTATGTGTGATGTAACTAACCCTCTCTGTGGAAAGAACGGGGCAACTTATACTTTCGGAAAACAAAAGGGAGGAACCTCGGAGATATTGGATGAACTGGAAGAGGGCATGAAGAACTACCGGGATATCTTGAAGCACAAATACGGGGTCGATATGGACCAGATGCCCGGCGCTGGTGCAGCGGGCGGTCTGGGAGCCGCGCTTATGGTGTTTCTCGGTGCGGAGCTCAAATCAGGAATCAGCGCAGTGCTCGATTTGGTAGACTTTGACAGAAAACTAGAAGAGGTTTCCCTTGTCGTCACAGGTGAGGGGGCGACAGACTGGCAGTCAGCTTTCGGAAAAGTGATTCAGGGTATTGGAATAAGATGTAAGGCACGTGGTATTCCGGCAGTGGCTCTGGTTGGGAGCATGGGGAGAGGCGCGGAGAATATTTTTGAGTATGGGATTGAATCCATTATGACAACAGTGAATGGTGCAATGCCACTTTCGGAGGCTTTGGATCGTGCAGAAGAACTGTATTTAGATGGCGCAAGAAGAATGTTCCGTATGCTGAGAGCAGGGAAGACTTTATCAGAATGATGCTGTTGGGAGAATGGGCCAGATGGATATCAAGGTAAGACCATATGAAACAGGAGACGCAAAGGACACAGTCATGATCTGGAATCAGGTCGTGGAGGAAGGCGTGGCGTTTCCGCAGACAGAATTATTGACAGAAACGACAGGTGATATATTTTTTAAAGAGCAGTCTTTTACGGGAATCGCTTATGATTGTGAATTCGGAGGAATTGTCGGGCTCTATATCCTCCATCCGAATAATGTCGGACGGTGCGGTCATATCTGCAATGCCAGTTATGCGGTGCGAGCAGATGTGAGAGGAAGACATATCGGCGGGCTTCTTGTGAAGCATTGTATAGAGAAAGGGAAAGAATTGGGATTCCGTATTCTTCAGTTCAATGCGGTGGTAAGTAGCAATACTCATGCTCTCAGACTTTATGAGAAACTGGGGTTTGTGCGGCTTGGAATTGTGCCGGGCGGCTTTCTCATGAAAGAGGGGCATTATGAAGACATTACCCTGTACTATTATGTGCTTTAAGCACATATTTTGCAAAACGTATTTTTATACGGATAAACAACTGGGGGATCTGATTTGGAATTTTACTTTTAATATTGTCTGTGGATCCTAAAAAATGTAATCTTTGGAAGATGAAAGGCAGGCGAATGAAGCACTCCGCACCCGGAAAAACTAAAGACATGAACCCCGGAATTCGGGATGAAACAGCAGGCATTAGCTTTTAATAAAGCATGCCTGTTTTTGTAAGGAAAGAAAAATCGAGAGGAGAACAAGCCATGGACAGACAATTACCCATCAGGGATATATTCGCAAGGGAGATTCTTGATTCGAGGGGAAATCCTACAATAGAGGCAGAGGTGCTGGCGGGAGAAGACACGGTGGGCAGAGCGTCAGTGCCCTCTGGCGCATCTACCGGGAAGTATGAGGCGGTGGAGCTTCGGGATGGGGAGAAGCGCTATCACGGAAAAGGTGTAGAACAGGCGGTGGAAAATGTAAACAGCCGCCTAGCGTGCGCGGTTATCGGGATGAATGTATTTGATCAGGAGGAGATCGACCGTGCGCTAGTCCGAGCGGATGGGACGGAGAATAAAAGCAATCTAGGGGCAAATGCGCTTCTGGGTGTGTCCATGGCAGCGGCAAGAGCGGCTGCCGATGTGCTTAAGATGCCGTTGTACCGCTATTTGGGAGGAGTGGGAGCAAAGAAAATGCCGGTTCCTATGATGAATATTTTAAACGGAGGAGTACATGCTGATAATGCACTTGACTTTCAGGAGTTTATGATCGTCCCGGTAAAAGAGGTGTCCTTTCGCGAACGGCTGCGCGTTTGCGCGGAGGTCTATCATACGCTGAAAACGGTTCTGCAAAAGCAAAGGTTGCACACCGCGGTGGGGGACGAGGGAGGATTTGCACCGGACATTGGGAATACACGGGAAGCATTACGCCTTTTAAGGGATGCTGTGGAACAGGCAGGCTATCGGATGGGGAAGGATATCAAGATTGCAGTGGACGCAGCTGCGTCCGAGTTGTACGACGAAGAGCGGAAGGTTTATGTCTTTCCGGGTGAAAGTAAGATATGTGGATACGAGGTTGCAAGGACGAGGGAGGAAATGATCGGTTGTTATGAGGAAATGATTGAGGAATTCCCGATATGTTCCATTGAGGACGCTCTCGATGAGGAAGACTGGGAGGGATGGAAGATTTTGACAGATCGCATCGGAGACAAGGTGCAGCTTGTCGGGGATGATCTCTTTGTCACCAATGTAAAACGACTGCAAAAAGGGATTGAGCTTGGGGCTGCCAATGCCATTTTGATCAAGATTAACCAGATTGGTACGCTAACAGAGGCGTTTCAGGCGATCCGTACAGCTCAGGAGGCGGGATACCATGCGGTTATCTCTCACCGCTCCGGGGAGACAGAGGATACGATGATTGCTGATATTGCTGTGGCATTCAACGCAGGACAGATTAAGACCGGGGCGCCCTGCCGTTCGGAGCGTGTGGCAAAATACAATCAGCTTTTGAGGATTGAGGAACAATTAGGAGAAGGAGAGAGAACACAGGACGGTCCGCCGGCATGCTAGAAAGCAGGGCCGGGAAATCCAGCCCATATGTCTGTGTGGAGGTTGCATATGGGCTTTAGGACTGTTATACTTGTACGCAGGGACAGTGGCCGGTATGATGATCAGTATGGATAACATCATAGGTGGCCCGGATAACGGGAAGCTGCCGAAGGCAGATACATATAAGAAGACAAGAGAATATGCGGCGAAGTTCAAAGAGAAGAGCAGCACCTATTACTGCCGGGCGCTTCCTTTCCTACACATGTGGTATAATAATTAGGAAAGCAAAGGAGATCAGACATGAGTATATATAGCCTTACAGCATATGAAGTAATGCAGGAGAAAGAACTCTCGGGTTTGGGATCAAAGGGGATTCTCCTGAGACATAAAAAGACTGGGGCAAGAGTGCTTCTCATGGAAAACGACGATGAGAACAAGGTATTTGCGATCGGATTTCGCACTCCGCCGGCAGACAGCACGGGCGTGCCGCATATTATGGAACATTCCGTGTTATGCGGATCCCGGGAGTTCCCTGTAAAAGATCCATTTGTGGAGCTGGTGAAAGGTTCTCTCAATACATTTTTGAATGCGATGACTTATCCTGACAAAACGGTCTACCCTGTGGCAAGTTGTAATGACAAGGACTTCCAGAACCTGATGCACGTTTATATGGACGCGGTATTTTATCCGAATATCTATCAGCATGACAAGACTTTCCGGCAGGAGGGATGGAGCTATAAGCTGGACAGGCCGGATGGAGAGCTGAAGCTTTCCGGTGTAGTATATAATGAGATGAAAGGCGCGTTTTCTTCTCCTGAAGGAGTGTTGGACCGTGTGATCTTAAATTCGCTTTTCCCGGATACATCCTATGCAAATGAATCTGGAGGCGATCCGGAGGTGATTCCGGAGCTCACCTATGAACAGTTCCTTGAATTTCATCGTAAATACTATCATCCGTCCAATAGCTACATCTATCTATACGGCGATATGGATATGGAAGAAAAATTAAGATGGCTGGATGAAAAATACTTGTCAGACTTTGAGAAAATTCAGATTGATTCTAAGATCAAATATCAGGAACCATTTTCTGAAATGCGAGAGATTGTGCAGGAATATTCCATAGCAAGTAACGAAAATGAGGTCGATAATACTTATCTTTCGTACAATAAGGTCATCGGAACTTCATTGGATGAAAAACTATACCTTGCATTTCAGATACTGGATTATGCTCTTTTGTCAGCACCGGGTGCTCCGCTTAAAAAAGCACTCTTAGACGCGGGCATGGGAAAAGATATTATGGGATCATACGATAACGGGGTGTACCAACCTATCTTCTCTGTGATTTCTAAAAATGCAAATATAGAGCAGAAAGAGGAATTTATCCGTGTGATTGAGGATACGCTTACTGATATTGTAAAGAACGGGGTGGATAAAAAAGCTCTCCGCGCAGGGATTAACTATCATGAATTTCGTTTTCGTGAGGCGGATTTCGGGAATTATCCGCGGGGACTGATGTATGGACTGCAGTTATTTGACAGTTGGCTTTATGATGAGGAGAAGCCGTTCATCCATATGGAGGCGATTCCAGTGTTTGAGTTCCTGAAAAGTCAAGTGGAGTCCGGATATTTCGAAGAACTGATCCAGACATATCTGATTGACAATACTCACGGCGCAGTAGTAATTATTCGTCCTGAAAAAGGGCGTACTGCACGAATGGACCGGGAACTTTCCGAGAAACTTAGAGCTTATAAGGAGAGCCTCTCCGACGAGGGAATCGAGGAGCTTGTGCGCTCCACGAAAGAGTTGGAAGAATATCAGGAAGAAGAATCCTCGCCTGAGGATCTGGCGAAGATTCCGGTATTAAAGAGAGAAGATATCTCCCACGAGACCGCACCCATCTGCAATGAAGAGATGGATGTAGACGGAGTGAAGGTAGTGCATCACAACGTAGAGACAAATGGAATCGGCTATGCGACGCTTATGTTTGATTTGTCGGATATCAGCGAAGAACTGCTTCCTTATGTGGGAATTTTACAGAATGTTCTGGGCATCATTGACACGGCAAATTATGAGTACGGGGAACTGTTCAATGAGATCAACGTCCATACGGGAGGCATCGGCACATCCTTGGAGCTTTATGCCGATGTGACAAAAGTAAGGGAAAAGGAGTTCCGCGCTACGTTTGAAATGAAGGGTAAGGCGCTTTATCCGAAGATGGACATCCTCTTTGCTATGATGCGTGAAATTCTTATGGAATCAAAGCTGGAGGACGCGAAACGCTTAAAGGAGATTATTGCCATGCTGCGCTCACGTCTCCAGATGTCCTTCCTCTCTTCCGGGCATACCACAGC
Organism: Candidatus Mediterraneibacter pullicola; assembly: GCA_019117065.1. Lineage (GTDB taxonomy): Bacteria > Bacillota > Clostridia > Lachnospirales > Lachnospiraceae > Mediterraneibacter > Mediterraneibacter pullicola. The sequence continues at coordinate 20,932 of DXAK01000035.1, read as the reverse complement.
CGCACTGCGGGCGTTATCCTATACTTCGCCGATCGCCAAATTTAAGGATGATACGGACGGAATCGGGTTCTATGAGGTTGTCAAAACAATCGAGGAAGATTTTGAAGGGCACAAAGAAGAGCTGATCCGCAATCTGAAAATGATCGCAAGGAAGATCTTCAGAGCTGACAACCTGATGGTAAGTTATACGTCGGCTGAAGAAGGGCTTGCGCCGATACGTTCGGCATTTGATGTTGTGAGAAATGGACTGAATGACACGCTGCCTGCCGATGGGGGCAACGCAGCAGATATGCCGTGCATTATCCACTGCGCAAAGCTCAATGAAGGTTTTAAGACTTCTTCGAAGGTACAGTATGTGGCAAGAGCAGGTAATTTCATTGACGGGGGAGCCGAATATGTGGGTGCTCTTCAGATATTAAAGGTGATTTTAAGTTATGATTATCTCTGGCAGAATGTCCGTGTCAAAGGCGGGGCATACGGCTGTATGAGCAATTTTAACCGCATCGGGGAAGGATATCTGATATCATATCGCGACCCGAATCTCGAGAAAACACTCGAAGTGTATGAAGGAGTTGTGAATTATCTCGAGAACTTTGATGTAGACGACCGTGACATGAACAAGTTTATCATTGGAACGATCAGCAATATTGACCGGCCCATGAATCCAGCGGCAAAAGGAAGCCGTTCTATGAACCTGTATATGAACCGTGTCACAGAAGAGATGATACGAAGAGAGCGGGACGAGATATTAAATGCCGGAAAAGACGATATCCGGGCGCTGGCGAAAGTGGTCCGGGCAATGCTGGACGCAGATTTACTGTGCGTGATTGGAAGTGAGGAAAAGATTGAGGAGCAGAAGGCACTCTTCATGGAAGTCAAGACGTTAAGCTGAGTGCAGGGAAATGGAAGGAAAGCCAAAATGAGGAAGAATATATGAGAGAAGATTTTAAATCTGGATTTGTGACGCTGATCGGAAGACCCAACGTGGGAAAATCCACGCTGATGAATCATCTGATTGGGCAGAAAATCGCGATCACGTCCAACAAACCCCAAACCACGAGAAACCGTATCCAGACAGTTCTGACTACGGAGGAGGGGCAGATTGTGTTTGTGGACACTCCGGGGATCCATAAGGCAAAAAATAAGCTTGGTGAATACATGGTAAATATTGCAGAGCGCTCACTAAATGAGGTTGATGTGGTGCTTTGGCTTGTAGAGCCGTCCACATTTATTGGCGCGGGTGAGCGGCATATCATAGACCAGCTTAAGAAGGTGAAAACACCTGTGATCCTTGTTATCAATAAGATCGACATGGTGAAGAAAGAGGGGCTGTTTCCTGTCATTGATCTGTACCGAAAGGAGTATGATTTTGCTGAGATCGTTCCTGTGTCAGCGCGCAGCGGTGACAATACGGACGAGCTTGTGAAAGTGATATTGAAATATCTTCCATACGGTCCGCAGTTCTATGATGAAGAGACGGTTACAGACCAGCCGGAGCGCCAAATCGTGGCGGAAGTTATCCGTGAGAAAGCGCTCCACAGCTTAAATGAGGAGATTCCCCACGGCATCGCGGTAGCCATTGACCGCATGAAGATGGAGAAAAAGGTCATGCACATCGACGCTACTATCATCTGTGAGCGGGATTCGCACAAGGGTATTATTATCGGAAAGCAGGGGACAATGCTCAAGAAGATCGGCAGTACGGCACGTTATGAGATCGAGAGGATGCTGGACTGCCGGGTAAATCTGAAATTGTGGGTTAAGGTGCAGAAGAACTGGCGGGACAGTGATTTTCTGATGAAGAATTTCGGATACAGGGAAGATGAGATGTAATTTATAGGGAAAAATAAAATTGTCAAGGCATATTTCGGAAAAAGCATCTGGTATTTTTTATACAGTATACTCATTTTAGAAATCGGAGAACCTAAATTTATCAAGAAGAACTACGGTTAATGCAAATAAATTGCACGGCAAAATTTATGCGGGGCAGAATGTGCCGGAAGTTCTGATCACATATGAAGAGGTGAACCGATGAGAGAGACATACTGGGAGAAGTTTATGGCAACAGGAAGCGTGGCGGATTATCTTACCTACAAGATGCAACAGCATACCGCTGGAAAGGAAGAGAAGACAGGCAGGTGTAAGCAGCCAGGGCGGCAGGGCGGAACTGGCAAGGAAGAGGGCGGCACAGTGCTTTGGCGGTAGAAAGGGGAAGCGTGAATCAGATCGTACTGACGGGCATGGTGCTCTCCACGATGCCGGTAGGGGAATATGACCGGCGGGTGGTTATACTGACAAAAGAATATGGAAAGATATCGGCTTTTGCCAAGGGTTCCAGACGACCCAATAGTCCGCTGGTGGGAGCCGTAAATCCTTTTTCCTTTGGAGAATTTACAATGTACGAGGGGCGGACTTCCTACACGATCCAGTCCGCCAGTATCTCCAATTATTTTGCCGAGCTAAGGCGGGATATGATCGGGGCGTATTATGGGTTCTATTTTTTGGAATTTGCCGATTATTATACGAAAGAATTTAATGATGAGAGGGAAATGCTAAAGCTTCTCTATCAGACCATGCGCGCGCTTACAAATCCGCATATTTCAGACCGGCTTATACGTTACATATTCGAATTAAAAGCGCTGGTAATCAATGGGCAGGCGCCACAGGTTTTCCAGTGCGTTACGTGTGGAGACAAAGACAGACAGTCTGTGTTCAGCGCGGTGAAAGGCGGGATTGTGTGCAGTGAGTGCGTTGCCGGGGTGATCGACGACATGGTGTTAGATAATTCGACTTTATATAGCATGCAATATATAGAATCTAGTAGTATTGAGAAGTTATACACATTTACTGTGACGGAGAAAGTGCTTGATGAGTTAGGAAGAGTGATGGGGAGACTTATGGAAGTGTACGTGGGCAGAAAGTTTAAATCATTAGAGATACTGGAGACTCTGCTGTAAATCCCTTGAAAAATATGGATACACCCGTTATAATAAGTACCAATTGAGTAAAAGAATGTGAGGAACATAAACTATGGTTGAAAAGACAATGGATAAAATCGTAGCGCTGGCAAAATCAAGGGGATTTGTATATCCGGGGTCTGAGATCTACGGCGGGCTTGCGAATACATGGGATTACGGCAATCTTGGTGTGGAGTTAAAAAACAATGTGAAAAGGGCATGGTGGAAGAAGTTTGTGCAAGAAAATCCATACAATGTTGGAGTGGATTGCGCAATTTTGATGAATCCTCAGACATGGGTGGCGTCCGGACATCTGGGTGGATTCAGTGATCCGTTGATGGATTGTAAGGAGTGCCATGAACGCTTTCGCGCCGATAAACTGATCGAGGACTACTGCGAGGAGAAGGGGATTACTTTAGAGGGATCTGTGGACGGATGGTCTCAGGAACAGATGACTGCGTTTATCGAGGAACATCAGATCTCATGCCCAACCTGTGGCAAACATAATTTTACGGATATCCGTCAGTTCAACCTGATGTTTAAGACATTTCAAGGTGTGACCGAGGAGGCAAAGAATACCGTATATCTTCGTCCGGAGACTGCGCAGGGTATTTTCGTGAATTTTAAAAATGTACAACGTACTTCCAGAAAGAAGCTGCCTTTTGGAATTGCTCAGATTGGAAAATCTTTCCGAAATGAGATTACGCCGGGAAACTTTACGTTCCGTACAAGAGAGTTTGAGCAGATGGAATTGGAGTTTTTCTGCAAACCGGACACAGATCTGGAGTGGTTCGATTATTGGAAGAACTTCTGCTTAAACTGGTTGTCCTCTCTGGGGCTTAAAGACGATGAAGTGCGTTATCGTGATCATGATAAAGAAGAACTGTCATTTTACAGTAAAGCAACGACCGATGTGGAATTTCTCTTCCCATTTGGCTGGGGCGAGTTGTGGGGTATCGCGGACCGTACGGATTATGACCTGACACAGCATCAGAATGTATCTGGTCAGGATCTGACCTATTTTGATGACGAGGCGAAGGAGAAATACATCCCATATGTTATTGAACCGTCGCTTGGCGCTGATCGTATGGTGCTGGCATTTTTGTGCAGTGCGTATGATGAGGAAAATATCGGTACGGAAGAAAAGCCAGATATGCGTACGGTACTTCATTTCCATCCAGCTTTAGCGCCAGTGAAGATCGGTGTGCTGCCACTTTCTAAGAAATTGAACGAAGGGGCGGAGAAGATTTATACAGAGCTGTGCAAGTATTATAACTGCGAGTTCGATGACCGAGGCAATATTGGCAAGCGTTACCGCCGGCAAGATGAGGTCGGGACTCCGTTCTGCGTGACGTATGATTTTGAGTCAGAAGAAGACGGGGCTGTTACTGTTCGTGACCGTGATACGATGGAACAGGAAAGGATTAAAATTGAGGATCTGAAGGCATATTTTGAAAAAAAATTTGAGTGGTAATTATTCGGGGACGTAGTAAAATCGAATTTTACTACGTCCCCGAATAAAAAATAAGGTGTCCCAAATTGAATTTTACCCTGTCCCTGATACAAATAATGAAAGGGGTGACAGGATGCCGCGTACCGCGCGCAAAAGAAGCAGCACAGATTTATATCATGTGATAGCAAGAGGAATAAGCAGAGAACCCATTTTTAAACAGAAAAGAGAGAAGAACAATTTTATCAGGCTTCTTCTGAAACATCTCAAAGATCGTGATATTGAAATATATGCATATGCAATTATGTCGACGCATTTTCATATTTTAATTCGCGTTGATCTGAAACTCTTATCTAGTTATTTAGCCATTGTCTTGGCGGAATTTGCAGAATATTACAACTTTAAACATAATCGGAACGGTCATGTCTTTCAGGATAGATTTAAAAGTGAATGTGTAGAAACATCGCAGTATTTTTGGAATTGTATCAGATATATTCACATGAATCCGGTAAACGCACATGTCGTAAAAACACCCGAAAATTATACTTTTTCAAGCCTTAAGGAATATGAAACGAGAAAAAGCCGGATAATACATTCCAAAGCAATAGAAATTTACCAGTCAGAATTTGTTGATTTTGAAGAATTTCTTGATTTTCATCAAAAAATACAAAAACAGATATTTATAGATGTGCCGGAAGAGGTTGAAATGCAGTTTGAAAAAGCAGCGTTGCGGCTTTTGAATCAGGAGGCGCATTTGAATGGGGTTGAAGAGCCCCGGGAGATTATTGAAAATATTGAAACGAGACGTCAGTATAAAAATAAACTTCAAACGGAATTAAGAATATCAAAAGCAAAATCTGAACGATTGTATCGTTATGTAAAAAGTTGTATAATGGAAAAATAGTAGAAAAGGGACGGGGTAAAATTCAATTTGGGTCACCGTCAATTTTAATCGGGGACGTAGTAAAATCCGATTTTACTACGTCCCCGAAAAGAAAGGAAACAAACTAAATGAAGCAGAATATCTGGACAACTTACAATGAACAACAGTTACAGGAACTTGACAGTATCAATGAGAAATATAAAACCTGTCTTGATTCAGGGAAAACAGAGCGCGAGTGTGTAGAGATAAGTATCTGTATGGCGGAGGCAGCCGGATACAGAAATTTGGAGGAGGTGCAGGCGGCCGGTGAGAGTCTGAAGGTCGGGGATAAGGTTTATGCAGTGAACATGGACAAGATGCTTGCATTTTTCCGCATCGGATCTGAGCCAATCTCAACCGGTATGAATATCCTCGGAGCGCATATCGATTCTCCACGTATCGATGTGAAACAGAATCCCCTTTATGAGAATGAAGGATTTTCTTACCTTGATACTCACTACTACGGGGGGATTAAGAAATATCAATGGGTAGCGCAGCCGCTCTCCCTGCATGGGGTTATTGTGAAAAAGGATGGTACAGTAGTAAAGGTGTGTATCGGAGAGGAAGCGTCAGATCCGGTATTTGTCATTACAGATCTGCTCGTTCATCTAGCTCAAGAGCAGCTTGAGAAGAAGGCGTCCAAAGTAATTGAAGGGGAGAAACTGGATCTTCTTATCGGTAATTGTCCCATTGCAAACATAGCAGCTGAGCAGAAAGATGCTGTGAAAGGAAATGTCCTTCGTCTGTTAAAAGAGAAGTACGCTATTGACGAGGAGGATCTCGCTTCTGCGGAACTGGAGATTGTTCCCGCAGGAAAAGCACGTGATTGCGGTATAGATCGGAGCATGATCCTCTCCTATGGACAGGATGATAGAGTGTGCGCATTCACATCGCTGTTCGCCATGCTCGATGTGACAGAGGCAAAGAGAACCGGGTGCTGTCTCCTTGTAGATAAAGAGGAGATTGGAAGTGTGGGAGCAACAGGAATGCACTCACGGTTCTTTGAGAACACGGTGGCGGAATTGATCGCCATGACAGAAGGCGAATCTGAGCTGAAGGTTCGTCGTGCACTGACGAGATCAAGGATGCTTTCCTCTGATGTGAGCGCAGCGTACGATCCCATGTTTGCAGAAGCATTTGAAAAACGCAGCTCCGCTTTCTTCGCCAACGGAATTACATTTAATAAGTTTACGGGAAGCCGCGGGAAGTCTGGTTCCAACGATGCAAACGCCGAGTATATTGCAGCATTGCGCAAAACGATGGACGACGCGGGAGTAGCGTACCAGTTTGCAGAGCTTGGAAGAGTTGACTTGGGCGGCGGCGGAACCATTGCCTACATTATGGCAAATTATGGGATGGAGGTCATTGACAGTGGCGTGGCGGTGTTGAATATGCATGCGCCTTATGAGGTGACCAGCAAGACGGATGTGTATGAGGCCGTGAGAGGATACCGTGCGTTTTTGAAAATGTAGTATTTTTGAAGGAAGCATATTGGGAAAAGTAATAAAAAAACTTCTGAAATTTTGTGTATTTTTACAAGTGCAGGAGAAGAATATGAGGTTGACAAAAAAGGTCTAGATTGATATACTTTTAACAAATCGGGTGATAATATGTTGTTTACGAGAGAAAGTGATTATGCGATACGGGTTGTCCGTGCGCTGAAGGACGGAGAAAAGAAAAGCATCCGCCAGATATGCGCGGTTGAGGAAATACCGGAGGCGTTTTGTTACAAAATCGTCAAGAAATTAGAGCATGCCGGTGTAGTTGAGATTGTCCGCGGCGCAGGAGGCGGTTGCCGTCTGAAGAAACAGTTATCAGAGTTGACACTCTATGATACGATAACTGCGATTGAGCCAGACTTTGCGGTGATGGATTGTGTACATCATTTTTGCAGCCGTAATACAGACAAGGTTACTTGCAAGGTACACAAGGAGCTGCTGTCAATCCAGTATGCGGTGGAAGATCTTTTGAAAGAAAAGATGTTTCGAGACATTTTAGATGACTGATATGAAAATGCCCGCTTAAGGCAGGACCTGCGGGCAATATTTTTAAATAAAAACTAGATAATTTTTATCCACTTTTAATCGAAAGATCTGTTATCACTGGAAGATCATTTCAGAGAAAGTCAAGAGGAGGTATTACAAATGAATCAGTGTTATGGGTGCACTACATGTGAGAGCGCGGACAAACCGCTGGAGGGATTTATCAGGGAACTTCCCTTTGAAACATCCCACCACAGGGTGGAAGGACAGAGTACAAAATGTGCATTTGGTCTTCAGGGAGTTTGCTGCCGGCTCTGTTCAAATGGGCCATGCCGCATCACACCTGAGGCACCAAGAGGTATATGTGGTGCCACAGCAGACACGATTGTAGCAAGAAATTTTCTGCGCGCGGTGTCCGCAGGCTCAGGATGCTATATCCACGTAGTGGAGAACACTGCCCGCAATGTAAAAGATGTAGCACAGAAAAAAGGGGAGATCAAGGGCGTAAACGCGCTAAACCGGTTGGCGGATATTTTTGAAATTCGCGAAGAGGATGTACATAAACGTGCAGAGATGGTGGCAGACGCGGTGCTTGAGGATCTGTACCTTCCTGAATATGAGAAGATGAAGCTGGTCAAAAAGATGGCATATGCGCCTAGATACGACAACTGGGAGAGACTAGGAATCCTTCCGGGAGGAGCCAAATCAGAGGTTTTTCACGGAGTGGTAAAATGTTCTACAAACTTGAATTCTGATCCTGTAGATATGCTCAAAGACTGTCTGAAACTTGGTATTTCTACGGGGATTTACGGGCTGACCCTGACAAATCTACTCAATGATATTGTACTTGGAGAGCCTGAGCTTAGGATGGCTCCAGTGGGGATGAGGGTGATTGATCCCGAGTATATTAACATTATGATTACGGGACATCAGCACTCGATGTTTACATATCTTCAAAAACGTCTTATAGAAGACGATGTAATAGAGCGTGCAAAGAAGGCCGGTGCGAAAGGATTCAAACTCGTGGGATGTACCTGTGTGGGGCAGGATCTGCAGCTTCGAGGAAAGCACTATGAAGAGGTGTTTGACGGGCATGCTGGTAATAATTACACCAGCGAGGCGATCTTGGCTACGGGTGCTATCGACGCGGTGATATCTGAATTCAACTGTACGCTCCCGGGGATTGAACCGATTTGTGATGAACTGCATATCAAACAATTTTGTATTGACAGTGTGGCGAAAAAAGCAAACGCAGAGTTGAAAGAGTTTGACTTTGAGAACCGTGCCCGGGTGACAGAAGAGATTATCGAAAAAGTGATCGACGTTTATAAAGAGAGAAGACCCGCTATAAAGCTGAATCTTAAAGAAGATCATGGGAACGACCACACGCTTACAGGGGTGAGCGAAGGATCTTTAAAAGAATTCCTCGGCGGGAGCTGGAAGCCCTTGATCGACTTGATCGTGTCTGGAGATATCAAAGGTGTGGCGGGCGTTGTTGGATGCTCTAACCTGACGGCGGGAGGACATGACGTCCTTACTGTGGAACTGACAAAAGAACTGATAGCGAGAGATATCATTGTACTCACGGCAGGATGTTCCTCAGGAGGGATCGAGAACTGTGGGTTGATGACCCCGGAGGCGGCGGAACTTGCCGGGCCGAAACTCCGTGCTGTCTGTAAGAAATTGGGAATCCCGCCTGTGCTGAATTTCGGCCCCTGTCTGGCGATTGGACGACTCGAGATAGTAGCTACAGAGCTTGCAGAGGAGATTGGCGTGGATCTTCCCCAGCTTCCGCTTGTGTTGTCGGCGGCTCAGTGGCTGGAGGAGCAGGCTCTGGCAGACGGATGTTTCGGACTTGCCCTTGGGCTTCCTCTTCATCTGGGACTTCCCCCGTTTGTAACGGGAAGCGGCGTGGCTGTCAAGCTTCTTACTGAGGATATGAAAGCTCTGACCGGAGGACAGGTTATCATTAACTCTGATGCAAAAGAATCCGCGGATATCTTGGAAAAGATCATTTTGGAAAAGCGCTCTGGGCTTCATATATAAGGAGGGCGTGCAGATGAGAAGGATTATCGTAGAATACGAAAAATGCGACGGATGCCGGAATTGTTCCGTGGCGTGTATGCAGGCGCATCGGAAGACGCCTGGCAGCATATATGATTTGGATTTAACCGATCCGGCTAGCGAGAGCAGAAACTTTATCTATCAGACAGGGGACGGAACGTATAAACCCATTTTCTGTAGACACTGTGATGAGCCTGAATGTGTGATGTCGTGCATGAGCGGTTCAATGAAAAAGGATCCTCAGAGTGGACTTGTGACATATGATGAAAAGCGGTGCGGTTCTTGCTTTATGTGTGTGATGAATTGTCCGTTTGGTGTATTAAAGCCCGATCGTGTCTCAAGGACTAAAGTGATCAAATGTGATTTCTGCGAGCAGGACGGCGGTGAGCCTAACTGCGTGAAGTCATGTCCCAAAGGCGCGATTCACGTGGAGGAGGTGTGACGGATGAGATATGTGATTATAGGTACAGGAGCCGCAGGAATTACTGCGGCCGATGAGATAAGAAGACTGAAAAAGGACGCCGAGATCCTTATGATATCAGCGGATTCACAAGTACATTCCCGCTGCATGCTTCACAAATATCTGTCCCATGAGAGAACTGCGGAGGAACTGGACTTTACAGAGGAGGGCTTTTTTGAGAAAAAGAGGATTACGCTTGTTAGAAAAAAGGCAGTGTCGATCGATACGGAAGCCAAAACAGTAGTTCTTGAATCAGGCGAACAGATTGCCTATGACAAGCTTTTAATCGCTACTGGGGCGCAGAGCTTTATCCCGCCGGTAGGGGACCTTAGAAAGGCAGATAACGTATCCGGTCTGCGTCATCTTTCCGACGCGCAGAAGATCGATAACATGATCAAGGACAAGGAGCATATTTTGGTGATTGGTTCCGGTTTGGTAGGATTGGATGCAGCATATGGACTGCTTGAGCAGGGAAAAAAGATAACTGTTGTGGAAATGGCATTTCAGATCTTACCAGTGCAGCTTGATGCGGACGCAGCCAGAGAATATCAGGAACGGTTTGAAAAGGCAGGGGTCCAGTTCCGGCTCGGATGCAAAGTGCAGGAGACGCTCTGCGGAACAGACGGAAATATTTGCGGAGTCGTCCTTGATTCGGGCGAACGTATTGATTGTGATTTTGTTATTGCCGCAACGGGTGTGCGTCCGGCAGATGAGTTCCTTAAGGACAGCGGTATCGCATGTGAGCGTGGGATTGGGACAGACAGCCGCATGGAGACAAATGTAAAAGACGTCTATGCGGCAGGCGATGTGACTGGGCTTTCCGGTATCTGGCCGAATGCCATGAAACAAGGGCGAATTGCGGCACGCAATATGTGCGGAGGAAATGAAACCTATACGGACATGTTTGCGGAGAAGAATACGATCAACTTTTTTGGACTTGTGACTCTTTGTCTGGGAGCGATTCTCCCGCAGGAAGGCGATGAAGTCTTGACAGAAGAAGATAGGTACAATTATCGCAGGGCAATTCTGCGGGATGGGAAACTTCGAGGAATCCTGCTCCAAGGAGACATCTCTAATAGCGGGATTTGGCAGTATATTATAAAAGAACAGATTTATGTGGGAGGTATAGGGAAAAATATCTTCAAACTTTCATTCGCAGATTTTTATGATACGGGTGAGAGAGGAAAATATGTGTGGAAAGCCTAAAAGTACCAAAGAGAACCCCGGTCTGCGCAAGATGAACCGCAGACCGGGGCGGTTTTTATATTTAACAAATTTTATTATAGACAAATGACTGTAAAGTAAGAAAAATACTTGCGGAAGCCTTTCTGGGAAGGAAATATAACTAAAAAATGAACAGTAATTTTGTGCGTTCTATCTAAAGAATAAAAACGAAAGAATAAACAAGACTCAAGTCCTTTTTCTTCCTTAAAAAACTGGGTAATCTAAAAAAAATATTCCAAAAAGGTAAAGGAAGAACAAAGGAGGGATTTTTATGGAAAGATGGGGAAAACAGTCTTTGCTCCCACGTTTTTTGGCAATGTTTCTGATAATTGCCGTCGTGCTGACAGGCGTTAGTATTCCGGCAGAGGCAGCAGATTCACAGGTGATTGCCGCGTGGAGTTACAGCAAAGAAAATGCCCCCGAAAGCTTGCCTGCAGGAGCTACAGAAGGAAGCGGGAAATTATTTGTAGCAGACGCGGAGTACACCGGGTTTTCCTCTTCCAGTCTTTGTGCGAAGACTTGGGATAGTGGAAAAGCATACTGGGGTATGGAGGAGATAAATGCAGAAGGGTATGAGGACCTTACTTTTTCGGCAAAAATGAGATCTTCCAAAACCGGACCAAAGAACTTCGGTTTAGAGTATTCTTTGGATGGAGGTGTAAACTGGACGCCCATTGACGGCAGTGCGGTTGCGATTGAAAAGACATCACTTGAGATAAAATATGATACATTCGGGCTTCCGCAGGAGCTTAATAATCAGAAGTTTATGCTGCGCGTCTGCATGGCAGGCTTAGAGAGTCTGAATGGCGGGACAGTCCAGAAGGACGGAACGAGCAACATTAACGATGTTTTTATCAAAGGAACGCCGGTATCAGGCAGTACTGAGCCTGAGAAGAAGACCTGTGCTCCGGTAGAGGCAAGCGTTGCGCAGGGAGAAGTGGAAAGTGGAACAGAGGTCACCCTGCAATGCGCGACAGAGGGGGCTCAGATCTGGTATAAGATTGACAGTGCAGAGGAATATGTTAAATATGAGTCTGCGATCAGTATTACGAAATCTGTGGTGATCTTGGCATATGCCAAGAAGGATGGCTGCGCTGACAGCGAGGTGTCGACCTTTAGCTACACAATCGCAGAACCTCAGGGAGAACCGGACGATCCGGCTAAGGCAGCAGGCGCAAGATTAACGGGACTGATGGACGGAGATACATTTATCATTTATAATCCGGCAAATGAGAAAGTTCTCTCCGCAACAGCCAGCGGCACCAGACTGTCAGGTTTGGATGCGCAGCCTTCAGGAGAAATTCTGAGCGCTCCTGAAGGAGCGGCAGTCTTGACGGCGGTGCTTAGTGAGGGTGGATATTTTACGTTGACAGCAGGAGGAAAGTATCTAACTTCCGGCTCTACGGGGAATAGTCTGACGTTTGAAGATGAGGAGAGCGAATACAGCACATGGGAGCTTCAGGAAGCGGATGAAGACGGCGGCTTCTTTTTCAGGAACGTAAACGCTGCATACAACGGAGAGAAGAATCAGTACTTGGAATACTTCAGTTCTTCTTTTACCACATACGGGAAGACATCATCTTCTTCTCCGGATGCGTACCTGATGCATCTTTACCGGGCAGAATCAGGTTTGGAGATCGACAGTAGTGTTTTGTTCGACGTGGCACAGTGGGCTGGAAATGCGGATTATGAGGCTGCTGGTGTAACGACAGAAATTCAGGGGGATCTGTATAAAACAAACGACCTGAAAGATACAGAAGCCGTGTATACAGCTTTCGTTGATGGGAAAGCGGTACAGCCTTATACGAAGAGCACAAGTTCTTCCACAGGTTCTGTTTCCTATTACATGGGAGCAGCGGGACTTGGGTCAGGAACTGATGATTACGCACAGTTCCGGCTGTCGTCAGATGGATACGGTGGCATGGATATTTCTTTCCGTATGCGTGCCAGCAATACGGGAGCAGGATCCTATCAGCTTCAATATTCTACAGACGGGCAAACATTTTCTAATTTTACGACAGGAACATATTCTTACAAATATACATCATACAGTTCTGACGGGACTTCCAGTGAAGTGAGCAAATCTGGTGACATCAGTGATGGTATCGCGCGGACAAGCTATGCGCCTGGAAATTACATCAGCTTTAGCTTTGATGTGCCTTCCGGTGCAGAGAACGCAGAACAACTCTACATTCGTCTTGTTCCGGGAGCGGACCGGGCAGACGGCAAAGAAGGAACGCCGGGAAGTTCTGGAACAGTACGCATTGACTCTGTAATATTGACAGGCAGCCCCGTGCTTGCTGCTGACCGTTGTTCTTATGTCAAAGCGGATCCGGTGTCAGGGGAAGCGCCAGCAGGAGCTGAAATTACGCTTACTACAACAACAGAAGGCGCAGATATATACTATTCTCTGAATGAGGGAGGATATCAGTTATACGACGAGGCGGATAAACCGAAGTTATCTGAACTTCCGGCTGCTCTTCGGACGTATGCTGAAAAGGACGGGCTTAAAGAAAGTATTAAAGTGAATTATGAATATACGCAAGGCAAAGTTTCTACTGTAAAAGCATCGCCTAACGGAGGGGCAGTGGCCAAGGATACAAAGGTGACTTTTAGTTGCGATACAGAAGGAGCCCAGATCTATTACTCAGGCGATGAAGGTCAGACATGGGAGGAATACACAGAAGCCCTTGTTCTTGCATAGCTTCCGAAGACTTATAAAGTAAAAGCTGTAAAAGACGGATATGAGGACAGCAGCATTCTGACAGTTTCATACACAGAACGAACCAGCGAGAAATACAATCTTTATTTCGGGCAGCTCCATTCACACACCAGTTACTCTGATGGAGCTGGCACATGTGAAGATGCTTTCGCCCATGCGTCGGATGTAGATAATCTTGACTTTCTTGCAGTAACGGACCATTCCAATTCATTCGATAATGCAGATTCAGCTACTCTTGCAGACGGTTCTATGAGCGAGGAGTGGAATGAGGGGCATGAACTGGCAGATAAATACACGACAGAAGACTTTGTAGGTATTTTTGGATATGAGATGACATGGTCAAACGGCCTTGGACATGTAAATACATTTAACACAGATGGATTCCAGAGCAGGACTCAGTCAGAATACTCTACTTACAGCACAGCGCTACAGAATTATTATAGCACCTTGAAAACGGATCCGGATTCACTAACTCAGTTTAATCATCCGGGTACCACGTTTGGAGATTTTAGTGATTTTGCTTATTACGATGAGGAAATCGACGATCTTATTACAATGATCGAGGTGGGAAATGGTGAAGGGGCGATCGGAAGTTCTGGATATTTTCCGTCTTATGAGTATTATCAAAGAGCGCTTGATAAAGGATGGCATGTGGCTCCTACGAATAATCAGGACAACCACAAAGGCTTGTGGGGAGATGCGAATACTGCGCGCAGCGTTGTTATGGCCGACAGCCTTACAAGGGAGAACATATATGATGCCATGCGTAATTACCGTGTCTATGCCACAGAGGACAATGACCTGAGTATCTACTATACATTGGACAGCTATGAGATGGGTAGCATTCTAACAGAAGGTCAGACAGGCGATAAGGTAACTCTGATGGCAGACTTAAGTGATCCGACAGATGAATCTATCGGAACAGTTCAGGTAATTGCTAATGGCGGTCTTATATTGGATGAAAAGACTGTGTCGGGAAATGCGGAAACTGTAGAGTTTACCGTAGACAATGATTACTCCTATTACTATCTGAAAGTTACAGAAGCAGACGGCGATATTGCGGTCACGGCTCCGGTGTGGGTAGGAGAAGTAGAGGCGGCTGGCATCAACAGCATTTCTACAGACGAAGTACTGCCTGTTAAAGGCGAGGCCCTGACTGTGGCTCTTGATCTCTACAACAATGAAGCAGAAGATATGGCTGTGGACTCCATCGAGTTTTCTGTCGGTGGTGAGATTGTGCACAAAGCCGATCTGGGCGCAGCAGGGCTTACCTCTGTACTGTCCAAGGGCACGGCAAGATATAGTTTTGATTATATATATGATTCTGTGGGCAATATGGAGATGACAGTGACGGTCAACGCACATCTGGGCGGAGCGGAGAAAGTATACAGTAGTGTTCTTAAACTTACCTACGTAACGCCAGAGATGGTGACGAATGTTCTTATCGACGGAACCCATTATAATGACTATGTAACAGGATATTACGGCGGGAATATGGGGAACTTTACAGCCATTGCCGGAGATAAAAACATCCGTGTTCAAGTCGTGACAGATGAGATTACACCGGAAATGCTTGAAGAGTGTTCACTCCTTGTGATTTCAGCTCCGGCGAAGAAGAACGGCACAGCTAATGCCGGAGATTATAAGGTATCACATTTTGATGATGAATTTATCAACATGATAAAAACCTACACAGATAATGGCGGAACACTGATTGTATGCGGGCTGGCAGACTATCAGGACACAGCGGATGGCCAGACATCTACAGAGATTAATAAACTTTTATCAGCCATCGGATCCACAACTAAATTGAACAGTGATGAAGCCTATGATACGGAGAACAATGGCGGACAGGCATACCGCCTCTATCTGAAAAATACATATAACGAGAATTCCAGATATCTCGCAGGAGCTTCACAAGATCAGGAATACAGTGCTTATAGTGGTTGTACCGTTAATCTGGATAAAGACGCGGTAGCGTCAGGAAGGGCAGAGGCGCTTATAAGCGGATATGATACAACTTATTCCGTGGATAGCAAAAACGATGATGGAAGCTATGGCGACAATTCAACTGTAGTGGAGAAGGGAGACGTAGTGATGCTGGCCCATGAGACCTTGGACAGTGGAGCAAATCTCTTCGTGGCTGGAACTGTGTTCCTCTCGGATTTCGAAGTGAAGGCTGAGATGGACAACCAGTTTGATCTGCAGTATCTGAATTATACGATCATCCAGAACATTCTGGACGAGGTGACAGTGGAGCTTCCGGTTACTCCTATTGCTGAAGTGCGTAAGGCACAAGAAGGAGAAGTGTTTGCTATAGAAGGTTATGTGACATCAGGAACAGATAATGAGAATACAACCTTCTTTGACACAATCTATGTGCAGGATGATACAGCCGGCATCACCGTATTCCCGTACTCGGAGAGCGGCATGAAGATTGGAACCAAAGTGCGTATCACGGGATATGTGGATTCCTATCAGGGAGATAAGGAGATCCAGATCATGAACAGCGAGATTTTGGCAGATGAGGAGCCGCATATCTATGAACCACAGAAAATGGCGGCGGCAGCGGCAATGGATTATGACACAAATGGTGGAAAGCTGGTAGAAGTCAGCGGAAAAGTCACCAATGTGGTATATTCCGGTGAGAAAGGGGTAGCACAGTTCTGGCTTGATGATGGAAGTGGAGCAGAGGCAAATATTTTCATTGACGGATATATTACTTCAGGCACTACAGGAGCAAACAACCTTGCAGACATCATAAAAGAAGGAGCACAGATTCGTGCGGTAGGACTTGTTTATGCTCATCCGGAAGGAGAATCAGATATTCCTGTTACTTGCCTGAGGGTTAGAAATTGTGACGAGATCACGCTAGTTTCTGCCGGAGCCGGAGACAGCGGTCAGAGCGGAGACGGTACTCAGAGTGGTACAGGCAGCGGAAATACTGGACAGAATGGGAATGCCACACCGGGTAGCACTGATGGCGTAAATAATGGCAGCGGAAGCAAAGATACCGGGAAAGAGAGCTCTGCACCGACAGGAGACGAGGCATTTCCAACAGTATATCTCTTCATGATGTTCATGGCAACTGGTGTGGCTGCTGGAGCCTTTGCTGTACGGAGAAAGAGAAAAGAAAAATAATGTTTCGGGTGAGAAAGGCATGAAAATAAAAGAAATACTAAAGAACAATGGCAGAAAAAAGGAAAAAGCGAGACAGGATGATGCCGTTCCCACAATAAAGAAAGGAGGCCAGCTGCTCATAGCAGCGCTGGCCCTCCTTGCTTTTGCGGCGCTTTTATATTTTGCGAATCATGACCGTCCGGTTTACCGTAGCAGTGATATATCCGGAATCGAATATGAAGTGGGGAGGGTCATAGGCATACTGGAAGATAACACGACTGTAGATGAGGATATGGATGGAATGTGGCGTGGAAGTATGGAACTCCAAGTTGAGATCCTGACTGGGAGATACAAAGGCGAGACCGCAGAGGTGACGAATTATTTCAGTTCTTTATACAATGTCCGTGTTGAGCAGGGGGATAAGGTATCGGTACGTATTGACACTGGAGCTGATAGCAATTATCAAGTTTCTATCTACAATTATTACCGGGCGCCATGGCTTGTTGGATGTGTTGCTGTATTTCTGCTGCTCCTTATTGTAATCGGCGGGAAAAAAGGGGCAAAATCCGCGGCGGGGCTAATCTTTACGATGGTCTGTATTATCTGGATCCTGCTTCCGCTGTCGCTGAAAGGATATTCTCCATTAGTGGTTACAACCTTTCTAATTCTGGTATGTAATCTAGTTACCTTTTTCCTGATCGATGGGATACAGGCAAAAACTGTGGTGGCCGCTGTGGGAAGTGTGTGTGGTGTGCTTGCAGGAGCCGTGTTTTCTCTTATTGTTCAGGCGCTGATGTCAGTGACGACCTACCAAATGGAGGAAGCAGAAACTTTGCTTTTGATCTCCGGAGATACAGGTCTTGAGTTAAAAGACCTCCTGCTGTGCGGAATATTGATTGCGTGTATGGGAGCTGTGATGGATGTGGCTATGAGCATTGCGTCTGCGTGCGCAGAGCTTCACGATTTAAACTCCGAATTGGGGGCGAAGGAATTGTTCCGCTCAGGAATGAATATCGGAAAAGATGCTATGGGTACGATGTCCAATACACTGATAATGGCTTTTGCGGGAAATTCGCTGAACATGATGCTTATGATCTACAGTTATGGAGTCAGTTTCCAGCAGCTTATGAATACCGATTTTGTCGCCATCGAAATTATTGGAAGTATTGCAGGGAGCATTGGCATTATCTGTACGGTTCCGATTGTGGCATTTATTGCAGCCTCAGTCCTTGGAAAGAGGCAGAAAAAAGGATCACTGATGCACAAAAAAGCGGAGTAAAGATTGTGCACATTTGCAGACAAAACGCTTGACGCAAGCCCCTAAAACCATTAGAATATTATATGCGAATTATTGCAGAAATATCCGCAAATTTTATTAGGAGGTCATTGGAACATGGCAACAAAATGGGTTTATATGTTCACGGAAGGTAACGCTACAATGAGAAACCTTCTTGGTGGAAAAGGTGCCAACCTCGCGGAGATGACAAGTCTTGGGCTCCCGGTACCGCAGGGATTCACAGTCACAACAGAGGCTTGTACACAGTACTACGAGGATGGCAGAAAGATCAACGATGAGATCATGGGACAGATCATGGAAGCCATCGAGAAACTGGAAGGAATCACAGGAAAGAAATTTGGAGACAAGACAAATCCTCTTCTCGTTTCTGTTCGTTCTGGTGCGAGAGCGTCCATGCCGGGTATGATGGACACAATCCTCAACCTTGGTCTGAACGAAGAAGTTGTTGAGACTCTGGCAGAGGCTTCTGGCAACCCGCGCTGGGCTTGGGACTGCTACAGAAGATTCATCCAGATGTACTCCGACGTTGTTATGGAAGTGGGAAAGAAATATTTCGAAGAGCTCATCGATGAGATGAAAGAAAAGAAGGGCGTTACACAGGACGTAGAGCTGACAGCAGAGGATCTTAAGACTCTCGCAGGACAGTTCAAAGCTGAGTACAAAGAAAAGATTGGTGCGGATTTCCCGTCTGATGCAAAAGAGCAGCTGATGGGCGCTGTAAAAGCCGTGTTCCGTTCATGGGACAACCCCAGAGCGAACGTATACCGTCGTGACAACGACATCCCGTATTCATGGGGAACAGCTGTCAACGTACAGATGATGGCATTTGGTAACATGGGAGACGACTGTGGTACAGGCGTTGCATTTACCCGTGACCCAGCCACAGGAGAGAACGGACTCTTTGGTGAGTTCCTTACAAATGCACAGGGTGAAGACGTTGTTGCCGGTGTTCGTACTCCGATGCACATTTCTGAGATGGAACAGAAATTCCCGGAGGCATTCGCACAGTTTAAAGATGTGTGCAAGACTCTGGAGACTCACTACAGAGATATGCAGGACATGGAGTTTACTGTAGAGCACGGTAAGCTGTACATGCTTCAGACACGTAACGGTAAGAGAACAGCGCAGGCCGCTCTGAAGATCGCATGTGACCTTGTTGACGAGGGCATGAGAACAGAGGAAGAGGCTGTTGCTATGATCGATCCGAGAAACCTTGACACTTTGCTTCACCCGCAGTTTGATGCTGCTGCTTTGAAAGCTGCTACACCGATGGGTAAAGCGCTCGGAGCTTCGCCGGGGGCTGCATGCGGTAAGATCGTCTTCACAGCAGACGACGCTGTAGAGTGGGCTGCAAGAGGAGAGAAAGTTGTTCTTGTACGTCTTGAGACATCACCTGAGGATATCACAGGTATGAAGTCTGCTCAGGGTATCCTGACAGTTCGCGGTGGTATGACATCTCACGCTGCCGTTGTTGCTCGTGGTATGGGTACATGCTGTGTATCCGGATGCGGCGACATTGTTATGGATGAAGCAAACAAGAAATTTACACTGAATGGAAAAGAGTACCATGAGGGAGATGCAATCTCACTTGACGGTTCTACAGGTAATATCTATGACGGAATCATCCCGACAGTAGATGCTTCTATCGCCGGAGAGTTTGGACGTATTATGGCATGGGCTGACAAGTACAGAACTATGAAAGTCCGCACAAACGCTGATACACCGGCTGACGCTAAGAAAGCTCGTGAGCTGGGCGCTGAGGGTATTGGACTTTGCCGTACAGAGCATATGTTCTTTGAGGGTGACAGAATTGATGCGTTCCGTGAAATGATTTGTTCTGAGACAGAGGAAGAAAGAGAAGCAGCACTTGAGAAGATTCTTCCGGAGCAGCAGGGAGACTTTGAGAAGTTGTACGAGGCTCTTGAAGGAAATCCGGTAACTATCCGTTTCCTTGACCCGCCGCTTCACGAGTTTGTTCCGACAGAGGAAGAGGATATCAAGAAGCTGGCTGATGCACAGGGCAAGACTGTCGATCAGATTAAGGCAATCATCGACAGCCTGCACGAGTTTAACCCGATGATGGGGCATCGTGGATGCCGTCTGGCAGTGACATACCCGGAGATTGCTAAGATGCAGACAAAAGCTGTTATCCGTGCGGCAATCAACGTACAGAAAGCTCATCCGGGCTGGAAAGTGCAGCCGGAGATCATGATCCCGCTTGTAGGCGACATCAAAGAGCTGAAATATGTAAAGAAATTTGTTGTTGAGACAGCGGACGCTGAGATTGCGGCAGCAGGTAGCGACCTTGAGTACGAAGTTGGAACAATGATCGAGATCCCGAGAGCTGCTCTTACAGCAGACGAGATCGCAGCAGAGGCTGATTTCTTCTGCTTCGGTACAAACGATCTGACACAGATGACATACGGATTCTCCCGTGATGATGCAGGTAAGTTCCTTGACGCTTACTATGACGCTAAGATCTTTGAGAATGACCCGTTCGCTAAACTGGATCAGACAGGCGTAGGCAAGCTGATGAAGATGGCGATCGACCTTGGAAAACCGGTTAACCCGAACCTGCATGTAGGTATCTGCGGCGAGCACGGCGGAGATCCGAGCTCTGTTGAGTTCTGCAACAGCATCGGTCTTGACTATGTATCCTGCTCACCGTTCCGTGTGCCGATCGCGAGACTGGCAGCGGCTCAGGCAGCAATTGCTCAGAAGAACGCGTAAGCAA
>DXAK01000034.1 GCA_019117065.1 Candidatus Mediterraneibacter pullicola | reverse complement strand
CCGCAACGCGGCAATCAGCGCGTACCGCGATTTTGGGCGGAAACAGAAGCATGAAGTATCACTTGACTATCTGATGTCGGAAACGTCTTTTGAACCGTTTGCAACCGACAACTATTTTGAGCAGTATGTTTATGAGAAGCCGACTGTTTTTGTTGTACAAGGGAAAGAAGTTGTCGTTATAAGTAAACGGTTAGCCGACGCATTAGCTAACCTGTCAGAACAAAGGCATACTGTTCTGCTGATGAATTTCTTCTTCGGTTACAGTGAAGGAAAAATCGGGAATGAGTACGGAAGAAGCAGAAGTACAGTCAACTACTGGAAACTGGCGGCATTGAAGCAGTTAAGAAAAGAACTGGAGGAAACAAAACATGAGGAATAAGAAACTGATACCCTTTGAAACCATTGAGAAAGCTGTTGCCGGCGAACCGGAAGCCATAGACGCGGTACTGCGGCATTACACAGCGCGGATTAAATATCTGTCTACCTATCGCGGGCATATTAACGACGATATTCAAGACCGTCTGAAAGCACAGCTTATCAAAGCTATCCTGCAATTCCGTTTTGACAGGTAGTAGCAAAGCCAGAAAAAGCCGTCAAGGATAAAATGCACGCTTCGCGTCCTTGACGGCTTTCCCTGTCTTTGCTGTTGGGCAGCCAAGAGAGCGCAATCGGATAAACCGCTTACGCTCTCTATCCAGTATGGAATGTTACGCGATAGAGTGTGCTTCTCGCTTGATTTAAGCGGCATTACAGCGGAAATAAGGGCAGGGGTAAGGGTTTTTACACTCCCACCCTTAAAAATGAGATTCTACTGCGTAACATAACAAACGATATTTTTATATTGCCGTTTCCGTTCCGTTCTTTTCCATTCCGGCGGCTCTGCCGCTTTGCCCCCAAAGGAGAGGGATTAGGGAAAGGATAGGAAGGGAATGGGTATTTGATTCAATCCGTATTTGGTATTTCTTTAGTTATTTATATAATTGCGTTGGATTTTCCGATGTCGGATAACCCGATGTCGGAAAATCCAATATCGGATTATCCAACAACGGAAGTTATGCAGTATTCAAAAACTGTCTAATCCACCCGCTTTATAAAACTGCTGATTTGGGGATAGGTATGTTACGCAGTAGAGGGTAAATAACGCTTGATTTATGCGGCTTGCAGAACGTGTAAAGCGTTTAGACGATATTTTATACTTCTACTCTCAAAAATGACGTTCTATTGCGTAACAAAGTGAAGATAGAAAAGCAGAGAGCCTACCACTATTGAAAGTGATTAGCTCTCTGTTTCTGTTTGCACCCTGTCTGTCAGCGTTAGTGATAAGTTATTGTGAATACTTCCTTATCAGCGTAAAACTAACGGCGCTCTCCCTTTTATTCTGTAAACACCTGTGGTATACTACTAATCGCACAGATTGCCATTAGGAGCGCCCTGCTGCGCAGGGAGTATCCCCGCATTTTCTTTATAATATTTAGGAGGTATTTATGCTTATCAAAAATGGTTTTATCATAGATCCTGCTTCGCAGCGTTCTTACGCAGGCGATATCCGGATCAAGGATGGAAAAATTCAAAGGATCTGTTCTGATATCACGCCAGATCCGGGTGAAGAAATTATTGACTCCGCTGGGCTTACAGTGTCTCCGGGGCTTATCGACACTCATGTCCATTTCCGTGATCCGGGCTTTACGCACAAAGAAACGCTTCACACGGGATCTCTCGCCGCGGCAAAAGGCGGTTTTACTTCTGTCATCTGCATGGCGAACACCTCTCCTGTAGTGGACAGCCTCTCTGTTCTGAACGACATTATGCAGCGCGCGCAATCTGAGAAGATCCACATCTATCAGGCCGCTTCCATCTCACGGTCTTTGAAAGGAGAGGAGATGACAGATATGGAGTCTTTAAAGGCCGCTGGAGCGTGCGGGTTTACGGACGACGGCATTCCTCTTAAAAACGCGGCATTTCTCTATGACGCTATGAAAAAAGCAAAAGAGCTGGATGTACCGGTCAGCCTGCACGAAGAGGATCCTTCATTTATTAAGAATAATGGTATCAACCACGGACCTGTGTCCGATCAGCTTGGCATCTACGGTTCTCCGTCTGTCGCAGAGGAGTCCCTTGTCGCAAGAGACTGCATGCTTGCCCTGCGTTCTGGAGCCAGTGTAGTCATCCAGCATATCAGCTCCGGTTATTCTGTGGAGCTTGTCCGTATTTTTAAGTCTCTTGGCGCAGATCTTCACGCAGAGGCAACCCCTCATCACTTCACTCTTACAGATGAAGCGGTTCTCAAATACGGCACACTGGCAAAGATGAACCCGCCGCTCCGCACAGCAACTGACCGGGATGCCATCATCCATGGGCTTTTAGACGGCACAATCGATATTATTGCCTCAGATCATGCTCCGCACAGCAAGGAAGAAAAAGAGCGCTCTATCACAGCCGCTCCCAGCGGGATTATCGGTCTGGAAACCTCGCTTGCTCTTGGTATTACTTCTCTTGTCCGTCCGGGACACTTGACCATGATGCAGCTTCTTGAAAAAATGACCGTTAACCCTGCAAAACTGTACCATCTGCCTGCCGGATGCATTGAAGAAGGCGCTCCCGCAGATCTGATCCTTTTCGCCCCAGAAGAAAAATGGACGCCCACGGAGTATGCCTCCATGTCGTCCAATTCCCCATTCACCGGATGGGATCTGTACGGAAAAATAAAAATGACGATATGTAATGGACAAGTAATTACCGCAGCAAATTAAATTTGCTGCGGTAATATTATACCCTCTCTTATCAAGAGAGGGTATATGTGCGAAGCCTGCGCTTTACAGTCTTTCACTGCTGTCATTCATGAACTTGTACTCTGCCACCGATCTGTCAAATGTCTTAATATGTCTGTACAGCCACTCAATCACATTTTTATTTACCTGCTCCACAAACGTGGCAGATGGTCCTTCTTCCTCTTCTAGCATATCATAAAGATCTTTCACCACGGCGCGAAGCTTCTCGTGTTCCTTTTTATGTTCCGCAATGGCCGGATAGCTGATCTCCTCCTGAAGCTTTTCCTCCTCGCCAAAATGAAAGTATGTATAGTCCGCAAGATAATCCAGTGTCTTTACTGAAACCAGCTTATCTTTGCTCGTTTCACAGCTGTCCAGAAGCTTATTGATCTTGTCAATCAGCTCCTTATGCTGGCTGTCGATCATCTCATTCCCTGTTACTAAGCTTTCATCAAATTCTGCTCTCATCTGTTATCTCCTCCTTATATTTCTCCATTTTTGAACTTCATGATCATCTCGTTAGTTAGGCTGTCGCGGGATGGTTGTACAGGAATATCTTCTCTCTTAAACCACTCTGCAAGGGCTAGTTCCTCCCGGTCTAAGGTAATCTTGTCCTCACCATCAAGATCGCAATAGAACCCCAGTAAAAGCGTATCGCTAAATGCCCACGGCTGGCTCTTATAATACCGGATATTTTTCACTTTCAGCCCGACCTCTTCCATGACCTCTCTCCTCACCGTCTCTTCCACTGTCTCTCCAATTTCAGCAAACCCGGCAAGAAGCGCATACTTCTTATATGTCCTTCCAGAATATTTTGACATAAGTATGCGGTCTCCGTCAACCACTCCGACAATAACTGCTGGACATATTTTGGGAAACTCCATATTGTGACAGGTATCGCATTTGAGCATCCGTTCCTTTTCATCATGTACCATGAGCCTTCCGCACCGTCCGCAATATTTATGATTTCTGTACCAATTATACAACTGATATCCTGTGATTCCCGCAAATGAATGATACTGTGGATCAGCCACACGAAATATTTCCGTGTTCTCCATTGTAAACTCCAAGAGCGGCTCTCTGTTAATTTCCCTCACCAGATAGTAACGCTTCTCGTCGACAGAAAACAGATATATGTAATCTTCATAAAGTTCCTCATTGAGCCGTTCCAGCTCTTTAAATGTGGGAAATATGATACCTGCTTCCGTCCGTTTTAAAAGCACCGCGTGTTCCTCGTAGCACAGTGCATAGCTCTCTTCATCCGGCGGGACGGGAGCATATTCATTGTACAGATGATGTGGCTGTATGTCCTGAATCATGCCAATCTCACTCCTGTTCTTTATTTGTGTCCCTGAATAATCCCTGAAGCGCCGTTATATCTCCTTAAAGATTCCTTATCTTGAACTCTCTTTGTGCCTCACGCTTCTGGTCTTTCTTTGCGATATCATCCCTCTTATCGTAAAGCTTCTTTCCCTTCGCAAGACCGATCTCCACTTTCACAAGGCTGCCGCTAAAATACACCTGAAGGGGAACTACTGTAATCCCCTGCTCTTTCATTTTTCCGAATATCTTATTGATCTCATTTTTATGAAGAAGCAACTTCTTTACACGGAGAGGATCTTTGTTAAAAATATTCCCCTTCTCATACGGAGAGATATGCATACCGTAAATGTACATCTCTCCGTTCTCCACTCGTATGAATGCTTCCTTGATACTGCATTTTCCCATACGCAGAGACTTCACCTCCGTGCCGTGCAGTACGATTCCTGCCTCATACTTTTCAAGGATAAAATAGTCATGATATGCTTTTTTATTATTGGCGACCAGTTTCACCTCTGTCTTTGCCATATCTGTCTCCTTCCGCTCAGCGCTCCATCCGCAAAGCCGCATCTGCGGCAGCTATCTTGCGGCGGCGCTGATGATCTCAAAATTCACTGTCCTTAAGACCTTATCTGCACCGGTAACGCGCACTCTCACCCGCTGTCCCAGTTTATAACTCTTACCGGTATGTTCCCCGGTCAGCTCATAGCTCTGTTCCGCGAACTCATAATGATCGTCCTGCATATCCGCCACATGCACAAGCCCTTCCACGGTATTTTCAAGTTCCACATAGAGGCCCCATTTCGTAACACCGGAGATGACGCCTTCATATTCTTCTCCGATGCGATCTCTCATATATTCCGCCTTTTTCAGCTTCACGACTTCTCGTTCCGCTTCTTCCGCAGCCCGTTCCCTGTCGCTGCACCAAGCTGCGGTTTTCGGAAGGAGCTCTCTGTAATGGATGATCCGTTCCTCCCCAAGCCGTCCTCTTAAGTTGTCCTTGATAATCCTGTGGATCTGCAGATCAGGATACCGACGGATGGGAGACGTAAAATGAGTATAATATTTCGCCGCCAGACCAAAATGTCCGCTGTTCTCCACGGCATATTTGGCCCGCTTCATAGAGCGCAGGGCAAGACGGCTGATAAGCGCCTCCTCTGGCGTGCCTTCCGCTTTATCCAAAAGCTTCTGTATCTCTTTGGGCCGTACTTCATTTCGCACATGGATATGATAGCCGAAATTATTGACAAAAGTGGAAAGTTGCCGGATTTTTTCCTCATCCGGCGTGTCGTGCGTCCGATAGAGAAAGGGGAGTTCCCTCCAGAAATACTCTTCCGCCACTGTCTCATTCGCCATAAGCATGAAATCTTCGATAATCTTCGTCGCAGCATTCCGTTCATATGGCCTGACGTCAATTGGCTTCCCAGCTTCATCCAGCACGATCTTTGTCTCCGGGAAGTCAAAATCAATGGATCCCCTTCTGCCCCGGCGTCCCCGTATGATCTCTGACAGCTCTTTCATAAGCAGGATCATGGATACGAATTCACGGTTCTCACTCAATGCCGTATGGTCACCATCCAGTATCCTTGCAACCCCAGTGTAGCTCATCCGCTTATCCACACGGATTACTGTCTCAGCAATCTGGTGATCCACCATCTCTCCAGCCGGATTCAGTGTCATAATACAGGAAAGCGCCAGCCTGTTCTCTCCCTCATTTAAGGAACAGATCCCATTGGACAGTTTATGCGGCAGCATCGGTATCACACGGTCCGCCAGATAAACACTGGTTCCTCTTTCAAATGCTTCTTTATCAAGAGCGCTTCTCTCCTGAACGTAATTTGCCACATCTGCAATGTGTACGCCAAGGCGATAGTTCTCTCCCTCTTTTGTCAGGGATACCGCATCGTCCAGATCTTTGGCGTCCTCTCCGTCAATCGTCACCATTTGCCATCCACGCAGATCCAACCTGCCCGCACAGTCTGCCTCGCTCACATCTTTGCTGACGCGCACCGCCTGATTCAACACCTTTTCAGGGAATTCTGTCCGAATATTCATGTCCAATACAATGGATAAGATATCCGTGCCCGGATCATTGACGTGCCCTATAACTTCGACGATCCTTCCCTCCGGCTTCATATGTTGTTCCCCGTAAGAAGTAAGTTCTACCACCACCTTATGCCCGGTCATGGCATTGCCTTCTTGTCCCTCAGGGATATAGATGTCCTTTAAGTACCTCTGGTTATCCGGGCGGACAAAACCAAAACTTCTGGTTTTCTCATATAGTCCCACAATTCGGGTAACGCCGTGCGAAAGGATACATACGATTTTTCCCTCTCTCCGTCTCCCTGCAGGCGACGCTGCAATGATGTATTCTACCGTGTCTCCCTGAAAAGCTCCGTTAAAATTCTCCTCCGGAATGAAGATATCCTCCCCTCCCTCTTCCGGAGTTACAAAACCAAACCCTCTTGCATTTGCCTGAAAGACCCCCTTAAAACGACGCGCCTGTCCACGGCTGTACTTTCCGCGCTTGGAAAGGGAAATCTTCCCTTCCTCCACGAGAGCATCAAGTACCTTTCTCAACTCTTCCCTCTGTTCTCCCGGTATCTGCAGAACAGCCGCTATCTCCTTGATTTTCATAGGAACATACAGATCGTCGCCCATAAAATCCAATATAACTTTCTTACGTTTCTCAAATGTCTGGTCCATCTTTCTCTCCCCAGTCAAATATCTCACGCCCCTGTACTTTGCGGGAATAAAATGTAAGCACCCTATCATATCATAGAGTGCTTACGTTACATATTATCTTTCGATATCACGCTTTTCATACTAATTAAAGATACCAAGATTCAAAACAAGAGCCAGTACAATAAACAGAACCGCCACAACTCTTGTAATCTTTACGAGAGTACCTTCCATAGAACGCCCCTTATTATGACCCCAGTATGTGTCCGCAGCGCCGCTGATCGTGCCAAGCCCCGCGGATTTTCCCTCCTGAAGCAGAATAATGGCAGCTAACGCAATGCAGTCTATAACAAAAATAATCGTCAAAACAGTCTTCAAAATATCCATTTTAATACCTCCCAAGGATAAACCACGACTATTCTATCACAGTTTCTCACTGTTTGCAACAGCAAAACACCCCTTCGTCAAACCATCCAAACAGTTCTCAATCTAGAGTACAGCTCCTGCACAACTCAGCATTTCCGGCAACAGACGCACTTCTTGAATCCTTCTCCTGATTCCGGAACTGGATCTCACCTGTGGCCGCGTCCATTCCATCCACAATTGCCAGAGATTCAAGTTGGAATCCAAGATTGCGTATGATTCTTCCCCCAGACTGGAATCCCTTCTCGATAGCGATACCAATGCCTTCCACTGTAGCTCCCGACGACTGGACAATCTGAATCAGACCCTGAAGCGCGCAGCCATTTGCGAGAAAGTCGTCGATGATCAGTACATGATCGTCCGGCGTTAGGAACTTCTGCGCTACAATGACATGGTTTTTGCATTTGTGTGTGAAAGACTCTACCTCAGCAACATACATATCCCCATCCAGATTGATGCTCTGAGACTTCTTAGCAAACACGACCGGCACGTCGAAATGCTGCGCCGCCACACATGCGATCCCGATTCCCGAAGCTTCAATCGTGAGAATCTTATTGACCGGCTTTCCTTCGAATCTTCTCTTAAACTCTGCCCCCATCTGATCTAACAGCTTAATATCCATCTGATGATTCAGAAAACTATCTACCTTGAGCACATTTCCCTCTTTTACCACACCGTCTTTTACAATGCGCTCTTCCAGAAAATTCATTCCGCGCCCTCCTCTTCTGTCTTATCCTCATTAGTTTCGAAGATCAAAAATACTCGTCTTAATATGCAGGAATTTATGTAAGCAACGGCAGATACCCCTATAAAACACCATATCGTAATGGCGATCATAAAAATATACCCGTTCCACATTGAAACAATAATTGCCGCGACAAGCACTGTCATCATCAGCAGCGTATACGGAAGCCTAGCGATAGAGATCAGCACGGCATTTTTCAGCGCCGCGCGCAAAGTGTTCTCATACCGGGCAATAAGAGGAAATATATATATCGTGACCGCGAGAACAATGAAGCCTACGATAAAAACAGCCACATTCATCATCATGCCCATGGGTTCCGCGATCTGAGACACAATCTGCTGATCAACCCAGCATATGATACCGATCATAAGAATCATAATCCATGCGATAGTGCTCTGCTTGAAATTTGACTTAAATGCTTTCAAAAAATCTTTAAGTATATATCCTTCCTCGTTCTTTACCATTTTCAAGACAACTGTATATAACGCTGTAGTAGATGCCCCGACCGTGATGACCGGTATAGAGCAGACAAGCCAGAGAATATTCAGGCACATCAAATCAAAAATCTTGCCAAGTGCACGTACCACAATATTATCATTGATATTAAATCTCATGTCAGCCTTTCCGCCTCCTCTTGTCCCTGATACCTTTCCTAGAAATAACTTTTCCTACACTATAGCATACGGACGGCATCGATACAAATGTAACAAAAAAAGCGGGTGATGGGAATCGAACCCACGTATCCAGCTTGGAAGGCTGGTGTTCTACCATTGAACTACACCCGCATCGTCTCTGACACGGATGTTATCTTATCACATGTCAGAGAGAATTGCAACTATTTTTTTGACAAGCTGCTTCGTTCTACCTTAGCTGACTACTTCCTTGTATGAAGCATGTTTTACCAGCGCCTCAGTCATCTTCGCCATCTCAGACAGATCGCCAATAAGAATTACTCCTGAAAGCCTATTGTTAAGGAAGTAATATTTCCTGTACTGTCCTTTTCCCATATCCCTGTACTCCACTGTCTTATACAGAAGATCCGGGTTCTTCCCGTTATCTCCCGCCGCAAACAGCGCCGTGTTCATTCCGTGGAATGTAAGCGCAGCTGCCACGGGCTCATACTCTAATTCCTCACCCACTGCATTTGCTCCGGCAATCCGGCCTTGCTCCACAGCCTCCGGCCAGATAGCATAGTTTATTCCTTCGTACTCTGCACAGTCCCCGCACGCATAGACACCGGGTATGCTTGTCTCCATTTTATCGCTGACTTTTACCCCTCGTCCGATATCAAGGCCAATCTCCTGTGCCAGTTCCGTGTTCGCGCGCACGCCTGCCGATACGATAACCATCTCGGCAGGAATCACCGCTCCATCCGCCAGCCTCACACCCGTCACATGATCACTGCCTTCGATGGCCTCCACCGATACTCCGGTATGGATCTCCACGCCGTTTTTCTTCGCCGTCTCCTTCAAAATCTCTGCCGATCCGGCGTCAAGCTGCCGCCCCATAAGAACAGGGGCCATCTCCAGCACGTGCACGGAAAGCCCGGCCTTCTTCAGTTCCCACGCCGCCTCAAGCCCAAGCACCCCTCCGCCGATCACGACCGCGCTCGACGCCGCTTCCATCAATTGCTCTACTTTCTCCACATCGGAAATCCTTCGGATCGCCACAACTTCCGGAAGGCTGCTGCCTTCCATGGCCGGGATAAAACATTCGCTTCCAAGCGCATAGATCAGCCTTGTAAAATGTACCTTCTCCCCAGTCTCCATCAGAACTTCTTTTTCTTTCATATCGACAGACTTCACCTGTTTCCCAAGCATCTGGCACACCTTGTTCTCTTCGTACCAGTCCGGTCCCTCTATCGCAATCTGCTCCGGGCCCAGTCCTGCCACGATAGATTTCGTCAGCATAGGACGGTTATATGCCGGATATGGCTCGTTAGAAATCATGGTGACAACACCTGTTTTATCCCGCTCACGTATCGCCTTCGCCGCGTTAAATCCTGCCGCTCCATTTCCGAGGATCACATAGTATTCCTGTGTATTATTGACATATCCGCTCTCTTCTACATCGACTGAAACAAAATTTTCTTTTCCGACTCCGCACACCGGACATATCTCCATGGAGGAATCAAAAATCTCACCACAAACAAGGCATTTTACCAGACTCTTAGCGCCCTTTTTCTTCGGCTTCACTGGTTCTTTGTTCTGAACAATACATCCGAACTGATAACCATACTCGTATGCGCTGACAAGATCCGCCTCAGACGGTTTAAAACGTACCCGGAATCCCTCAGGCACTTTCATCTTGAGCTGCCTTAAACGCTCTGTGATATGTGGCACACCCTCACCGCTCCAGCCATAGCTTCCGAATGCCCCGGCATATTTTCCGCCATGGGTTCCTGGAAACATGTCGAGAGTCAGATCCCAGATCGGTTTTAACGCCTCACCTACGATCGTAGGAGTTCCCATCAGGATACCGTCCGCAAAAAGTAATTCCTCACTAACTTTTGCAGCGTCTGCCTCAACCATATCATAGGAACGTACATCCACGTCCCCGCTGTCCTTTATTCCCTCCGCAATCTTCTCCGCCAGCGTCTTTGTGTACCCATATGCACTCACAT
This sequence comes from Candidatus Mediterraneibacter pullicola, assembly GCA_019117065.1. Taxonomy (GTDB): domain Bacteria; phylum Bacillota; class Clostridia; order Lachnospirales; family Lachnospiraceae; genus Mediterraneibacter; species Mediterraneibacter pullicola. The sequence goes on along the minus strand of DXAK01000034.1, from coordinate 51,096 downwards.
AAGGGATGATAACCGTCTTTTTCGGATTCGGATTGACTACTGTAGACCACACTCTGTACTGCTTCATCACAGCCTTGATACGGTCGCCTACCAGCACCGGGCCGTGCCCAGTACAGATCATAGTGATATCCATATTCTCTACCCGGTCCAGAGCCTTAAGCATAAACGGCTTAAACGGTGCGATAATACAGTCATAGTAATATTTCAGCGCGCTCTGATAGTCCGCCTCGTTTTTGATCCGCGTGGACAGAACTTCCGGCAGGCAGTAATGAGCCCCAAAAGAGTCACAGGTCACAAGGATCTGCTCTTCCTCAATAAACGTATACATCGTATCCGGCCAGTGCAGATTTGGCACAAACATAAACCGGAGCGTTTTATTTCCAATGGTCATCTTTTCTCCATCTCTTGCCGCAATTCCTACAAAATCCCGGTTTACGATCTCTTTGAGGAATCCAAGAGCACACCCTGTAGCAATAACTTTCATCTGCGGGCTTAAGCCAAGAAGCATTTCTACGCTTCCCGCATGATCCGGCTCTGTGTGACTTACCACAAGGTAGTCAATCTTGTGCACATCGATAACCTCTTTTAATTTCTCCAGATACTCGTCGAAAAATTTTGCCTTCGCAGTCTCAAAGAGTACCGTCTTGTTTCCCGCCTTCATGACATAGGAATTGTATGTCGTCCCAAACTCTGTATACATAACAATATCGAACACTCTCAGCTTCTCGTCAATGATGCCTGTCCAGTAAAAATCATCTCTTAATTTCATACTTTTCATAACTAGTCTCCTTTCTTTTTTGGGAAAATTCTGACGCACAGGCAAATCCCTTCCACACCTTTGGCATCTATGCCTGTTATTTTACGCCACTTTTTTTACAGATATCCGAAAGACAGCATTTATCACAATATGGCTTTGTCCGGGCAGTACACACGTCTCTCCCATGGTATACAAGCCTGTGACAGAAGTCGCTTCCCTCCTTAGGAGGAATAATCTTCCAGAGTGCCATCTCCACCTTTTTCGGCTCTTTAATATTATCTACCAGCCCAATCCTGTTTGTAAGCCGGATACAATGGGTATCTGTCACGATTGCCGGCTTCCCGAACACATCCCCCATAATCAGATTTGCACTTTTACGCCCCACGCCCGGGAGCTTTAAAAGCGCGTCAAAATCATCGGGAACCTTTCCGCCGTACTCATCGCGCAGAATCTTCATACAAGCGCTGATATCCCGCGCTTTGCTACGTCCAAGTCCGCATGGGCGGACAATCTCTTCAATATCATCCACATTTGCAGCCGCCAGGGCATTCACATCTGGATATTTCTCATAAAGCCCCTCTACGACTACATTGACACGGGCATCTGTACACTGTGCCGCCAGCCGGACGCTGACCAAAAGCTTCCACGCCTGATCATAATCCAAAGTACATCCCGCGTCGGGATATTCTCTTTTCAGCCGCTCAATCACTTCCAAGGCACGCTGTTTCTTTGTCATTTGTCTGACCCCTTTCTATTGCATTACATAGTATATATGGTAATAACTTATTTCATATCCATAAATCTGCGGAGTTCCTCAAGAGCCTCCTTAAACCGCTCAGACACAGCTGTAGGATTTCTTCTGAGATGCCTTGCAATACGCAGATAACTCCGATCCGTTCTTGAACTTAATTTCTGTAGCTCCTGCGTTATATTCTGCCTGATCTCCGCAAGTTCTTTCGCACGCTCCTTCCCGATCATTTCATTGATCTTAGAAGGCAGCTGTTCTTTTATAAGCTGCTCTGCTTTTTCTCCCAGCCACAGAAGCTGTCCCCGGCGCTCATCCCGTCTTAAGCTGATACGCTCCAAAAATGCCTCTTTGCGGGATAACTTTTCCTGCTTCCGCTCGTCGGCGCGCTTTCGATACTCTTCAGCTGCCGTTTCGTATCGCTGTCTGTAATCTGCCATAACTTCCGCCGACACGGATCTGATCTTCTCCTCTAATTTCCGTATCTGCTCCTTGCTCTCTTCAAGCTGCGTCAGAATACGCTTCATATCCATAGCCTCGTTGAAGGACTGTGTCAAATCCACTGCCGCCACCGCCACCAGCCCAAAAGCAATTCCGTCTGCCGCTATCAAGGGCAATTTTAAAACAACCGTCTCAACAGGCACGTGAACAATCCGCACCAGAAGTACGGAGAAGCCCCCCCAGCACAGTGATGACGATACACAGATATATCCGTTCAAATTGAACTTCTGGTTGCTGTAATCCCAGTACCTCACCCGGAAAATCCGCTCCATCACGGCTCCAGTCACGTACTCTAAAAGCGTCGCTGCCATCATTCCAAACAGAAAAATCAGAAGTATGTTCTCCCGTACTCCCATCGTGCTGATCAGCACGGTAAGAGCCCCTGACCCGTAAAGCGGCAGCATGGGGCCATACATAAATCCTCGGTTTACCCACTGTCGCTTTCTCACCGAAACATAACCGCTCTCCCACAACCAGCCGACAAAACTGTAAAAAAAGAAAAACAGAATCCATTGCGTCAGATGATAAGGATGCATTATCTCTCCTCAGACTCGATCGCCATGATCAGATCTACACGCCTTTGATGACGGCCGCCCTCAAATTCTGTATTCAGCCATGTATCTACAATCATCTTTGCCAACTCCACTCCTACAACTCTCGCCCCGAAAGAAAGAATATTGCAATTGTTGTGCGCCCTTGCCATCTTTGCTGTAAAGGGCTCGCTGCACACTGCCGCGCGGATTCCTTTTACCTTATTCGCCGCCAATGAGATCCCAAGACCTGTGCCGCAGATCAGGATTCCCTGTTCCACCTCGCCTGACGCAACCGCGCGCGCGACGGTCTCTCCATATACCGGATAGTCGCAGCTTTCCGGAGAGTCTGTTCCATAGTTTACTACCTCATGACCTTTTTCCTTTAAAAATTCTATGATCTCTGCTTTCATTTCCAATGCAGAATGATCGTTTCCAATTCCGATTTTCATATGTTGTCCTTTCTCTATTTTAATACTGTATATCATCTGTTTATTGCGTCCTCTTTATCATATCAAATAGGCGCCTTAGTCGCAACTAATCTAATACTAGTTATTCAAAAAAAATATATTAAAGTCACAAAGAGGCAGGCCTACTGCCTGCCCCATATTATTTGTATAAGAAAGATGCGTTTTTCAACATCGCGCCTGACCTCTTTGTCCTTTCTCCCATTTTTTCATAATATGAATATAATAAGGCACCAGAGGAATCAGAGCCGCAATCCATGCCACCGGATCTGAGAGGCACACCCCCGTAAAACTGGTGTGGCCTGCAACCAGCATAACAATAAGAGTCCTTGCCACCAGTTCAAATACTCCACCCAGCACGGGCATAAGGCCGTATCCCATCCCCTGCAATGTATTACGGTAGAGAAAGATACTGCCAAGGAAGGGATAGCACCAAAACACAGTACGGAAATACAAGACAGACGCATCGACCACCTCTGTCTCCGACGGACTAATAAACAGCCACGTCATATATTTCCCGCAAAAGTACATCAGCACCATCATAAGGACACTCCAGACCAGTATCATAATCTGTGTGTACTTCACGCCCAGCCGCACTCTGTCTGACTTTCCTGCCCCTCTGTTCTGTCCTACATAAGTTGCGATCGTCGCTCCAAACGAGCTAAATACAGTCACTATGATATTCTGAAGCTTACCCGCCGCGGAAAAGCCCGCCATATACACTTCGCCATAGACATTTACCGCTCCCTGAACGATAATTGTTCCGATGGCCGTAATGGAAAACTGCAGCCCCATGGGAATCCCCAAAGCCACCAGCCGTCCCAGACTGCGGAAAGAAATACTGAAATCTTCTTTCTTTAAGTGCAAAATATGATACTTCTTCATAATGTACACAAAACAGAACAAAGCCGATATCCCCTGTGCGATAACTGTCGCATAAGCACAGCCCTCCACGCCCATGCCAAAGCTGACGATGAACACAATATCAAGCACCACATTGATGCCCGCAGATATCACCAGAAAATATAATGGGGATTTTGAATCTCCTAGAGCCCTCAAAAATGCTGCCAGCGCATTATATGCCGCCGTCACAATAAGTCCTGCGTATATGATCTCCATGTAGGATTTCACATCCGGCAGAAGACTTTCCGAATAGTTCATCATTCGCAAAATCGGTTCATTCACAATCAAAAACCCCACGGTCATGGCGATAGCGAACGCCACGCAAAGATAGATAGACATCGCGACATAGTGGCGCATCCTGTCATACTGCTTTGCCCCAAACCACTGGGATACAAGAATGGCAAAGCCGCTGCTTAATCCGTTCAGCCATCCCGTTACAAAGAACATCAAGGATCCCGTACTTCCGATCGCCGCCAATGCGTCCACTCCAATGAACTGCCCCGCCACAATCGAATCCGCGATGTTGTAAAACTGCTGAAATATATTGCCAAGACACATGGGAATCATAAAGCGGATAATCAGCTTTGCCGGGTTCCCCACCGTCATATCATTGGTCTTATCTGCATGTGCTATCTCATTGCTCATATGTATCTCACTCCTTTACAGTTCAGTTGCTTAGTATATCACAACCCGCAAAGGAATGTACAGATCTATAAGAAGTTATTTTTTCTCTCAAAATATTTAAAAACAAAAAATTGTTCAGAAACCATACTAAAATAATGCAGCTTCAGACCGAACAGATATGTATTCCCGGTAATCGCCTTCACTGGCAAAAAGCATGTACTTTCCATCCACATATCCCATGTAACCATCGCTTACTAAATATCCTTTCATGATATTCCTCCTTTTTTAATCTGCTTTCTGTTAGTTTCTATAGTCATTATTTTACTCGGATGGATGTCCAAAAAACTTCCCACCTCCGCTTTTCTTTCCCGCATTTTTCTGTTATGATGGAAATGCAGTGCCGAATACAACCCAAAATGATCTCCGTCCCCACGCGGAGATGACCGGCAGAAAATCGAAAGGCGGCTATTTATGGCAAGAGAACAGAATCAAAAACTGAAACTTTTATATCTCTTAAAAATATTTATGGAAGAAACTGACGACGCACACGGTCTTACCCGGCAGGAGATTATTGCAAAACTAAATTCATACGGGGTGACTGCGGGCAGGAAGACTCTCTACGCAGATTTTGAAGAATTACGCGCATTTGGCATCGACATTATCACGGAGCATGAGGGTAATGACTGGATCTATCATGTAGGAGAACGGGACTTTGAACTGGCGGAACTGAAACTTCTTGTAGATTCCGTTCAGTCCGCAAAGTTCATTACTGAAAAGAAATCCCAGTCTCTTATCAAGAAGTTAGAAAGCCTTGTAAGCCGCCACGAAGCAAAACAACTCCACCGTCAGGTACTTATTTCCGGGCGCATCAAAACAATGAACGAAAGCATCTACTATAATGTGGACAAGATACACTCTGCCATCAATGCAGATTCTGGTATCAAATTTCAGTATTATCAGTGGAATGTGAAAAGGGAAATGGTGCTCCGACATGACGGGGCATGGTATAACGTCAGCCCGTGGGCTCTAGTCTGGGACAACGAAAACTACTATATGATCGGCTATGATACTGTTGTCCAGCAGATAAGGCATTACCGCGTGGATAAGATGCTGCGGATCAGCGCTACAGACAAAAGGCGCGAGGGAAAGCATCTGTTCAAATCTCTGGATATCGCCGCATACTCCCGGAAAATGTTCGGCATGTTCGGCGGTGAGGAAGTCCGGGTTGCTCTGGAAGCAAAAGACCACACTGCAGGTATCCTGATTGACCGCTTCGGTCAGGACATCCGCATAATCCCGGGAAATAACGGCATGTTTACCGCCTATGTGGACGTCACTGTAAGTCCGCAGTTTCTCGGCTGGGTGTTTAGCCTTGGCACAGATATCCGCATCGCCGGCCCCAAGAGCGTGGTAGAAATGATGAGAATGGAGAGCCGGAGGCTGGCAGAACAATATCTGTAAGAATAAAAAATAAGGAGCTAAAGAAAATGACATCCGAGGATATAAAGCTAATTTCAGAATTGAATAAACTTCCTTCCGATTACTGGGATTTTACTGAAGAAGATACAAAAGAATATACCCATGGCCTGCATAATTACCCCGCTATGATGGTCTGCCCCATCAGCAGAAACATCATTAAAATTGTGCGGTCCATCCAACCTGTCACCGCCTTGCTTGATCCATTTGCAGGATCAGGGACGGTTCTTGTCGAGGGCATGCTTAGTGGGATTCCAACAATAACCGGTAATGACATAAACCCACTGGCTCTTTTACTGACCAAAGTAAAAACAACACCAGTAAATGACGCCCTGTTGCAAACTACCTGCGCGGAATTACTAGAGAATATCCGTATCCGCAGAGACGAAATAATTGAGGCCTTAGAAAATGTAGATTCCTATATGAGCGATATTCTCGGCTTAGATCTGTCGGACAAAAAGGGCTGGGGAGAGGAGGCTCCCAAATACCTTAATCCCTATGTCTCCGAGCACCGTTTAAATCTGCCGGTTCCTGAATTTAAAAATATCGGCTATTGGTTCCGCCCCAGAGTTATATTGGAACTCGCTGTTATAAAATCTGAGATTGAGAAGATAGCTGATAAAGATATCCGGGATTTTATTTTTGTGGCGATGAGCGAAAGTATCCGATTAGTCTCAAACCGGCGAAACGGAGAATTTAAAATGTTCCGGATGCCCGTAAAGAAGGTGTTGGAATTTCACCCTGACGTATACGCTGAGTTCAGTAACATTCTGCTGAGAAATATACAAAAGATGGCAGACTTTAACCGTGCATTGGAGAAGAACACAATTCATTCCCATGTTTCAATCCACAATAATAATGTTTCCTCACTTGAGAGCATCCCTGAGAATACCTACGACCTTATCATAACCTCCCCTCCTTACGGGGACAGCAGAACAACGGTAGCCTATGGCGAATACAGCCGTCTTTCCCTGCAGTGGATCAATCCCTCCAACTTAGCCGATCGGGAAATCATGAGACTTGATAAGACGTTAATGGGAGGGAAAAAATATAGAGATGGCTTTGAATTTGATCTGCCAAGCGCTACTTTACAGGAAGCTTTGGCTAAAATCGAAAAGGAAGACATAAAACGCGCAGGCGATGTATACAGTTTTTATGAGGACCTCGATCTGGCAATAAAAAACGTCGCCCAGAAGACAAAATCCGGCGGATACCAGTTCTGGGTCGTCGGAAACAGAACCGTCAAAAACGTGCTGATGCAAACCCATATTATAATTTCTGAAATTGCAAGAAACTATGGGCTTGTCACGGTTCACACAGTTGGACGCAACATTCCAAATAAGGTAATGCCTCTCTCAAACTCACCGTCTAATGAGGCAGGAAAGAAAGTGGCTACAATGACCATGGAACATATTGTAGTTCTTCGGAAACTCTAACTTTTACCTGATGGCGATATTGCAGAATAGTTGCTCCGGGAATCCACCTTTATGCCCGCGAAGGCCACTCTTAGAAAAAGTTATGCTTGACTAAAATTTTTATTATTCATTCTAATTGAGCGGCATACAAGGAGGCAACCCACAGCTGCCAGAACAGACGCTGTGACAAGCATGATTTCTACTCCCAAATATTGGCAGATCACTCCTCCTGTTGCTGAAGCGATGAGACTTCCCATCGTTATTGTTGAAGCCAGATAAGACTGCGCACGCACGGCATTTTCCCCCTTGAACACATTCGAAACGTATTCCACAGAGGCTACTGTATAGAGGGCAAATCCGCCCATTTGAAACACCTGTGTCGCATAAATCCAGTGGTAATCAGGTGCAATCAGAGTCAGTACCGCTTTCATCAGGAAAAATACTCCTGAAACGATCACCCATATGTCTCCTTTTGCCTTTTTCAGCAGATAACCGAACCCGAACATAACAGGAAGCTCCATAATGCCAGCTATAGCAACCGCAGTCCCCTGCTCTCCGGCTCCTCCACCCTTTGCTGAAATAATCTGCTGCATAAACGAACAGATTAAACTATGGTTGACATACATAAAGATACTTCCTGCCAGAAATATTGCAAAAAAGAAATGCTCCCGGCAAAATGACATAATACTGCCATTTTGCTTCCTGCTCTTTTCCTGTTTATTTTCATCCTCTGTGCTTATCCCATCTGAGTCATCTGTACACCGAATCCTGTCGCCTAGCGCAGCCCGAAATCCAAATGATACCAAAAAAGGCCAATACCAATAATGATTGTAAGCACAGCCGTTACACCAGCTCCTGCCACTCCAATTAAATATCCTGTTGCTAGTGAAACGGTGCTGTAAGCGATCGACCCATTCCCCGCGCAGTTGGAAAATGTATCTGGGCACCGCCCTGATTCGCTGCTGTCGCGATCGAATTTGCAAAAGGTAGAAATGTCTGAAGCGCAGTACATCCCAAACCTATCCCAAATGCCGCCATCACAGGACTACTTGCATACTGTGTCATCAAAACTCCTGCTGCCGCCATCACCAGAGCCTGACCTTCCATAACCAGTGCAAGATCAAGTTTTTTTATTTTTCCAACCAATTCCGTTAGTCCAATCTGAGCAATAATAGACAAACCACTCGCAATTCCAAGAACAATACTGACATGGCTGTCCTGAAATCCCGCAAGTTTTAAAAAATTACTGCAGAATCCAATGATAACCGCATGCCCGCCCCATAGCATAGCATGAATTGCCGCATACAGACACTGGTTCAGTAAAATATCTTTTTTTCTATTCATACCATGTCCGCCTCCGATTTCTGATGGTAATATCTCTTCCCAACGAGGGGTATCTCCCAATGGAATAATATTTTCGATTATCGCCATGAACATAATATATAATAGAATCCGCGCGCAAAACAGATAATGTGCCGTGTTTGAGGAATAAAATATCATCTTCTCTGTTTTATACAATTTCCTCTTTATTTTTTATGCAGATTTTACAAAACACAAGGTTCTGTTTACTCAAAGCCCTTTTCCCAACAAGTCTGTAGCTATGAGAAAGACCTTTGTAGCTAATCGCTGAAAAACTGGATAAAAATCCTTTAACAAAGACAGTCCACAGACATAGTAAACCGCCGCTATGGTGTTACCCATGCGACGGTGCTACATAAGCTCAATAATATTCCACTAAGGAGTTTAACATTGTTTCCAATGTTTCACAAAAGCTTTCAGGATCTTCATATTGCGGGTAGTGTCCGCAACCATCGATAAGCTGCATCTGTTTTTCAGGCGCCGTAATCAAATCATAGTAATCCGATGTATACTTAACCGGCGTTGTCCAATCATCTGAACCAGAAATGAACCCTACTGGAACTTGATAATTCATTCCGTATTCACGCACATCTATCCCCATAATATAGTCAAAGAGGTTTTTATTCAAGGATATGAAATCTTCTGTACTTTCGACTTGCTTCAAAAACCAGCGAATATCGTCTATTCCCATGTATGGAGATTTAATAGCAAACCACGGTGTATTATTATTATCAGATTTCTCAGAAATATGATACTCACTGACTTGACCACGCAGTTTTAGCATATTCATTAGGGTTTTATCATCAAGGAATTCTTGATATGCAAACTCCATAGCAGAGGTATCGTCACCACTTGCAATAGCCTTTTGAAGTGCATCCTCGTAGCTGTAAACCTCACTGTCAAAAGAAACAAGCTGACCAACACCTATATAGGCAGCCACTTGATCAGGATGCGTTATTGCATACTGGCTGCCAACGGCTGTGCCGTAAGAATGACCTATGATGATCACTTTATCCTTTTTAAAATGCTCACATAAATAATTTACTAAATCATCAAGATCTATCTGTGTTTGTTCAAAGGTAGCTGTTTCATTATTGGGATCACGATCAATATTCCGAAAATATGTCCTGCCACAGCCTCGTTGATCCCAATTCACAACTGTGTATGAATCGATAAGCTGCTGCTGAAAGACATAGTTCGTATATGCATCTGGCCCTGCCGGACCACCGTGAAGCCAAATAATCACTGGATTGTCAATGTCTTTTCCCCGTATAAGTAAATACTGTTCCTGACCGCCCAATGTTACATAAACACCTTCATCTACACCGTTCGCAGTATTTATACGATTGGAAGTATATGTACTAATTCGTGCAATTCCAATAACCATAATCAAGGCCATTATCAGCCCAACTACAACTACTCCTATCCATTTCACAACTTTCAGAAAGCGCGAATTAAAACTTCGTGCCTTTTTCAACATTATCGCCCCCTACGAGAATACATTTCTAACATATTATATCCATATAGTTGCTTTTTCAAGAGTGAGGCAGGAAGTGCCCTCCCTGCCTCACTGCTTTTATACATAGATTATTTCACATGGCCTTTCCATGCGATTATGCTCCGTTTTCTGCATCAAATGAAGTACATCTCGTTTGCCGGGCGAAATGGTACATCCTAATAGAGCTTTGCACCTGCCGGAATGTGATTGTCAACCATTAAAAGATTGAGTCCTTCGTGACCATCTTCTTCATGTACTGCTGAAATCAGCATACCTTCGGAGTCTATTCCCATCATCTTTCTCGGCGGCAGATTTACAATTGCAATACAAGTCTTTCCAACCAGTTCTTCCGGCTCGTAATACTCGTGAATACCGCTTAAAATTACACGGTCTTTGCGTTCACCGTCATCTAATGTAAACTTAAGAAGCTTCTTGGACTTCGGTACTGCCTCACAAGCCAAAATCTTCACAGCACGGAAATCTGACTTGCTGAAAGTGTCAAAGTCAACCATTTCTTCAAAGAGCGGCTCAATTTTCACATTGGAAAAATCAATTTTTTCATCCGGTTTTTCCTCTGTCTTTACCGCCTCTGAAACCGCCTTTCCTGTTTCTTTCGCAGAGCTCTTTCCGCCAATGCTCTTCATTGTCGGGAATTATAACAGTTCAATTTTTTGTTGATTTTATTGGATTTTTTTAATATCAAATACAAGTTTTATACTTTTTTATACTTTTATTTTCTCATTTTTCTACGTTCTGTTCTACCGATTCGGGATTTTTTCATAGCGCATAATATCCTGTACATCACAGTCTAGTATTTCACAGAGCATTTCTATAGTGTGCGTATTCACATACGCATTTGCTCGAAGTCGGCTTAACTGCCCTGCGCTCACATTGAAATCCTTTATCAGTTTATACTGGCTAATTCCTTTTACTTTCATTGTTTCCCATAAGGGCGTATAAGTAATCATTATAAATACCTCTACTTGAATATTAGCCGTATCTGGGTTATAATCATATTAGCCATATCTGGCTAATACTATACAAGCGAAAAGGAGAAGAGCATGGAGAGGGAAGAACTTATACAACGGCTGACCACCGCATATCCGTTTCTTGAGGAACTGGAGAACATCAGTGCAGTCTGCGGACAGTGTGAAAATGGATTTTATGAGCATCAAAACAGGCAGCGAAAGCCCCGAAGAATCCGTAATATTGCGATTGTTATAGGCGTTCTGCTCTGTATCAGTGTTATTATGCAGGGGGCAGGACTTGCAGATTTTATCCAGTATATGGTTATGCTTGCCGCTATTATCGCAGTAATCTCATTTATCACAAACATGATCTGTAAAAAGCACCAGAAAGAAATGCAGGCCTTTGCAGACAAGTATACTCAGTATGAAGAACGCTTCCAGAAACGTCTGAAAGAGGACGGCGATTTGATTGATTTTATTCCCGACCAGTATCAAAGTACCTTTGCTGTTTCCTATTTTCTGGACGTAATACGGACAGGGGCGGCAAAGGACTTGAACGAGGCGATACAGCAGTTTTTAATCTATTCGGGAAATCTTCAACAGCAACATGCTATGGCTGATTTAGCCGCACAGGCACAGTCTATGCAGAATCAGCTTAACGCAATCAGGGATGAAATGTTATAAAGTTTTAAAGGAAAGAAAAATTGATATGAAAGAGGAAAACAAAAATCGTCTGAAAAAGGCGGGTAAGGTCGCTTCTGGATTGGGTAAGGCTTATGCACACGCATCCCTCGGACTGGCGAAAGCCGCCGCTGATATTGCGCTGGGGACACATACACGGACAGGAGAGAACATCAAAAACAGGCAGTTCAGCAAAGCCGCTGACGCTCTCAGGAATATAGGGCAGGATACTTCTGAACCGTCAACAAAGGCAAGCGACATTCCCAATCTGAAGAAGAAAGAGGAATAGTTATCAAAAACGGAGCGTGTTTGAAACGCTCCGTTTTTGTATCACCACTGATTTGCTATATATCTGTTCATCAGATCGGAATCAGTCCTGTTATGCCCTAACTGCTCCGTCACATACTTGAAACTGTCTGGCTTACTCATGCCGTTCGTTCGGCAATAGTCGTACTGAGCCTGAGCGAACATCTTCCGTATGCTGTGAAACTCTTGATTTTTATAATAACTTTTGATGCTGACGCCTGTTTCTGTGTATGTACTTTTCATGTGACGTTCAAGGTTATTGAGCAGACTTCCCTTTTGTACAGGGCATGGTCTCTGATACGGATTTGCGCCGAGATGCTCTTTCAACTGTTTCAGGTTTTGGACGTGTTCGCTGTTCTGGACACGGACATCCCTGTTCCTGCCGCCTTTGCCGTCTTCTATATGAACGGTAGCCGTTCCGTCTGTATTGATATGAATATCCCTGTTCTGGATATGGCAGATTTCTTCATTTCTCGCACCACAGGCTTCTGCCAGTGTCAGGGCATTTGCCCCTGTGCTGAACGGTCTGTAGCTGGATTTGAGCGCCTGAAGATGATCGGCACGCATCGGAGAGCAGCGGACAGCCTTTGTTTGCCCCTGTGGTGTTTCTGCTTCTGACAGATTGACGCTGGCGTGGAATGTGCTGTTAATATTTTTCTCAATCCCGTTTAACTGGCTTTTATAGCTTTTCAGTGTGTCGGTACTACAGTTTCCCTGTGTGGCGCAGTAGTTCAGCCAGCTTTGGGCGTGCTCTGCCTTTAACTGACTGGCTTTCTTTACCTCTGGATAGTGTTCCTTTACATAGTTGCAAAAATTCTTTGCCACGTCCTTGCGGGCATTTAAAGTACTGTAGCTGTATATTTTTCCTGTCTTATTACCACCATAGGCTTGTCCTTTTCCTTTTGCGGCGTGTTTGTCCGCCCCCATATTTTTGTTGTGGCTTATTGCATGTAAGACTTGATTTTTCAGGCTTACGCTCATTCTGATTCACCCTCTTTCGCGTATCGGTCATGCTGGCATAGACATGTTTCCCGCAGGTCAACATGTTTATGCCAGCATTTCTATATAAAAATGGTCAAAAATAAAAATCTTTCAGGCTAATACGAAGCCACAACAATGTGGCTTAAGTGCATGGGCTTCCACCATGCGGACATGCAGCGCAATCTGTCAAGTGTCCGAATCTCCCCTGCGGGAGATTATGAAGTGTTTTCACTTCACGACAACTCCGCTTCACATACACGTTCCGGGAGGAACGTGTATGCTCCGCTTCGTTTACCGCACAACTGGCTTTTCTGCTTAAATCGCAAAGCATTGAACCCCTGTTGTGAAGACTATTCTGTTGTTCCTTTTCTTGTTCCTTATCCCTGTTTCCTTTCTCCTTTCCCTGCTCTCTCTTTGAATCAACAGATTCACCAATGTAAACAATACCTTATTCTTAGCGGCTGCATACGGCTATACACAACCTCGGACACCAGAATAAAACCACCCTGATGCCGCTGTCTGTGATAAACACATAAAAAATGAATACACCATATTATAGAATCTGATTGATATGAATATAATGTAATGACTATAAATTTTTTGTTCCTTACTCCAGTCATAGTCCAGAGCCTTTTAACCGAGGCTCTTTTTTCATTCTGGCTTTCAAAAGGATACTTCAACATAAAAAAAGTCAATGGCAAGCGTTGTGCTTCGCACCATTGACTTTTCCTATGTTTTCAGTTATATCTCTAACAAGCCAGATGAAAACATCCGTGCAGGCTTTTAGCCTGTCCTGTACAACGACTGAAAAAATGAGATAAATCTCATGCAGTCGGCTATCCCAAACAGATAGCTGGCTGACGAGTATGCTTCTTCCGTTGCCGACTGTGCAGACAGAAGTTCATCAATCAGTTGCCGTTCCTCGCTGGTGAGTTTCAGTTGTTGTACTTTTTTGTGAAGTTCCTCTTCTTTTCTTACCTTTTCGTTATACTCTTGTGAGGTTTTCCGATATTCTGTCATGTTATTCTCCCTGAACTCGGACAGCCACATGACAAGCATTTCTTCCCACGGCAGTTTTTGCACGAATCCCACCCCCTTTCTTTGCCCTCATTCTAGCGCACTTTGGCAAAAAAGGGAGCACAGAACGTACATTCTTATTTCTGGCAGGATTCCAACCTGTTCCGACATGGAAAACATGGAAGAAACTTCCACGTTTTCCACGTTTGGAGAGGGGGAGGACAAGCCCGTCTCCCCCTCTCCATGTGTTGGATTTACAGGGTTTTTTGCCTGTCAATGAAAGTCAATACCACGTTTCCACCTTTTTCGTACTGTATGGCTGTCTTAGTTTCTAGTCCAGTCCTTCAGGAAACCCGCTATAATTTTCAGTGTCTTCAGTGTCAAGCGTTATCTCACTGTCCGTTGTGTCTATGTCAGCAGTATCCGTATTCTCTGGCATGGATTCCATTCCAAGGAAATCGTCTAACTCCTTGACCGTTCGCTGTTCTTCAATACTTTTATGTATTAAGTCTTTGACAGGATTGTCATAACAGGCCATATACTCAAATTTCTTGTTCTCCCTGTCAAATTGATATGCCTGTATCGTGTTCTCATCCATATCAAGTTTAATTTTGCAACGTCTTTGAAATTGTATAAGAGGTTCGTCATTTTCTTCAAAGAGTTTATAGAAATTATCCATGTCATATATTGTAGTAATAATAAGCAGTTGACAGCCTGTCAGCATTTTATTATGGAATCGGCTTTTGACAGGCGAATCCGTATTGTTATCCAGCATCTTGATAAAATCACTGAATTTTAGTGTACTACTGCGTATATCGTCAAGGATAATGCACTCCTGACCTCTATACCCGTCTAAAATATCTTCACCACTGCCAGTTATAAAAAAGGAATACCCTTTTTTCTTGGAAAGCCATTTTGCATAGCTGGTTTTACCACATCCCGAATCACCAGAGATATAGATAACTTCTAACTCTCTGCTTCCTGTAAACCGAGATTCTCTTTTATATCTGAAAGCATCCTCTATAAGTTTTCTGTATTTTGTATATTCGCTGATGTTAAGATGTTCAGTGTAATTAAACTCAGTAATAATGCCTTTATCAATCAAGTCCAGTATTTCGCTTCTTCTGATATTTTTTGCATCCTGTTGTATAAACGCTATATAGTCAAAGTTTGCTTTTACCAGAGCTGCGTCATACTGATATTTGTCTGTGGCGTTGGCATGTATAAGATATGCCAGCATTGGCTCAAAACGTTTACTGCTGCTACGGTTTACATACTGTTCCTCTATACCAAACCATTTCGCGATATACTTACTGTCCTGTGTGTCG
The DNA here is from genome assembly GCA_019117065.1 of Candidatus Mediterraneibacter pullicola. Taxonomy (GTDB): domain Bacteria; phylum Bacillota; class Clostridia; order Lachnospirales; family Lachnospiraceae; genus Mediterraneibacter; species Mediterraneibacter pullicola. Next base: position 35,540 of record DXAK01000034.1, on the reverse strand, counting down.
TTAAACTGAAGCATAATATGCCAGTGTGGAGCTTTGGGCTCTCCGTTGTCATCAAGGTCCTTGTCATGGCAGATATACGCCCATTGTTTGATACATTTCCTGCCCTTTATTGCCTGTTGTATCTGTTCCTCTGTTAGATATTTACACTGTTGCATGATTTCGCATTTTTTCAATTTCATTTGTATTGTCTCCTTTTGTAGATGTATTCAATAAAAAAAGACACTGTATGCCAACTACACTGCCTTAAAGTCTGGAGATAATACCTATTATTTGAATACATTTTTGCGAAGAACATATACTGTATTATAAATATTTCTCCAGACTTCAATCGGCTTGCCACGGCTTCTATATTGAAGTCTTTCTTTATTGTGATACATACTAGACAGCAGTATTTTTATTTATAACTCAAAAGGGGAAGTATTACGAAACAAATGTAAAAACTCGGCCTCTCCGGCCGAGTTTTTACTTATAGATTATCGAGAGCTTTCAGAACCATAACCTCATCACTCTCAAACATATGACTATATCTTTTCAGGATCGTTGCCTGTGTATCGCCCGATACCTTTTCAATAACAGGCAGAGGAACACCGCTTTTTATAAGATTGCTGATAAATGTATGCCTGAACTCATGACATGTGTACCTGGGCAGTTCCAAACTATCACAGGCTTTTTTCAACATTACGGCACATGCACTATGTCCCCAGTCAAAAATCCTGTCATCAAGACTGCCCCCCTGTCTTTGATGTCTGTTCCTGATATAAATAAAAAGTCTTTCAACACTTGAATAAAGAGGAATCGTTCTCTTTTTAAAATTTTTCGGATCTTTTGTTAATTTCAGATCAGATACATAGGCTTTTGTCACTCTGATCCTCATTCCCCGCAAATGATCTTCTTTTGCCCTTTCTGACGAGGGAATATAAAGCTGCATAGGCTCTTCTCCCTGCTTATAATAATTAAAATGTTCAAAATCATTATAAGTCAGGGCGATTGCTTCACCGATCCTCAATCCTGTATAATACAGAACATTAAACAGCAGCCTGTACTTAGGGTAATTATTGACACCCAGCCGCCAGAACTCATTTGTTCCAAAGTATTCGTCAATCTTATCAAATTCCTCTTTGCTGATTACCCGATAGTCCTCTTTTTGCTTTGTTTTAATATTGTCCGCTGTATGCAGTATATTTTCAGAAATAAGTTTTTTCTTATAGACAAGATTGATTAGTTTTCTAAATGTGGCATTGATACTGTGCAGAGACTCATCACTATACCCATGCTCTCTACAGTCTGATGCAAATTTGTAATATACATCTTCCGTTATGTCTTTTATTTTCGTATCTTCTGGCAAAAACTGATAGATCATCCGCATTTGCTGTTCCGTATTGTTAATTGTCACAGGACTGTAATTCTGCCCTTGTGCCTTTATCTTCCAAAGATCAAATGCTCCCGCCAGCGTTATTTCTTTAGAATCAGCTTTAACCTTTCCAGTTTGCATGTCTGCCAGTGCTTTCTTTGCTTCGCCGATAGTCCGCTGATTATATATCCATTTTGATTTTGACTTGTTTTTCTTTGTCAGCGGATCATATACTCTAAAATTATACTTAACATCATACTTTTTTGTGTCTTCGTTGAAATATATACATTTATACTGTGTTTTCGTCCGTTTTTGTCCAGCCATAAAAAAAGCTCCTTTCTGTATAAATCGCCTTTTACTACATCTTCTAGTATTAGCATACTACGAATTTACTACACTTTCAAGGCTATTTATACATTTTTAGGAGCTTAAACCTTTAAAATCCTTTGATTTTACGCTGTTTTTTATTCCTTGCTCTTCATTGTCGGGAACAGGAGTACGTCCCTGATCGCCGCACTGTCAGTCATAAGCATGCACATTCTGTCGATACCAAATCCGATACCGCCCGTCGGGGGCATACCGATCTCAAGAGCATTTAGGAAGTCCTCGTCTGTGGTGTTCGCTTCCTCGTCGCCCTGCGCTAGAAGCTCTTCCTGAGCCTTGAATCTGGCTCTCTGGTCAATGGGGTCATTGAGCTCAGAGTATGCGTTCGCCATCTCCCAGCCGTTCATGAAAAACTCAAAACGCTCCACATAATCCGGGTTCTCCGGCTTTTTCTTTGTGAGCGGAGAGATCTCAATCGGGTGATCTGTTACAAATGTGGGCTGGATCAGGTGCTCCTCTGCGTACTCCTCAAAGAAGAGGGAGAGGATGTCGCCCTTTTTGTGGCGCTCCTCAAACTCTACATTGTATTTTTTCGCAAGTTCTCTCGCCTGCTCCAGTGTTTCCACTTCATTCCAGTCTACACCCGCGTATTTCTTCACTGCATCCACCATGGTGATACGCTCGAACGGCTTCCCGAGATCCATCTCCACGCCATTGTAGGTGATCTTCGTCGTGCCGAGTACTTCCTGCGCCACATGGCGGTACAGGTTTTCCGTCAGATCCATCATCCCGTTATAATCCGTGTATGCCTGATACAGCTCCATGAGTGTAAATTCCGGATTGTGCCTTGTGTCAAGCCCTTCGTTTCGGAACACGCGTCCGATCTCATACACTCTTTCCATACCGCCTACAATCAGCCTCTTTAAGTACAGCTCTAAAGAAATACGGAGTTTAAAGTCCTCATCTAAGGCATTAAAATGCGTCTCAAACGGTCTCGCCGCAGCGCCGCCTGCATTGCTCACCAGCATGGGTGTCTCCACTTCCATGAAACCTTTCCCGTCCAGATATCTGCGGATCGCGCTCAAAATCTTCGAGCGTTTGATGAAGGTGTCCTTCACCTCCGGGTTCATAATCAGATCCACATATCTCTGACGGTAACGGATATCTGTGTTCGTCAGGCCGTGGAATTTCTCTGGAAGAATCTGAAGGCTCTTAGAGAGCAGTTCCACGTGCGACGCATGAATGGACATCTCCCCTGTCTTTGTGCGGAACACTTCGCCCTCGATTCCGACCACATCGCCCACATCCAGTTTCTTAAATTCTTTATAGTTCTCCTCGCCTACGCTGTCTCTTGCCACATAGGATTGAATATTCCCTTTCAGATCCTGAACATTGCAGAAGGAAGCCTTTCCCATCACTCGCTTAGACATCATGCGTCCCGCTATGGATACTTTTTTCCCTTCCAGCTCGTCGAAGTGATCCTTGATCTCCTGACTGTGGTGTGTCTGCTCGTATTTTGTGATGACAAACGGATCTCTGCCGCTTTCCTGAAGCTCTGAGAGTTTCTCACGGCGCACCTTTCTCAACTGATTCAGATCCGGTTCCTGTACGTTTTTCTGCTCCTGTGCCACTTTTTACTTCCTCCTTACAAGCGAATTCAGACCTCTTATAAAAAAGAGGTCTGTATCATGAACTGTGTTTACTTTGAACGGCTGATCTCGAGGATCTTGTACTGGATATCTCCCGCCTGTGTCTCCACTGTAACAGTGTCTCCCGCTTTCTTTCCCATCAGCGCCTGCCCCACCGGGGATTCGTTGGAGATCTTGCCCTCTAAGCTGTTTGCCTCTGTGGAACCGACGATCTTAAACTCCATCCCCTCATCATATGTGACGTCGAATACCTTTACCGTACATCCCACGTTGATCTTGTCAAGATCGACCTCATCCTCAACAACCACTTCTGCATTCTTTAAAATATTCTCCAATTCTTCGATACGGGCCTCGATGTCTCTCTGCTCATCCTTCGCCGCATCATACTCTGCGTTTTCGGAAAGGTCTCCCTGCTCTCTCGCCTCTTTGATCTTCTCAGCGACTTCCTTTCTCTTGACGACTTTGAGATTCTCAAGCTCATCCTCAAGCGCCTTCAATCCGGCATAAGTAAGTAATCGTTTTTTTGCCTCTGCCATGGTAATGCTTCCTTTCTGTTTCTTTGCATTTTGTATATTTCATGCACAGACTTGGATATCTTGTACACTTTTATTCTAGTCTATTTCACAATTTCAATATTATAACTAAACTCTATAGTGATGTCAAGAGATTTTCCAACTCCTGAAAGCTCTCTACCAAATTCACTTTTTCCCGCAATCTGGACGCTCCTTTAATTCCTTTCGTGTACCATGCCACGTGCTTTCTCATCTCCCGAATCCCCAGATATTCACCTTTATATTTTAACTGTAATTCCGCATGACGCAAGATCATTCGGCATACATCATCTTTATCCGGTTTTGTAGGAATTTCTCCCGACTGTTCCCATGTACACATTTGGGAAAATATCCACGGGTTCCCCTGTGCTCCCCTTGCAATCATAACGCCGTCGCACCCTGTACAGCGTACCAGTTCATCTGCTCTTTGGGGACTGGTCACATCTCCGTTCCCGATCACAGGGATGGACACCGCTTCTTTCACTCTCCGTATGATGTCCCAATCAGCCTTGCCGCTGTAGTACTGCTCTCTTGTCCTGCCGTGCACCGCGACTGCGGCCGCTCCTGCCTCCTCAATAATCTTCGCGATCTCCACCGCATTCACATGCTCATCGTCAAATCCTTTTCGTATCTTTACTGTAATCGGTTTTTGAACTGCTCTCACCAGCGCGCTGACAATTTCATACACCAGTTTCGGTTCTTTCATAAGCGCGGAGCCTTCTCCATTCCTCACAACTTTAGGTACGGGGCATCCCATGTTGACGTCCAATATAGCAAAGGGCCGTTCCTCAATTTGCTTTGCCATTTCGCTCATGATCTTCGGGTCTGAACCGAAGAGCTGAAGTGAAACCGGGAGTTCATCCGGATGAATTGCAAGCAGGCTTTCCGTATTCCTGTTCTTATACATAATAGCTTTAGCGCTGACCATTTCCATACATAAAAGCCCTGCGCCCTGCTCCTTACACAACAGACGAAATGGCAGGTCTGTTACGCCTGCCATGGGTCCGAGTATATATCGGTTTTCAAGTTCTACATTCCCTATCTTAAGTTTTTTCATAAGATCCTCTTCTACTTGCCCACCACAATCGTATAACTCTGTTCAAACACTTCTCCCGGGCCTACCTTATTTACATTTGGTTTCTCGGAAAGTTCATCCGCAAATCCCACATCATCACAGCGGCCCATCCACGGCTCCAGACACACAAACGGAGCATCCTTCACAGACCAAATCCCGAAATTGGGGAACCCTTCGCACTTCATTCCCACATATGGGCTTCCGTCTTTGTGGCAAATCCACACTTCTTCGATCTGCCCGCCGTCAAAAATCAGCGCGTCCCTCGCAAACATCTCCTCAGATAACGGACAGCATTCCCCCGAAAGTTCTAATTTATACACCTTTTCAGGATCCGCCGCGGCTTCGTCCAAATTTACCAGAATATAATCCAGAGACTTTTGTCCCGGAAATCTCAAGACATAATCTGTCTTTTTTTCTCCGTCTTTTGCGAAACAAAATGCCGGGTGGCCGCCAATTGTAAAATACATTGTCTCATTCCCCGGATTTTTCACTTCCCACTTCACATGAAGCATGTTTTTTTCCAGCGTATAGGTAATCACCAGCTCAAACTCAAAGGGATAGACTTCTTTCGTCTCTTCATTTGAAAGAAACAAAAAGGAGGCTTCCTTTTCTTTTACACTGATACATTTAAACATATTGTCTCTTGCAAATCCATGCTGGGACGTAGGATACTGCGTTCCATTGATCCTTACAGTATTGCGGTAGGTCTTCCCCACATTCGGGAAAAGGATTGGAGAATGTCTCTTCCAATATGCCGGATCTGCATTCCACAGAAGTTCAATTCCTCTCTTCTTATCATAGATCCGCGTCACTTCCGCCCCCTGCTCCGAGATTGCGATACACAGCCTCTCATTTTCCAGTTTCATCATATCCCTCCTTCAAAATTGATTTCTTGCCAATACAACCTCTTACTCCGTGCCGCTCTGCTCTACCTGAACACACTCTTTTATTAAATAGTCCACCACTGTCTCTCTTAGAATCGTATTTTTCAGCAGTTCTTCCCCGATCTGCTCCTTATACTCATCCACGCCCATGCCGTACTCCTTGGCATACTCAGCAATCTTTTCTTCATACTCTTTATCGGACAACGTAAGGTTTTCCTTATCCGCAATCAGCTTCACCGCTTCATCGAATGCCGCAGACTCCTGTGCAGACTCTTTAAGCATCTCATTAAATTCTTCTTCTGTAGTCATAAATTGTGTTTCAAGCAAGTCTTCCAGTGTCGTACCATAAAGCTCCGCAAGCTGGACATACTGCTCTTTCGCCTGCTCAATCTGCTTGTCCACACTTTCTTGGGGGTATTTCTTTACCTCCACGTTTTCCATCAGCGCATCCCAGGCAGCCTGTGCCATCTCAGACTCTGCTGTCATGTCTGCATTTTCCTCAATCTGATCACGGATCTCATCTCTGTATTCCTCAACCGTCTTTGCGCCTTCACTGTTTGCCATAACCCATTCATCAGTCAGCTCCGGAATATTCTCCGTATAAATCTCATTGAGAACAATGTGGAAATCAGCTACCTTTCCTGCCATGTCGGCAGAATAATTTTCCGGGAATTGAACGGTGATATCAAACTCATCTCCTGTCTGATGTCCTTCGATCTGGTCTTCAAATCCCTCATACTCCCCGCTGGCGCCAATATATGTCCCTGAGCCAAGCTGAAGGCTCTGTCCCTGAGCAGTTCCTCCGTCAAATGCTACTCCGTCTACATATCCTGTATAATCAATGTTCACCCAGTCTCCAGTCTGAGCTGCCCGGCCTGTCACTGGCACTGACTCCGCTGTTCCCTGAAGGTTTGCCTGTATCGCCTGCTCGACCTCCTCTTCCGTCACTTCAGCCGCTTCGCTCTTCGGTATCTCAAGCCCTTTATACTTTTCTACAACCACATATTCATTAGATAACTCATTGCCACATCCTACAAGCGCAATTGCCGCCATAGCAGCAACTGCCGCTACTATAATTTTCTTTTTCATTTTCTACTTCTCCTTTATCTGTCTTATTAGTTACTGTATTTATAAAAGCGGGGATAACAGCCGGGAAAACTGTTCTTTCCCCTTAATAATGAGGCTTCTCTCATCATATACCTTTCTCGTCACCTGCGTAGACTGTGTCATGTCATTCTCAAATGCCCGTTCCAGACGCTGCACTGTCCGCTCACTGTAAATGACCGCATTGACTTCAAAGTTTAATCCAAAACTACGGATATCCATATTCGCAGTTCCCACACATGCTACCATTCCATCCACACTCAGCGTCTTTGCATGGAGGAACCCGTTATTATACACATAACACTTCGCCCCCGCAGCTACCATATCGCCTATGTAAGAATAAGTCGCCCAGTAGACAAACGGATGATCCGGCTTGCAGGGAACCATAATGCGCACATCGATTCCCGATCTTGCGGCAATCTTCAGCGCGTCCAGTATAGATTCATCTGGTATGAAATACGGCGTCTGAATATAGACATGATCTTTCGCACTGTGAATTAACCGCAGATAGTTGTCGTGGATTGTTTTTATCTGTGAGTCCGGTCCGCTGGATATGATCTGTATGGGGTCCCGCCCGTTCCTTACATACTGTGGAATCTCAAACAGCGTGTCCTCAAGGAATAAGTTCTCCTTTGCCGCATAGTTCCAGTCCAGCACAAAGCGGACCGCCAGCGAAGTCACAGCCGCCCCTTCTATGCACAGATGGGTATCTCTCCAATAGCCGAACTTCTTATCTCTTCCAATATATTCTCTTCCCACATTGAATCCGCCCACAAAACCGATCCTCCCGTCTATGACTACGATCTTCCTGTGGTTACGGTAGTTCACACGGAGCTGAAGCTGGCCCAGAAGCGCGGGGAAGAACTCCGCTACAAGTATTCCCTCTTTCTCCAACCGTTCCCAGTCCCTGTTTTTCATGGTACGGCAACCCATACTGTCAAATAGGACTCGCACTTCCACGCCCTCTCTCGCCTTCTCAATCAGCACCTTCTCAATCTCCGCCCACAGCTCATCATTGCGGATGATATAATACTGCATATGAATATAGCGTTTGGCTTGTCTCATTTCCTCAATGAGAGCGCGGAACTTTGCTTTCCCGTCCGTATAAATCCTGACATCGTTATTATCTGTAAGCACCGCTTCCCCAGCTTCCAGGTTATACAGGATCAGATCCTTAAATCTCGCCATTTCCGGATTTGCCAGACGGAGCCTCTTGCGGTAGATCGTCTCTTCCTGACGGCGCACAGCATATTTCAGTTCACCCTCTATCTCCTTTGCCTTAAACATCCTGCTCTTGTGAAAATCCTGACCGATTACCAGATAGAGAATAAATCCTAATATTGGTATAAAATACAGCAGAAGCAGCCATGTCCATACTGTCTGCGGAGATCTCCTCTGAAAGAACACGATAATAAGCGCAAAGAGGATATTTATGATGACAATATTGTCCATGATAAAATCATAGACTGTCACCGCTCCGTTCCAAATCATTTCTGCCATGATAAAACTCCTTTTTGCAACAACATCTTAACGATGTTAAAAACAACACACCGGCCCTCACTGCACCTTCAATATACCAAAATGATATATCTCCGCCGGCGTTACTTCTAACAGTATACCTGTTTAACCCCTAAAAAGCAAACCCCAAATGTACTGAAATCAGCCTTCAAATATGCTGAATTGCTTGCACTCACCCAAAAACAATGGTACAATACTACTTGCGCAAAAGCGGAAATTTAATATTTAGGAGGATTATACCGTGAGTCCATTAACTATTGTACTGATCGTCATCCTCGTGCTGCTGATCGCGGCGTGCATCGCCCTTTATATTTTCGGGAAACGGGCAGAAAAGAAGCAGGCGGAACAGCAGGAACAGATGGATGCTGTGGCGCAGACGATCAGCATGCTCGTCATCGATAAAAAGAAAATGAAACTAAAGGAAGCGGGGCTCCCAGCCACAGTGGTTGAGAACACTCCGAAATATTTAAGGCGGACAAAAGTTCCGATCGTAAAAGCAAAAGTCGGACCGAAGATCATGACACTTATGTGTGAGAACAAGGTATTTGATGTCATCCCTGTAAAAAAGGAGATCAAAGCAGTTGTAAGCGGTCTCTACATAACCGGGATCAAAAGCGTAAGAGGCGGATCTATCGAAGCGCCGCAGAAGAAGAAAAAAGGCCTGTTCCGCAGATAATGAAAACAACGGTGATCTTTTCCCTCTCTAACTGAGAACGGAAAAATCACCGTTATTTTTTGACATAATATTCATCTTGATCTTACAGTCCGCCATGGGTTCATGATTCACATCAAGTTCGTAATCTACAAGCACGTTAATCTTATTCTCTCCCACGTTGATCTCCATATTCCTTGTATTCACTCCCACAAGCATCTGCCCGAAAGGCGTGCGGTAATATGTAAGATTCTTTTTATTTTTCTCAAATACCATATGAGAGCTTGACAAGCCGCTTCGCATAATCTCTACCACATCTGTTCCTGTGATCTTAATCTTGTTGCGTATCGCTCCCGCCATTCCCTCAACCACTTCATCGTAGATGATATAGTGTTTGCCATTGCGCAGATAATAACTTGCCGGAGTCACAACCTCGATCCCGTCGTCTTCCCCTGCATATTCCTGCGCCATTCCATTCATAATGTCAATATGCTTTCCTGAAATACTGACTAATACATCCTTTGTCATTAATATTCCTCAATGTTTACTACATTTGTCGTTGGCACGTCAAAGGGCATGACTGTATTGGCAAATCTGCGGAATTTCTCCGCGGCATCACTCACATAGAAAGAATACTTACTGTGCTCTTCCGTCACGCCGTCATTGTCCATGTCCTGTTCCCGCAAAATTCTTCTTAGATCCATCGCCGTTTCATATGCCGGGTTGACGATCTGTATCTTTTCCCCCATATACTCCCGGATCTTGGATCTAAGAAGGGGATAATGAGTACATCCTAGTATCATTGCGTCAATATCCGTACTGCGCATAGACTCCAAATAATACTCAATCACTTCCTGTGTCACAATATGTTCCTTGAATCCTTCCTCCACAAGAGGAACAAAAAGCGGACACGCCTTCTCAATCACATCAATGTCCGGCGCCATACTGTGGATGATTTTCGTATACATCCCGCTCTGCACTGTGGCGTCTGTACCCACAACGCCGACTTTACGTTTTTTTGTAGCCTCCACCGCCGCTCTTGCACCGGGGATGACCACTCCGATAATCGGAATCCCAAACTCATCCCTCACCGCATCCAGAGCCAGCGCACTGGCGGTATTGCAGGCTATCACAATCGCCTTCACCCGTTTTGTCTTGAGGAAGCGGATGATCTGCTCTGAAAAACGAATAATCGTGTTCTGCGACTTGCTTCCATAAGGAACACGCGCCGTATCCCCAAAATATACGATATTTTCATTAGGAAGCTGACGGGAGATTTCCCTCGCCACCGTCAGCCCTCCCACTCCGGAATCAAACACGCCGATAGGCGCTGTCTTCCTGTTTTCCATAATCAACTCCCGTCCTTACAGCGCCAGTGTCTTTGCCACGTTATACTGGTAATCGGAAATTGTTTTCTTCATGGAGAGCGCCTCCTCGATATCGAAATCAACATATTCTCCATTTTTATAGCCAACTACACGGTTTGTCTTTCCCTGGCAGAGAAGATCCACTGCCATAGCGCCCATGATAGACGCGTACACCCTGTCCTTACATGTCGGGCTTCCGCCGCGCTGCATGTGACCGAGGATCGTCGCTCTTGTCTCGATGCCTGTTGCCTCCTCAATCCTCTTCGCCATATTGATGGAATCACCGATACCTTCGGCATTGATGATAATATAATTCTTCTTTCCGCGTCTCTTGTTTTCCATGATATCATCGATAATTTCCTGCTCGTTGAAATCATGCTCCTCCGGCATCAGAATACGCTCAGCACCATTGGCGATACCGCACCACAGCGCAAGGTAACCCGCGTCGCGGCCCATAACCTCAATGATACTGCATCTCTCATGGGAAGTCGATGTATCACGCACCTTATCGATCGCTTCCATAGCTGTATTAACCGCTGTATCAAAACCAATTGTATAGTCTGTACATCCGATATCCAGATCGATCGTCCCCGGAACTCCTACTGTGTTGACACCGAGATTAGCCAGTTTCTGAGCTCCCGCAAAGGAACCGTCTCCCCCGATGACTACAAGCCCGTCGATTCCATATTTTTTACAGATCGCAGCCGCTTTCTGCTGTCCTTCCTCTGTACGCATGGTCTTACAGCGTGCTGTCTGAAGGATCGTTCCTCCCCGCTGAATCGTATCTGATACATCACGAGCGGACAGATCGATGATTTCCTCCCTCAGAAGGCCGTGATATCCTCTGCGGATACCGCGCACTTTCAATCCTCTTGAGAGAGCTCTTCTGACAACAGCACGGATTGCCGCGTTCATACCCGGAGCGTCTCCTCCGCTTGTAAGAACCCCGATCGTGCGGATACTGTCTTCAATCTCATCTAAATATTTTTCTTTCTCATTTACTTTATTCTCTGCCATGATTTTTCCACCTTTCTGTAAAAGCAGATACTGACCCGCCATACATTGAAATTTTCTTAACAATTTCGAAATTATTCTACCCTATTTAGAAGTGGTTTTCAATAGCTTTTTCCACCACTTTTACCCGGCTTTCTCCAAAATGATTCATCAGCCTGCCCAAAACCTGTGGGTTAATCCTGATGTTTCGATTCTTTGGAAGTCTCTTGACTGCCCGCTCTTTCGCACAGTATATGACAACTTCGTCATCCCCCTCTGAATCCGCCAGATAGCCGTAAACAATCTGCTCTTCCTCTATGAATGTTTCTTTGTCCGGGAACTGAAGCCATAGTTCTTTCTTCGTCCGCTCAAAAGGAATTACCTTCTCACAGATCAGCTTGCTGGCCTTCTCCTCTTCCTCAGAGACTCTGCCCCGGATGAACACTTTATTATCCACCTCAAGGAATTCTCTGTTTCCTTCATAATCCCTCGGAAACACCACCACTTCCACAGTCCCCAACAGATCCTCCACAGTAACAAATGCCATCATCTGATTTGTCTTTGTGTACTTCACTGTCTTCTCTGTAATCATTCCTCCAATGACCTCTTTTGCGCCGTCATGCACTTTTGTCCTCCCGGTCTCTTCATCCGGCTGGAAATCCATCGTAGTGGCAGAAATCACTTTCTTCCACTTCTCCTCATATTCTTCCAGAGGATGGCCGCTGATGTAGATGCCCAGTACTTCTTTTTCAAACGCGAGAAGATTCTCCTTCGTGTACTCTCCCACCTCCGGCATCTGAATCTGAAATTCTGATTTCTGTTCCTCTCCCACAAGGTCAAACAGGCTCATCTGTCCGGACATGGAATACTTTTTCTCCTGATTGACATGATCCACAATCTGGATATAGATACTCATAAACTGCTTTCTCGTACCTCCCAGTGTGTCCAGAGCGCCCGCTTTAATCAAATTCTCAATGGTTCTCTTATTCAGAACTTCCTTCGACGAGAGCCGTGTGATGAAATCCTCCAGATTCTTGAATGGCCCAAAGGCCTTTCGCTCTTCTATCACAGCCTGCACGACCGGACGCCCGATACTCTTGATGGCGGCAAGTCCATACCGGATATTCCCCCCGTCAACCGAAAAATCTGCCTCCCCTTTATTGATGTCCGGGGGGAGGATTCTGATGTTCATCTGACGGCATGCATAAATATACTCTGCCACTTTAGAGGGATTCTCGATTACGGACGTCATCAGCGCCGCCATGAACTCTACCGGATAATAGTACTTCAGCCATGCAGTCTGATACGCCACCACTGCATATGCGGCGGCATGGGACTTGTTGAACGCGTACTTAGCAAAATCGATCATCTCGTCATAGATCTTGTTCGCCGTTTTCTCGTCAATTCCGTTCTTCACACATCCCGGGACATTCGTCTCTTCATCGCCGTACACAAAGATCTGACGCTCTTTTTGCATCACGTCTCCCTTTTTCTTCGACATAGCGCGCCGCAGAAGGTCGCTCCTCCCCAGTGTGTATCCCGCAAGATCACGCACAATCTGCATAACCTGTTCCTGATATACAATACACCCGTAAGTAGGCTCAAGAATCGGTTCAAGCTGAGGACAATCGTATGTGATGGACGAAGCGTCGTTCTTTCCCCTGATATATTGAGGAATAAAGTCCATGGGTCCCGGACGGTACAGCGAGATACCTGCGATGATATCCTCAAGGCTGTGGGGTTTAAGCTCCTTCATGAAGCTTTTCATTCCCGCGCTTTCCAGCTGGAAAATGCCGTCCGTCTTTCCGGTTCCGATATAATCCAGAACCTTCGGATCATTATAATCAATCTTTTCCATATCGACGTCTGGATTTTTCTTCCTTGCCATTCTGACAGCGTTTTGTATTACCGTCAGGGTACGCAAGCCTAAGAAATCCATCTTGAGAAGTCCCAGTTCCTCCAGCGTGGTCATTGTAAACTGGGTGGTGATAGAGCCGTCCGCCGCCCTTGAAAGCGGGACATATTCATCCACGGATTTCTGGCTGATCACCACGCCCGCCGCATGCATAGAGCTGTGTCTTGGAAGGCCTTCCAGACGTTTTGCCATATCGATAAGCGTCTTTACCTGCTCATCATTTTCGTAAGTCCTCTTAAGCTCTGGATTCTCTTTCAGCGCGCGGTCAATAGTGATATTCAATTCCTGCGGAACCATCTTTGCAATGCTGTCCACAAATGCATACGGCAGATCCATCACGCGTCCCACATCGCGGATCACTCCCCGCGCCGCCAAAGTACCGAACGTAACGATCTGCACCACCCGGTCTTCTCCATACTTGCGCACAACATAATCGATCACTTCCTGCCTGCGCTCAAAGCAAAAGTCCACGTCAATATCAGGCATGGATACACGCTCAGGGTTCAGGAAACGCTCAAAGAGAAGCTGATATCGGATGGGATCGATGGTCGTAATGCCCAGACAGTAGGAAACGATACTTCCCGCCGCCGACCCTCTGCCCGGTCCCACTGCGATCCCGTGGTCTTTTGCGTATTTGATAAAGTCCCATACAATGAGAAAATAATCCACATATCCCATATTCTGTATGGTGCCAAGTTCATAAGCCAGCCTGTCTTTCAGCTCCTGAGACGGTTCACCATAGCGCTCACTCAATCCTTCGTAGCAGAGCTTCTGCAGATATTCCCACGAAGTAAATCCATCCGGCACATCATATTTTGGCAGCTTTGTCACCCCGAACTCGATCTCCACCAAGCAGCGGTCTGCAATCTTCTGAGTATTATCCAGCGCCTGAAGGGCATATGGGAAAAGCTTCTCCATCTCCTCCGGGGATTTCACATAATACTGCCCGCCCTCATAGCGCATTCTGTTCTCATCAGAAAGCTTTTTCCCCGTCTGGATGCACAGCAGAATATCATGCGGCTTTTCATCCTCAGCGAAAGTATAATGAACATCGTTGGTCGCCACCAGTTCAATCCCTGTCTCCTGAGACATTTTGAGAAGCTGCTGGTTCACCAGAGATTGTTCTGGGATACCGTGGTCCTGAAGCTCAAGGAAAAAATTGTCCGCTCCAAAAATCCCCCTGTATTCCAGAGCTATTTTTTTCGCCTCGTCATAAAGTCCTTTCGTAATATACCGCTGCACTTCTCCGGCCAGACACGCGCTTAAGGCAATAATGCCTTTATGATATTTTCTCAAAAGCTCCTTGTCGACCCGGGGTTTATAATAGTATCCCTCCACAAAGCCTTTTGATACGATTTTCATGAGGTTCGCATAACCTTCATTATTTTCCGCAAGCAAAACAAGATGGTAATACCGGTCTTCCCCGCCTGCCACTTCCCTGTCAAACCGGGAATTGGGCGCCACATACACCTCGCATCCGAGAATCGGATTGATCCCCTGGCGGCGTGCTTCTCTGTAAAAATCAATCACACCGTACATCACGCCGTGATCTGTGATCGCCGCGCTGTTCATACCAAGTTCTTTTACTCTGGAAACATATTCTTTTATTTTGTTAGAGCCGTCCAAAAGACTGTACTCTGTATGGACGTGTAAATGTACAAAACTCATCTCTCACCTCTGAAATATTAAAAGGGCGGCCCCTTGCGGAAACTGCCCTCGTCGGTCTTGTTTATCATATTTCCTATGAGGATACTTATACTCTTCCTCCATATGTGTTTTATTATAAACCATTTCTGTTGGATTGCAAGATTTTTCCCTGTTTTTCATCAATGGTGATCTTCCCTTGCTTCAACAGCCTTCCGACTGCTCTTTTGAACGCCGCCTTGCTCATCCCCAGCTCCGCCTTAATGCGCTCAGGAGCCGCTTTATCCGTGAACAAAAGCGCTCCCCCGTTCCGCATGATCCGTTCCATAATAAGATCTGCATCCTTATCCATCTGCTCCGGGATCTTCCCCCGCACACTCAAATCCAGTTTTCCGTCTGCTTTCACCGCCGTCACACGGGCATCGATCTGCTGCCCCATATGCATCCTGCCATACACCTCTCTTCTCGGTATAAGGGCGGAATACTGATTATCCACTGCCACGAAAACGCCGATATCCTTACTGATATCATAGACAGTGCCCGTCACCATATCGTCCTTTTTGTACGGGGAATCTGTCCGCAGCAGCGGATAAACTTTCATGGTCGCACACAGACGCCCGCTCTTGTCAACATATAAGCTCACCAGACAGCGGTCGCCTTTTTCTACCTTCACTGTCTGCTCCTTGAAAGGCAGGAGCAGATCCTTCTCAAGCCCCCAGTCCAAGAACGCGCCGATCCGTCCCACGTCCACCACATCAAGCACCGCCAGTTCTCCCAGCATCAGCTTGGGCTCGTTCGTCGTGGCAATCATCCGGTCGGAAGAATCTTTGTATAAAAATACTTCCACTGGATCCCCCGCTTCAATCCCTGCCGGAACTTGTTTCTTCGGAAGCAAGACACGCTCTTCATCGCTTCCAAGGTATACGCCGAAGTCTACTTTTTTCACCACGGTCAACACCTGTTTTTCTCCTAATTTCATATGATCTGCTCTCCTTTGCAGGTTAAATGTCACTTTTATCTCACTATAATCTAAAGTATCACCCGCAGATTGTCAATGCCTCATCTGTCCTTAAACATGGTTCAGTTCCTCATCGCTGAACAGACGGATCGCCCCGTACTCTCCGTCAAACCCCGGAACCAGCTCCACCCGCCCGCTTCTAAGGCGTTCGATACCTTCCGCAATCCTCGCGCCTGACACCCTGCAGATGTCCTCCAGCGGAAGATCTCTTAAAATTTCAAACTCCGCTCCCAGTTCTGAGAGCATGCGCATATATTCACGCTCCACTCTCTTACTTGAAGCCGAGTATCCTAGCGATGCCGCAATCACCTCGGGAAGAGGTACAAGATTTTCGTATGCTTTCGCCCCTTCTCTTACACACCCCACTTCCCGGTCCGCCAGTTCCTCCACACGGTGCGATACCCCGATCGTGATCTTCCGCCCACATACCGGACAAATGCCGTTATATCGCATTGTTTCCTCCGGTGACAGACAGAGACTGCATTTCCGATGCCCATCCATATGATACTTCCCTTCCTCCGGGAAAAACTCAATTGTGCCGTACAGGCCTTCTCCTGTCCGTATCCCCCGGGCAATTCCTGAATAAGACAAAGGAATGTCAAACAGAGTCGCCTCTCTCCCCAGTTTTGCCGGAGAATGGGCATCTGAATTGGAGATGAGCTGAAAACGGTCCAGCGCGGATATTCTCCAATTCATAGGCGGATCGGAAGACAGCCCTGTCTCCACGGCATGAACATAGGGCGTCAAGTCTTCAAAACACTCCTCAACTGTATCAAAACCTGAAAAAGCCCCAAACATGGAAAAGTGGGGAGTCCATATATGAGCTGGTACATACACTGCATCCGGGCACAGTTCCAGCGTGAGTTCAAGAAGATCCCGGCAGTCCATCCCGAGGATCGGTCTCCCGTCAGAACGTATATTCCCGATTCGTTCCAGTTTATCCGATATCTGCCGGGCTTCCGTAAGCCCCGGAAGAATAATCACACTGTGGACTTTGTGCACCTTCCCATTTTTTTTGTAAATAGAACTGATCTCCCCGGTGACAACAAAGCGGGGAACCATATCCCCCGGCACACTGCTGTCCTGTATCCTGTATTCATTCTTAAGCACATACAGCCCATCCCCGGCAGGCATAAGCTTCTCTTCCAGTTCTTCCCGCCACGCGGGATGAGTGAAATCCCCGGTTCCCACAATATGGATACCTTTTCTTCTCGCCCACAAGTCCAGATATTCCGGCGTGCACAGCTTGCTCGTTGCCCGGGAATATTTTGAATGTATGTGTAGATCTGCTATATACATGGTGCTGCCCTCTTACATATTTATTTTACAGATAAACCTCCGCACAGATCATAGCTCTCCCCGATCATCCGCCTGATCTCCTGATCCGGGATTGTCCCGTCCAAGATGACAGAATTCCAGTGGGTCTTGTTCATATGATACGCGGGAACAACTGAGCCATACGCTCCCCGCCAGAAATCCCGCCACTCGGGATCGCATTTTACATTGACCCATATGTGCCCTTCCCTCTCAAAAACCCACGCAAAAATCTTACGATTAGTTCGGATGCGCATACACGTCCAGTTTGGATCATCAAAAGGATAGTCTTCAAACACATCAGGAAAGGTCAGACAGTATCGGATCAATTCCTTCCGTATTAGCCTGTCTCGTTCTTCCATCTTCATATAGCTCACTCCCATCTCCTCGCTGGATTTGATCTTATGAATCTTGCTATGCAGACGTTTGAGCCGTTCATCGCAGTCCTCCAGCACACTGTCGTCACTGCTGCGTTCAACATAGTGAAGAAAATCGATCAGCGACCGTTCCGTCTCTGCGTCATTGCGCCCTCTCGTGTTTAAAATGATCTTTCTTCCATAAGCATTTTCTCCTTTGATTATAGTATTTTTAGCCTTACTTTACAAGAAAAGATCAATGATTCCTTCAACCACCCCTTCCTCTCGTTGCAGTTAATCAAACAACTCTGTGAATACCGGCCGAACCAGCCATAAATAAAAGAATAAATAACATACCCTCTGGCTCCCAAGACAGGAAACCTGATAAAGGTATTCTACCACAAATTCAGAAAAAAGCATACGGATTTTTTAACACCCCGGACGTTCGTTCTCATATATTGATTATAAAAAACAATAAGGCACATCCATGAATCATTTTTATCCTTTTGTAAACACACCTCTCCCTTACGAATATGACGCACTTGAGCCGTTCATTGATGAAAAGACAATGCATCTCCACCACGACAGGCACCTCCAAACCTACATTGATAACCTTAATCAGCTGCTGGAACAAAATCCTCCGCTTCAAAGGTTTTCTCTGGAAGAGCTTTTAACCCACTGGCGCCGTCTCCCCAAACCGCTCCAGACACCAATTCGAAACAACGCGGGCGGAGTTTTTAACCACCGCTTCTATTTTGAAGGCATGACCCCCGCGGGACCTCAACCAGCGTTCCCTAGTCCTTCCATGAGTCCTAAATGTCCATCAGAAACCTCATCTCCCGAGGACGGCGCGTCTCTCTTCTTCGCGGAGATGTCCCGACAATTTGGTTGTCCCGAGCAATTTCTAAAGCAATTTAAAGAGGCCGCACTATCCGTATTCGGATCCGGTTACGCGTGGCTCGTCGCAGAAAACCGACGGTTAATAATCACCACGTCGGCAAATCAGGACACTCCCCTGTCCATGAGCCAGCGTCCTCTTCTGAACATCGATGTCTGGGAGCACGCATATTACCTGAAGCATTATAACGTCCGCTCCGCATATATCGACGATTGGTTCCATGTGGTCAACTGGAAAACGGTTCAAAAACGGTTTGAACGCAGGAACTATTTTTAACTACAGCACTGTCAAGAGCAGCCAAAAACCTGTTTCACCGTCATAACCGCTTTTTCACCAACAGCGCTCCCATTATATCTGCCAGCGCCCAGCCAACCGGAACCGCCCACCAGATGGCATCCACGCCAAATGACGGGGCAAGAGCATAGGCTAGAACAACTCTTGTCCCAAGGGAGATGACCGTGAGTAAAAGGGATATCCTCGGCCGCTCCACCGCCCGGAAATATCCGTACAGCAGAAACAGGATACCGATCCCACAGTAGCACGCCCCTTCGATCCGCAGATACCCTGCGCCGATGCGGATAATCTGCGTCTCCTCAGGTGAGATAAAGATCTCCATCAGCCGGGGAGCCAACAGGAATACCCCCGCGGAAATAACAGCGCAGAATACAAGCACCATAACCAACGCGCTTTTCGTCCCTTTTTTAATCCTATCTTTTTCATCCGCCCCGTAATTCTGTGAGATGAATATAGAATATGCGTTTCCAAACTCTTGCGCCGGCATATAGGCCAGCGTATCAATCTTTACACCCGCGGCAAACGCCGCCATAACCGCGGTGCCAAAACTATTCACCAGCCCCTGTACCATAAGGATACCGAAATTCATCACCGACTGCTGGATGCCCGTGGCTGCCGAGTATGAAAAGATTTCACCCAGAACAGAAGCTCGGATACGGATATGCCCGCCTGCCTGCGTAAGGTCTCCCCCATGCTTCTGGAGAACAGGCTCTTTCACAAAACTGTACACTCCGATCCCAATACCAGAAATGATCTGAGCGATTACGGTCGCTTCCGCCGCCCCTTCCACCCCGCGATCTAGTACCGCGACAAAGATATAATCCAGCACAATATTCAACACCGTGCTTATCCCGAGAAAAACAAGGGGAACAACTGAATTCCCTGTAGAGCGCAGCAAGAAAGAGAAATAATTATACAGGAAAATAAAGACCAGCCCGTACAAAATAATTTTCACATAAGCAAACATCATATCGTATACGTCTGCCGGGATCTGCATTACCTTCAGAATCGGATGGAGAAAGAGAAAGGACGCCACAGTGATCACAACAGTAATCCCTAGAACAAACACAAATGACGCCGCAATATATTCCCTCATCTTGCGGATATCTCTGCGCCCGTAGCTGATGGAGAAAAGAGCTCCGCTTCCCATGCACATACCGATGATCAGGGAATTTAAAAATGTCATCAGCGTATAGGCGCTCCCCACCGCCGCGAGAGCGCTTGACCCTATATATCTTCCCACGATCCATGTATCCGCAAGATTATAGCACTGCTGTAATACATTTCCCAGTATCATGGGAACCGCAAAACGCAGCATTGTTATCGTCACATTCCCTTTTGTCAAATCATACTTCATAACATTCCCGTTATATCCCCTGTTCCTATCATTTCAATCAGCTCTGTAAGACTCTTTATCACAGTCACTCCCGGCACGACCTTCTCCCCTGTCCGATCCAGCAGGATTGGACGTATTCCCGCATTCTGCGCGCCCTTCACATCAGAAGAAACAGAATCCCCCACATGAATCACTTCTCCCACCGTGCATCCGCTGATCTCCAGCGCTTTCTCGAACAGTTCTTTATGCGGCTTGTACACCCTTGCCATATCCCCGCAGACAATCCCCGCGGGAGCAAGCCCGTTCTCATCCATAGCGACCTGAACATACTCCGCGCCATTGTTAGTCACTACATAGATTGGCAGAGGACATGTTTCAAAAAATTCCTTGACGTCATCAAAAACCGGGGATTTCGACCACAGCTCATTGCAAAGCCCATGAAGTTCTTCTTTATTGTCTTTTAAGTTCAATTCTCCCTCGAACTGATCTAGCAGCTTGTCGACAATCTCATCCTCCGTAATAAAATCATCCAGATATGCCGCCTCCTCATATTTCTTTAAGTTCTCCCACCAATACGACAGAGCCTCCTGCGGGCTTTTCGCATCGCTGTTCATATAGCACCGCTTCACCATCTCCATAGAAGCCGGTCCGTCCTCCCGGATGATGGTCCCTGTATAATCGATAAAGACTGTTTTCAGCATTCTGTATCCCTCCTGTCTTTATTCTAGCGCATTTTCATCCATTAGGCGAGCCTCAACTTGGTCAAAATCAATCTCGCTTCCTTTCCTACGCTTGTGGTATAATAATTACGCACAGCGCAATTCACACCGCTCCCGCGGTTCGCCCTGCCATGCGGGAATTATATCGGCTATCCACTACTTGAAAAGAAAATGCCCTCACGGGCGCTTCCTTTCCTTCGCATGTAGTATAATGATAAAAATCAGAAAAAGGAGTACCGCCATGAATACAACACCGCTTTTTCACGGAAGCGATATAGAAAAGATCTGCGCATACTATCATTTGGATAAGAATACTGTCGTTAACTTCGGGGCAAATGTAAATCCCCTCGGTCTCTCCGAATCGGTAAAAAAGTCACTCTCTTCGCATCTGGAAGTCCTGTCTTCCTATCCTGACAGGGGCTATACCTCGCTTCGCGGCACGATTGCAAAATACTGCGGCGTCTCTGCCGACTGTATTCTCCCGGGAAACGGTTCCAGCGAACTAATCGCACTGTTGATCGAGGCATGCGCGCCAAAACGCGCGCTGGTTCTCGGTCCCACTTACTCGGAATATTCCAGAGAGCTGTCTTTTTCCGGAAGCACACAAGACAATTATCATCTGCGGGAAGAACAGGATTTTGTGCTGGACATAGACAATATTTGCCGTACTCTCGGCCATGGAAAATACGATTTTCTCATCCTATGCAATCCGAACAATCCCACATCTACCGCCATCCTCAGAAACGACATGGAGCGCCTTCTCTCCTTCTGTTCTTCCAAAGACATCTTTGTGATGATCGACGAAACCTATGTGGAATTTGCGCCGGATATTGAAGCGGTAACCGCGGTTTCCTTTACGAAGATATTTGACAACTTATGCGTCTTAAGAGGGGTATCCAAATTTTTTGCCGCGCCGGGCCTCCGCTTAGGATATGCGGTGACAAGGAACTTCGCTCTTCTTGAGAAAATGAAAAAAAAGCAGATTCCTTGGTCTCTAAACAGCATCGGCGTTTTTGCAGGGGAACTTCTTTTCCGTGACAAAGAATATATCAGCCGGGCGCGGAAACTTATATTGAGCGAACGTGTCAGGATGTATGAGGCGTTAAAGAAAATGCCTGCTTTTAAAACCTACGAGCCTTATGCAAATTTCATCCTCGTAAAGATTTTAAAAAAAGGAGTGACCGCTTCAGATACATTTGAACTCTGTATCAAAGACGGTCTTATGATCCGCGACTGTTCCTCCTTCCAATGTCTGGATGGGGAATTCATACGGTTCTGTATTATGCTGCCGGAAGATAATTCAAAGCTACTGGAAACTTTGAAAAAGCTGGAAATTCTACAAAAATAGAATATCTGTAAAGAAAACCGAGTCTTGCCCTACCAAAAAGGAGAGCTGTCTGAAAACAGCTCTCCTTTTTTAGATCAGCAGTTCCGCATCCTTCTGTCACTCACATATTTAACAGATTTCCGCGCCTGCCGGCATCTCTTTTTCCGGCACCATAAGCGATAGATTCCCTTCTGAATCCTCTGCACAGAGCAGCATGCCTTCTGAGAGAACTCCTGCCAGTTTTGCCGGCTTTAAGTTCACAAGAACCATAACTTTCTTTCCGACCATTTCTTCGGGGGTATAATGAGCCTTAATCCCCGAGACGATCTGCTTTACCTGACTTCCGATCTTCACTTGGGAGCAGAGAAGCTTTTTAGACTTTTTCACTTCCTCGCAGGCAATGATCTCTCCCACCTGAAACTGCATTGTCCCAAACTGCTCAAAGGTGATCTCATCCTTCGGTTCTATATCAATCACAGCCTCGTCAGAAGATGGAGCTTCCGCATCAGCCATCGGAGGATGGAGCTCTTCCACCTTTTTCATCACTTCCTCAAGATCCAGTCTCTGGAACAGGATCTCCGGCTTCTCCGTTACATGTCCGCCTCCAAGCTGCTCTAATATCTTCCTGCTGGCGGACGGCATAAAGGATTCCAGAAGCTTTGCGCCTGTAGAAATCCCCTGAATAAGATTCCAAAGCACAGTTTCGAGACGGTCTTTCTTCGCCTCATCCTTTGCCAGCGCCCACGGCATTGTCTCATCAATGTACTTGTTGCAGCGCTTGAAGAGATTAAAGATCTCTGTGATCGCGTCGGCAACTCTCAATGTATCCATCTTCTCATCCACTGCCTTTGGCGTGCTCTCTATAACTGCTTCCAAGTCAGCATCGACTTCTTCCCGCGTTCCTTTGTCCGCCACCGTTCCGCCGAAATATTTATTCGTCATAGAAACTGTACGGTTCACCAGATTCCCAAGGGTATTCGCAAGGTCAGAATTCAGACGCTCCACCATCAGTTCCCAAGTGATGACGCCGTCATTTTCAAAAGGCATCTCGTGGAGCACGAAATAACGTACCGCATCCACCCCGAAGAAATCAACCAGCTCGTCCGCATAGAGCACATTTCCCTTAGACTTGCTCATCTTGCCGTCTCCCTGAAGGAGCCACGGATGCCCGAACACCTGCTTGGGAAGGGGCAGCCCCAACGCCATCAGGAAAATGGGCCAGTAAATCGTATGGAAGCGGATAATATCCTTTCCGATCAGATGAAGGTCAGCAGGCCAAAGTTTCTCAAACTGCCCCGTGCTGTCACCATCCGCGTCATAACCAATCCCTGTGATATAGTTTGTCAGCGCATCCAGCCACACATAAATCACGTGCTTCGGATCAAAATCCACAGGGATTCCCCATTTAAATGAGGTTCTGGACACACACAAGTCTTGAAGCCCCGGAAGGAGGAAGTTGTTCATCATCTCATTCTTTCTGGATACCGGCTGAATAAACTCGGGATGGGTATTGATATGCTCGATCAGCCGGTCCGCATACTTGCTCATTTTAAAGAAATATGCCTCCTCCTTCGCTGGCTGCACTTCGCGCCCGCAGTCCGGACATTTCCCGTCCACAAGCTGAGACTCTGTGAAGAAAGACTCGCACGGCGTACAGTACATTCCCTCATAGTATCCCTTGTAAATATCTCCTTGCTCATACAGTTTTTTGAAGATCTTCTGCACCTGTCTCTCATGATCCTCATCCGTAGTGCGGATGAACTTGTCGTAAGATGTATCCATCAGATCCCAGATCCTCTTGATCTCTGTGGATACATTGTCTACGAACTCTTTGGGCGTGATGCCTGTTTCCTGCGCTTTAAGCTCAATCTTCTGTCCGTGTTCATCCGTTCCTGTCTGGAAGAACACATCATACCCCTGACTTCTCTTGTAGCGCGCGATCGCGTCCGCCAGCACGATCTCATAGGTGTTTCCGATATGCGGCTTGCCTGATGTGTAGGCTATAGCGGTTGTAATGTAATATTTCTGTTTCTCTGACATAATGCCCCTCCCTTGTATAATTGTTTCTGTTACATAATTGATGTTTCCAATTCAGCACGCGCCTTTTATGGCTGAACTGGGGAAACAAAAAATCCCGTCTTCCTGAAAACAAGAAGACGGGATATCGCCGTGTTACCACTTCTCTTCGCCTCATCCTCGCGGAATGAGACCTCTGTGAGTGCCTGATCTACACTCTCCGCTGTAAAGGGCGGACCCTTCACGAGTTTGCCGGAATCGTCACGTCATATGCGTCTCCCCGGTTCACCCGCGCCGCTCAGAAGCCATATTCCTCTGCTTTCCATCCATCCCTCTCAGCACCGGGCAGTTATGTGGTGCGCCTTATTGCGCCCACCGTTCCTGTCCTCTGGGATTTCTCTGTAAAACTTCCGGCAGAGTACTCTCTTCCTCGTCGCTTTTTACTGTTCTTGATTCTTTTTAATCTGTAAAACAGGTTAGCATATAGCCGAGAGGATGTCAAGGGCGGGAAGCAAGGCAAAAGCACTTTCATTATCACTAATTATCCATTATCCCCTTTCTCTTTTCTCCAACTATTTCTCTTTATCAGCTCGTATCATATCCATCAATATATTCATCTGTAAAGTATGATAATTCTCGCTGATCTTATGTGCCAGATAGCCGCACGTATTTTCGCCAAATTCTGTCTCTGACTTCAAGTCTCTCTTTATCGCTTCTGACGATAAATGCTGCATTACATAATATTCCGTCAAGCCATCCAGTACCCGGGCTGTATTATAAAAAGAATCTAAGGTTTGAAATCCAAATTCATCATAGACGTTTGCAAATTGACGGTCAAAATACACGATTGCATTATCGAACAAATACTCGATTACTTTCTTTGCTTTTTCTTCATCACTGGCTTGCATTTCTCTTAGTTCTGAAAGCGTAAAGAAAATTTCCAGCGAACTTATGACATCTTCAAGCAGCCACGCGCCATCATCAGTCATATATGTTTTAAAGATACTTTCCGTCTTCTTTGCATCTTTCTTATAAGCTTCCCGCGCTGTAGAAAAAAGTTCATTAAAAGCATTAACCAATTCTTTATTTTCAGGCGTTGTATTTTGCTTTCGCTCTTCATACACCGTCTGAGCCCAATCATGATCGATTTCTTTTATCCGTTCGAATTTTTCTATTAACAAATTCATACATGCTCTCCCCATATCATCCAACATTCACATAAGCCTCAGCCTCATCAGCCCACTTATTATCTAGCCTCTCAAAACTGATTCTCGCTTTATAATTCAAATACGGAACAAAAGCTCCTTCTTGTTCTTTTCCCCGTATAATCTCCCGGACATCCATACTGAAACTGTCTGGATCAATGTCCCATTCTTCGTCGATATCCGGATGTACTTCTCTCAAATATTTGCGTCCATCGTTTGTCAGGTTGTAGAAAGAACACCTTCCACTTTCTATTTTTTCAACACACTCTATATCCCTTAGCACATTGAGCAAATCACTAAGTGTACTCGGCGGAATTCCCAAATCATTTTTTAGTTCTTTATGCTGGACATGTGCATGCCTATACAGATAAACCAAAACTTCTCTCGCCTTTTCATATCGCTTTTCGACCAATAATATATTTTCTGCAAAATCCTTTTTTTGCTCTTCGTTTTGGATGAGTTTATTAAATATGTTATATGTTTGAACTAGTTTTGTATATAACACAATAGATTGATCAGCATAATTTCTTAATTCATTCGTCAATGTTTTTCTCAAACTACGTTGTTCCTGAAGCAATCGGTTTATCTCTCCAAAATCATGATCAAAATATGCCTGAAAATATGTATTTGTACTTTCTGCCAATAGCTTTTCAAAAGTATCCTGCATGCCACTGGTGATTGCTGCATTGCTGTCTTTTATACTTTTTTCTAATTCTGCGATAAATAGATTTCTTTTTTCTTTCATGAGCCTCCCACCTTTATGTTGCCTTTTTCAACGGAATCTCGGCATAATAAATACAATTTTTACAATTTTCTCTGCCACATTTTGTTTTTCCTTTGAAAATCCGCTTGAATGATCCCGGATCCAGCGGATCGCACTGCTTACTTAAAGTTGTGACCAGACCTATGATCTCAAAATTTTTATCTTTTTTTGTCTCATGTGCCGCTGAACAGGTATTGCACCAGACTAAATTACAGCTCTGCTTAAAAAATGCTTCTGCCAGAGTTTCAAAATGGAAACTCCCGGTTGAAAAAGAAGGAGTACATACAAGTGTCGGACGTATATTTTGCATGATCCTCTCTTGGTTTTCTTCGTCGAGATAATCATAGCAGATAACTATACATATCCGCCCCAGTCCCTCCACATGTATTATGTTCAAGATATTATTTTTGTCCCTATCGCGGTTGATGTCCTCATAAACCGGACCATCCGCCGTATCGTACTTATAGTCGCAGCGTTTATGCTGCTCAAATAAAACTTCTTCTCCATTCAAAATCATATAGCTTTTATTTGTATTAGTCAGATCGTTTTCTGTTTTCTCCCAAACAGACGGGAAAACAATCAAAGCAGGGACATCTGTTTCCCAATTGCTGCCCAATGCTTCCATTACCTTACATAGCATGTCTTGCGTACCGAGCATTTCAGGAAATACAAGGATATCAACATCTTCCTCTCCAGCAATATGAATATTTTCAATCACCTGATTTGTAATCAATTCTTCCTTGAGAATCCTTTCCACGCGGAATACCTTTTGAGAAATCCCGGTTTTTCCGTTTATCCCATCATAAGGCGCACTAAATTCGACTGTCTTTTCCCGAGTTATGGGAGAAACCGCAATTTTCAGGCTAGTGTTCCCAGTTTTCAGCACAGCCCGATAATCTAGTATATAGTTTTTAATCTGCATACCGTCCAGCTTGTTCTGGTCTATGTAATAAAAGTTTTTAAGAAGTCCGTTCAGTCCATTCCCCGGTTGCCGCATCGACCACTTACATTTTGCCTTCTTCAAAATTATGATATGAGTATCATGAATATTAATATTTAGAGCATCACAACTTTCGATATCATCTTCGAATCCAGTCATCTGCATATAGCAGTCTTCAATTCCCCTGTCCATATAGTAAAGAAGCAGGTGCAACATCGCAACATTGCCGCCATCAAGCACCACAGATACAGCCGAAGAAAAAGTCTCATCTATATCACTTATCGTAAGGCTTCTGAAAGATCTGTCATCTTTTATCAATTTGGGGAAAAGGCTAATTAAATCTAAATAAATCTGATTATTTTTATCACCTAATAAACTGGAAAAATCTTTTTCACGAAATACTTCCTCCTCTTCTATTCTCCTAATTATTTCTGCCATCTGGTCAAAATACCATACCAGCTGATTTATCATAGGTGCCCCCTTCTGTGCGATCATTATACCATGCCCATTGGAACTATTCAACACGATTGTTCGGAATTATTCGGCAACATAATATAAAAAAAGACAAATTTCCCCGTGTATCTCCGAGAAAATTTGTCACCGTATAATTATATTAACATATTCTTTAGAAATGCTCAAACCCCTTTTTATCTTGTAATGAACAAAGGTTTTGCGCCTAACGAGTCCCTTTTCTGTACAATATTGCCCCAAACGCGGAGCCAGCCACCGCAGCGCTGACTGCTAAGAGCAGAAGGAGTATAGCCACTGCGTTGTCACTATCTCCAGTCTTGACTGCTTTTTCTTCTTTCCCAGACTGCGGGTTTTTCTTATCTGTATCAGAAGAAGGAGTTTTCTCATCTGTATCAGATGGCGGAGTTTCCGGATCTGTGTCTCCGCCTCCGGGAGTCGTCTCCTGTACCTTCAGGCGGTAAAACTTATATTCAATATCGTTTCCCACATTCGTAAGCCCAAATACATAGAAATAATCTCCGCTTACAATGCCTCCGGGCCAAAGCACTTTTGTGTCGTCCAGTTTCTGTGGCTGCATAGTCCATACATCGCCTTGCGCATCATACACCCACGTATCGCCTGTGTGGTCTCTGTCGCTTAACATACCCGAAACAATCATCTTACCGCCGAAGGTTCCTGACGCCGCCATATTCACTTGATTGTCATAAACTTCCGGGAAGGATGATCCCTGCGTCCATGCCGCACCGTCCCATATCTGTGTCGTACTTTCCCACTGACCATCAGGATTTTCTCCTCCCGCAACGATCAGTTTTCCTTCCGCAAATCCCAGCGCAGGATTACTCCGCGCCACGTTAAGAGACGGAAGTTCTCTGTACATTCCGTTTTCTATATTCACGGAAAAAACACGGGCAATGGGTTCCTGTGTTTCCTCATCGACTGTCCGGGCCCCTCCCACAATCCACAGGCTGCTTCCATCACATATGAAGCCGCTATTATAGAACGGTTCTCCGGCATTGATCTCGGACAGGACTTCTGTATCTCCTGAAAGGGGATCGTAAGAATGAACCACAAGAACTCCTGTTTCTGCATTTTCAAGAATATAAAGCTTCTCTCCTGCCGAAGCGATCTGTATCAGCTTATCCGCGCCGATAAAGGGCAGTTCCGCTTTGCTCCATATTCCTGAAGCAGTGTCATAGGCAAGCAGGACTCTGATTTCTCCGGCATCGGACAGAGATTTAAACTCATCGGAAGCCACATGGACCTTTCCGTTTACAGACGCTACGGAAACAGGATTGACCTGCTCAAAACTAAGCTCCACTCCAAGCTGTGTCAAGTCAGGTGAAGAAAGTTTTTCAAACAATTCTCCTCCCGCTGATGGGGAGACAGCCTCTGTCTGGAAATGATCCTGTCCGTACTGGCTGCCATCCGCCGCTGTTTCAGTGTCTGTCACGCAAAATACGTGCATTCCCTCGGCGGTTCCCGCCGGCAAGGTAAACGTAATCTGCGTATCAGTCCACTCCGATACATCAAGATATTCCCCATCCATAGTAAGCGTCCCTTCACCTCCGAAAAAGTACCCTTTTAGTACTCCCCGGCTTCCCTCTTGGACCAGTTCGTCCAACACCGGGTATGGAGACGTCACCGCCTTTTCCAGATCTAAATATCCTCCAGACACACAGGTATCTGTCATCTCCTCTGTGCGGGTCACTCCTCCTGCAAGCCTTGCCCGTATCTCATACATGGCCTGAGACTGTTCCTCCGGATCCTCAATACTGCTCACCCCATAAGCGTCACTTAAAAGGGCAATGGCGCCTGTAACCATGGGCGCCGCCATGGAGGTACCAGACAGGAACCGGTAGGCTACCGTCTCCTCTGCCAGAAGCATTCCCTCCAGACGGAAGGCTAACGTCTGCTCCAAATCAAGCTGCGTGGCAGTCCGGAGAATCCGTATCTGAAAATCCTCCCATATGACAGAATCCTCCAGTTCCATAAGAGAAACCGTCACTGGTCCGGGAGTACCATATTCCACCGAAGTATCGGCTGTACTTACATCTGCCCACACAGGACCGCTCTCACCATTTACCAGAACTTGTATCTTTATAAGTCTTCCCCGCTCACTGTTAATCTCATCCGTCACTCCCAGAGTAAGCCCCAGATAATTTGCACCATCCTTAAACGCACTCATATCTCCCAGCATCCACTGGATGCCAAGTGTATCTCCTACAGCCCCTGCTGTTGTTTCCCACTGCAGGACAGGCTCCTCCGCGGACGGAAGAGACAAAGTGACGCTGCCACTCTGTGCACTGACACTTTCCTCAACTGGCTCAACTGAACCTTCCTCTACAGATGACATTTCCGCGTTATAAACTACAGCCGGGTTAGCGTCCCCTGAGGGAAACACCGGATAAGCAATCCCCTTCGCAACAGGATATGTAGAGAAAATATCCGCACCCGGAGCATACAAGTCTGTATTGATCTGTCCAAAATTACTGAATGGGGCAGCCATGCCTTCCCGATCGGATGCATTGACTGTCAGCGACGCCAGCGGATTGCCCGACTCAGGAGGCTGTATCGACGCGTCATTATCCTGCCCCTCATTTCCTGATGCCATCACAGAAATGATTCCAAGCTGCCCGGCATGGTCAACCGCTTCCTCCAGAGCTTTGCTGGGGCCATGTCCTCCCCATGAGTTATTTGCCGCCACAATGTTGACACCCGCCTCTTTATGCCGGCAAATGTAATCATATGCCTTAATTCCTGCAGATATTAGTCCGCTTCCATCATCCCCTAACACCTTTAAGGCAGCCAGCTTTATATTTGGATTCATTCCACTGACCCCCTGACCGCAAGCACCTATGATACCTGCCACGTGGGTCCCGTGACCATATACGTCCATGGGATCCGTATCCCCTTCCGGACTTTCCGCCGAAAGGCTGAAATCATAACCGCAGAAGCCGTTGCCGTCATCCCACATATTAGGCGCAAGGTCGGGATTCGTATAGTCGATCCCACTGTCAAGCACAGCCACTACGGCATTCCCTGTCCCTGTGGAATGGACTGGACTTCCGGAATTTTCATCCCATATATAGGGCACGTTAGTGCTGCCGACAGCTTCCTCACGGCTCTGCAAATACCACTGCCAACCAAAGTAAACACCTCCGGGCTCATTGGCAGATGAAGCATACTGACCGCTGTACGCCCCAATCACATAGTCAGGCTCCGCATACTCCACCCCGGGCTGTTCCTCCAGCATCTGTATCAGTTCTTCTGTAGACATACTGTCCGACTGCACCAGAACAATGCTGTCACCTGCCGGCGATGCTGAACGGAATTTTGTTCCGTTCTCACTGCCGGAATCCAGCTCCATCAGTGTCTCATATACAAACGAAGAAGCCGTGCGCTTCGCGCGCTTTTGGAAAAACTCTCCGGACACCTTTATGATCGCCCGGCCCTCCGCATATTCTTCCTGTGTTTCCCCGGTCTCTGACTGAGCGTCCGCCTGCGCAGAAGCATCCCCTGTCCCTTCCGCTCCCACTGCTATAGCAGGCAGAGCGGCATGAAACGACAGAAGCAATGTCAGAATAAGTCCTAGCCATTTCTTTTGTACTTTCACTTTTCCCTCCAATCCAAATGGTCCTGTCCCCAAAAAACTCCCCGCCGCACGGGTTCAGCCGCACGGCGGTGTCGTACATTGATGCTATCATGAATTGGCAGATTTTTCAATGGATCTTCTCCTGCTATACACTCCCCATAAATCACGGGCCACCGAGAATAGCATCCTCGAATGATTCAATTTCATCCACATTCAAGTGCTAACACGAAATATTCATCTTGTTTCGCGGATGCCGTTCTCTTAATATCTCCGCCTGCTTTTTTGCCGCAATATGGATGTAAATCTGTGTCGTCTTTATAGAACTATGTCCCAATATCTGCTGCACACAACTTACATCCACCCCATCCTCAATAAGATACGTAGCAAAGGAATGTCGGAACATATGCGGTGTTATGTTTCTTTCTATCCCCGCTCTTTTCGTATATTTTTTCAGCATCAGCCGTATGGACTGCTCTGTAAATCTTCCTCCTCGTCCGTTTACAAAGAAAAACCCGCTTTGTCTGATAGCGTTTTCATTTTCCTTATAATACTTTCTTAAAATGTCCAAAATATCCGGTACCGCTACCTGTATATATCGTTCCTTACCACCTTTTCCCATAATCCTGATAATCCCAGTATCCAGATCAATTCCGTCCGCCCTGATATTCGATATTTCATACACTCTGGCACCAGCCGCAAAAAAAGTCTCTATTACCGCGATATCCCGCAGACAATTCTTGCAGTTCCCATCACCCTCCTTTTCTTCCTGCTTATACATATAGTTCAGCAAACTCTCTATCTCATTCCTCGGGATAACCCTAGGAAGGGTGTATGTTTCTTTAAATTTTACCTTAATTCTTCCGAAAGGATTTTTCTGAATTACTTCTTCATCTTCAAGATAATTAAAGTAAGCCTTGACAGACGCCAGCTTCCTCTTGACCGTTTTCTGCTTGTATTTTTTATGCAGATCTGTGATATACTCCTCAATTTCATCCCGCCCCGGGATACTTTCCTGCACAAACAAAAAAAATTGCTTCAGATCGATTCTATATGCCTTTAACGTCTTTTGATCCAACTCCTTTCTGAATTGACAATATTCAAGATACTTCTTTACCTGTTTCATTTGTTCCATGTGCCTGTCCTCCTTGGTTTTTAGAGGTAGTGTAGCACAATAGGGGGAAGAGGGAAATGTGGTAGATAATTGAGAATTATCTATAAGCCATAATAAAAGGTTTCTAACGCGATACGATTTTGATCTGAATATGAAAAGCGGAGGTAAACATACTTATGAAAATAGGTTTTTGCTATGATACAAAAAGTGATTATGGATATGCTGAAGAGAATCTGGAATACACGGATTTTGTTTCTCTACATACTGTTTCTGAAATTGGTAAAGCAATAGAACAAAATGGATATGAGTTAGAGTATATTGGAAATGTATACAAACTCCGTAATCAACTAATGACAAATACATTTAATTGTGATCTGATTTTTAATATTGCAGAAGGATTTGGTTCTAGAAACCGAGAGGCGCTTTTACCAAGCTTGCTTGAGTTATACAAAATTCCTCATACAGCATCAGACACATATGGTATGAGTATAAATTTAAATAAACATCACACCAAAATTTTGGCGAGTTCAATAGGTATTCCAACTCCAAAAGGGGTTTGCTTTAATACATTGACAGAGGAAATAATCAAAAAAGTTTCTGCTTTGAAGTTCCCGTTTGTTTTAAAACCAAATAATGAAGGGGGAAGCATGGGCCTTTATCTTGTGGGCTCTATGGAAGAATTTATCCAAAAATCAAATTATCTAATTAAAACATATTCTTTTGAACTTTTGGCAGAAGAATACATCAAAGGAACCGAAATAACTGTTCCCATCATCGGAGATGGAGAAAAAGCAGAAGCATTAGGTGTTGTTACTATTTTAAATGAAGATGGCACAGATATTAATTTGTATGATAATTCTTTAAAACAAATAGATAATGTAATAAATACTACGGCCTTTAAATTTGAAGATGAACTTAAAAAAGAGATAATAGACTATAGTA
The DNA here is from genome assembly GCA_019117065.1 of Candidatus Mediterraneibacter pullicola. Lineage (GTDB taxonomy): Bacteria > Bacillota > Clostridia > Lachnospirales > Lachnospiraceae > Mediterraneibacter > Mediterraneibacter pullicola. The sequence continues at coordinate 2,211 of DXAK01000034.1, read as the reverse complement.
TCAAAATACATAATTTTTTTGGGTTGCATGACTATTCCCGAATGGACTTTCGGATTTCTCAGGATGGACAGCCATATTTTTTAGAAATAAACGCTATGCCTTCTCTATGCAGAAACTGTTCATTTGAACAATGTGGCAAACTTATGGGATTGACCTACCATCAGATTATTGGCCGAATTATAAAATCTGCCAGACTGCGCTATGGCATCTAAATGATACGAGAAGGTGTCCGAAAATCGGATGGATGCCTTCTCTTTTAGTTAAAACGATTTTTTGATGTCGTAACAGTTAAAGTCTTTATTATAATGAATGTCATATTTCAAATAATCAATTAGTTTGAATTGAAATTCTTTTGTCACAAAATATTTTGGAGAGTAGTAATCATGATACTTTATCGTAAACACAATTTTTTCAGGATATGCAGAAATATTTTGATTGTTTAACAGTAAAAAGCGATAATTGCTACATGGTTGAAGAATTGTTAGATTTTCAAAACCATTCACAAAATCTTGTGTTACTGACACGGTTACATCATATGCGTATGTATTGCCAAGATTATGTAGCAAGACATATAATCCTTCTGAGGTTTGGATAAGCTCCATGGATAATGTGACCCGCCCTAATTCTACACGGGTCCTCTTACTTTCTTTATAACTAAAATATGAAATAATCAAAGCGATCACAGAAACTATTGCAGCCGCAAGATCTATATAAGGTTGCTCGATCATAGTTACCCCCAAAACATAATTTCACATAAATAAGATTTATTGTCATATATAAACTGTTCTAGTTGTGTAGGCGCCGTAATTTTTTTTGTTCTAAATCTTCCTCTAAACCGGCTTTTCCCAAGTTTAGTTTCTAAATCCATCACATTTTTTTTGATGGAATATAATACGACAGAATGATAATCGCTACATTCCTTTGCTTTCAGGAAATAGCTCAGCGCTTCTTCATTATTATTTTCCAGCGTACATAACAAAGCACAATTATAATAAAACTGACGCAATGGATGTTGAATATCGGGACGGTTCTTGGGAAGACTGCGTAAGTCCGGGCATACTTTTTTAAACAATATTTCTAAAATATTTTTTTCAGCCTTTGCAAAATCTATATCCCCCATATTTATCCCAATATTGAATAGATTATTGTGAAGTACTAATTCACAAAATGTAACATCAATATCACATTTTAAAGCTTTTTTTAAAACATCAATAGCTGCTTTATATTTCCTCCCATTATAGCAATATAATATTGCAAGAGAATTAAGTGGATAATATATTTCATTGGAACATATTTTATTTAATATTTTTATGGACGATTCCAAATATTTTTCTGCCACTTCAAAATCTTTTATCATTACAGATCCAGTCCCATAATTGTGTAAACATTCGGCATACTGTTTCAGATTTCGCGTTTTATAAAATTCCACGGCACTGTTCATTTTTTCTCTGCATTCTGGAATCCGAAAGTCAATGTACATACTATATTTTTTGCAAAGTTGATACTTTAATTCGTCATTATCACTATAGGAAAGCGCTTTTTTAAATGAATCCATAGATTTTTTATTATTGCCCAGCCAATCATAAATAGAAGCAGTTAAATTATATACATCACCTTTATGCTTTTTAGTTCCGCACAATTCGCTTTCTAATAGATTCAAAGCCTCTGCTGGCTGCCCATAATTGTATAAAGCTACCGCAATACTAAAATTTAAATCTTCATCCCTAAACTGTCCTTTATAACCGAGAATTTTCTCATAATCCCCTACAGCTAACAAAGCATTGAAAAATACTACCCAAAATTCATGAGATGTTTTATTTAATTGGTCAATATTAACAATTCGGCTTTCAAGAAGATTTTCACCCTGCTTTATGACATTCAGATACATGAATTGCTTATAATAATGTTTCATCAATTCTGTTATATAAGGAATCTGGCTAATCTTAAGATTATCCTGACGTTTTTGCGCTAGTCGAGAAAGAAGTAATATTTTATCAGTATCCGTCAAACTATTATAAATATTTTTATTATTATATAAACCATCTAAATGACTATAATATTTTGAAACAATTTGTTCGACTTTGTTAGGATCTATACATGTAGTAACCGCTTTTCTGGCATATTCATCCATAAATGTATAATCAGAGCGGAAAAGCTGCAAATTTTTATTGCTTTCCAAATTATTTTCCAGTATAAAACATCTTTTTTCAC
>DXAK01000033.1 GCA_019117065.1 Candidatus Mediterraneibacter pullicola | reverse complement strand
GCATCTAAGCGTGAAGCCCCCCTCAAGATGAGATATCCCATAACGTCAAGTTAGTAAGACCCCTTGAAGACGACGAGGTAGATAGGGCAGAGGTGGAAGTGCAGTAATGCATGGAGCTGACTGTTACTAATCGGTCGAGGGCATAACCAGAGCGGGAATAGGCATGGATGGATTGATTCTTTGTATGTAGTTTTCAGGGTATATGTATCCTGAATAATTGAAAAATGGCCCAGTGGCTCAGTTGGTTAGAGCGCCGCCCTGTCACGGCGGAGGTCGAGAGTTCGAGTCTCTTCTGGGTCGTATGTGGGGTCTTAGCTCAGCTGGGAGAGCATCTGCCTTACAAGCAGAGGGTCATAGGTTCGAGCCCTATAGGCCCCACTTAAAAAATTATGGATGGATTCCCGAGTGGCCAAAGGGGGCAGACTGTAAATCTGTTGGCAACGCCTTCGAAGGTTCGAATCCTTCTCCATCCACTGATGTTGATTGATTCGCACAGAATAATCGGTTTGCTAAAACCAAAACGGTTCGAATCCTTCTTCATCCAGTTTCGGTTTTTTAGCCGAATAACGCCGACTTCTAAGTTCGCATTATATGTTCACTAAGGATGTCGGCAGGTATGGCACGTAAATGTCTAAAAGATAGACGCTAAGTGCCCATAGCGCGCCGATGTGGCTCAATTGGCAGAGCAGCTGATTTGTAATCAGCAGGTTATCGGTTCGAGTCCGATCATCGGCTTTGTCTCAATAGAGACAGTGTAATTTAATATCGCGGGGTGGAGCAGTCTGGAAGCTCGTCGGGCTCATAACCCGAAGGTCGCAGGTTCAAATCCTGCTCCCGCAACTTACACGTATTAAACGTGTTAAATGCCCAGATAGCTCAGTTGGTAGAGCAGAGGACTGAAAATCCTCGTGTCGCTGGTTCGATTCCGGCTCTGGGCATTTTTCTCTGTTATAAATTCGTATTGGGATACAGAGAATAAAATTGGATAGGGGCGTGTAGCTCAGTTGGTAGAGCACTTGACTTTTAATCAAGTTGTCCGGGGTTCGAATCCCCGCACGCTCATTGATAAAATATCCGGGAACACTGTAGTTATGGTGTTTCCGGTTTTTTATTTAAAAGTGAAAATATGATATAGATAGAAAAGGACAATGTTCGTGCGATACATTTAACTCATACAATATTATGAAGAACGGCTTGCTGAAATTTAGGAGAAATGAATGTGGAACAAATTATGAATTATATAAAACCTGAACTCATTGTCGTGGCTTTCGTGCTGTACTTTATCGGTATTGGATTGAGGAAGGCAGAGGCAGTACAAGATAAGTATATTCCTTTAATATTAGGTGGAATCGGCATTATCTTATGTGCCCTATGGGTACTTGCAGACAGTCCGCTGTCCTCTGGATCCGAAATTGTGATGGCGGTATTTACAGCAATCATACAGGGAATACTGGTAGCTGGATTGAGTACCTATATAAATCAGATTATTAAACAGATAAAGAAAGAAGAATAAGGCGGGGATTTCATACTAGTTAGATGAAATCAAATGTATAGAAAAATCACCTTCCCCTTGGAGCAAGGCGTTCAAGTTGCCACTGCAAGAAGGAAAAGGTGATTTTTAATTTAGTATGATATTGTGTTTACGTCAAAGTATTAGTTCTATTCCCCGCCCGGGCCGTCTTGCCGGGGCACCTCATCAGGAATTACATTTGTGGCATTAGTTGGCGGCGGAAGTATGATCTCGGGAGTTGGTTTTTCGAGATCAGCCCCGCTGTCTTTGCCTCCGTTCTTTTTTGGCGGGCAATATTTGATTTCTCTCATGATTTTCTGCCTCCTTTGTGAGATCAGCGCCAGTATACAAAAGTGGTATTAGCGCTGGTATTAGTTAGTATGCAGATAAAATAAGAGAAATATACAGGATATTTGTTCGTTGAATCTGGCAGAGAATATGATATGATAAGAAGGCAGATATAAAAAAGCCGGTTGCATGCCGGCTGAGAAGAAGAAAATATATATAAAAAAGCACCTTTGCTTTGTTTGGTTATAAGATACCTTATGAATGTGAGCAATGTGTGTAGATAATATAAAAACAAAGTTAAGTTTATAGAAAGGAACATAAAAGAAAATGAAACCGGTATTAACTTTCAAGCGACAAAAAATGCGGGAGGTATCTCTTGGAAAGAAAGACTCTTTTCCAAGTTTGGTAGGGGATTTGATTATACAGAATGAGCTCGATTTTGATGTAGATGAAAGCTCGGAGTTGTATGGCGGTTACGGGAGAGTGATGAATTCATATCCCTATCGGAAGTTCTCCTGCTATGACCGGGAATTAAAAGACGCAGATCTATATACTGCTGTTCTGGAAAATGATTATCTGAAAGCGGAGTTTCTCCCGGAACGGGGAGGCAGGCTGTGGAGTCTGTGGGATAAAGTGAGGAACAGGGAGCTGCTTTTTCGGAATCCCGTATTGCGCTATGGGAATTTGGCAGTCAGAAACGCATGGTTTAGCGGCGGTGTGGAGTGGAATATCGGCGTTATCGGTCATACGCCGCTGACGACATCGACGTTGTTTACATCAGTGCTCCAGCAGCCGGATGGGACACCTGTACTTCGTATGTATGAATATGAAAGAATACGGCAGGTTACCTATCAGATGGATTTCTGGCTGGGAGAAGAGGACCGCTTTCTAAATGCGAGGATGAGGATCGTCAATTTTGGCAACGATGTGGTGCCGATGTACTGGTGGAGCAATATTGCAGTTCCTGCGTCTGAGGAAGGCAGGATTATCACCCCGGCAAAACAGGCTTACACATCGAGCAAGGGTTTGGTTTATAAGGTGGATATTCCAATTGTGGAGGATGTGGATATCACGAGGTATAACAATATTCCCGAGTCGGTGGACTATTTCTTTGATCTGGAACCGCATGAGCCGAAATACATTGCTCATGTGGATGGGACAGGATACGGTCTGCTTCAGATGTCCACGGATAGGCTTCAGGCACGGAAACTCTTCACGTGGGGAAGGAAGGCGGCCGCCGTTCACTGGCAGGAATTTCTTTCTGTAGAAGGCGAAGGGAAATATGTAGAGATACAAGCGGGGCTTGCAAAAACGCAGTACGGATGTCTGCCAATGTCGCCACGTACAGCGTGGGAGTGGCTTGAAAGATACGGGGCAGTCACGCTCTCGGAGGCGCAGCGCAATATGGAATTTGCCGGGCTACGGGATGAGATGACAAGAACGGTCTCTGCTGATCCGGCGTTTCAGGAAATGGATCAGGTGCTGAGGGATACAAAAGAAATGGCACATCAGCCTGCTGAGGTGAAGGTTAAGGGCAGCGGCTATGGGGCAATGAAAAACAGAGAGCTTGAGCTCGAGGGTAGGCCGTCCATATCGGGACATTTGGACTTTGGAGCGCCGGAAGAAAAGCAGGAAGAATGGCTTCGTTTTCTTAAGAGCGGGGAATTGTTCTGTCCGGATCCAAAAGAAGCGCCCCAGCTTTACCCAAACGATGAGAGTATTTATGTGAAACTGAAGGAGACAGTTAAAAACAGAAATAAAGATAACTGGTACGCACATTACAATTTGGGGCTGTATTATTTCCAAAAGGGAAAATATAAAAAGGCATACAGAGAGTTTGAGAAATCGGCGTCCATCAGGAAAAATGCGTGGGCTTATCATGGGATGGCATCAGCAGCTGTTATGCGTGGGGAAAATAAAAAAGCAGGACAAGCTATGGAAAAAGGCATTTGTCTAAGAGGAGAGGATCTTTCCTATTTGAAGGAAGGATTTCGCATTCTTCAGATGAGTGGCAGGTATGGAAAGATATGTCGTCTGTATGACAGTATGGAAAATTGTTTCCGAAAAGATGGAAGGCTGCGGTTTTACTATATTTGGGCTCTCCACAAAACAGGCAGGAGCGAGGAGGCCAGAAGACTTTTGAATAAAGACGGCGGACTGAAAGTAGATGATATCCGGGAGGGAGAATTATCTTTGGGGGAACTCTGGATCGAATTGGAAAGAGCGGCGGGGGAAGAGCCGGATCAAGTTCCCTATCGGTTTGATTTTCACTCTGCCTGATCTTCGTAGGAGCACAGATATGACATATTGAGGCAGCTGATAGCAGCAACTAGTAAGATTAGTTATGGGAAAGGGTGCAGGCGGTTGTCAGAGTATTTGTACCAAAAACTAAAGGAATACGAGATGTCAGGCCATTATGGCTTCCATATGCCGGGACATAAGAGAAATGCGGGGCTGACTAACGTAGACCTGCCATATGGGATTGATATTACCGAAATCGAAGGATTCGATGATCTCCATCACGCAGAAGGGGTATTGAAGCAGGCGCAGGAGAGAGCGGCAAAGGTATTTCATGCAGAAGAAACACATTTTCTTGTAAATGGGAGCACGGCCGGAATCTTAAGCGCAGTGATAGGCAGCACGCGTCGTGGGGATAAGGTGGCGGTGGCGAGGAACTGCCATAAGTCTGTCTATAACGCAGTGTTCATGAACGGGCTGCGGCCAGTATATCTTTATCCGGAGATCATAGAAGAGACGGGAATCAACACAGAGATAACGGTTCGGGAAGTGGAGAGGGTGTTGACGGAGAATCCAGATGTAAGAGCGCTTGTTATCACATCACCTACTTATGACGGAGTTGTGTCTGATGTAAAAAGTATTGCCCGCGTTGTCCATGAGAGAGGAATTGTACTTATTGTTGATGAAGCGCACGGGGCGCATTTTGGCTTTCATCCGTATTTCCCACAGAACGGAAATCAACAGGGGGCGGACATTGTGATCCACAGTCTGCATAAGACGCTTCCGGCTCTGACACAGACAGCGCTGCTGCACATCAATGGAGCGGCAGCGGACAGGGAGCGGGTGAGACAATATCTTCATATGCTTCAGTCCAGCAGCCCGTCTTATGTGCTGATGGCAGGGATTGATGAGTGTGCGCGCGTGTTGACAGAGAGAGGAGAAGGACTGTTTGAGCGGTATGTATGTCTCTTGGATAAGGCGAGGGAAAGGCTGGGATCCTTACAGAATCTAAGGCTGGTTGAGACAGAGCGTTATGACCGTTCGAAACTTCTCATTGCCATAAAGCACCGTGAAGAAATAAATAAATTTACTGGAAAAGAATTATATAATCTTTTAAATGAAAAATATTTACTTCAAATGGAGATGGCAGGTCCCGGATACATAGTTGCCATGACCTCTTGTGCAGATACAGACGAAGGAATGGAACGATTGATATCTGCGATGGAAGAAATTGACAGAAAACTTGCAAACATGGGGGCGATTGAAGGTTGCGGTGAAGGAAATGCTTCATATAGCGGGGGTTGCAGGTGGGAATTCAATGAACAGGCCTACCTCCCGTTTCAGGTAGAGGAAGCAGCGGAGAAAATAGGGGAGGAGAGGATTTCATTTGAAGAGTGCGCAGGACGGATTGTTCTGGAATATGCCTATGTGTATCCGCCGGGGATCCCCTTGATAGTTCCGGGGGAAAAGGTTTCAGTAGAAACTGTCCGTCTGCTTAAAGAGTATGAGAAGGCAGGACTGAAGATCGAGGGCACCAAGACGCCGGGAGAAATTACTGTATTAAAAGAACGGGAAAATAGTGAGGGAACGATCAATGGGTAAAATTTATTATGTGATGGGGAAAAGCTCTTCAGGAAAGGATACAATATACAAGTCGCTGCTTGAACGGCATCCACAGTTTCATACTGTGGTGCCATACACTACCCGGCCTATTCGCGAGGGGGAGAGAGACGGGGTGGAATATTTCTTTGTGGACCAAGAGCGTCTCAGCGCGATGCAGGAGGCAGAGAAAGTCATTGAGGTCCGATCTTATAACACAAAGTGTGGAATATGGACATATTTTACAGCAGACGACGGGCAGATTGATTTGAGGAAGTATGATTATCTGGTCATTGGGACGCTGGTATCCTACCGGGCACTTAAGGAATATTTTGGTGAGGAGAAGCTTGTTCCGCTTTATATCGAGGTAGAGGACGGGCTGCGCTTGTCGAGGGCGCTTGATAGGGAACGCAGACAGGCAGAACCCAAATACGCGGAAATGTGCAGGCGCTTTCTTGCTGATTCGGAAGATTTTTCGGAAAAAAATATAAGGGCAGCAGGGATTGCACACCGGTTCCAGAATATGGAGCTGGAGAATTGTATTAGTGAAATCGAAAGCTACATAGGGGTATGACTTTCTTCGTGAATGTGCTATACTAAAAAGGTACACCATTTCGCAGGGAAATGTTATACAATAGAAATAGTACCGGATGGAAGAAGCGTAGAAGTTTCTGCTGGGAATTTATACAGGGCAGGTGATAGGTATGAGCAGTTTTAAAGACGTGGTCGGCCATAAAAATATTATTAAATATATTCAGAACGCAGTGAATGCTGGGGCAGTCTCCCATGCGTATATTCTGAATGGAGAGAGAGGCTCAGGCAAAAAGCTGCTTGCAAATCTGTTCGCTATGAGCCTTCAGTGTCAGGACAGGGACGAGGATGGGGATGCCTGCGGGAAATGCCAATCGTGCAGACAGGCGCTTAGCGGTAATCAGCCGGACATCATCCGCGTGACTCATGAGAAACCGAACACGATCAGTGTGGACGATATCCGGGAGCAGGTGAATGACGATATTGTGATCCGTCCGTACAGCAGCAAGTATAAAGTGTATATCATTGCGGATGCAGATCTGATGAGTGTGCAGGCGCAGAACGCGCTTCTTAAGACCATCGAGGAGCCGCCGCAGTACGCGGTTATTATGCTGCTTACGGAAAATGCGGAGACGCTTTTGCCGACCATACGGTCCAGATGCGTGATGATGAAGCTGAGAAATATCAAGGATCAGCTTGTGAAAAAATATCTTATGGAGCAGATGGAGGTTCCGGATTATAAGGCGGATGTGTGCGTCGCTTTTGCTCAAGGAAATATGGGAAAAGCTATTATGCTGGCAAACTCCGAGTATTTCAATGAGATCAAGGAAGAAGCGGTGCATCTGCTGAGAAATATTGATGAGATGAACGTGCCGGATCTGATGGAAGCGGTCAAGCGGTGCATGGTGTATAAGCTGGAAATCAATGATTATCTGGACATTATCGCGATCTGGTACAGGGATGTTTTAATCTATAAAGCTACTAAAAGCGTGGACAGAGTCGTATTTTCTGACCAGATGAAGTACCTTAAGGAAAGAGCGAGCAAAAGCTCCTACGAAGGAATCGAAAACATCCTCGATGCCATAGAAAAGGCAAAAGCAAGGATGAAAGCGAACGTCAATTTTGAGTTGACGATGGAGCTTCTTTTACTGACAATAAAGGAGAACTGACAAAATGACCAAAGTGATCGGAGTGAGATTTCGGACAGCGGGGAAAATCTATTTCTTCGCCCCGGGAAAGTTTGATATAAAACAGGGCGACAATGTCATTGTCGAGACGGCGCGCGGCGTGGAGTTCGGGCGCGTGGTCAGCGGGCCCAAAGAGGTAAAGGATGAAGAGGTAATCCAGCCGCTTAAATCTGTCATCCGCATGGCGAATGATCAGGATCGGAATACAGTGGAGAAGAATAAACAGAAGGAAAAAGATGCGTTTAAGATTTGCCTCGAAAAGATCCGCAAACATGAGCTTGAGATGAAGCTTATTGATGTGGAGTATACATTTGACGGAAATAAAATATTATTCTATTTTACAGCGGACGGTCGGATAGATTTCCGCGAACTGGTAAAAGATCTTGCCGCAGTATTCCGTACGAGGATCGAGTTAAGGCAGATCGGAGTTCGCGACGAGACGAAGATTCGCGGAGGGATAGGAATCTGCGGGCGCCCGCTCTGCTGCAGCACTTATCTGACCGAATTTTCAGCGGTATCGATCAAGATGGCAAAGGAGCAGAATCTTTCGCTGAATCCTACCAAGATATCAGGCGTATGCGGAAGACTTATGTGTTGTCTGAACAATGAGGAAGAGACATATGAGATGCTTAACAGCCAGCTTCCATCAGTGGGGGACATTGTGTCGACGAGCGACGGCCTGACAGGAACTGTACATTCCCTAAGCGTTTTGCGTAAGCTGGTGAAAGTTGTGGTGAATCTGGAAAATGATGAGAAGGAGATCCGCGAATATCAGGCAGAGGAGCTGAAGTTTAAGACCCGCAGGAAAAAGCAGAAGATATCCAAAGAGGAGATGAAGAAGCTGGCGGCGCTGGAAAAGGCAGAAGGAGCGTCAAAGTTAGATGACAAGTAACAGAGGCATATCGTTGATAAAGCAAGGAGAGCGTTTGGACGATCTTCAGATTGCCGGGTTGGAGCTGATCCAAGATCCCGAGAAATTTTGTTTTGGCGTAGACGCGGTGTTTCTCTCAGACTTTGCAAAAGTAAAGCCGGGGGAGACTGTGCTGGATATGGGCACGGGAAATGGGATCATCCCCATCCTGCTGTCTGCCAAAACGAAAGGAAAACACTTTACCGGGCTGGAAATACAAGCGGAGACGGCTGAAATGGCCAGGCGCAGCGTTCGTTATAACCATTTGGAGGATAAGGTGGAGATTGTGACTGGAGATATCAAAGAGGCGGCGGAGATATTTAAGCCTGCCTTTTTTGATGTTATCACCACAAACCCTCCTTATATGCTCGCCGAACACGGGCTGAGAAATCCAGATGACGCGAAGGCGGTCGCCAGGCATGAAGTGCTATGCTCTCTGGATGACATTTTGCGGGAGAGCATGCGCCTGCTTCAGGATAAGGGAAGATTCTATATGATCCACCGCCCATTCCGCCTCACAGAAATCCTGATTAAGATGAATCATTATAAGATCGAACCAAAGCGGATACAGTTCATCTATCCGCATATTGATAAAGAGCCTGCGATGGTGCTCATAGAGGGTGTGCGCGGAGCAAAACCGCGGGTTACGGTAGAACCCCCGATCATCATATACGACAAATCCGAACATGCGTTGGAATGACCATGGCCAGAGGGGGATCGAGCGATGTTCGGATGGGATAAGAAGCCGAAATAACACTTTCCAGAGTAGAACCAGGCCGCATCCGGGGATGGGATATTTAAGAATGATAGGAGAGAGAGATGGCAGGAACTTTATATCTGTGCGCGACGCCGATTGGAAACCTCGAAGACATGACATTCCGGGCAGTGCGCGTATTGAAAGAAGTGGATCTAATTGCGGCTGAGGACACACGCAACAGTGTGAAACTGTTGAATCATTTTGACATCCACACGCCCATGACCAGCTATCATGAGTATAATAAGTATGACAAAGGACGGAAACTGACGGAACAGCTCCTTGAAGGGAAAGATATCGCGCTGATCACGGACGCGGGAACACCGGGGATTTCCGATCCAGGGGAGGAGCTGGTGCGCATGTGCCGCGACTTTGGAATCGAAGTGACTGCCATCCCGGGGGCTGCAGCCTGTATTACCGCGCTGACCATATCCGGCCTTCCTACGAGACGATTCGTGTTCGAGGCATTTCTGCCTATGGATAAGAAGAACCGGGAGGGAGTGCTGGAAATTCTGGAAAAGGAACAGCGTACAATCGTCATGTATGAAGCTCCACACCGTTTGGTCAGGACGTTGAAGCTCTTGGCAGAGAGTCTGGGCGACCGCCCGGTGAGTGTGTGCAGGGAGCTTACGAAGCGTCATGAGACTGTGTATGAGTCCACTCTCGCGAAAGCGGCGGAATATTATGAGCAGAACGCTCCAAAGGGCGAATGTGTTCTTGTGATCGGCGGCATCAGCCGTGAAGAGATTGAAAAGGAAGAGCGTAACGGCTGGGAGAAAATGACCATCGAAGAACATATGGAATATTATCTCTGTCAGGGAATGGAGAAAAAAGAGGCGATGAAGCAGACTGCGAAGGACCGGGGGGTACAAAAGCGGGAGATCTACAATTATCTGAATAAAAAATAATAGAGAGATGGATGAAATTAAAAATAACGGCGGCGCTTAACGCACTGCCGTTATTTTTCCGTCTTTCATGTATACAGTTTTTTTCTTCAGCCCAGTGGCTTCTTCCTGTTTGTTTGTCACATAAAGGATCGTGATTCCAAGCTCCTCATTGATTTCCAGAATATCTCCGAGCATTTCCATACGCCGGTCCGGATCCTGCCGGGCAAAGTCTTCATCTACAAGGAGCACTTTCGGATGAAAGACGACAGCTCTGCCAAGTGCGACTCTCTGCCTGTCCGAAGGGGAGAGGGTTTTAATCTTCTTATCCAGAATATCGGTAATCCCGAAAAATTTTGCCGCCTCTTTTACCCTGCTGTCAATTACTGTTCTCGGAAGATTCCGAAGACGCAGCCCCAGCGCCATATTATCGTAGGCGTTAAAATGGCGGTACAGAGTATAATTCTGGAATGCCATCGCAAGATGACGGTCACGGGGAAGGATGTCGTTGATCAGTTCTTTGCCCAGATAGATGCTTCCGGATGTGATATCTTCCAAACCGCCGATCATGCGCAGGATGGTTGATTTCCCACATCCGCTGGGTCCGTGAAATATGACAAATTCCCCGTCTTCTATATGAAGGCTTACATCGTCTACGGAGACGAAGCCGTTCGGATATGTTTTTGTCAGATGATCCAGTGTTACGCTTGCCATAAAGATGCTCCCATGATATTTTGTGCGACCATTATATCACAAAGGAAAAAATGGGACAATCCTCCTTTTACACAGAATCTGTGTTTCAGACGCGCATCATCCCGGCTAGAACTACACTTGCCGCGAGACCGGCGAAGGTAGAGAGCAGGGCGCCTGCAAGTGTATAGCGAGAGTGCTTTATCCCAGCAGTCATGAAGTAAACGCTCATGGTATAAAAAATCGTCTCTGTGCAGCACAAGGAAATGGAAGCGATCAGACCGAGCCGGGAATCAGTACCGAATTCTTTATAAATATCAAGAAGCAGCCCTGTTGCGGCAGAGGAGGAAAACATCTTTACAACCGTGAGCGGTACAAGTTCTCCGGGGAAGCCGATGTAAGAAGAGAAGCGGCCAATGACCTCAGAGAGAAAATCGAGAAATCCAGAGGCGCGCAGGATACCTACTGCCGCCATAAGTCCAATGAGCGTCGGCATGATGCGGATAACAGTAAGAAACCCGCTTTTGGCGCCTCGGATAAATGTCTCATATACGTTGATGTTTGCAAGTAGTCCGTATATTACAATGCTTAGCACAATGAAAGGAACAATCCAATTAGAGATATAAACTAAGATCTGCAAGGTATCTCTCCCCAATAAAATGTACGTTTTATCCAGATTATATGCGGATACGTCATGGAATATCGCAGAGAGCACATTCATAAGATACAACAAAGATCATTCGGGAGCGCTTATGCTGTCTTCTATATCATATTACATAAAATCCATCTGCAAAAATCAAAAAAAATATATCAGGGAGATTCTTTTCTCTCTGTGTTTTTTGACAGCCGTAACTCTGCCGGGATGCAAAGCGTCGACGGGCGTCGGTGAAAATGAAAGGTTCGAAGCATATACGAAAGATCTATTCTGTAAAGAAGTGTCCGCCAATACAGTGAGCCTTCATTATACGCTGAAGGATCCCGAAGAGTACGGGATTAAAAGCAGCCCTGTGACATTTGGAACATTTGATATGAACGGGGAAATGGTCAAGGCATCCGCAGAGAATATGCGTCAGGCGCTCCTAAATTTTGAATATAATGAGCTGGACACGGAAAATAAGCTGACATATGATATTTTAAACTATCAGTTAAGAATGATGAAGGAAAGTGCGGATTATATCCTTTATGAAGAGCCGCTTGGCTTAGTGAGCGGAGTACAGACCCAGCTACCGGTCGTGCTTTCGGAATATCAGTTCTATGACCGGCAGGATGTGGAAGCCTATTTGGAACTTCTCGAGACAACAGGAGAGTATTTTGAAAGTTTGATTGAATTTGAGAGGGAGAAGTCTGCCGCAGGATTGTTTATGGCAGATTACGCGGCGGATACTGTCATATCTCAATGTCAGGCGTTTCTTGATATGGATGAGGGAAACTATCTGTATTCGACATTTGCAGATAGGATTAGCAAAGTGGATGATCTTACAGAGAAAGAAAAAAATGACTATATACAAGATAATGCGCTTACAGTAAATGATTACATTTTCCCTGCATATGAAAAATTGATTTCTGCCATTGTGGAGCTTAAGGGAAGCGGAAAGAATGAAAAGGGGCTTGCTTATCTGCCGGAAGGCAAAGATTATTATGAGCTGGAGGTAAGGGATTCCACAGGATCGGAGCGGTCAGTCGAGGAGATGGAAGACCTGACAAGGAGACAGATATCAGATGATCTGGAAGCAATGGAACAGGTACTGGGCATCAGTACAGGCGAAGCGCAGGAGGCTGCAGCTTCTATGGGACAGGACAATGCGGAGATGATATTAAGTTATCTAAGAAAAGGAATACAAACGGCGTTTCCAGAGCCGCCTAATACTACACTGGAAGTAAAATATGTGGCGGAGGCGATGGAGGAGCATTTGAGTCCGGCTTTCTATATGATACCTGCTATTGATAATACACAGGAGAATGTGATCTATATCAATCAGGCACATATGGGAAATGATCTGACACTCTTTACTACGTTGGCCCATGAGGGTTATCCGGGACATTTGTATCAGACTACTTATTATGAAAGCACTGGTCCTGATCCGATCCGGAGTGTGATGGATTTTGGGGGATATGTGGAGGGATGGGCTACCTATGCTGAGATGGGAAGCTATTATCTGGCACCGTTGTCCAAGGAGCAGGCAACGCTACTGCAGAAAAATAATTCTATTATACTCGGACTATATGCCCTTGCGGACATGGGGATACACTATGAGGGATGGAGCCGCATGGACACCGTAGCATTTTTTAAAAACTATGGAATCACGGATGTACAGACCGTGGAGGATATCTATGAGTTGATTATTGGATCTCCGGGGAATTATTTAAAATATTATATCGGGTATGTGGAGTTCCTTGAGCTGAAAAAAGAATGGGTCAGAGAAATGGGGACTGATTTTTCGCAGAAAGAGTTTCATGAGGCAGTGCTCAAGGTGGGGCCGGCGCCCTTCGAGATCGTGGAAGATTATATGTGGCAGATCGAGGATGAAACACATGCTGGAAAGGAGTAAAAGGGTATGCTCAACTATCTATGGGCGGGAATGATTCTTATAGGGATTATCTTCGGCGCTTTTAATGGGAAAATGGAAGACATTACAAATGCGGCGCTTGACTCATCCAAAGACGCGGTAACACTGTGCATCACTATGATTGGAGTTATGGCGTTCTGGTGTGGGATCATGGAGATCGCGTCCCGGGCAGGGATCATTGAGATGGCGTCAAAGAAAATGCGGCCTTTGATCCGTTTCCTCTTCCCATCGCTTCCCGAGAATCATAAAGCGTGCGGACACATCACGACAAATTTTATCGCAAATTTTCTCGGACTTGGCTGGGCAGCAACACCTGCCGGCCTAAAAGCTATGGAAGAATTAGGACGATTGGAGGAGGACAGAAGGAAAGGGCGCGCTCCCGGCCCGCCGCGGAAAAAGGGGATGGCAGGAAATGAAATGTGTACATTCCTGATCCTTAATATTTCTTCTTTACAGCTGATTCCTATCAATGTTATCGCTTACCGCAGCCAGTACGGGAGTGTGAATCCGGCAGCGATCGTCGGGGCTGGAATTGTGGCGACCATGGTCAGTACAGGGGTGGCGGCGGTGTTCTGTAAAGTGATGGATAGGAGGAAGCAGTGAAGACAACAGCAAGCGAAAACTTTTATAAAACAGCAGGCAAAAAATGCTTGCATTTCTATTTTCTATGTGCTAATATAAGAAATGGTCACTGCAAAAACAGCGGCTGTTTTATGGCCCCGTGGTCAAGCGGTTAAGACATCGCCCTTTCACGGCGGTAACACGGGTTCGATTCCCGTCGGGGTCATTGCACGTAAGCTCCTAAAATACAGGTGTTAAGTGCTCATAACGCGCCGACTGGTAAGCTCGGAAAAACCTCGCTAACGGCGTCGGCATGTATCGCACGTAAGCACCCAGAACACAGGTGCTAAGTGCTCATAACGAGGCGCAGTAGCCAAGTGGTAAGGCGTGGGACTGCAACTCCCTGATCACCGGTTCAAATCCGATCTGCGCCTGTCAAAAAGTTCGGGACACGAAGTTCCCGGACTTTTTTGTACGCAAATATAGAAAATCTTTGTGCAGAGATAAGATAACCAAAGTAAAAATGGAGGATGGCGCTGCTCTATAAAATTGTTTTAGCTAGTAAGAGCAGTCTGTGAGAGGTAAGAAAATAGATGGAGAAATTATTGGAAAATATTTCTAAAAAGTGCAAGTTGTCAAGTTGCTCTGAACTGCGTTGCGGCTCAAATCGTAAAATAATATTGTCTGCGATAAAAAACATGGCAGAGGACGATTATTCTCCTGAGGAGTGGGATCGGGCATTATGAGGAACAATTGGCAGATGTCGAAAATAGAAAAAGAGAAGATAACAAAATACGAAAAACGTGGAAAACATTTTGCAATGATATGAAGAGAATTTCTAATAGCAGAAAAGTAATGGCGTCAGTATTAGTTTTGCTTGCAATAATTTGGCTTCGTATTTGTATTATCAAAACATATGAAGCAGTTCTTGAATTTCGAAATATGGAATGGTGGATTCGTAGTGTTATGATAATGTTTTTAATACTTAATTTTCCTCTGGGATACAACATCATTAGGAAGGTATCTGAAAAAAATCGAGAACTAAAAAGAAGTGGCGTAATAAATTTGGAAAAAATGGAATATATTTCATTTTTTGAGATTATATCATATATTTTAGAAAAGTTATTTTCATATATCATTTTGCTAGTATTTCTTATGGTTGTCAAACAAATTGAAATAGAAAGCTCAAGTAATGAGGTTCAAGAATATATATAAATTTTGTTAGGTTTACACTTTCAATACAGTTGATGATAGTTGGAGGTTTACTTATTCTGAAGGGAGATGCACTAATAATTTTTAAATTTAATAGTAAAAAGAAATCTATAAAGCTTGAAAGACAAAGAAGAAAAGCTATTAAATCCCAAACGAATGAGCAAGAAAGAAGAAAACAAAATGAACTGGAGTAAATTTAAGAAATGAAGCGAAATTACGGCGGGAAAACAAGAGTATTCCTTTTCTTATTTACGGTCTTGACGGACAGTGTTATAATGTGAGCACTGGACAATATTTATCGAAGGAGTTTTTGATATGGAATTGACAATGGTTCGCGAGTTATTTAAGAACAGAGAACAATATCTGGATAAGAAAGTTACGGTCGGCGGCTGGGTGCGCAGCATCCGAGATTCCAAGACGTTCGGATTTATCGTGGTAAATGACGGATCTTATTTTGAGACGCTTCAGGTTGTCTACCATGACAGTATGGATAATTTTTCTGAGATCTCTAAGCTGAATGTGGGCGCGGCAGTTATTGTAACAGGTACTCTTGTGGCGACGCCCCAGGCAAAACAGCCCTTTGAGATTCAGGCGGATGAGGTGCAGATCGAAGGCGCGTCGGCACCGGATTATCCGCTTCAGAAGAAGCGCCACAGCTTTGAGTATTTAAGGACCATCTCCCATCTGCGTCCGAGGACGAACACATTTCAGGCAGTGTTCCGTGTGCGTTCGCTGGCTGCTTATGCGATCCATAAGTTCTTTCAGGAGAGAGGATTTGTGTATGTGCACACTCCGCTGATTACAGGAAGTGACTGCGAGGGTGCGGGAGAAATGTTCCGTGTGACTACGTTGGATATGGAAAACGTGCCGAAAAATGAGGACGGTACGGTGGATTATACGCAGGATTTCTTCGGGAAAGAGACGAGCCTTACTGTGAGCGGTCAGTTAAATGGCGAGACATACGCGCAAGCGTTCCGCAGTATTTATACTTTTGGTCCTACTTTCCGTGCGGAGAACTCTAACACGACCAGACATGCGGCGGAGTTCTGGATGATTGAGCCGGAGATCGCGTTCGCAGATCTGGATGATAACATGGATCTTGCCGAGGCAATGTTGAAATATGTCATCAGCTACGTTCTGGAAAATGCTCCCGAGGAGATGAATTTCTTTAATTCCTTTGTGGACAAGGGACTTCTGGAGCGCCTGAAAAATGTGGCAGAGTCGGATTTTGCCCGTGTCACGTACACGGAGGCGGTTGAGCTTCTGGAAAAGAATAATGACAAGTTTGAGTACAAGGTGTCATGGGGATGCGACCTTCAGACAGAACATGAGCGTTACCTCACGGAAGAGATCTATAAGCGCCCGGTGTTTGTTACCGATTATCCGAAGGAAATCAAGGCGTTCTACATGAAGCAAAATGAGGACGGGAAGACGGTTGCCGCAGTAGACTGTCTCGTGCCGGGTATTGGTGAAATCATCGGCGGAAGCCAGAGAGAGGATGACTATGAGAAACTGTCACAGCGCATGAAAGAGCTGGGACTTAAGGAAGAAGATTACGGATTCTATCTGGATCTTAGGAAATACGGTTCCACAAGACATGCGGGATTCGGTCTTGGATTTGAGCGCTGCGTGATGTATCTGACAGGAATGTCAAATATCCGTGACGTCATTCCGTTCCCGAGGACAGTGAACAATTGCGAACTGTAACATCTGCCATGTACACCGGTGTTAAAGAGATCAGGAACGGGAAGAGAGAATATAAAACATGCTAAACTTGCAGGAGGGCGCGGCAGTTTGATGCGGCGTCCTTTTCTTCTATAGCAGAGTGTCAGGGATGCTTTGCCAGATTATCATATACCCTGCCAGATCAGCTGCGCTGTGGAGGAGGCAGATACATAAAGAAAGGTGGGAGACCATGAAATTTATACACATTGCCGACGTCCATCTGGGCGCGCAGCCAGACGCCGGTCCGCTATACAGCAAGGGAAGGGCGCAGGAGATTTGGGATACCTTTGAGAAGGTGATCCATGTGTGTGAGGAGGAGAAGATAGATCTCCTTCTCATTGCGGGGGACTTATTCCACAGGCAGCCGCTTATGCGAGAGTTAAAGGAAGCAGACTATTTGTTTTCCGGGCTGACCCACACAAAAGTGGTGCTCATTGCGGGGAACCATGACTATATCAGAGAGGATTCCTATTATAAAACATTTACATGGAGCAGCAATGTGTTCCCACTTTTCGCAGAGACTCCAGAATATGTAGATTTCCCCGAGCTTGACACAGCCGTATATGGATTCAGCTATCACAAAAAGGAGATCAGAGAACCGTTGTATGATGGTCTGCGCTCCGGCGGCATAAGACCGATTGAAATCCTGCTGGCTCACGGAGGGGATGACAGCCATATCCCAATCGACAGAAGAGCGCTTTCCACTTTAGGATTTGATTATGTGGCGATGGGGCATATCCACAAGCCGCAGGCGCTTGAGAAGAACCGCATTATCTACTCCGGGGCGCTGGAACCTATAGATAAGAATGATACGGGATCTCATGGATACATAAAGGGAGAGATCACGGAAGTTGGGGGCAGGACTTGGTGGATTCCCTGTGCCAGGCGGGAGTATATCCATCTGGAGATCCCTGTGGAGAAAGACGATACAACCGGGCGTCTCAGGGATGAGATCGTGCGGCTGATGGAAGAGCACGGAGATGAGAATATCTATAAGATTATTCTGACGGGGAGCAGGAGCGCGGATATTTTGTTTGATACGAAGAGACTGGAGAGCGCGGGAAATATTACAGAAGTTGTGGATAAGACGTTCCCGGCGTATGATATTTCCCGGCTTTACGAGGAGAATAAGAATAATATCCTCGGGCGCTATATCGGGCATTTCTTCGGATGTGAGGAGGGCAGCGCAGAGTATGAGGCGCTGTGCGAGGGCGTAGAAGCCCTTTTAGACAGCAGGAACTAGCGCAGGGGCAATCGATCTAGACCACAGAAAAGAAAGGAGAGCGCGGGCGTGGTTATAAAGGAATTATATATCAAAAATTTCGGCAAGCTGACGGAACGGCACTTCTATCTCCGCCATGGCATACAGATCTTAAGCGGGGAAAATGAATCCGGAAAGTCCACGCTCCACGCATTTATCCGTGCCATGCTGTTTGGGATGGAGCGGGGACGGGGCCGCGCCGCGGCGAAAGATGACTTCACGCGGTACGAGCCTTGGGATACCCCGGGGAATTATGCTGGGATGATGCGTTTTTCCTGTGGTGGGCGCACTTTCCGGCTTGAGCGTAGCTTTGATAGGTATACGAAAAGGGCTTCTCTTGTCTGCGAGGATGACGGCGAGGAATTGTCGGTAGAACAGGGAGATCTGGACATGCTTCTAGGTGGATTGACGCCCGGACTATTTGACAGTACGGTATCCGTGGGACAGCTTCAGGCAGAGCCGGGGCAGGAGCTCTATGACGCTCTGGAAAATTATGCGGCGAATTATTTGGAGACAGGAAGTATGGAGATCGATCTGGCGGCTGCATTCCGAATGCTCAAGGAGAAGAAACGGGATGTTTCAAGAGCGCTCAAGGAGGAAGATGCGGCACGCGAGGCGCAGAGGGAAAAACTCCTTTCGGAAATCCGTTATCTGGAGCGGGATATTGAGGAACTGGACACGGAGTATGCGCAGAGAGAGGAACGGCTTTCGGACATAGAGAAAAGCAGGATAGAGGAAAGCAAGACAGAGCAGAGCAGATCAGAAAGCGGATACATGCAACAGGAAGGATCGGAAGAAAAGGCGGTAATCGGAAGCAGGAATCTCATTTTTACCGGTATCGCCGGGCTTTTTGCCGGGGCGGCAGGTTTCCTCTGGAGCACTTTCCTCAGCAGTCAGGGGGAGGCGGTGAATTTCCTGACAATCGGTGTAATTGCGGGCGTGGCCGCTTTAATCGGAATTATCTGTCTGGCTGCGGGAAGCATCATGTGGATACGGGAGCGCAAGACTGGAAAGAACCGCCGCGCAGGACAGGAGAAAGGAGTAGGCGGCAGAACTGCCGGGATTGGGGAGACAGCCCGGTTCATGGAGAGCGCCCGCGCCCTGCAAGAACAGCGGGAGGATACGAGACAGCGACTTCTATGGGATATGGAACATCTCCGCTTGGAAAGCAAAGAGAAGGAAATCCGAAGAGACAACTTAAGAGAACAGTGGGCGGAGTGGGAGGTGAGCGACGTTCAGAAGAGGCTCCGCCAGAGCCTGCACGCGCTGGAAATCGCGGAGGAGACACTGCAGGGGACAGCGAAGGAGGCGGGGAATTCAGGGACAGACACCATGAAAAAGAAAGCCTCCGAAATCTTTGCCCGGATTACAGAAGGAAGATACAGTCGTATCGAGTTTGAGCGTGGACAGCATATTTTTGTGTGGGATGGTGTCAGACGCATACCGGCGGAGCGGCTGAGCCGCGGAACCATCGAGCAGATCTATCTATCTGTGCGTCTCGCGGCGGCGGATATGCTTCTGGAGGAGGATGTTCCTCTGATTTTTGACGACGCATTTGCATTTTATGATGACAAACGGCTGGAATCTGCGTTAAAATGGTTGAGCGGGCAAGGGAAACAGGTTATAATATTTACCTGCCAAAACAGGGAAGAAGAGATTGTAGAGAAGTTAAGAGGATAGTTTACTCATGAAAATAGCATTGCCGAGAAAAGTAATCATGATTATCAATAATCTTCAGCTTCACGGCTATGAAGCTTATGCCGTGGGGGGCTGCGTGCGCGATTCGATCCTTGCGAAACGCCCCGAGGACTGGGATATTACCACATCGGCGCGCCCGGAAGAGATCAAGAGACTCTTCCGCAGAACCGTGGATACGGGGATCGAGCATGGGACAGTTACCGTTCTTATTGGGAAAGATGCCTTTGAGGTGACGACATACCGTATTGACGGGGCGTATGAGGACAGCAGGCACCCTAAGGAAGTGCGGTTCACAAACCGTCTGGAGGAGGATCTGCGCCGCCGTGATTTTACGATCAACGCCATGGCATACAACGATGACGCGCGTCTTGTGGATGTGTTTGGGGGGATGAAGGACTTAAATCATCACCTGATCCGGTGTGTGGGAGATCCGAGAGAGCGTTTTTCTGAGGATGCCCTGCGGCTCCTGCGTGCGGTCCGTTTCTCAGCGCAGCTTAATTTCCCTATTGAAAAGGAAACCGCGGAGGCGGTCAGAGAGCTGGCGCCCACTCTTAACAATATCAGTGCGGAGCGGATACAGACGGAGCTGGTAAAACTTCTCGTCTCTGCACATCCAGAGCGGATACAGGACGCGTATGAGCTGGGTATCACAAAGATCATCCTGCCCGAGTGGGATGCTATGGTGGGGGTGGGTCAGAATACGCCTCACCATAAGTACGATGTGGCACAGCATACGCTTCACGCCCTTAAAAATGTGAAACGTGACAAGATTCTGCGGCTGACCATGCTTTTCCACGATATGGGGAAACCGTCCATGAAAACAACGGATGAGAATGGACGGGATCATTTTAAAGGGCATGCGCTTGTGAGCGAGGAGATCGCCCGGAAGATCATGCACAGACTGAAATTTGACAATGACACGATCAAAAAGGTAAGCCGTCTCGTCTGCTATCACGATTACCGCATGGAAGCCACGCCAAAGAATGTACGGCGTGCCATGAACCGGATCGGCGTGGATCTTTTCCCGTATTATCTGGCAGTGCGCATGGCGGACGTCAAGGCGCAGAGCCCGTACAAGCGGAGGGAGAAGATTGAGAATATCATTGCTATAAGGGAACTTTATCAGGAGATCGTTTTAAATAAAGAGTGTATTACTCTAAGACAGCTTGCAGTGAGCGGCAGGGAACTTATGGAGCTTGGGATGCAGCCGGGAAGGGAGTTGGGAAGCATGCTTAGCGAACTTCTGGAATATGTGCTTGACGATCCCGCAAGGAACCAAAAAGAGATACTGTGCGCTTATGTAAAAGAAAAACTCGGTCAGTAATCATACTCGGGCTGTCCCCGTCATACATTAGATTATCGAAAGACGACAGAAGTCTGACAGGGGGCAGCCATGAGAGAAGAATATGGACTGGAAGTGCTGGAGAAATATAATATAGATGTGAAAGGCACCCGAAAAATAAGGGGTGCGTTTTTTTGCGATACAAATAAAGGGGCGATGCTGTTAAAGGAGACGAGAATTTCTGAGCGTCGTGCCCTTTTGCTGTATCGTGTTCTGGACCTTTTAGAGACACGAGGAAATGTTAAAGTTGACACTCCGGTATTTACGGAGGAGGGGGAGCTGCTCGTGACGTCGCGGGAGGGCATTACCTATATGCTGAAAAAGTGGTATCAGGGACGGGAGTGCGATATCCGTCAGGAGAGCGAGGTTGTCTGCGCCGCCCGGCAGCTTGGCCTTCTCCACAGGGAGCTAAATGAAGTGTCTGCCGGACAACCGCTACAGGAGGTTTCGGAAGTCCCAAGGGGAAAAAGTCCGGTTGAGATGATCCGCCGCCATAATCGTGAACTGAAAAAAGTGCGGACGTTCATCCGGGCCCGGGTAACGAAAAATGAATTTGAATACTTATTTCTGGAGAGCTTTGACAAGATGTATGGCATGGCGGAAAAGGTGCTGCGTAGGATGGAGGAGTCTGGGTGCGGCAAGCTGTACGAGGAAAGCGTCAGCGGGAAACGGCTTGTTCACGGGGATTATAATTATCACAATCTCCTGATGATCAGGGAAGGGATGGCTGTGACGGATTTTGAGCGTATTCACACAGATATCCAAGTAAATGACCTTTATTACTTTATTAGAAAAGTCATGGAAAAGAATCATTGGAAATTAAAAAATGGACAGATGCTGCTTGAGGCATATGAAGAAGAGAGGGCTCTGACTTCTGATGAACGAGAGTATCTTGGGCTCTCATTGGCATATCCTGAAAAATTCTGGAAAACAGCGGGAAGCTATTACCGCTCTAACAAGGCGTGGATCCCGGAAAAATACGTGGAGAAACTGGAACTGGCGGTCCGCCAGTGCGAGGAAAAGTATGAGTTTCTTGAGGAGATATTTTCCTTGAAGATGTAGCAGAGTTTTATTGCCGTCCGTCGGGAAACATGATATATTTAAACTAAATTTGTGAACTGCGCCCGCATACGGGGAAATCAGTTAAAACCATCAGGGGTACGCCGTTTAAAGTGCATTTCCCTATACGGCGGCGCTGTGCAAAAAAGAAATAAAAGAAAATGTCAGGAGTGATAAAAATGTATCAGGAAGAGTATAAGCGCTGGATGGCGGCAGATCTTGAGGATGCGGATCTGAAGCCGGAATTGTCAAAGATCGAAGGAAATGATGACGAGATAAAAGAACGCTTTGCGGTCGCTCTGAAATTCGGTACGGCGGGCTTGCGCGGCGTGCTCGGAGCGGGAACCAATCGGATGAACATCTACGTGGTCCGCCAGGCGACACAGGGGCTGGCAAATTGGGTGAAGACACAGGGCGGCACACAGACCGTGGCGATCAGCTATGACAGCAGGCTGAAGAGCGACGTGTTCGCCAAAACGGCAGCGGGAGTGCTGGCAGCGAACGGAATCAAAGTTCGTATCTATGACGCGCTCATGCCCGTGCCTGCGCTTTCTTTTGCAACCCGCTACTATAACTGCAATGCAGGTATTATGGTGACCGCATCCCACAATCCTGCGAAGTACAACGGATATAAAGCTTACGGGCCGGACGGATGCCAGATGACGGATGACGCTGCGGCTGTCGTATATGAGGAGATTCAGAAAACGGACGTGCTCACCGGGGCAAAGTACATGTCTTTCGCGCAGGGAGTCGAGGACGGCCTGATCCGTTTTGTCGGCGACGACTGCAAACGGGCGCTCTATGACGCGATCGAATCCCGCCAGGTACGGCCGGGGCTGTGCAGTACCGCCGGGCTGAAGCTGGTGTATAGCCCGCTGAATGGTTCCGGTCTTGTGCCAGTAACACAGGTCTTAAAAGATATCGGCGTGACAGATATCACTATCGTACCGGATCAGGAGTATCCCAATGGCTATTTTACCACATGCA
This sequence comes from Candidatus Mediterraneibacter pullicola, assembly GCA_019117065.1. GTDB lineage: Bacteria > Bacillota > Clostridia > Lachnospirales > Lachnospiraceae > Mediterraneibacter > Mediterraneibacter pullicola. Next base: position 47,328 of record DXAK01000033.1, on the reverse strand, counting down.
GTTACCCGAACCCTGAGATTTTTGAGGCGTTGGAGCAGGGACTCAATCTGGCAAAAGAGACTGGCGCAGACCTGATGCTGGCGACGGATCCGGACGCGGACCGTGTGGGTATCGCCATGAAATGCCCGGACGGCTCATACGAGCTGGTGAGCGGAAATGAAGTGGGGGTTCTTCTTCTTGATTATATCTGCGCGGGGCGGATTGAGAAAGGAACAATGCCGGACAAACCAGTGGCGGTAAAATCCATCGTGTCCACACCCCTTGCAGATGCCGTAGCAGGACATTACGGCGTGGAGCTTCGCAACGTGCTCACCGGATTCAAATGGATTGGAGATCAGATCGCACAGCTTGAGCAGGCTGGGGAAGTAGACCGCTTTATTTTTGGCTTTGAGGAGAGCTATGGATATCTTGCAGGACCATATGTGCGTGATAAAGACGCGGTGATTGGTTCCATGCTTATCTGCGAGATGGCCGCTTATTACCGGAGCGTCGGAAGCTCTTTAAAACAGCGTATGGAGGAAATCTATACCCAGTACGGAAGATATCTTAACAAGGTCGATAGTTTTGAATTCCCGGGCTTAAGCGGGATGGACAAGATGGCAGGCATCATGCAGAACCTGCGCGAGAATCCACTGACTGAGATCGCCGGTTATAAGGTGTCAGCCGTGACAGATTATCAGAAGCCAGAGGAAACAGGACTCCCGGCGGCGAACGTACTGATTTATAAATTAGAGAACAATGCGACAGTGATTGTGCGGCCGTCAGGAACAGAGCCTAAGATCAAGATTTATTACACCACTCTTGGTAAGGATCTTGCTGAGGCGGAAGCTGAAAAAGAGAAACTTTCCGTGGCGTTAAAACCGGTGATGGCATAGCCGGAAGAGGTAAGGAGCCGTCTGTAACAGTAAGAAGCCGTAAAAAACCGGGAAAAATCTTGGCAAAGCGGTGAAAAATCTTGACAAAGCAGGGCGAAAACGTTATAACAGTACATAAAGGCGGAAATATGCGGACGGCAAGGCATAGTCCCCTTTGCTAGAATTAAATTGTATGCAGGTACAATAAAGAGGAGGATTTACCTATGAACAAAACAGAACTCATCGCAGCAATTGCAGAGCAGGCAGAAATTTCCAAGAAAGATTCAGAGAAAGCATTAAAGGCTTTTATCGATGTTGTAACAGCAGAACTTAAGAAGGACGAGAAAGTTCAGCTTGTTGGATTTGGAACATTCGAAGTAAGCAAGAGAGCTGCAAGAGAGGGAAGAAACCCGCAGACAGGAAAGACAATGAAGATTGCGGCATGCAAGGCTCCGAAGTTCAAAGCCGGAAAAGCATTAAAGGACGCTATCAACTAGTCTTATCTTGTAAAACGATAAAAGAGTTGGACAGGATGTCTCAAATTTACTTTGAGACATCTTTTTTTGTAAAGTGGGGTGAAAAAATGCGTCTGGACAAATTTTTAAAAGTATCTCGGCTCATTAAGCGGAGAACAGTAGCGAACGAGGCGTGCGACGCGGGGCGCGTCACAGTCAATGACCGACCGGCGAAAGCGTCTGCGCAGGTGAAAGCCGGGGATGTCATAGAGATTGCCTTTGGGACAAAAAGCGTCCGCGTGGAAGTGCTCAACGTTCAAGAGACCGTGAAAAAAGAAGAAGCGAAAGACCTGTTCAAATATCTTTAGGAATAAATAGAAACAACCTCTCATATATTTAAAAGCAGAGCGGGAGGGAGTGCGGATGGAAGAACAGCGTATCGCAAAGACACATAAACTTGTAGTCAATAACAGAAAGACAGCTATGGTGACAGGAGTGCTTGACGTACTTTCCTTTGACTTAAATGAGATCCTGCTGGAGACAGAGCAGGGGATGCTTATGGTAAAAGGAACGGACCTGCATGTGAACAGGCTGACTGTAGAAAAGGGAGAGGTTGATCTGTCGGGCAACATTGACAGCATCGCTTATTCAAATGTTTCTCAGGCGGGAAAAAGCGGCGAGAACTTCCTGTCAAAGCTGTTTAAGTAGGCGCCTATGATATTTGGGATCAAGGTGGAGGCTGGCTTCTTTCTCTATGCTGGCCTGTCGGGGATGACAGTCCTATTTGCGTACAATGTCTTAAGTCTCTTGCGTAGGTTTATACCACATAGCCAGATAGCTGTGGGAGCGGAGGATCTGCTTTTCTGGATCGTTGCAAGCGTCTATCTTTTCGACAGGATGTATGAGACGACCTACGGGAGTATACGGTGGTTTTTCCTGTTGGGCATGGCGTGCGGGGCGATGGCAGGATGGGCGCTTCTGCGCTTTACGGTAAAAATTTACACAAAGCTAAAGAAAGCCCTTGAAAAGTACAGAAAAAGCAGATAGAATAAAACCTGTCACAGGGGAGAATATAATCAATAAGCAGGGTGAGTATAAATGAGTAAGATGAGACGTCGGGAGACGGGAAAAACAAAGAGAGGGAAGAGCGGCCTGCGGCTTAGGCAGTATAAGAGAAGCATTCTTCTAATTTGCGCCGTTCTGGTGTGTCTTTCCGGGGTGCTGGCAGTCAGCTCTATGAGGCTTCACGAGAAGAACGCACAGTACAAGGCTCAGGAACAGGAGCTGGAGGCTCAGATCAAGGCGGAAGAAGAGAGGACGGAAGAAGTTAAGAAATACGAGGAATACGTCAAGACAGACGATTACATTAAAGATACTGCGGAAGATAAGCTGGGGCTTGTGGATCCGAATGAGATCTTGTTCAAGCCTACGCAGTAGGGCTGGTTCGGAAATTATATGCGGACAGGCTATGGATAAATAAGAGATAAGCTACAGAAGAAGACTCCGGGAGAGATGCTCCCGGAGTCTTTTGTGTAGATAGAAAGGAAGATAACAGCATGAGTGAGGGACAGGCGCTGCATGGCAGCCCTTATGTAGAGCAAATTGAAAAATTCGCGCATTCCTTAAGACAGCTTTCCAAGACTTTCATGGGATTGGAAGAGAAACGACAGGCATTTTCTTCAGAGGAAATCGAAAGCATGTTTGCCCGTGTAAGGGAAAAGGTGTGCGGGAAGTGCGAAAAATGCGGTTGGTGTTGGGGCGAAAATTTTGTACACACCTATCAGATGGGGTACGATGTGCTGTCTGCGGTAGACCGCTACGGAAATGAATTGAATACGGAAACAAAGCGGAAGTTGATGCAGCGATGTGTGATGGCGCCGAGATTTTTAAGAGAGATGCTGGAAGGTTTCCACGACGCTAGACAGAATATTATATGGGTAAACAGAATCGCAAGGAGCAGGGAGAGCTGTGCCATACAGCTTGATACCTTTGCGGACATGATGCAGAGCACGGCAAAGGAGCTGGAGGACAGTATTTTCACAGATGAACGGCTAGAGAAGAAAATCACCGCACTCCTGCGTAAAAAGGACGTACGTGTTTTGTATACCCATTTTTTTATGAATGGAGAGGGAAAATATGAAATCCACGTTACGGTCCGGGCAATGAAGAAGGATAAGGTTGCCTCGAAAGAAATCGTGCGCGCCGTGTCCGAGGCGGCTGGCAGAAGGCTCATACTTTCGCCGGATTGTGCGCAGATGGTTGGTTCCAGATATATAACCGTGGTGTGCCGGGAGGGGCCGGCATATTATACGATGCAGGGAACAGCACGCATTGGGAAAGGATGTTCCGCGATTTCAGGTGATAATTTCGCCATGATGGACATGCCCGGTGGGAAACGGGGCGCGGCGCTCTCCGATGGAATGGGCTCCGGAGAGGAGGCATGCCGGGAGAGCACTCTTGTCATTGAACTTTTAGAAGAACTTCTCGGAGCAGGATTCCCGGAGAAGACGGCAATACAGATGATCAATACCACACTCGTTATGGGAAGGGAAGAAATCCATTATTCCACGGTGGATATGACGGTGTTCGACTTGTACACGGGAGAGTGCGAGATCATTAAAGCAGGAGCGTCGTCCACTTTTATCAAAAAGAAAGACTGTGTGGAGCATTTGAGTTCGACTAGTCTTCCCATCGGTGTAATGAACCATATTGAGATTGATTCTGTAAAGCGGAAACTAGAAGACGGGGATTTTGTGATTATGGTGACGGACGGCGTGCTAGACGCACTTCCGGTCGGGGAGCAGGATATTCTTCTTGAGACAATCATACAGGGGACGGCAATGACGAACCCGCGGGAGATTGCCCACCACATACTGGAACAGGTGCTGGCATGGACAGGAAAAGAACCTGCCGACGATATGACAGTGCTGGCGGTAGGTATATGGGAAGAATAAGAAATCTTTGATTTTCGTGAAAGATTGGGTTATAGTTTACATATGATGAAGAGTACAGAGCGCAAAGTAGAGGAATTTATCAGAGAACACGGCATGATCGGGATGGGTGATGTGGTAATCGCAGGCGTATCGGGCGGAGCAGATTCGGTATGCCTGCTTTTTGTACTTTGCGCCCTGAAGGAGAAGATGGGATTCCAGCTGCAGGCCTGCCATGTAAATCATGGACTTAGGGGGGCGGATGCCGACGCGGACGAGGCATATGTGAGAGAGTTATGTGGGGAACTTGGCGTACCATGCCGCTTTTTCCATGAGGATGTGGAATCATTTGCAAAAAAATGGAAACAATCTCTTGAGGAAGCCGGCAGGGAAGTCCGACGGAATGCCTTTGAGACTATGTGCAGGGAAAACAGTGGAACAAGGATCGCGACCGCGCACCACCAAGGAGACAATGCGGAGACAATCATCTGGAATATGGCGCGAGGGACCGGACTTAAAGGCCTGCGCGGTATCCTGCCTGTGGATGGTATCAGGATCCGTCCGCTTCTCGCCCTTACGCGGGAGGAGACAGAGGGGTATCTCCATGCAAGGGGCTTTTGCTGGTGTGAAGATTCCACCAATGCGCAGGATCATTATACGAGAAATCGGATCCGCCACAACATTCTGCCCATGCTGGAGACTCAGGTGAATCAGGGCACACCCCGCCATTTGGAGGAGATGTCCCAGCAAGTTCGTGAGGTGTGGGATTATCTGGAGCTGGGAACTGACCGCGCGTGGGAACGCTGTGTGCGTGAGCAAGGCAGAGAGACCGCGGATAAAGAAGCTGCGGGAGGGCGGGAGCTGGAGAGGAGAAATGTATCTTCTCTGTATATTGATGGAGATAAATTCCGGGAAGAAATGCCCGCCGTGCAGAAGCAGCTACTAAGGCGCGGACTTGCTCTTATAAGGGGAAAAGAGCAGGATATCGGCGCGGTGCATGTAACAGCGCTGGCGGAACTTTTTGCAAAGCAGACCGGGCGAAGCATAGATCTGCCCGGGCCGGTAACGGCGAAGCGGGTCTACGGAGGTGTGGTGTTAAGCAGGGAAAAGGAGCGTAAAAGCGCTGGCGGAGGAGAAATAGAAAGTATGAAGGAAGCTGCGCCAGCTGTGGAGGTTCCTCTGGCGTTTCCAGGAACTGTCGTATTCCCTGCTACAGGGCAGCGGATAACTTGCCGTTTTATGGAGAATGTGGATTTAAACCGGGCAAAAGAGTTCCCGCAAAAAAGCTACACGAAATGGATTGATTATGATATAATTAAATACAGTCTTTCAGCGAGGACACGGCAGGAGGGCGACTATTTTACAGTGGATGAAAAAGGAAGCCGGCAGAAACTGAAGTCATTTTTTATCAATGAGAAGATTCCGCAGGAAGACAGGAAGAAGATGCTTCTCATCGCAGACGGGAAACATATCGTATGGATTCCGGGGAGGCGGATGAGCCGGTCATACCATATCAGCAGCACGACAAAGAGGATTCTTGAGATAAACATAACGGAGGAATGAAAGATGGCAGAGACGATCAAAGTTCTGATCCCGGAGGATAAGGTTGATGAGAGGATCAGGGAATTGGGAAAGAAGATCAGCGAGGATTATGCGGGCAAGCAGATCCACTTGATCTGCGTGTTAAAAGGCGGCGTATTCTTCATGTGTGAGCTGGCAAAGCGGATCAGCGTGCCGGTGTCCATGGACTTCATGTGTGTAGGCAGCTACGGAGACGCCACGTCATCCAGCGGCGTAGTGCGTCTGGCAAAGGACTTGGATGAGTCTATTGAGAACAAGGAGGTCCTGATCGTTGAGGATATCATTGATTCAGGGAATACATTATACTATCTCATGGATATTTTAAAGAAGAGGCATCCGGCGAGCCTTCGCCTATGTACGCTTCTGGATAAACCGGACCGCAGAGTAAAAGACGTGAAAGTCGATTACTGCGGCTTTGAGATCCCGGATGAGTTTGTTGTGGGATATGGGCTTGACTATGCCCAGAAATACAGAAACCTTCCTTACATCGGAGTAGTGGAAGGGCTGAAATAGGAAGGACTGGAATTAGGAAGGAGTATCAGTTTTGGATAACAACAGAAACTACAAGAGTATCAATCTGTCCACGGTTATGATGTTTGTGGTGATTGTGGCGGCGGCGCTCTGGATGGCAGGCCGGATGCAGACACACCGGCAGGAGATGGCATATACGGATTTTGTTGCTATGGTGCAAGACGGCAACGTGGAGGACGTCTATATTGACCTAAACAGCGCTGTGCCTACGGGTACGGTGTCGTTCATGTTGAAAGACGCCGGAGAGACGCGCGTGGTCAATGTCTCTGATGTGGAAGAGGTGAAGGATCTTTTAGATGAAAATGATGTGCTGTACAGCATATCGGCGATTCCGGAGGAGTCTATCCTTACGTCAATCCTTCTTCCGCTTCTAATTACGCTTGGCGGCGTGTTCCTGATCTTCTGGCTTATGAACCGTCAGAACGGCGGGGCAAACGCTAAGGCAATGAGCTTTGGCAAGAGCCGCGCGCGGATGACGGGACAGGACGAGATCAAGGTGACATTTGCGGATGTGGCAGGACTGAAAGAGGAGAAAGAGGAACTTGAGGAAATTGTAGATTTCCTCAAGGATCCAAAGAAATATGTTAAGCTTGGCGCCCGCATTCCAAAGGGAGTGCTTTTAGAAGGTCCTCCGGGAACCGGAAAGACACTGCTTGCCAAAGCGGTGGCAGGAGAGGCAGGGGTTCCGTTCTTTAGCATTTCCGGTTCGGATTTTGTGGAAATGTTCGTGGGAGTGGGTGCGTCCCGCGTGCGTGACCTTTTTCAAGACGCGAAGAGGAACTCACCGTGCATTGTGTTTATCGATGAGATCGATGCGGTGGCAAGACGTCGTGGAAGCGGGCTCGGAGGCGGACACGATGAGAGAGAGCAGACACTGAACCAGCTTCTTGTAGAGATGGATGGATTCGGCGTTAACGAAGGGATCATCGTTATGGCTGCGACAAACCGGAAGGATATCCTTGATCCGGCGATTTTAAGACCGGGCCGTTTTGACAGAAATGTCATCGTGGGACGTCCCGACGTAGGGGGGCGTGAGGAGATCCTAAGGGTTCACTCGAAGAATAAGCCGTTGGGAGACGACGTGGATCTGCGCCAGATTGCTCAGACGACCGCGGGATTTACGGGAGCTGACCTTGAGAATCTATTAAATGAAGCCGCAATCCTTGCGGCAAAGGATAACCGGGCCTATATCCAGCAGCAGGATATACGGCATGCGTTTGTGAAAGTAGGGATCGGACCGGAGAAGAAGAGCCGGATCGTGTCAGAGAAAGAACGCCGGATTACGGCATTTCACGAGGCAGGGCATGCAATCCTCTTCCATGTGCTCCCGGATGTGGGACCTGTGTACAGTGTCTCCATCATTCCTACGGGCGGGGCAGGCGGCTATACGATGCCTCTGCCGGAGAAAGATGATATGTTTAACACAAAGGGGCATATGCTTCAGGAGATTACGGTATCTCTTGGCGGACGTGTGGCGGAGGAAGAAGTCTTTGATGATATCACTACGGGGGCGTCCCAGGATATCCGTCAGGCGACTGCCATTGCGAAATCGATGATCACAAAATTCGGTATGTCCGAGCGCCTTGGCTTGATCAATTATGACAATGACAGCGACGAGGTATTTATCGGACGTGATTTTGGGCATACGTCAAGGGGATACGGTGAAAAGGTTGCCGGTACTATCGATGAGGAAGTAAAGCGTATCATTGATGAGTGCTATGCTAAGGCGCGCAGTATTATCAAGGAATATCACGATGTGCTGGAAGCGTGCGCACAGCTTTTGCTGGAAAAGGAGAAGATCACTCGCAGCGAGTTTGAAGCGCTGTTCGAGAACAGAGAGACAGAGGGGGCTTAGGTTTATGAACAGAGAGGCCCTGTTCTGTGACGGAACGCAGGATTATGTGGTACCTGCGGAGCCGGTGCAAAACGAAAAGATACTGCTGCGGTTCCGCACGGCTCACAATGATGTAGAAGAGGTAAATTTGCTTGCCGGAGAGCAAAGTTATGCCATGTGGAAGGCAGGAACGCGCGGTGAGTTTGATTACTATGAGATTGAATGGCAGCTGGGGACGGAGCCTTTCCGCTATTCGTTTGAGATAAAAGAAGGCGAGGAGATCTGTTATTATAACCGCTACACGGTGAGCGACCACAGAGAAGATTATTACGCTTTTACTATTGTTCCGGGGTTTTCTACGCCAGACTGGGCAAAAGGGGCGGTCATGTATCAGATTTTTGTAGACCGTTTCTATAACGGAGATTCTGGTAATGATGTAGAGGATAGAGAGTATATCTACATCGGAGCGCCTAGCGCGAAAATCAAAGACTGGTATCAGGCGCCGGCGGCGAAGGATATCCACAATTTTTACGGGGGTGACCTTCAGGGCGTGATGGATAAGCTGGACTATCTCCAAGAACTGGGAGTCGAAGTTATTTATTTTAACCCGATCTTCGTATCTCCGTCCAACCATAAGTATGATATACAGGATTATGACTACATCGATCCCCACTACGGAAAGATTGTCGCTGATGGTGGAGAAGTGCTTCCGGAAGGGGCGCAGGATAATATTGGGGCGACAAAATATCAGAAGCGCACAGGCGACATTCGTAATCTGGGGGCAAGCAATGAACTTTTTGCCCGTCTTGTAGAAGAGATGCACAGGCGGGGGATGCGCGTGATCATAGATGGAGTGTTCAATCATTGCGGCTCTTTTAATAAGTGGCTGGATCGTGAGAGGATCTACGAACAGCAGCCGGAATATGCTAAAGGGGCTTTTGTGAGCGCAGGCAGTCCGTACAGAGCGTTTTTCCATTTCTTTGACGAGAGAGATGAGGCATGGCCATACAATCACAGTTATGACGGGTGGTGGGGGCACGACACCCTGCCGAAGCTGTCCTATGAGGATTCGCCGGAGCTGGAGCAATACATTATGGATATAGGGAAAAAATGGGTTTCCCCTCCTTACAATGTGGACGGATGGCGGCTGGATGTGGCGGCTGATCTTGGATGCAGCAATGAGTATAATCATATATTTTGGAAAAGATTCCGCAAAGAGGTAAAGGGGGCGAATCCAGATGCCCTTATCCTAGCGGAACATTATGGGGATCCTATTGAATGGCTTCAGGGCGACGAGTGGGACAGCGTGATGAATTATGACGCGTTCATGGAGCCGCTGACATGGTTCCTGACCGGAATGGAGAAACACAGCGATGAGCGGCGCACAGATCTGTGGGGCAACCCAGATAACTTTGTGGGCGCGATGCGCCATTTTATGGCGAGTATGCTCACACCGTCCCTTCAGGTGGCAATGAATGAACTATCGAACCATGATCATTCTAGATTTCTGACCCGGACGAACCATATTGTGGGCCGCGCGGAGCATGTAGGAGCGAAGGCGGCGGAAGAAGGCGTGAACTACGCAGTTATGCGAGAGGCTGTCGTAGTGCAGATGACATGGATAGGCGCGCCAACTATTTATTATGGGGATGAAGTGGGATTGTGCGGTTTTACAGACCCGGACAACCGGCGGACATTCCCGTGGGGAAGGGAGAATAAGGAACTTCTTGAATTTCACAGAGAAATGATCAAGATACACAAGGAGGAAAAGCCTCTCCGAAAAGGATCAATCAAGCTTCTTTTCGCTGGCTACAATGTTCTGTCGTACGCAAGATTTGAAGGAGAAGAGCAAATCATTGTCATACTGAACAACAGCAAAAAATTAAAAGAAGTGACAGTTCCTGTATGGCTGTGCGGAGTACCGAAGGAAAGCCGTATGAAACGCCTCATCTATACATATGAGGAAGGCTATACGATGGCGTATGACGAGTATATTGTAGGAGAGGGAGAGATCGTCATCAATATGGGCAGGCACTCGGCAGTAGTGCTTAAGCCTGTGGAGCCGTTTGCCGTCTGAATACAGAGAGGATGCTGCAAATGCACCTTTTTCTATAGATAATCTGCCAAGAATATTTTAAACTTTATTTTCTATAACATATGATATCCGTAGTCTGTGATTGCATCGCGGTTTCGGGCCTTTAAGTTCCGACAGCTTCTCATGCAGTATAGTACTGCGGATATTTTATTGTTTAAAAAGATTAGGGTATCAAAAGGTCATTGGCTTTTGATATATTTGTACCTTGAAAACTTAACACGATATTCAAAATCAAAATGATATTTGGTAAAATATATGTATCAAATATCGAGGTGATTCAAATGGCTTTTGTTGCTAACGATAATCAACAATTAACTCTGACAGACAGCACTCTTAATCTTACACAAAGAGAAAAAAGAGTTTTGGAAAAATCATGGGCAAAAACTTTTGCGGAAAAAGTTTTTCCGGCTATTGATGAAAGTATTTTTTCTGTCCTATATAGCGATAAAGCTTCCCGTCCTAATACGCCGGTAAATGTAATTGTCGGAGCGCTGATCCTGAAGGAAGCTCTTGGTGATACAGATGATGAACTCGTGGAGGCGCTCATGTTTGATGTCCGTTATCAGTATGCTCTTCATACGACAAGCTTTGAAGAACAGCCACTCAGTGACCGTACCTTAAGCAGATTCAGGGCAAGAGTATTAGCATATGAAACGGAGCACGATGTTGACCTGATTCATGAATGTATTGTAAAAATGGCAAAAGAGATCGCTGAATTTATGAACATATCTCCAAACATGCAGCGAATGGACAGCTTCATGGTTGCAGCTAACATAAAAAACCTTTCTTTGTTGGAACTGTTTTATACATGTGTTGCCAACCTTGCAAAAAGAATGAATCAACGAGAAATCAGTCTTCCAGAGGAACAGCACCATTACATCGAAAAAGATGATTATAACCGCTGCATATACCACAAACGAGAGCTTGATGCTACAGAGCGGACCATTGTTGTAATGCATGACGCCGAAAAATTGATTGAGCTTTGCGATAAAACAGGTGACCTTGATGATACCAGTGAATACCAGCTCCTCATCCGTCTCTTAAAAGAAAGAACAATCATGGATGATGATGGTGCCAGGCGTCTTCGGAAAAAAGAAGAAGTTGAAAATCCATCGGAGGTTTTATTAAACCCATCGGACCCAGAGGCTACGTTTCGATACAAAGCAGGTGAAAAGAACCTGGGCTACGTTGGAAATGTTGTCGAATCCGTTGGAAAAAAAGGAAGCCTTATCACTGACTACGCATACGAAAAAAATATATATGCTGACAATCAGTTTATGAAAGACTATCTGCAGCAACAGGATGCTTTTGAGGAAGGAGCCTTCCTTGTTGCAGATGGCGCTTATAGCGCAGAGACGAATTCGCAGATAGCAGCATCCCATAATCTCAAGCTGGTAACAACAAATTTTACCGGCCGCAAGCCAGATGAAATATATGCTGAATTTAAATTTTCCGATGACGGGCATTACTTGCTGGAATGTATCAACGGATGTGCTCCAGAGGCATGTACCTATGACTCTGGAAATGACCGTTCCGTAGCCTGGTTCAAAACAGAAGAATGCAATTCCTGTCCGTATAAAGACCGATGCCAACCCCGTTTCATGAAAACAAGAGTCCGTAAGGAAGTTTCATGGAAAGCGGTAGGAAGAGCAAAACAATTGCAATATATGAAGACCGAGGACTTCGGCCGATACGCTCGTTTTCGAAACGGAGTGGAAGCAATCCCATCCCTTCTGCGAAGAAGATATCACGTAGATAAGATTCCAACGCATGGCAAGAATCGAACCAGATTATGTTTTGGTTTTAAAATAGCAGCATTAGATTTTCAAAAGTTATTGGATTATATCAATAGCTTAGATCGTTGTGACTCAAAAACTAAAACGGCATAAAAAAACAAAGAAAACTATCTGTAAAATCGCTACTAAACAGGTCCAAAGCAAAGCTTTCATGCAATTCGTGTTAAATTTTCAAGATACAAACAAAATTATATATTAATTAACGTGTCTTTTGACACCCTAATCCGGTAGTGAAGGAAGAGGAGGAAGACATCACTCCCCAGAAGGTGGCGGGGGATATCGGATATTCTTGTAAGAAGAAGCCGGAAGCGGTACTGATGGGAAAAGCCGGAGAAGCGCCGGTCAGCTCCTTTCGTGCAAAGCTGGGATACAGCCAGAAGGTGCTGGGTTATATCCCTTGTGAGGATGAGGAGGGGACACTGTCCTACGTGCGGGTCATCGGCAGGAGCTGGCTCAAGATCCTGCTCCCGCTCATCATCCTGCTGGGACTGATAGGGGGGCTACTCTGGTGGTATTTTAACCAGAACAGCGGGCCGGATCTGGACGATTCAGCCATCGCCTACCAGATGCCAAATGGGCTGAAGAATGAGGATCCCAGCCAGATCATGATCCCGGGGCTCAGCGGATTTACCATGGAGGAGGGTGACACCCATATTGAGCACGTGCTTTACAATCCGGAAGGAAACCCCTGCTATTTTAAGTACCGGGTTATGCTCCGGGATACGCAGGAGGTGCTCTATGAGTCCGGCTTTGTGAAGCCTGGGACAGCTATTATGGAATTCGATCTGAACCAGACTTTTGAACCGGGCGCCTATGATGTGACTGTGCTAGTGGAGACGACTTCGGTGGATGATCCGGAGGCGGAGATGAACAGGGGAGCTGTGAACACGACTATCACGGTCGAATAGGCCCGCGGTGCAGCGGAGAAAAGAAGAGATAAAACCTGTCAAAATGGAGTGAAAAACAATGAGATTAACAGAAAGAACCGATGCTCTTTGTACAAAGAACTTCCGAGATAAAAACAAGAATAGCTGGAAATATATACCAGTAAAACAGACAGGACACAGGAAGATTAACCCGAAGGATATTGCAGGGGATACCGGCTGCCGGTTTAAGAAATCACCGGTGGGCACACTGACAGGCAGCGGAGAGTCTGGTAAGAAGGAGAAGAAGCTGGACGTCCTTTCCTTCCGCGCGAAACTTGGCTACAGCCAGAGAGAAGCCGGATACATTCCCTGCGTAGACGAGGCAGGGAACCTGCGGTATGTGAGAGTGATCCGTAAGTCTGTGGTGAAGATCCTGCTCCCGATCTTCTTCCTTGCCCTTATAGCCGGGGGGCTCTGGTGGTATCTGTCACAGCGGGGGATACCGGATCTGGATGAGGCGGCCATTGCTTACCAGATGCCGGACGGTGTGAAGAACGAGGATCCCAATGAGATCCTGATGCCGGGATTTGGAACGATCACCATGGACGCGGGCGGAACGACAGTACACGCTGCACTTGCCAACCCGGAAGGGAATCCCTGCTACTTTAAGTATCAGATCAGCTTGTCCGATACTGGGGAGCAGATCTATGAGAGTGGATGGATCGAGCCGGGTACGGCAGTTACGGAGTGGGATATATCAGAGGAGCTCCCGGAAGGGGAATATCCCATTCACATCCTTGTGCAGACAGGAAGTCTGGAGAACTACGAAGAGGAGATGAATCAGGGAGTGGTAAACGCGACACTGGTGGTGAGATAAGATGAGAATAGGACGAAAAAGCATTTTTATTAGTCGGGTCTGTACCCTCCTTGCAGCCGGTCTGCTTTCAGGCTGTGCCTCGTCCGGAGCAGAGGCGGCGGATGTTGCCAAGCAGGGGACGGACCAGATCGTCATAGGTGATATGGAGTTTACGGTAGAACAGATGGACTACCGGGACAAGGTACAGCCGCCGAATCCTCTGGGATATTATGACTACTATCCCGAGGAGGAAGGGTATCATTATCTGGTGCTGTCCGGTAGTGCTGTCAATGCGGGGGATACGGATTTTGATCCTGAGAGCTTCTACGTGGAGGCGCAGGCAGGACGTACCATAAGAAAAGGGAAACTTCTCATTGTCACCGCGCCCGGAGCCGAGTTCTGGGATGTGCTCCCGGCACAGCAGACTAGCGGCGAGTGGGGATTTTACCTTTTTGCCCTTCTAAAGGACAGTGAAGAAGCAGATAGCATCAGTATCTTTTATAATGATGATTTTACTAAAAATGAAGAAGGGGAAGAGTGGGACAGACAGATACGGATCACACTCTAATATGGAAACCTCCCTTTTCAGAAAAAAGATATCCGCAGAACTATATTACGTGAGCGCTAAGTAGAGCCCGGCGGCACCGAAGCCGTGATGCAATATAGTTCTGCGGATATTTATGCTATGGGGAATAAAGTCTCAAATACTTTTAGCCGTTTATCTGTAGAAGAAAGGTAGTATTACTGTAATTTCTCCCCTGTGAGCATCTCATAGCCCTGAAGGTAGATGTCTATAGTCTTCTGAACGACCTCTTCGGGCAGCGTCCAGTCATTGCCCGGATTTGCCTTCAGCCAGTCACGGGCAAACTGCTTGTCAAAGGACGGCTGGCCGTGTCCCGGTTCATATCCGTCGGCAGGCCAGAAGCGAGAACTGTCCGGCGTGAGCATCTCGTCGCCGAGAACGATATTACCGTTCTCGTCCAGACCGAATTCAAACTTTGTATCCGCGATGATGATACCGCGTGTCAGCGCGTAGTCCGCGCATTTCTTGTAGAGAGCGAGGGTGTAGTCACGAAGTTTTGCCGCATATTCCTCTCCCTTGCCCGGGAAATATTTCTCTAAGTGGGCCACGCTCTGCTCGTAGGAGATATTTTCATCATGATCGCCGATCTCAGCTTTTGTAGACGGTGTGTAGATCGGTTCCGGCAGCTTGTCGGATTCTTTTAACCCTTCTGGAAGTGTGATGCCGCAGACAGTGCCGTTCTCCTGATAGCTTGCCCAGCCGCTTCCTGTGATGTAGCCGCGGACGATACACTCGATAGGAAGCATTTCCAGCTTCTTGCACATCATACTGTTGCCGTCAAACTGCGGCTGACGGAAAAATTCTGGCATTTCGTTTACATCAGTTGTAATCATGTGGTTTGGCAGGATGTCGGATGTCATGTCAAACCAGAACTTGGACATCTGTGTCAGCACAGCGCCCTTCTTTGTGATCTTGTTTTTCAGGATGACGTCAAAACAGCTGATCCTGTCTGTCGCCACAAGGATCAGGCTGTCGCCGTTGTCGTAGATCTCGCGTACTTTTCCTTCTTTGATCGGTTTCATTTCATGTACCTCGTTTATTCGTAGTTTAAATGTTTCCTCTAATAGAATAGGCATAAATGGACGGAAAGACAATAGTTTTTTTAGTTTTTATAAAAAATGTAAGACAAAAAGTAAAAAGCTGGCTGTCTGACAGCAAAAAGGCAAGCTCTGAGGTTGTTTTTCACCTCGACAAATCTCTGCCGCCTGTGCTATCATACACTCAAAGCATTATATTTCTATCAGCTGTATTTCTTAACGGAGCAGCCGCCGCGTCGAGGGTCTGAAACACATCGGAAGATAATCTCAATGCTTTTATTTCCAATTAACAAAAGCAGAGAGGATATCTTTTAGGGGATTGGGATACGTCTCTTTGCACCATTTCAGAAAGGAGGCGTATCTATGGCAACAGATACGAACACGGCTCATGTCAACCGCATCTACAAATCGACAGTGTTTATCATGCTGTTCGAGGAGAAGGAAAACCTGCTGGAGCTGTATAATGCAATGAGTGGGAAACATTATACGGACCCGGAACTCCTTGAGATCAGCACACTTGAGAGCGCAATCTATATGTCCATCAAAAACGACGTATCATTTCTGATAGGCAGGATATCCTGCGGGAGTTCCTTATAAAGCATAAGGCGGAGGTGAGGACAGTGAGTATATTTGAATACGATCAGGAGAAACACATAAAGCTGGAGCGGAAACAGGCATGGGAGGAAGGCAGGGAGGCCGGTATTGCAGAAGGCAGAGCAGCTGGAATCGCGGAAGGTAGGGAAGCTGGAATTGCGGAAGGTAGAGAAGCTGGAATTACCGAAGGTAAGGCTGCCGGCAAGGCCGAAGGTGAAAAACTCATGCTGACAAAGCTAATACAGAAGAAGCTCCTGCGCGGGAAAACTCCTGCCCAGATCGCAGAGGAGCTGGAGGAAGAACGCCCGGTAATAGAAGATATAATCAAAAAATATTTCTGAAAGAAGAGCAGGAGAGAGAACATATGATAAGAATACAGGAATACAGAGGACACATCCGTAACTGGGAAGAACTGTGTGAGAGACTGGAGATCCCTCTCACGCTTTCGAGGGAGGAGCGGGAGGAACAGATCCTCATCCGCGCTTATGAGACGTGGGGCCACGAGATGGCGGACCATATGCACGGGATGTTTGCGTTTGCGCTGTGGGATGAAGAGGAGAAGAAGCTGTTCTGCTTAAGGGATCCCTTCGGAACGAAACCGTTTTACTATTATGAGACAGAAGACGGGCGGCTTTTATACGGAACAACGATCCGTCAGATCATGGAGCAGCCGGGATTTGTGAAGGAGCTGAATGAAGAGATGCTCCAATTATATCTGAGCCTTACTTATGTGGCGGGTGAGAATACATTTTTCCGCGGGCTTAAGAAGCTCATGCCGGGGCGGTATCTGATCTGGCAGGACAGGAAACTGAGGATTGAGCGTTACTGGACGCCTACGTTCCATCCAGATGAGAGTAAGTCTTTGGAGGATTGGGCGAACGAGATTCACACAACTTTGAAAGAGATCATGCCGGAGGTAAAGACACCGGATGAGACGGCAGAATCATTCCTGTCAGGCGGTGTGGATTCCTCCTATGTGCTGGCGATGTCCGACGTAGAAATGACGGATTCCTGCGGCTATGAGGAAGAACGCTTTGATGAATCCGGGCTTGCAAAGCAGACTGCAGATATTTTGGGCCGGAAGAATTCCAGATGCCTGATCACCCCGGAGGAATATTTCGGGATTGTCCCCTATGTAATGTACAACATGGAACAGCCGCTGGGCGACGCCTCTGCCATCGCGTTTGCCATTGCGTGCAGGGAGACGGCAAAGCACACGAAGATCTGCTATTCGGGTGAGGGGGCGGATGAGTTTTTCGGCGGCTATAATATGTATCGCAACGCAGAGCGATACGGCGAGAATCTGAAGACATTTTATGTCGGGAATACGAATATCATGAAAGAGGACGAGAAACAGCGCATTCTCAAAAATTATGATCCGGACGTCCTGCCCATCGAGGTGGCGCGCCCGATCTATAAAGAGACGGAAGGGCTTGACCCGCTCTCGATTATGTCGGATGTGGATATCCAGATCTGGCTGGAGGGAGATATTTATCTGAACGTGGATAAGATGAGCCTTGCGGCGGGGCTAGAGATCCGCATGCCGCTGACAGACCGCAGGATCTTTGACATCGCGTCAAGGATGCCGTCCAGATACAAGGTAAATGAGGAGCAGAATAAAGTTGCCCTGCGCACGGCGGCGGCAAAGGTTCTCCCGGAAGATATCGCTTTCCGCAAGAAGCTGGGATTCATTGTGCCAATCCGCATCTGGATGGCGGATGACCGCTACAATCAGGATGTGCGAGCGAAGTTCAATAGCGACATAGCGGAGAAATTC
Source organism: Candidatus Mediterraneibacter pullicola (assembly GCA_019117065.1). Classification (GTDB taxonomy): domain Bacteria; phylum Bacillota; class Clostridia; order Lachnospirales; family Lachnospiraceae; genus Mediterraneibacter; species Mediterraneibacter pullicola. The sequence continues at coordinate 29,539 of DXAK01000033.1, read as the reverse complement.
TTTAACGTAGACGAGATCAACGTGATCTTTGACGATTATGTGGGAGGGAACTCCGACAACTGGAGAAAAGTGTGGACAATCTATACATTCCTTGTGTGGTATGAGGAATATTTTGTGAAGCGCTGACCCCTCAAAGTGAGGCGGCAGGAAGGAACTGTGAAATCAGGGGGACCGCCGGCGGATGGTTCCCCTGATTTTTTAATGTAATTACAGAGCAGGAGATATAAAGACATGATAATCGATACACATGCACATTATGACGACGAACAGTTTGATGAGGACAGGGAGAGTCTCCTCGCAAAAATGAAAAACGCGGGGATCGGGATTATCGTAAACGCCGGCTCCACGATTTCCTCGTGGGAGAAGATTAGGAAGCTGACAAAAGAATATCCTTTTATCTACGGCGCGGTCGGTGTTCACCCGGACGAGGCGGGAACTCTAAACGAGGAGCAGATGGCGCGGATGTCTGTCTTTCTGGATGAGGAGAAGATCGTCGCCCTTGGTGAGATCGGACTGGATTATTATTGGGATAAGGAGAGCCGTGATCTCCAGAAGAAATGGTTTATCCGGCAGCTTGATCTCGCGCGTGAGAAAAATATGCCGGTTATCATCCACAGTAGGGAGGCCGCTGCGGATACGATGGAGATCATGAAGCGGCATGCGGCAGGGATGAAGGCGGTGATCCACTGTTATTCTTATTCTGCGGAGATGGCGAAGGAATACGTGAAGATGGGGTACTATATCGGCGTGGGCGGAGTGGTCACGTTTAAGAATGCAAAGAAGCTCAAAGAGACCGTACAGGAGATTCCGCTGTCATCTATTGTGCTTGAGACAGATTGCCCATATCTGGCGCCTGTCCCGTACAGAGGGAAAAGGAACTGCTCTCTCTATCTCTCTTATGTGGCGGAGGAGATCGCAAAACTTAAGGGAATATCCGCAGAAGAGGTGGTGCGGCAGACAGAGATAAACAGCAGGGATCTGTATAATTTGCAGAGAGCAGAATGAGCACGCCGTAATAAGGCTATTTGCGAATAATTTTCTTGACATGGGGGCATTTTGGTATTATTGTATTATTTGAGTAATACAATAATACCAAAAAAGGAGTATAGATATGGAACCACTCATCCGAGTTCATGATTTACATAAGATCTATAATCCCGGTGAGAATGAGGTGCGCGCTTTGGACGGCGTTAGCCTTGAGATACAGCGGGGAGAGTTTATTGCGATAGTCGGCCACTCCGGTTCTGGGAAATCTACCCTTATGAATATGCTGGGCTGTCTGGACGTGCCCACTGCCGGAAGTTATTTTCTTGACGGGCAGGACGTATCCCATTTGTCTGACAATCAGCTTTCAGATATCCGAAATCAGAAGATCGGATTTATTTTCCAAGGATTCAACTTGATTCCAAACCTAGATGCCCTCGGCAATGTAGAACTTCCGCTTATTTATAGAGGAATGGGGAGGCGGCAGAGGAGAAAGGCAGCTGCTGAGGCATTGGAGAGAGTGGGGCTTAAGAAAAGAATGAGGCATAAACCAGGGGAACTTTCGGGCGGGCAACAGCAGAGGGTAGCGGTTGCAAGAGCGGTGGCGGCGCAGCCGCCGATTATCCTTGCCGACGAGCCTACGGGGAATCTGGACAGCCATTCTACTTTGGATATCATGAATATCCTGAAAGGGCTTCATCAGAGCGGCCGCACAGTCATTGTCATCACCCATGATGACGATATTGCCCGGCAGGCAGACCGGGTCGTGCGCATTATGGACGGCCACATTGAAGCTGATTATCTGAATAGGGAAAATCATGCAGACAAAAAGAGAAATACGGAGAGTGAAAGGGAGGATATCTCACATGGCATTAAAAAAGAACAATGACACAAACCATACCATTTCCGAAGACAACGGTCTGGCTTTAGCCGCTCCGCGAAAGAAGCTTCCGGCATGGGTGATCATCCCGATACTGGCTTTCGTGATTCTTCTTGCATGGGGGATCTCACTGGTTGCAGATGGGAATAAGGAAAGCAGCGTTGGAACAGTCTTAAATGTAACGAAGGCACAGAAGGGAACCGTGAGAGAGACTTATAATTCCAGCGGAACTATCGAGAGCGAAAATACGAAGACTTATTATTCTCCGGTCACAGCGCCGATCAAAGAGTGCAAGGCTGTGATCGGGCAGACGGTAAAGACAGGAGATCTTCTCGTTACATTTGACACGACGAATCTGGAGAGAGATAATAAGCAGGCACAGCTTACGCTTCAGTCAAGCCTCAATACATCCCGGGCGGCAAAGGCGCAGAACGCACAGGCGATCGATGCGGCAAAGGCGGCGTCCACTCAGGCGGCGGAGCAGGCAAACGCTCTCGCGAATGAAGCAAACGCACTGGCGGAACAAGTGAACTCTGCCTATGCCCAGTATCAGAAAAATCAGCAGGCGGCGGAACAGCAGGCTGCTCAGAATGCGCCTAAGAAACAGGAGCTTCAGGCGCAGATCCAAGAGTATGAAGGAACGGTTGCGGCGGCAGAGGAAATAATCAATGCCTATGAAAGAGGATACGCAGGGCGCCAGGTAGAGGTCAATGAGGCGTTGGAAGCTGTGAAGAACGGAACCGCAGACACTGTGCAGCAGCAGATCGCGGCAGATACGGATAGTTACAAGCAGGCATTGCAGAGAGAAAAAGAGGCCAAGGCTCTTCTTGATCAGGCGAATTCTACGCTGGCTGCTCTTGAAGTTCCTGCTGCGGACGATGCCGGATATGCGGAACTCAAGGCACAGTATGACGCTAAATACGCGGAGTGGAAAGCGGCATATCAGGCAGCAGGAGCCACTGCCCCGGAGACAGGTATGACCTCCGCTGAGTTAGACAATCTGGACATCAGCGATAATCTTGCAGAACTTGCCGCTCTGACGCCCGAGGAACTGCTGGAGAAAGGAAGGGAAGGCATGAAAGCGGATATGGACGGCGTGATTGCGTCTGTAGACGCGCTTCAGACGAATTCGGCCACACAAGGAGTCTCGCTTTTCACGATTGCGGATACGAAGCATGTGCGGGTAAAGATCGAAATCTCTCCTGATGATTATGGAAAGATGCGGCCGGGTACTGAAGCGGAGATCACCCTTGCAGGGAGTACATACAAAGGAACTCTGACCGATGTGGATAAGATCGCTGTTCCTAATGCGAAGGGGACTCCCGTCATCGGCGCGCGCATTCGGATAGAAAATCCTGACGATAATATCTGTATTGGGGCCACAGCAAAAGTGAAGATGACTGTCGCCGAATCAAAAAATGTAATTGTAGTTCCATCTGAGACCGTTAATGCGTCTTCTGACGGGGATTTTGTCTATGTAATTGAAAACGGTGAGGTAAAGGAAAAACCGGTTCAGCTGGGGACCGCCTCCGCCACTCAGGTTGAGATTACCGAGGGGCTTAAAGAAGGAGACATGGTAGTCAACGATTTGAACGTAGATATCCGCCCAGGCATGAAAGCCGTTCCAAATGAGAATGGAACAGATTAAGCTGCCGGACAGGGAGATGAGTAAATGGGACAATTTCTTGAATATATAAAAATGGCGCTGGATAATATCCGCTCGAATAAGGGGCGTTCTTTTTTGACAATGCTTGGCATCATCATCGGTATCTCTTCCGTGGTAACGATTGTGTCCATTGGAAATGGCCTAAAAAACGATGTGGTGAACGCGGCCAATGAGCAGACGAATACAGTTACTATCCAGACAAATGCGGAAGAGATCACAGACACGGAGATCATTACAGGTGAGGATATTGCATTTCTGGAGACATCCATGAGCGATTCCGTAGAAAGTGTTACCGCGTCTGTGATGTACGGGGGAAAATGTACCACCCGGAAAGGCTCTTTCGATGCCTACGTGACAATGACTACGCCGGACTATGAAAATGGGCAGTATACGTCGCCGCTTGTCAAAGGAAAGTATTTTACGGATACGGATTTGGTAAATGGCAGTCCGGTCTGTGTGATTGACGAACTGACGGCCCTGTATCTCTTTGGAAACACAAATGTCATTGGCATGAGCTTTGAGCTGGCCATTGACAGTGGCATACAAGAAGTCACGGTTTCCGGCATAAGGGAGACTTCCGATGATATGATGGAAGCTGAGGAGGCCTATCAGGCCATGGGAATGGGAGAGTCGATTTCCATCGAAGTACCGTACACGCTGTCAGAAGCTTTTGGCACAACGATCGAAGGATTTTCATCTATCTCTTTGACTGCGAGAGATGAGGATTCTGCTGGGAGGGTGGCCTCTACAGCAGTGAAACTTTTGAATGCCCGGCACCAAAATCTAGGAGATCATCCGTTTGTGCAGCAAAAACCTATTGATCTGTCTGACATGCTGGGGGCTGTTATGGATGGCGTCACGGCATTTGTAGCCCTTGTTGCTGCGATCTCTCTTGTGGTGGGCGGCATTGGCGTTATGAACATTATGCTTGTGTCTGTGACGGAAAGAACGAGAGAGATCGGAATACGCAAGGCTTTAGGGGCAAAGACAGGATCCATCATCGCACAGTTTTTGTGCGAGTCTGCCATTATCTCAGGGATGGGCGGCATTATAGGAATTCTGCTGGGCGGCGGGCTTACCGCTCTGATTAGTTTTCTTGAGATCGGAGGAATCCGGGCATCTCTCTCATTGCCGGCAGTCATTATCGCCACGCTCTTTTCGTGCGGTGTAGGGATTATCTTTGGGATCTATCCTGCCCGCAAGGCCGCGCGGTTAAGCCCGATTGAAGCGCTGAGGCGCATATAAAGAGGAGCACTGCGGCGCCTTTGAATGCGCCGCTGCTTATAAAGTGTTTTATAAAAGGAGGAATTTGTCATGAAAAGAAAGAGTAAATTATTAAACGTGGTATCCATTATTATTATTGTATTCGCATCTCTGGGGATTTTTTCCAACATCGCGCTGGTCGCAATGTTCGGAGCAGTGGAGCCTTATGTAGAGACATACAATATCACGATGCCAACAACAGGCGAGATGGTATTTTCCTTTGCTTTCAGCATTGTCCAGCTGGCCGCGGGAATCATGGGAGTGATGTACCGCTCTAAAAAGTCAGTCCTGATCATCGGAGCGCTGTATTGTCTGTTTGTATTTGTAAATATCGTTATGTCTAGCGTATCACTGGGATTTTCCTTTACCTATGTGTTCGGCTTGATTCTGCCGGTTCTTTATATGTGGGGATGGTACCAGTCAGAGTAATAAAGTAATCTTTTGCCGGAGCGAATCGAAAGGAATGGTAAACATTATGAAACAGCCCACACTTGGCAACCCAAAGAACACAATTGCAGTGCTGCAGAAATATAATTTTGTGTTTCAGAAAAAATTTGGCCAGAATTTTCTCATAGACCCTCATGTGCTTGACAAGATCATCCGTGCGGCACAGATCGGTAAAGATGATGTGGTGCTGGAGATCGGGCCAGGCATCGGGACTATGACCCAGTATCTGGCGTGCGCGGCAAAGAAAGTGATTGCCGTGGAGATTGACCGGGCGCTTATCCCCATTCTTGAGGACACGTTGAGCGGATATGACAATGTGCGTATTATCAATGAGGATGTGCTGAAAGTAGACATCGCTAAGCTGGCGGAAGAAGAGAATGGAGGCAACCCCATCAAGGTGGTGGCGAATCTTCCGTATTACATTACCACTCCGATTATCATGGGACTTTTTGAGAATCATGTTCCGATGAAGAGCATCACGGTCATGGTTCAGAGGGAAGTGGCAGACCGGATGCAGGCGGGGCCGGGGACAAAGGATTATGGAGCCCTGTCCTTAGCTGTACGGTATTATGCGAATCCATATATCGTGGCAAATGTACCGCCCAACTGTTTCATGCCCCGCCCGAAGGTGGGATCAGCTGTGATCCGGCTAGAACGGTACGAGAAGCCGCCCGTGGAGGTGAAAGATGAAAAACTGATGTTCCGTCTCATCCGGGCGTCTTTCAACCAAAGGAGGAAGACACTGGCGAACGGGCTGAAGAACTCACAGGAATTAGATTTTGAAAAGGAAGTGATCGAGGAGGCAATCTTACAGCTGGGTAAAGGCGCGTCCGTGAGAGGGGAGGCACTGACGCTGGAGCAATTTGCGGCGCTTTCAAATGCGCTGGCTGAATCAGCTTGGCCTCGCCATTCGTGAAACCATGCGGTGGGTCAATTGTGGCCGCACCGCCGTTTCTCTCATAGGGAGCCGCTCACTCCATACATCTTCGCGCTTCCAAGTTTTAATACTTTGTTTATTGTTTAATTATCTGATTTTTAGTATAATGTAAAGGTCATACAATGAAAAGAGAGAAGGAGGAAGGTCACATGGCGAAAGACATTGACAGCATTTTTTTTGATATTACTCCTGAGATTGAAGCGCTCGCTCAGAAATGTGAAGAAAATAATGCGATTGATAAGGAACTGTACACAAAGTATGAGGTGAAGAGAGGTTTGCGTGACCTGAACGGAAAGGGAGTCCTTGCGGGGCTCACGAATATTTCCGATGTTTGTGCCTCCAAAGTGGTAAACGGAGAGACGGTTCCCTGTGCGGGAAACTTGTATTACCGCGGATATAACATTAAAGACCTGGTAAAAGGCTTCCTTGCGGCAAGGCATCCAGGTTTTGAGGAGATCGCATACCTCCTCCTGTTCGGTGAACTTCCGAATAGAACAGAATTAAGAAATTTTCAGGACATGCTCGCAGACAGGCGGATGCTCCCGCCGAACTTCGTGCGCGACGTCATTATGAAGGCTCCGAGCCACGATATGATGAATAGTATCACACGGAGTATCCTGCAGCTTTATTCTTATGACCAGAAGGCGGACGATACATCGATTCCGAATGTGCTCCGTCAGTGTCTGAATCTGATCAGCCAGTTCCCTATGCTTATGGTATACGGCTATCACGCGTACAATTACCGCAGGGGGGAAGATCTCTACATTTATGCTCCAAAGAGAGAGTTGTCCATGGCTGAAAATATTCTCATGATGCTGCGTGAGGACAGGAAATATACAAAACTTGAGGCGAAAATCCTAGATATGGCTCTCGTGCTTCATATGGATCACGGCGGCGGTAACAACTCCACCTTTACGACCCATGTGGTAACCTCCTCGGGAACAGATACATATTCTACGATGGCCGCGGCGATGGCCTCCCTCAAAGGACCTAAGCACGGCGGAGCGAATGTCAAAGTGACAAAGATGTTCGAAGATATGAAAGCGAACCTGACTGACTGGTCAGACGATGATCAGATCCGCGCGTATCTGGAAGCGCTCCTTGATAAGAAAGCGTTTGACAAGAAGGGACTGATCTACGGAATGGGCCACGCGGTTTATTCGATCTCAGATCCACGTGCAGATATCTTTAAGAAATTCGTAAAACAGCTTGCAAGGGAGAAGCACCACGAAGATGAATACGCACTCTATGAAAAGGTAGAGCACATGGCTCCGGAGGTCATCGGAGAGAAGCGTAAAGTATACAAAGGCGTTAACGCGAACGTGGACTTTTACAGCGGACTGGTTTACAGTATGCTGGATCTTCCGCCGGCGCTGTACACACCGATCTTCGCGGCGGCGCGTATCGTGGGATGGAGCGCGCACAGACTGGAAGAGCTCAAAAATGTGGACAAGATCATACGTCCGGCGTACAAGCCGCTCGCGCCATATCGCGAATACATAAATTTGGATGACAGGTAAGTGAGAAACATGAGAGACGAGTTTTATTTCCCATCAAAGGACGGAAACACGGAAATCCACACGATGGAGTGGAAGCCCGACGGCGAGGTAAAAGCTGTCCTTCAGATCTGCCACGGAATGGTGGAGTACATCAGGCGATATGATGAGTTCGCGCAGTATCTCTGTGATCAGGGTTATTATGTCGTGGGAAATGACCATCTCGGCCATGGGAAATCTATACAGGCAAAGTCTGAGTATGGATTTTTTCACGAGAAACACGGAAATGCCTGCGTACTCGGAGATATCCACACGCTTCGCCAGCGGACAATGAAGAAGTACCCGGATGTGCCGTATTTTATGCTCGGACATAGCATGGGCTCATCGTTTCTGCGCCAATATATCCAGATGTACGGGAACGGTCTGAGCGGAGTGATCCTGATGGGTGTCGTAGCTGAGCGCAGACAGGCACAACTTCTGTTTGGGAGGCGGTTCTGCCGCCTGATAGCGGTTTTCCGCGGATGGCATTATCGCAGCAAGCTGGTGGACAGGATGGTAAACGGACCTTTTAATAAGAAGTTTAAACCTGCGCGCACCCGGGCGGACTGGATTACCAGTGACCGGGAACGGCTGGACGCCTATGTGTCGGACCCGCTCTGTTCATTTATATTCACGGTAAACGCCTATTATAATCTGTTTTCGGGTATGATCGGTATGCAGAAGCGGGAGAGTGCGTTTATGATTCCGAAAGAACTCCCCATCCTTTTTGTATCCGGTGCGGACGACCCGGTGGGCAACTTTGGGAAAGGTGTCCGCAAGGTCTATGAGAAATACCGCTCGGCAGGGATACAGGATGTGTCGCTGAGGCTTTACACCGGGGACCGGCATGAGATATTGAATGAGACAGACCGGCAGCAGGTGTTTCAGAACCTGTCTGCATGGCTTGAAGAGCATAAATAAAACAAATATTTTTAGAAATAACAAAAACCCGTTAACCTTGTAGTTAACGGGTTTTTGTCGTTTTATAAGTTATCTAAAAGGAATGAGAGTAAAGTACGACACCATCCAGTGCCTGAACTTTATGAGGGGGGAGATAGTTGTTTTATCAACTATCTGATTTAAAGTATAATGGGAAAATGTGACAAAAGTATGAGTGAATTATAAAAGAAAAAGAAAGTCTATAAATTGGCGCTTAAAAAAGTCTTAAGTACAATTGTCATAAAGACAGCGAAAACCCGCTAACCACAAGGGCTAACGGGTTTCGTGTTTATTAGTTATCTAAAGGAATGAGAGTAAAGTGCGACATCCCGGTCCTCCGGGATGTCTATACTTTATGAGGGGGGAGATAGTTGTTTTATCAACTATCTGTTTTATAGTATAGACAGCAAATGTGTCCAAAGTATGTTTAAATCCTTAAAGAAATAGAAAAAAAGTTATGAAATTCTTAATTAGCGGATTCGTATGGTATTTCCGGCGTAGATTTTATCCGGGTCAGGGATTCCGTTTAATGAGACGAGAGCGTTGACTGTTGTACCGAATTTCTGTGCAATTCCGCTCAAGGTATCCCCAGGCCGGATGGTGTAGTACTGGGCGCTGCCGCCTTCGCTTTCAGGGACCTTCAGTGTATTTCCGGCATAGATTTTATTCGGATCAGAGATCCCGTTTAAAGAAGTAAGAGTGCTGACAGTCGTCCCATAGCGCTGTGCGATTTCACTTAACGTATCTCCGGGCTGGATTACATAAGTGATGTATTCCGGGGCAGGGGAAGGCGAAGGAGCAGGGCTGTCTCCGGACAGATGGTTCAGTCCTGCGCTTTTTATAACAGGGGCATAGTCAATAAATCCTTCATCCAGATCTACATTCCCGCTGATGCCGGGAACGTTTCCCTGACTTGAGTACTGCCAGATTCCACAGTTTGTTCCGTCAAAACTATCGTTATAGCGCGCGTACCAGAACGCGTAGCGGCTAGGCAGGCTGCTACCAAGATAGGTGTCGAGAAAATTTTTGTTTGTGTAAAACATTGCATAATAGCCTTTGGCTTCAATGCGGTTGCAAAAACTCTGTACCAGATTTTTCGCAAGATTGGCTGTCATGGTTACGCCTTCGCCCGCAGCGTATGCGACAGAGGCATGCTCGATGTCATAGCAGACGGGATAATCTAGCCGGTAGCCGGATATCGTGCTGATACACCCGTCTGCCTCCTGCACGGCTGTCTGTGGACTGATTGCATAGCAGAACCAATAGGCTCCAATAGGAAGCCCGATCCGATTGCATTCCGAGGCGTTTCTTTTAAATTGTTTATCTACTGTGCTAAATCCATATCCTGCGCGGAGCATGGCAAACTGATATCCTGCGGCTTTGACCCGTTCCCAGTCCACTTCTCCTTGAAATTCGCTTACGTCAAGTCCTTTCATACTCATATGATACTCCCTTCTGCCGCCGTTAGGGGACGGCGGACTTTACAGCGTGTCAGAGTCCGAAACATAAAATGCCAAAGTCCGGGACAGATAACATGCCTGTGGTATCAATATATGCAGAAGGCGGGGAGAAGTGAAAAGCCGGGGATTATTCCCCGGCTTTGGCGTTCTCTTTTATTATTTCGTATTCTTGATTAGAAAAATTATTTAGTATCCAAGTGTCTCCTCAGACCACTCCAAAACACTTCCGGTCTGGGCATCAAGCTCAAAGTCATAGGACATACCATTGTAAATGACTTCGCCTTCATAGAAAATACGGCCGTCGTCACGCTCAGCGGTCATGCGGAGATTCTGTTCGCTGGCGCCGGATACTTTTGCGAGGACAATTTCTTTGGCTTGGTCGGGGGTGACCGCCGCGCCGGGATCAGCCATCACTTGCTCGGGTGTGGAACGGTTTTCTTTTATAATGGTTCCGTCGGCAGCGTTGATTTCATATTCATAATCGGTAGCCGGTGTGTAGATATCCACCTCATAGAGTGTCATGCCGTTGTCAAAATCCTGTCTTACGGAAAGCCCGATTGTATCAGCTTCCGCTACGCCCGCGTGATTTAGGGCGATCGTTTTTGCATCGTCTTGCGTGATGGAGGCAGTAGTGGAATTCTGTGCTGTACCATTCTGCGAGTTTTGACCGGTAGTATTATTGCTTTGGGTTTGTGTGGTTGAACTTTCTTGCCCCTGTTGGACTCCATTTATACGCTGCCCGCATCCGGACATAAGCGCTACGGTAAAACATGTTCCAATCAATAAAACAGCCAATTTTTTCTTCATAGTAATTTCCTCCTTGTATATGAACATTTTTGGAAGGCGTTCCTCCCGTTAGTTTTAGTTTGTGATTAAAAGATACAAAGTAAAGATTAAAATAAAATTAGAATTAAAAAAATTTTTAAGAAGTTTGGAATGCGTATACATATTGCTCGTTATGCAAAATTTATATATAATAGTCTATAATTGATGTCTTTTTATAAATATTATACAGTCTTAATTAACGGACTAAGGAGGCGTCCTATGGAGTTTTCCCATGAACTGATTGTTCCCGAGGAGGGGTTCCCGTTTAAACTCTTCCTTTTTGAAGGAAGCGCGGGAAATTACAGACGAGATAAGCACTGGCACCGCTCGGTTGAGATTTTTGCGGTGTGCGGCGGCGAGCTTGAATTTCATATTGACGATAAGCTGTGGCATCTGACGCCCGGAGAGTTTATGATTGTGAATTCAAATGAGGTTCATTCTGTGGATTCCCCCCTCCCCAACAAGACGGTCGTTCTGCAGATCCCGCTGAAACTGTTTGAGGATTACTTTACAGGCGGACAGTTCATTTGGTTTACTCACGAGCCGGGGGAGAGGGATGAGAGGTTTATGGAGCTGGTGAAGGCGCTGTACAGGACATACGACGAAAAACCCTGCGGCTATGATATGAAGATGAAAAGCATCTTTTACAATATTATGTACTATCTGGTAAAAGATTACCGTCTCACGGAAGTGGATCAGAGGTTTGTGCGTAAAAATAAGAATCTGACAAAGCTCTCAGCGATCACTTCTTACATGAAGGAGAATTACACTAAGGATCTGCGTCTGGAAGAGGTAGCGCGTGTCTTTGGCTATTCGCCCACCTACCTTTCGAGGATGTTTCGAAAGTACGCGGGGATCAGCTTTAAAGATTATGTACAGAGCATCCGTCTTGAATACGTAGTAAAAGAACTAGAAAACGGAACTTACAGTATTACGGAGACCGCCATCAGAAACGGTTTCTCAGGGAGTAAGGCGCTGGCTAGAGCCTTTCGGAAAAAATATGGGGTGCTGCCAAGCGAATATAAGGGCAGGGCATCCAAAGGGCTTACCCATATGGATAGTATAAAAAGTCAAGATTTGGGCATCAAATAGCTAAATATTTGGTCGAAATTAGGATAATAAGTTGATAAAATGACCTTATCAATGTAATGCGGAGCATGACAATAATAGGAATGCTCCGTTTTAGATTAAGAAAGAGAGGGTCAGTACTATGAATAATATGCCGGAATTAAAGATCGGAGTTGTGGCGGTGAGCAGAGATTGCTTCCCAGAGAGCCTTTCCGTGAACAGAAGAAAAGCATTGATTGATGCCTACACAAAAAAATACGGAGAGGGTACGGTCTATGAGTGCCCGATTTGTATTGTGGAAAGTGAGATTCATATGGTACAGGCGCTTGAGGATATTAAGAAAGCGGGATGCAACGCGCTTGTTGTCTATTTGGGCAATTTCGGACCGGAGATATCGGAGACATTGCTGGCAAAGCATTTTGACGGTCCGAAAATGTTTATTGCAGCGGCAGAGGAAAGCCAGAATGATCTGGTACAGGGGCGCGGCGACGCATACTGCGGCATGCTCAATGCAAGCTACAACCTGAAACTGCGCGGCGTCCGGGCGTACATACCAGAATACCCGGTTGGGACAGCGGAAGAGTGCGCGGATATGATTCATGAGTTTGAGCCGATTGCAAGAACCGTTGTGGGGCTTAACAACCTGAAAATCATCAGTTTTGGTCCAAGACCACTGAATTTCTTGGCATGCAATGCCCCGATCCAGCAGCTTTACAATATCGGGGTGGAGATCGAAGAAAATTCCGAGCTGGATCTTTTCGAGGCGTATAACAAACATGCAGGAGATGAGAGAATCCCGGCTGTGGTAGCCGAAATGGAAGCAGAGCTAGGAACAGGCAATAAGAAACCAGAGATTCTGGCAAAGCTGGCGCAGTACGAGGTCACACTGAAGGATTGGGTTAAGGAGCACAGAGGTTATAGAAAATATGTTGCCATCGCGGGTAAATGCTGGCCTGCATTCCAGACACAGTTCGGATTTGTCCCCTGTTATGTGAACAGCCGTCTGACCGCACAGGGGATTCCGGTATCCTGCGAGGTGGATATCTATGGATGTTTAAGCGAATTTATCGGAACAGTTGTAAGTCAGGATACGGTGACACTGCTTGATATTAACAATACCGTTCCGGCGGATATGTACAAGGAGAGTATCGAGGGGAAATTCCCATATACCCAGAAAGATACCTTTATGGGATTCCACTGCGGAAATACGGCGTCTTCGAAGCTGTCCTTCTGTGAGATGAAATACCAGATGATCATGGCAAGAACACTGCCCGAGGAAGTAACACAGGGAACATTGGAGGGGGATATTGTGCCCGGAGATATTACGTTCTTCCGTCTGCAGAGTACGTCGGACAATATTCTGCGAGCGTATGTCGCTCAAGGGGAAGTGCTTCCTGTGGCGACCAAGTCCTTTGGATCTATCGGTGTTTTTGCAATTTCGGAAATGGGACGCTTCTACCGTCACGTGCTGATTGAGAAGAATTACCCGCATCACGGAGCGGTTGCGTTCGGGCATTTTGGAAAGGAACTGTTTGAAGTGTTTAAATATATCGGCGTGCCGGTTGATGAGATCGGCTACAATCAGCCGAAAGAAGTGAGATATCCTACGGAAAATCCATGGGGATAATTAGGAAGCTGTAATGCGAGGTTCCTTTGGCAGGAGGGCAAATATGTATTTTATAGGGATAGATTTAGGGACATCCGCCGTGAAGCTGCTGTTGATGGATGAAAATGGAAATATCCATAAGATTGTTTCCAAAGAGTATCCGCTGTATTTCCCGCAGCCCGGATGGTCTGAGCAGAGCCCGGAGGATTGGTATAAACAGAGCGTGGAGGGAATCAGGGAACTGACATCTGAGTGTGACAGGTCACAGATAAAGGGGATCAGCTTCGGAGGTCAGATGCACGGACTGGTGGCTTTAGATGAAAATGATTGCGTGATCCGCCCGGCGATCTTGTGGAATGACGGGCGTACGGGAAAACAAGTGGAATATCTCAACAATGTGGTTGGAAAGAAAAATCTATCCAAATATACGGCCAATATTGCGTTTGCCGGGTTTACGGCGCCGAAGCTTATTTGGATGAGGGAAAATGAGCCGGAGAATTTTGCGCGGATCAAAAAAATCATGCTGCCGAAAGACTATCTGGCGTATAAGCTGTCCGGGGAATTCAGCACAGATTATTCAGACGCTTCGGGGACGCTGCTCCTTGATGTGGAACATAAGTGCTGGTCGAAAGAAATGCTGGAGATCTGCGGTATCACAGAGGAACAGCTTCCCAAATTGTATGAGAGCTGGGAGATCACAGGCACTCTGAAGGAAGAAGCCGCCAGAGAGCTTGACCTGCCGGATGGTGTGAAAATCGCCGCGGGCGCAGGGGACAATGCCGCGGCAGCAGTCGGGACAGCGACGGTGGGAGACGGAGCATGCAATATTAGTCTGGGGACATCGGGAACCCTGTTTATATCCAGTGGGAAGTTCGGTGTAGACGGGCATAATGCTCTTCATTCTTTTGCCCATGCCGACGGAAACTACCACCTTATGGGCTGCATGCTCAGTGCGGCGTCCTGCAACAAATGGTGGATGGATGATATCTTAAGGACATCGGATTACTCCGGGGAGCAAAAGAATATTACAGAACTAGGAGAAAACCGTGTCTTCTATCTGCCTTATCTGATGGGAGAGCGCTCTCCCCATAATGATCCTGAGGCGAGAGCGGCGTTTATTGGGATGGGCATGAATACAACAAGGAAGGAGATGACTCTCGCTGTGTTGGAGGGAGTTGCCTTTGGACTTCGGGATTCTCTCGAGGCTGCAAGAACAACCGGGGTGAATCCTGCGCGCACAAAGATATGCGGAGGAGGCGCAAAAAGCCCCTTGTGGAGAAAGATTATTGCCAATGTGATGAATATGAAAGTAGATATCATCGAGAGTGAGGAGGGGCCCGGATATGGAGCGGCGATCCTTGCGGCGGTGGGATGCGGAGTATTTCCATCTGTGGAAGAGGCCGCAAGACAGCTTGTGAAAGTAACCGCGACGGAAGAGCCAGAACCCGGACTCGTGGCAAAGTATGAGGAATGCTATCAGAAGTTCCGAAAGTTCTATCCGGCGCTTAAGGGGATGTTCTGAGATATTCGGGAATTTACTTGCCTCCTTTCCGGTCTTGACAAAATGTAAATGTGCTTATGTAATGAATTTAACAAGAGAGCCGTTAGTCAGAGTATACCTGACCGCCGGCAAGTTAGTACTAAAAATAGTGCCACACTTTGTAGGGCGGGGCACTATTTTTTGTGTCTGAAAGTTGCAATAATCAATGTTATGGCAGAACGCGGCATAATAACAAAAGTGAACAAATCACTACATGTAACCATAGTACCAGCCTCTTTTCTTTCTTGCAGATCAAAGTTCTGTTTTAATACGAACGGTATTTTTTGCCATGATATCCCGGTATATTTTAAAAATTTCATAAGATTTTTCCTTGCTCCTCTTAAAAATTTTCCCGTATCATGTATACTGTAAAGTGATAATGTGGGAGGTGGCGATGAATATGTACAACATACTTGTGTGCGATGATGACAAAGAAATTGTAGAGGCGATTGAAATATATCTGACGCAGGAGGGATACCATATCCTTAAAGCGTATGATGGGATAGAAGCTCTGGATATTCTCGAAAAGGAAGACGTGCACCTTCTGATACTGGATGTGATGATGCCACGACTGGACGGGATCCGGGCTACCTTGAAGATTCGGGAGAAAAACAGCATCCCAATCATTATCCTGTCGGCAAAATCTGAAGATGCGGATAAGATTCTAGGACTTAACGTGGGGGCTGACGACTATGTATCAAAACCATTCAGCCCGCTGGAGCTTGTGGCAAGAGTAAAATCACAGCTCCGCAGATATACGGAATTGGGTGGAACGACGAAGGAAGAGACATACCATGTGTACGAAGTGGGCGGATTGAGGATCAATGATGATCTGAAAGAAGTGACTGTGGACGGAGAATACGTGAAACTGACGCCCATTGAGTATAACATTTTGCTTCTGCTTATGAAGAATCAGGGAAGAGTATTCTCTATCAATCAGATCTACGAATCTATCTGGAACGAAGAAGCCATTGGGGCGGATAACACGGTGGCAGTACATATCAGGCATATCCGGGAGAAAATCGAGATCAACCCCAAAGAGCCGCGTTATCTGAAGGTCGTGTGGGGAGTCGGCTATAAGATTGAGAAGAAATAAAACGGCAGCAGGAATCAGTTGGAAGGGAGCATTATGAGCAAGTGGTATAGAAAGACAGTGACAAAGGCAGCGCTTCTTATTGCGGGAGTGCTCAGCGGAGCCTCATTCCTTACGTCTCTCGCCGTGGTGACGACTCTTGCTGGGACGGTCAATCCGGCGGAGATCATGCGAATCATAAACGAACCCTACGAAGAGTCAGCGGATTTTAATATGGTAGTGGAAAGTTCTATCAGCGATGTGTTTCAGCAATTTCGGTTGAAACAGTTTTTTGAGATGGACGGGGCATATAATCCGGATAAAGTGGTTGATATCGGAGAGGGATCGCGGGATCTTAACGGTAACGGCGGCAAGGCATACGGCATCGGGTATACGCTGGATGAGCTGATAGACTGGGGTAAGGATTTTTACACAGGAGAAAACGACCTTTACAATGACAACGAGGTTATTGTGTGTCAGAAACCCGGCGGAGAGTATTATTACTATTATTTAGAAGAGTTTTTCGCCCTTTTTGACAGTGGGGAATTTCATATGGTGTTTGATGATGAGCCTGCCGATCAGAATCAGGAATCGTATTTGCGTGAGCTGGAGAATGGTTCCTTTACATCGTCGGGTGAGGCGAGAGATATGACGATCTATGATGCGGACGGTGTCACAGTATATACTGACTGTTGGAATTTCGGCGAGAGCCTCCGGGAGAAATATGCTCCCCAGGGAGCGGAGAACCTTCTTCAGATTATCAATGGCTCGCCATGGCTTAACGGAAGGCTGTCGTCGGTTTACAACGCGCTTGAGATGACTCTGGCAACTATATATGAAGACTATGAAAGCTACCAGTCCGGATGGGAGTATCTGGCGGAAGGGAACACGAATCTGACCTACCTCTATATTGATACGATGGCAAAAAAGGTAGAAACCAATAAAAGTACGTTTGGGGATTACTTAGAAGCGGAAGCTAATCTTTCAAAAATGAAATCCGGGGACAACGTGAAATATGTTTTTGTATATCCCAAACTCAAGGATTTTGAGACTAATCTAAATCTATCTCCCACAGGAGAGTGGCAGATGGTGAAGGGGCAGGAGACAAGCAGGCGGGCGGAGAATATTTTTGCGGTGGCCATTGATACAACCTACCCTATCAAAGATTTAATATACGAAGGGAAAGTGGCTTATGAGAAGAACCTTCCGCTTTTGAGAACCTCTATGGTCTGTTTGGTCATAGGCGCGTCTGTTTTGATTGTATCGGCTGTGTGGTTGGCATTAACTGCCGGAAGACGCCCAGAAGACGAAGAAGTACATCTGACGGCGTTTGATCACTGGAAAACAGAAGCGGCCGCGCTGACCGTGACCGGTGTGTGGGTTATTGCGACTATGTATGTGCTTGGCAGCGGGTATCTGGCGGGAAACTGGAGAGAATTGCAAAATGCTGTGGAGTATTATTACAATTATTACGGAGGAATCTCCCAGATGTATTCGGCAGTGTTTTCAATAGCGCTTGGTTTCTCAGATGTGGCCAAAGTATTTTTATACTCTGTATTCACCTTCCTGTGTTTCTTCGGCGGATACATCAGTTTGTTCCGAAGGATTAAGGCAAAGATCATGTGGAAAGGGAGCCTGACCTATGCGGTGATTTCTTTCGGCAAAAGAGTGATCAGGGCGCGGTCGTCAACGATGAAAACCATCTTATTGAGCGCGGGATTCCTCTTCATCCACTGGGCGGTAATCCTAGTCCGTACAGTTCCGTTTGCTTTCGTGACGCTGCTTGTGGACGTGGTGGCTGTCTGGTTCGTTCTTAACAGGGCGATAGCGAAAACAAAGATCATTAAAGGAATAGAAGAGATCGCCTCGGGAAATCTGGAGTATCGTATTGGCCTAGACGGACTGAGGGGAGGAGACAGGGAACTGGCGGAAAAGGTCAACGGCATTGGGAGCGGCCTGAATATGGCGGTGGATGAAGCGATGAGAAATGAACGGCTCAACACCGATCTGATCACAAATGTGTCTCATGATATCAAGACACCGCTGACCTCTATCATCAACTACGTGGATATTCTCAAGAGATCTGATATCGCAGACGAGAAGATCAGGGGATACTTGGATATTCTTGAAGCGAAGGCGCAGAGGCTGAAGACACTGACAGAGGATGTGGTAGAGGCTTCCAAGGTAAGCAGCGGGAATATTTCCCTTGAATATATGAATGTGGATATGAGGGAATTGGTTCAGCAGACGGAAGGAGAACTGGCAGAACGCTTCGCCGCAAGGAATCTGTCGGTGGTGCTCAATATGCCGCAAGAGGCGGCGGTCATCCGGGTGGACGGACGCCGGATGTGGCGTGTGCTGGAAAATGTATTCGGCAACGCTGCGAAATACGCTATGCCCGGAACACGTGTGTACGCAGATCTGACAGTAACAGAGGACAAGGTGAGATTCTCCCTGAAAAATGTATCCGAACAGCAGCTGAATTTCTCGGCGGATGAGCTGACAGAGCGCTTTATCCGAGGGGATATCTCTAGAAGTACGGAAGGAAGCGGGCTTGGGCTGTCCATCGCCAAGAGCCTGACGACTATGCAGGGCGGCGAGTTCGAACTGTATCTGGACGGGGATCTGTTCAAGGTTGATATTACATTTCCAAGAGAAAAGTTCTTTATAGATTTTTCTTGAATTGCGGCAAGTTCTGTGTTACCATACCCTATGTATGGAAAGCAGGTATTTGGAACGTTCTCCATGCAAATATTTTACGCAGCAGAAGGCTGCATTATTGATTGAGTTAAAAGCTCAAATTTTATAAGTTGGTTACTTTATAACCCCGGTGTGCATATGCATACGCAACTTGTGAAACGGTCAATAAGAGTAGTAAAAGTAAAAATATTTGCTATATAGACTCTACGTCCAATATCTGTTTTATCTGAATACGGAATGTATAAGGCCCCGTGGCGGGCTATGATGATAACGCGATAGGAACATATGACGGCAATACACAGGTCCGGATGCAGAGAGGCATCCGGATCTTTTTCATATCAGTAGGAAAGTCTTTTGGATTTCCTATTGGATAAGAACCTTTTGGGTATGATGCACGCTTGTGTAAAGAGAAGGATAAGGAGAGTGAAAAGATGGAAGAGAAGAAACTGATTGAGTTCAGAGGTATTGTGAAGAACTTTGACGGGCAGATCGTTCTGAAGGGGGTTAACCTTGATATTTATGAAAATGAGTTTGTGACCTTGCTAGGACCCAGCGGATGCGGCAAGACAACGCTGCTTCGGATTCTGGGGGGATTCTTGGATGCGGACGAGGGGAAAGTGATCTTCGACGGCGAGGAGATCAGCAGCAAACCTCCCTACGAACGGGAGCTTAACACGGTGTTCCAGAAGTATGCCTTGTTCCCTCATCTGAGCGTATACGAAAATATTGCGTTCGGCCTGAAGATCAAGAAGATGAGCAAGGACATCATTGACCAAAAGGTCATGAAGATGTTAAAGCTCATCGGTCTGGAGGGGTATGAGGATAAGAATACCACTCTTCTATCCGGCGGCCAGCAGCAGAGAGTCGCGATCGCCAGAGCTCTTGTAAACGAGCCAAAAGTACTTCTTCTTGACGAGCCTCTGGCTGCGCTGGACTTAAAGCTGCGCAAAGAGATGCAGTACGAGCTGAAACGGATCCAGCAGGAAGTAGGAATCACCTTTATTTTTGTCACTCACGATCAAGAAGAGGCGCTCACCATGTCGGACAAGATCGTTGTCATGAAGAATGGAGAGATCCAGCAGGTGGGATCGCCGGAGGATATTTACAATGAGCCTGCGAACCGTTTCGTGGCGAACTTTATCGGCGAGAGTAACATCCTCCCGGGCGTCATGCCCAAGGATTACAAAGTGCGCTTTGACGACATCACATTTGACTGTGTGGATTTTGGGTTCCATGAGAATGAACCTGTTGATGTGGTTATCCGTCCTGAGGATATTGACATTGTAGATGTGAAGGACGGTAAGATGACCGGAGAGGTGAAAAGCGTGCTGTTTAAAGGAGTGCACTATGAAATTATGGTGGAAACCGTGCCCGGAACGAGCGTTACGGTTAATATGCGCGTCATCAAGAATCAAGACGTGGCGAGCGAGGACGGTAAAGAGATGATCAGCGCCAATGATTTCTATGTGGATATTGATGATGTTGAGGGGCTGGACGACAAGGAGATCATCGCGCTGGCGAACGCACAGGCATGGGATCCGGGGACGGACGAATACATTTCCATCGCAAAGATTGAGTACGAGCTTACGCCGGAAGAAGGACAGTATCCGGTAATATTCGCCACGGCCGGTGGGACAAAGGTGGAGCGCACTATTTTTGTGGTTGACCAGCCTTTTGTAAAGAATGAAAAAGCAAATGAGGCTGTCATGGCGTTTAATTTCTTTAAGACAGTAGATGAGATCACAGAGTCTCAGGCTCTGGATACAGATCTTAAGACATGGGCCGGCGCGCAGGGGTGGAAATTGAGCAATGAAGACCAGAGTGTGGATATCAATGTGGATTATGACTTTGAGCCGGAAAATGTCAAGGAGGGTGTGTACCGTATCACGTTCTCTACGACAGGGCGGGAGTTTAAGGTTCATACGACGGATTATTCTGAGGAGGGCAAAGAGGTCGGGCTGACCTTCTTCCCTGAAGATATCCATGTCATGTCCAAGGAGGTGTACTAAGGATGAAGCGTTTTTCACAGCTTGCCATTCCCTATATCGTGTGGGCGGCGCTGATGCTCGTGCTGCCCATGGGGTTGATCGCGATGTACTCTTTTATGGAGCAGGGCAACAGCATCATCTCCTTTTCCTTTACACTGGAGCATTATGTAAAATTCTTTACAGATAAAGATTTCCTTCTGATTCTGTGGAGATCCATTCTCATCGCGGTAAAGACGACGGTGATCTGCCTGCTTCTGGGGTATCCGGCGGCGTATTTCATCGCGCGCAGTAATGAGAAAATGCAGAATATCCTGATCCTTTGCGTGACCATCCCCATGTGGATCAACATGCTCGTGCGCACCTACGCATGGATCGGACTTCTGAGCGAAGGCGGCCTGATCCAGAGGATCCTTTCTCTGATCGGTCTGGGAAACACGGAACTTTTATATACGGAGGGGGCAGTCCTTCTGGGAATGGTGTATAACTTTCTGCCATTTATGATCCTTCAGGTACAGACTTCTTTAAGTAAGATGGATCATTCCCTCTTGGAAGCCAGCGCAGATCTGGGGGCAAGCCCGGCGCAGACATTTTGCAGGGTGACGTTCCCTTTGTCTATCCCGGGAGTCATCAATGGGATCACTTTGGTATTTCTTCCGGCGGTAAGCTCCTTTTTCATCCCGAAGCTCTTGGGCGGAGGCCAGTATTTCCTGATAGGAAATATGATTGAGAACCAGTTTATCACAGTGGGAGAGTGGAATTTTGGCAGTGCGGTCTCCATGATCATGGCGGTCATTATGATGCTTTTGATGATGGCTGTAAGAAAGGCCGAGATCCGCAACCGCGGCGGAAAGGAGGGGTGATCCGATGAAGAAAAAGAAACATTCCACAGGGAAGATCCTGATGGCGCTTTTGATCGCGTTCTTTTATCTTCCAATTATATATATGATTATTTTCTCTTTTAACGATGGAAAATCGCTGACCGTGTTCGAGGGATTCTCCCTGCGCTGGTACCAGCATATGCTGGAGTCTCAGGATATGATGGACGCCCTGTACACCACGTTTAGCGTGGCGCTTCTTGCGACAGCAGTCTCAACGGTAGTGGGAACGATCGCCGCCATCGGGCTAAGCAAGTCCCGGAAGATTGTCCGGGATATTATGGAGCAGGTGGATAACCTGCCGATGATGAACCCAGAGATCGTGACAGCCATTGGATTCATGCTGCTGTTTATTACTTTTAAGGTGGATAAAGGCTACCTCACGATGCTGCTGACACATATTGCCTTCTGCATTCCCTATGTGATTCTTTCCGTCATGCCAAAGATCCGGTCTCTTGACCCCAATCTGGCGGACGCGGCGATGGATCTGGGAGCTACGCCGTGGCGGGCGCTGACCAAGGTGATTGTGCCGCAGATCACCCCGGGCATTGTATCCGGAGCTTTGATCGCATTTACCATGTCTGTGGATGACTTTATTATTTCCTACTTTGTGACCGGAGGTGGGGTAAAGAACTTAAGTATCATGGTCTACACGATGAGCAAACGTGTGAATCCAAGCATCAACGCGGTGTCTAGCCTTGTAGTAGTAATTATTACGGTCGTGCTGCTTCTGATCAATATTACACCTATTGTAGCAGCTAAGCGCAAGAAAAAAGAAGTGGTTGGCCGGCGCAGAAAAGCCATTCCCGTTGTGGCATGTGCGTGCGTACTAGCGCTCATCGCCGGACTTTTTGCTATGCAGGGAGGCGGGGAGGGCCGGCCCTTTGAGGGGCAGACACTCTATATCTACAACTGGGGAGAGTACACAGGAGAGAATATTATCGCTGATTTTGAGGAAGAGACTGGAGCATCCGTTGTTATGGACAATTTTGACTCCAATGAACAGATGTACATCAAAGTGGCCAATCAGGAAGTGTACGACCTGCTTGTGCCCAGCGATTATATGATCCAGAGGCTCATTGAGGAGGATCTGCTCCAGAAGCTGGACAAGTCTAAACTAGACTGTATGGATAAACTGTCGGATGCGGTAAAGGGGCTCCCCTACGATCCGGAAAATGATTATTCAGTGCCTTATTTCTGGGGAACCGTAGGCATTGTTTATGACAAGACAAAAGTAGACATTGAAGATCTGGAACGGGAAGGCTACAACATTTTCTTAGATGAGAAATACAAAGGAGATGTATATCTGTACGATTCGGAGAGAGATTCCTTTATGATGGCGTTAAAAGCATTGGGATACTCCATGAACACGGAGGATGAACAGGAACTTCAGGAAGCCTATGAATGGCTGGTACAGTGCGTCCAGACCATGGATACAGAGATTGTTACAGATGAAATTATCGATAATATGGCGCAGGGAAGGAAGGCGCTGGGGCTGATCTATTCGGGGGACGCGACATATGTCATGGCCGAAAATGAAAATATGGGATTCTTCATGCCTGAGGGCGGAACGAATCTCTGGTCTGACGCCATGGTTATTCCAAAGAATGCTCAGAACCCGGAACTGGCGCATGCGTTTATCAATTATGCCAGCGATTATGACGGAGCGTATGACAACTCCAGTTATGTGGGTTACACGTCTGCAAATGAAGAGGTTATGAACGATCTTGCAGGTGAGGGTGGTGACTTCGAAGGGATCAACGCCTACATCCCACGCACAGGTAACCCGAATGACGAGGTGTTTGTCTATAATGCAGATACGAAGAAGATTATCAGTGACTTGTGGAGCAGGGTGAAAATCGCTGCGAGCAACGCGGGATAACAGCTGGAAAAAAAGTGCTGAAATCCCAGTAAAATCAAGGGTTCTGGGCATGGGGAGGGGGTAAAAATATGTTGACAAAACAGTCCTTTAGGAGTATTCTTTTATAGAGTGACGGCGGCAGTATGGACAGGACATGAAGGAACAGGAATCAGCAGCTGTCTTTTTACTGCGTCTAAAAGAAAATATAATAAGAAGAATAGTGATGGGAAATTCATGGAAAGAGGAGAAGGAGCAGTTGATAAGGATCATTGATACGCACAGCCATATTCTTCCGGAAGTAGACGATGGGGCACAGAATATAGAAGAAACCCGGCGTATGCTCCAGATCGCTTATGATGAAGGAATCCGTTATATCATAGCGACGCCCCACCACCATCCAAGGAGGGGGAGCCAGCCGCCCCGCGCACTGCGCAGACAGCTTAAACTTGTCCGCGAGGAAGCGGAGAAGATCAGCGAAAAGTTAAGAGTATATCTGGGAACTGAGATCTACTTCGGGCAGGACGTCATGGATAAGCTGAAGGAAAAGAAAGTTCTGCCGATGAATGGGACCCGCTATGTTCTCGTTGAGTTCGCTCCGGGAGACAGCGCCGACTATATAAACCAAAGCTTGCAGCGCATACAGATGAAAGGATATATTGTGATTCTCGCCCATATTGAGCGGTACAAATGCTTGCGGGAGAGTATGAGCGATACACGCCATCTCGCCAATATGGGAGTCAAGATACAGGTCAACGCGGGAAGCATTACAGGCGCTAGCGGCTGGAGGGTGAAACAGTATATCAAACAGCTCATGAAGGAAGACCTTGTGTTCTGTGTAGGGACGGACGCGCATAACGCGCAGAAGCGTCCGCCACAGATCAAGAAGGCGGCCGAGTATGTGAAGAAGAAATATGGAGAAGAATACATGAGGAGGATATTTTTCAGCAATGCGGTTGTGATGCTGAAAAAGAAAAAGAAGAATGAATCAAGACAAACCAATACGGGAATTTGACAATGAAGAGCTCACAATTGATCTGGCAGAACTTTTCAGCGTGCTGTGGAGCAAGATTTATCTGATTATTCTGGTAGGGCTTATCGCGGCTCTGGCAGCGTTCGCGGGGACAAAGATATTCATCACCCCGGAATATACGTCGTCTACCAGCATGTATATGCTGACCAGATCACAGAGCGGAGGGACTATAACAAGCAGCGACCTCCAAACAGGGACCCAGCTTACACAGGATTATATGGAGATGGTGAAGAGCCGTTCTGTACTTGAGCAGGTCATCTCTGTGCTTAATCTGGATATGTCTACGCAGGAACTTTCTTCTTCTGTTACTACAGAAAATAAGACCAATACCCGTATTCTGACAATCTCTGTGAGCAATGAAGATCCAGAACTGGTGCAGGAGATAGCGAATACGCTGCGCGAGACCGTGAGCGTTAAGATCAGGGAAATTATGGAGATCGACGCAGTGAATACAATCGAGGAGGCCAATCTCCCAAGCGCGCCCTCCTCCCCGAATGTAATGAGGAATACGATGTTGGGCGGTATTCTGGGAGTTTTGATCACAGCGGGCATCCTTGTGATTATCTTCCTGTTTGACGATACGATCAAGACACCGGATGATGTGGAACACTATCTGGGACTGAACGTCCTTACTTCTATCCCTGTCACAGAAGGGGAAGAAAAGGGGAAGAAGACAAAACGGCGTACCACGAGAAGGTCAGCCAAAAGGACAAGGAGGTAGCAGAAGATGCAGGACGTTGTGTTAAAGAACACATACAAAGATTATTACAGCAGCGAAGCATATAAGACGCTGCGTACAAATATTGAATTTTCCGGGTCTGACAACAAGGTGATCGTGCTGACGAGCAGCACCCCGAACGAAGGAAAGAGCACTGTGGCGTTAGGCTTGGCCGTATCCCTGTGCGATAATGGGAAGAGGGTGCTTTTTGTGGACGCGGATCTGAGAAAGTCTGTCCTAATCGGAAGGCACAGGGTAACCAAGGAAGTCAAGGGCTTAAGCCACTATCTCTCCGGACAGGCGGAAATGAACGACGTGGTATGCAGAACGCAGGAATCGGGACTCTTTGTGATATTCGCAGGCGTCGTACCCCCCAATCCTTCTGAACTGCTGGGACAGAAGCAATTCGAAGACCTGATTGAGAAGGCGAAAGAGATGTACGACTATGTGATCATCGACGCGCCCCCACTTGGCAGCGTGATCGACGCGGCGGTGATTTCCAGAGTGTGCGACGCGTCTGTTTTTGTCGTCGCAGCCAATACAGTAAGCCATAAGTATGTCAGGTCGGTCAAAGAACAGCTGGAAAAAACCGGCTGCCCGATTATCGGCGTTGTGCTTAACAAGGTGGATTTAAAGAATAACAGGTATTACGGAAAATATTACGGACATTACGGCAGCGGATCATAACGCGGGCTGAAGGAATTTGGCTTTGCCGTTTTACGATAAAGGAGATCAATACGAATGAGTACAAACGGACATTCACAACAGGGCGGCGGCCGCCGCTCCCGCAGAAAGAGACATAAGACTCATAATCTGGCAGGCAAGCTGATCGTGCTGGTACAGCTTCTGATGACAGTGCTGTTTATCGCGGTCGTCTGGAACAGCGGGCTGATCCCAGGGAAATATCTGGGGCTTGTGACGGTGGTTCTCTTTGTGCTGTTCGGCGCTATGTTTGGCTTACAGTTCGTTAAGAAAAAGATATATATCGCGGGAATTGTGGTCAGCGTGTTCTTTAGCGTGCTTCTTGGATTCGGCGTGTACTATATGATGAAGACGGATAATATGCTGGCGGAAGTAGGCGGCGCCACCTACAAGACGGACAACATGATTGTGGTGGTGAGAAATGACAGTACGGCGGAGAATATTATCGATGCTAAGAATTACACATATGGCATCCAGACAGCTGCGGATCAGGAGAATAACCAGAAAATGCTCGAGGATATGGAAAAAGTCCTAGGCATGGAACCGGATCTGGAAGAGTATCCGACCATTCAGGAGGAGGCCCAAGCGCTTCTGGATGGTGAGATCGGCGCAGCTATTTATAACGAGGCGTTTACAGGTATTATAGAGGATGCAATCCCGGGGTATTCCGATCAGGTAAGAATCCTGTATCAGTACGGGATTGATACCGTGATCGAGCAGGAGGAAGACGCCAGCGTCGAGGAGGCTTTTAGCATTTATATTAGTGGTATCGACGTGTCAGGTCCGATCACGACCAACAGCAGAAGTGACGTAAATATCATCATGACTGTGAATCCGAATACCCATAAGATCCTTCTGACCACAACGCCTAGAGACTACTATGTAACCATACCGGGCGTGTCCGGGGCTCAGCGGGATAAGCTGACTCATGCAGGTATATACGGCGTGGACGTGTCTATGCAGACACTGGAAAATCTATACGGAATTGATATCAGCTATTATGCGAGAGTGAACTTCACCTCGCTCATTAAGATCGTCGACGCGCTTGGCGGAGTGGATGTAAACTCTGAGTACGCGTTCAGTGCGGGCGGTTACAGCTTCACAGAGGGAATCAACCATCTGGACGGCGCACAGGCTCTTGCCTTCTCAAGGGAGCGAAAGAGCTTTGAATCCGGAGATAATCAAAGAGGGAAGAATCAGGAGGCTGTCCTTACCGCTATCCTGCAGAAAGCCATGAGCCCAACGCTGCTGACTAAGGCAAGCGAGATCATTACCAGTGTCAGCGACAGCGTGGAGACGAACATGACACGCACGGAGATGGCCGCCTTTGTCAACAGGCAGCTCTCAGACGGCGCAAGCTGGGAGATCGAATCTGTGGCGGCAGTCGGAAGCGGAGACAGCCAGGCGTGCTTCTCCTCAGGAAGCCAGCCTCTATATGTAATGTGGCCGGATGAGGCGTCGGTGGCTGAGATCAGCCAGAAGATGCATCAGGTCATTGATGGGCAATAAGTGCGCAAGATAAGGAGATATTGAGATGAACGTAGATCAGACAATGGCGGTTGTGTCCGCAGTGATTGCTGTGGTGGCAGGGATTATCATGTTTATCAGGCGTAATTGGGCGAATCACGGATCGCTAAAATAAAATACGGTAGAAAAAAGGATTTGTAGCGATGGAACAGCAGACAAAACGGAAAGACTATGTGTGGATGCGCAAGGCTTTCGTGCTTCTCTTTTTTGATGTGATCTCGATAATGGCGTCCTATATGGCAGCGTTATTGCTGAGATTTGACCTAATATTTTCAAATATACCAAGAGGGTATCTGACAGGATATATATGGTCTATGCCTTACTGGGTAATTATATCGATTGTTGTATTCTACGGAATGCGTCTTTATCACAGCATTTGGATGTTCGCCGGCATCGATGAGGCCAAGCGGATCGTCCAGTCTTATATGATATTGCTTGTATTTTACGGTGTGGGAATCTTTGCGATGGATCTTCGAATGCCCCGCTCATATTTCCTGGTAGGTTATGTGTTCAGTATCATGTGTACGGTGGGGCTGCGCTTTGGATACCGATTGCTCCGCTCCTACCTTAGAAGCACCCGCGCTTCTGTTGAAGCGGCTACAGATCGGGTGATGATTATCGGCGCAGGTCAGGCAGGGAAGACACTGATCCTTGAGATGCAGAACAGCCGGCACATGAAAACAAAAGTGTGTTGTGTGATCGACGATAACCCGAATAAAAAGGGGAGACTTCTGGAAGGCGTTCCTATTGTGGGAAATCGCTATGATATCGAGGAGATGGTTCAGGAGTATGGTATCACACGCATCGTCTATGCCATTCCCGCGGCGAGTGCTGATGACAGAAAGGCGATCCTGAACATCTGTAAGCAGACGGGGTGTAAGCTGCAGACAGTTCCGGGAATCTATCAGCTCCTAAACGAAGAAGTGAGCGTGTCCAGACTGCGGGATGTGGAGATCACAGACCTTTTGGGACGGGCTCAGGTGAAGGTGAATAATTCCGAGATCCTCCAGACCCTAAGTGATAAGGTGATCTTAGTGACAGGCGGAGGCGGCTCCATAGGAAGCGAGCTGTGCCGCCAGATCGCGGCCTCTTCCCCGAAGATGCTGATTATCTTTGACATTTATGAAAACAATGCGTATACGATACAGCAGGAATTAAAACGGCTATATCCGGATATGAAGCTAATCACGTTGATTGGGTCAGTTAGAAACACACGGCGTATTGACACAGTAATCGAAACTTACCGTCCGGACATTATCTTTCATGCCGCGGCGCACAAACATGTGCCACTGATGGAAGACAGTCCCAACGAAGCGATCAAAAACAATGTGGAGGGCACGTACAAGACCGCGTTGGCAGCGGCAAAGCATGGGGTGAAGAAATTCGTTCTTATCTCTACGGACAAGGCAGTCAATCCTACGAACATCATGGGCGCTTCCAAGCGTCTCTGTGAGATGATCATACAGATGATGGACAGGCATTCGGATACGGACTTTGTGGCGGTACGTTTCGGAAATGTGTTGGGAAGTAACGGAAGCGTGATACCTCTTTTCAAGAAACAGATCGCAGAAGGCGGTCCGGTAACGGTGACAGATAAGCGGATGATCCGTTACTTTATGACAATACCGGAAGCGGTATCACTCATCCTTCAGGCCTCCTATTATGCCCATGGAGGAGAAATCTTTGTGCTTGATATGGGAGAGCCTGTGAAGATCGACGATATGGCGAGAAACCTGATCCGCCTGTCGGGATATGTCCCTGATGAGGATATCAAGATCGTCTATACGGGCTTACGCCCGGGGGAAAAGCTGTACGAAGAGCTTCTCATGGACGAAGAAGGCATAACAGAGACGGAGAATGAATTGATCTTCATCGGGAAACCGATTAAGATGGATGACGCCGACTTTATGAAAAAG
>DXAK01000032.1 GCA_019117065.1 Candidatus Mediterraneibacter pullicola | reverse complement strand
CCGGTTCCGGCGGGGCTTATAAAAGTGCCTCTATTCTCGGCACTGCCATTCCAGAACTCTCAAAAAAACGGCAGATTGGTACTTGGAGAGGACATATCTATCTTTTCAATGCAGTTTGCGGAAACTCAAGTTTTTTTGTTTTCAGGCGTATTTTGGGCATCCCAAAAAGACCTTTTGAGCCGAAACCGGCCGGAAGGTCTTTTTGGAGTGCCCTTTTTTGCGCTTTTGGAGTCCGCCGGAGACATCTGGAGGGAGGATGACCGATGTAAGGACAACAGAATGATTCTTCTGTTGTAAACAGTACGATTCTTTCACAACTGACTGACCGGCAGCCGGCGTTTTGGGCGCTGCTATTTTTTTGTCCTTTTTTCAGATCACCAGATGCATGGCTTCCATCCTGCGCCGGTGCTCCTCGCCTGTTGTGGCGATATAGATACGGGTTGTGTTGATGCTGCTGTGCCCCAGGATATCCGCCAGCTTCGCGATATCCCTGTCGATGGCGTAGAAGCAGCGGGCGAACAGATGTCTCAGGCTGTGTGGGAACACCTTGCCCGGGGACACTGCCGCCTCTGTGCACAGCGCTTTCATCTCCCGCCATATGTTTGTGCGGTCTACCGGCTTTCCGGTGCGGGTTATGAACACCGGGCCTGTCTCGATCCCCCTCTGGCTGATATACTCCCGCATCTGCTCCCGCAGGGCGCGGGTCAGGAATACGGTCCGCATCTTCCCCTTGCATGAGACGCAGGTCTCCCCCTGCCGCACCGCCTCCACAGTAATATATTTCAGCTCGCTTATCCGTATCCCTGTGGAACAGACCACCTGGATCAACATCGCGAGACGCCCCCTGCCCTTTCGCCTCGCCGCGTCCACAAGCCGGATATATTCTTCACGGTTCAGTTCCTTTTCCTCCGGGCAGTAGACCTTTCTCTGTACTTTAAAGTGCCTGACGCAGCATCGTCCCAGCCCGCAGAACCGTAGATATCCGTTGACCGCCGCCAGCGCGGTGTTTGCGCTGGACGGAGCATAGCTTTCCCCCAGCTTTTCCTTGTACTTTCTCATGATTTCTTTGTCAATCTTCCGGCCGGCGCAGAAGGCGGTGAACTGCCGGACGTGGTGCAGGTATTTCTCTATCGTGGCCCTGCTCTTCTCATCCTCCCGCATGGCGGCTTCGTAACGGCTTATCCCGATTTCCCGGATAATCTCTTCTTCAATGATCTCTTCTTCCATTTCACATTCCTCCGATACTTGATATACTCCTTTTTATTGTATCAGAGCCGCAAAAATCTGATAAAACGAATCTGCTCCGCGTCTCCCGATATCCTGAATTGAAAAATTTTGTAATTGATTTTTATGAATCTTTGTTGTAATATATGCATATACTTGATGTAGTATTCAAAACTACTTATTGTCTTTTTTACATCATGGAGGTGCATATTATGGAAAACAAACGACATATCAAAGAACCGGGAAGCGCGATCACGCATTTTATCGGAATGCTGATGGCAATCTTTGCGGCAGTGCCGCTGCTGATCAAAGCTGCCCACGAGCCGGGCAGGATATATATCATCTCCCTAGCTGTCTACGCGGCAAGCCTGATCCTGTTATATGCGGCAAGCACTACTTATCATACATTCGATATTTCAGAAAAAGTAAATACGATTCTAAAGAAGATCGACCACATGATGATCTCCGTGCTGATCGCCGGAAGCTACACTCCTGTCTGCCTCATCGTTCTCAAAGGAAAGACCGGGATCATCCTGCTTTCCATTGTGTGGGCGATCGCCATTATCGGTATCCTGATCAAAGCCTTCTGGGTCTACTGTCCGAAGTGGGTATCTTCTGTCCTCTATATCGGCATGGGATGGACCTGTGTGCTTACATTTACACAGATTTTAAACAACATGTCCCCGGCAGCGTTTGGCTGGCTTTTGGCAGGCGGAGTGATCTACACGGTCGGCGGAGTGATCTATGCCCTGAAACTTCCGCTTTTTAATAAAAAGCACAAAAATTTCGGGAGCCATGAGATATTCCACCTGTTCGTTATGGGCGGAAGTGCATGCCATTTTGTAGTCATGTATGCATTCCTGCTGCCCTGATAAAATGATAGATATGAATAAAAATTCCCGGCTGCAAAGCACCCTGCGGCCGGGAATTTTTATCCGTATTTATTTATCATCTCTCAGCGCTCCTGGCAGAGCCTGCCGCCACTCGCCGTTTTCGGCGATCAGGGCGCGCAGCCGTGTCCCGGTAATTCCCTTTTCTTCTCCTGTTCTCTCCCAGAGAATTTCCACGTTTAAGTTCTGAGATTTCAGTATCTGGTACTTTTCTCTGTCCCAATCTCCGCAGATACTCATATAATACACTGCATCTGCCGGAGCATACTGCTTCAGCATATCCGGGCTGCTTACCGGAAACGGGATGATCTCAAATTCTTCTCTCTTTACTCCAAATTCCAGAAGAGACTCTCTGATCATCTCATACCGTTCAATGTAGGTCAGCGGATTATCCCGCAGCAGAGTCCCGTGTGCATCCAGCGGAGATGAAGCCGGATACGACTTGATATCCGGATGCGTAATGCCGATATAAAGTACTTTGCACCTCATTTTTGCTGCCAGCAGATACTCCATATGCTTTAAATGAAGCACCTGAAATCTCCCGTGTATCACGCCGCGTTCTGTCATAATCTCAGCTCCTTTCCTCCCGTTCTTTGTCATTCTCGTCCGGTTCCATCGGCACTCCGTCCAGCGCCGCATACTTGAGGACATCTTTTGTATCATACACAAGTTTCAGTGAAAAGAACTCCCTGCCCTCCTCAAGAAGCCGGAAGAAAATCTTGTCTCCCTCCCACAGTTCCAGAGAAAAGAGTTTCGTTTTATCCACCCACTCAAGCTGTCCCTCGTCACATTCAATCATTGCCCCCGTGAATCCGCCCGCTGTATACAAGGACATATATTCCACTATATCCTCTCCGTATACAAAGGTCACAATTCCCCGGAATTTCCACGCTGTCAGAGTATACCCGGTCTCCTCCTTAACCTCTCGGAGCAGACATTCCTCCGGGCTTTCTCCCTGCTCGAAATGTCCTCCGACGCCAATCCATTTATCCTTATTTACATCATTTTCTTTCACCGTCCGGTGAAGCATCAGATATTGTCCGTTTTTCTCGATATAGCATAATGTACTCAGTTTTGTCACGATTTTCCCACCTCCCACTGACTCTCATACAGATGTTTGTAAAATCCGCCTTTTTCAAGCAGGCTCTCATGGCTGCCCTGTTCAATGATCTGTCCGTCCTTCATCACAAGAATCACATCTGCCTCCCGGATTGTTGACAGCCTGTGCGCCACAATAAACGTAGTTCTCCCCTTCATCAGCTCTGCGAATGCCGCCTGAATCCTAAGCTCCGTCCTCGTGTCAATAGAGGAAGTCGCCTCGTCCAGAATAAGCATGGGCGGTCTGCACAGCATCACTCTCGCAATACATAAAAGCTGTTTCTGCCCCTGAGAAAGTCCCTCTCCATCCTCAGTGATCCATGTATCATATCCGTTGGGAAGACGTTTGATAAAACTGTGAATATAAGACGCCTTCGCCGCCTCAACGACTTCTGCGTCCGAAGCATCCGGCTTTCCCATAGCGATATTGTCCCGGATAGTGCCTGTCTTAAGCCATGTATCCTGAAGCACCATCCCGTATCCGGCCCGCAGACTTCTGCGCGTCATTTCCCGGATATCAATCTTCTCCACGGAAATGCTTCCCCCGTTTACATCATAAAACCGCATGAGCAGATTAATAAGGGTCGTCTTCCCGCATCCGGTCGGCCCCACAATGGCAATCCTTTGTCCCGGCCTGACTTTCAAATTAAAATTCCGGATCAGTTTCTGCCCCGGAACATAGGAAAACGCCACATTCTCTGCGGCCACATTTCCCTTAATGTCTTTAAGTTCCACAGCGCCATGCACTTCCGGCATCTGAGGCTCCTCCTCGATCAGATCAAAAATCCTCTGAGCACACGCCACTGCATTCTGAAACTCTGTCACCACTCCTGAAATCTCATTAAAAGGCTTGGTATACTGGTTTGCATAACTTAAAAAACTGGACAGCTGTCCTACAGTGAGAGAACCGTTGATGACCGCAAAGGCCCCTGCAATCCCCACTCCTGTATAAACCAGGCTGTTCACAAAACGGGTGGAAGGATTCGTGATTGAGGAGAAAAAGGTTGCCCGCAGATATGCTTTTCCCATCCTCTCGTTGATCTCGTCAAATTCTTTTGTCACCTTCCTGCCCTGTCCGAATGTCTGAACTACCTTCTGACTGCCGATCATCTCATCAATCAGCCCTGTCTGCTCCCCCCGTATCTCAGACTGCTGCCGGAACATGGCAAATGTCTTCTTTGCTATAAAGTTTGCCACTAAAAACGAAACCGGTGTGATCAGCACCACCACGAATGTAATCTTCACATTCACAGACAGCATAAAACCAAATGTGCCCACAATCGTAACCACGCCTGTAAAAAGCTGGGTAAATCCCATGAGCAGACCGTCTGCGAACTGATCCACATCTGCAATCACCCTGCTTACCACTTCCCCGTACGGATGACTGTCGATATATTTAAGAGGCAGAACCTCGATCTTCTGAAACGCTTCATTGCGAATATCTCTGACCACCTGGTAGGTCATCTTATTATTACATACGTTCATCAGCCACTGTGCCAGCGCTGTGACCATGATGCAGATACCGATCTGTATCATTACCCGGAACACATCCGGGAAGCTGACCTGCCCCGGTCCCACGATATAATCCACAGCGTATCCTGTCAGCTTCGGCACATACAGGGTAAGCGCCACGGAAATTGCCGCCAGCATGGTAGAAATCACGACAAATATCCGGTATCTTCCAAGATAACGAAATACTTTTTTTAAAGTCTTCCTCTGACCGGTGTTCTTTCTCTCAGACATTTACTCCCACCTCCTTTGGAAACTGTGAGTAGTAAATCTCCTGGTATGCCGGACAGGCCTCAAGAAGCTGCGCGTGCGTGCCAATTCCTGACAGCTCCCCGTCATCCAGCACAAGAATCTGGTCCGCGCACTGGATGGACGCCACTCTCTGGGAAACAATAAATACAGTGGGATTTCCTTTTATTTCCCTGATGGCAGTACGAAGCGCTGCGTCCGTGGCAAAATCTAATGCAGATGCGCTGTCGTCCAGTATGAGGATATCCGGTTTTCTCACAAGAGCCCTGGCGATAGTCAGTCTCTGCTTCTGACCGCCGGACAGATTGCGTCCGCCCTGCTCAATCTGAAAATCCAGACGCTCTGGTCTGGCGTCCACAAATTCTTTTGCCTGAGACATGAATAAAGCTTCTTCCATATCTTCCTCTGTCGCCCGTTCATTGCCCCACATAAGGTTCTCCCGGATACTCCCCTTAAAAAGAACGGCTTTCTGCGGAACGACTCCTATATGTCTCCTCAAATCTTCCACATCATAATCCCTGATATCTTTCCCAAATATCTTCACCTGCCCCCGGGTTGCGTCATAAAAGCGCGGTATCAGGTTTACAACAGAGGTTTTGCCCGAACCGGTGCCGCCGATAATGCCGACAGTCTGTCCTTTTCCAGCCCGAAAAGAAAGGTCGGTAAGAGATTCCGCCCCTGCATTTTTATAAGTCAGAGATACGTGGGAAAATTCCACTGCCGGCACATCCAAACCTCTTTCGCCGGCTCCATATGCCGGTATTGTATCAATATCCCATTTTTCATCTCCGCTTTCCATATCCGGCTTGATTTTCAGAACGCTCTCAACACGGTTCCCGCAGGCAGCCGCCTTTGTCACAGTGATGATCAGGTTCGCCAGTTTCACAAGTTCCACAAGAATCTGTGACATATAATTGATCAGAGCGACTACTTCTCCCTGGGTCAGGTCTCCTGTC
The DNA here is from genome assembly GCA_019117065.1 of Candidatus Mediterraneibacter pullicola. Classification (GTDB taxonomy): domain Bacteria; phylum Bacillota; class Clostridia; order Lachnospirales; family Lachnospiraceae; genus Mediterraneibacter; species Mediterraneibacter pullicola. Next base: position 2,615 of record DXAK01000032.1, on the reverse strand, counting down.
TCCACCCGGAGCGCTCCCGCATAGATCAGGGCGATGATTCCCCCGTTCACAGCAACATAGGTCAGGGGATTCATAAGTCCGGATATACCGCCCACGAACTTCTGCGCCCTGGTCAGCGTCTCGTTTTTCTCCTGAAATGCTTCTGTCTCATCCGCTTCTTTGTTAAATGCCCGTATCACCCTGGCTCCGGCAAGGTTCTGTTGCCGTGTCTAAATTGATACAACATAACGGTAGCCTCTTTCTGTTCCGTAACGATGCACCCGCACATGTGCATTTTTGCACCGCCCTGTTAACGATTCGGTGTGCTTCGTTACGGTGTAGGGTATGAGGTTTTATAGCAGCTTGTGGAAACATATCGCTCTCCTCGTGAAACCTAATTTTTACAAATTATCCAATCTTTAACCACTCAAAATGGTAACGCGGTTTTCCGATACTCTTCTTACCATACTCTATTGCTTCTGTGGGGCAATAGCAAATACATGCCATGCAATGAGTGCATTGTTTTCCCCATATCGGCTTGCCGTTTTCAAGTGCAATGTTGTTCATCGGGCAGTTTTTAACACATTGACCGCACCCGGTACAAGTATCATCTGTCTGAAATGCGGTAGCTTTCACGAAGAACTGATAAAAAATCAGATTTACCGGGCCACTCATGAAACGGTCATAAAGATTGTTTCGCGGTACAGGGAAATGTTGTTCTGCCTTAATACAGGCAATGGTATCCACAATAGCAGGCTCAGCATTTTTTACAATTTGTCTTGCTTCCTCTGCTTGGGGCGCACTGAACATAGCAATATAGTTTTCCGGCATGAGAATTTGAGATGTCCCCATATAGCATAAGTGCTTTTGCTCAGCAAGGCTGCGATTATATTTTGACGCATTACCAATTTCACTACCGCAGTTCATAACAAACCAAATACGTTTTGCAGAAAGCAATTTCGTTTTAGAAAGCCAATCCGGCACAATTCGGGGAATACGCCACGCATAAGTCGGAGTTACAACGATTGCATTATCACCTGTTTTTATTGGCGAATAATCTACTGCCTTGATCTTTGCATTCACATCTACAATCTCGTCCTGCAACTCATCTGCAATTCTCTTTGCTATATAGCGGCTGTTGCCTGTTCCTGAAAAGCACAAAATCATGATGATATTGCCCCTCAAATTCTCAATTTGTCGTTATTATCGCTTAAAGTTCTGTTCTGTATCTTATCGTTATACAGCTTTCAGTTTACTGCCTTTTCATAAATCATATCGGCCAGAGCATAAGGCAAAAGTTCCTCTGGCTTCACATCTGGCCTAATCCATTCATTAATGAGCTTTTCCGGCATGATTAGTGGCATCCTGTCATGTATGAAGCGGATCTCTTCGCCCGGCTCTCTGGTAAGGATAACAAAGTGCGGCATCCCGTCCTCTATACGGTACAGACCACAGATCCATGTTACTGTGGCTTCTTTAGGCTGTATCATGTATTTATTCCCGATATGCTTCTTGCCGTCATTGCCAAGACGGTGTTCCCATTCAAAGTACCATGAAGCAGGAACAATACAGCGACGCTTCTGCCAGTCCTCTTTAAATGTTGGCTTTTGTGCTGCGGTCTCTGTTCTGGCGTTTAGAAGCAGTGACTTTCCCATATAACCCCATTTCATTGGAAAAACCGCTCTGTCAGTACTCTTGTTGGGCGCGATGACCGGCACAACATCCGTAGGGTACATCTCTCCATAATCTTTTACTCTGGATGTCTGCCGCCATTTATGCACAAGTGGCGAACGGCCCATCTCTTCAACTATTTCCTCTATCTCTGGAGACTTCTCCATCCAGTATCGTGTACACATCTGCCACTACCTCTCTGTCCATTATGTTCCTACAGCCACCATTGCGGAGTCAGCCCTCCTAATGTGGCGATTTGTTCTTTATCATGGTCCATCATAATAATTTTTATGTGATCCCAAATTCCCTGGCATATCTTATCGTCCCGCAAACCTCCGGTGCGTCTTTCTTCAGCTTATATGCCATGAATTTCTCTCTCGGCACGTCAAAAGGGGCCTGTATGCCAAAGATATCTGCTGGAACATAACCATATCTCGAATAATAGTTTTCGCTGCCCAGCACAACAGAATATGAAAAGCCAAGGCAAACAGATACTCTGTGTCCCTCTTTTATTAATGCCGAGCCGATCCCTTTTCTTTGATACTCCGGGACAACAGAAAGTGGAGCAAGCGCCAGAACCGGCATATCTCCAACCCACGCTTTCGTAAACATAATATGCCCCACAATGTTTCCTTCCTCTTCCGCAACAAGTGACAGCTCCGGAATGTAGGAATCCCCGTTTCGCAGGGCATTTACCAGTTCCTGCTCATTACCATCCGCATGCTCTGCGCTTTCAAAAGACGCTTTTACTGCATCATAAACTTTTTCGTAATCACTTTCATTTTCTCTTCGTATCAACATATGGATTTCCCCTATAATTGTTTGGTATCCTGCATGATATTGTCAAGATTAGTTGACACATTTATTTCAAGGATATCACTGACTATGCTACCAGTTCCAAATCCTCATAATACTGTCTGCGTTTTATCATGGGAGGAAGCCCGCCATTGGCAGAGCAGATCCTC
>DXAK01000031.1 GCA_019117065.1 Candidatus Mediterraneibacter pullicola | reverse complement strand
CCAGCGTTCATCCTGAGCCAGGATCAAACTCTCGTTAAAAGTGTTTTCTCCAGTTCAGAACTAACTTCTAGCTAATTCTTCCCTTTTTACTGTTTGTGGTTCCTTTGAACCGTTCTTAGAATTTTTCTCTTTAAAGAAATTTTCAAGGGTTGTTGTCTATTGTTCAGTTATCAAGGTTCTCTGCTGTTCTTTCCAATCGACAGCTTTGATAGTATATCAAAGCACCTTCTCCATGTCAAGAACTTTTTTCTTCTCCGCGCTGCCCTTCTCTTTCACATTCCGTCTGGTCTGTTTTGAGCGACAGCCCGTATAGATTATCATATCGCTATACCGTTGTCAACAACTTTTTACTGTTTTTCAACACTCTGTTTTCAGCGGCTGTTCGAAAGTTTTCCGCCGCCCTCCGATTGTTCCGCCTCCGCGTCTCCGGCCGGGCTTTCTATTGGATTTCACCTCCGTCATCAGCGACAAGTGGTATCTTATCATCAGCGGAAGTAATTGTCAACGTTTTTTTAGTTTTTTATTTATTTCAGACAATTCGCGCAATTCTTATGCTTCAACTGCTTTTTCAGTAAGATATTCTATCCTTATATTGATACCCGTTTTCATCATATATTTTTTTAAAACATGACATACAGTTGTCATGGCTGACATGATATAATAGCTACACCTGATGACCGAATACATAGGAGTCTATACAAAGGAGCCTTCTATTATGAAGATTGACAGACTGATAGGTATTTTATCCATATTATTGCAAAAAGAAACTGAAACTATTCCTTCTCTTGCCATGCAGTTCGAAGTTTCTCCAAGAACCATCAGCCGGGATATAGAGACACTCTGCCAGGCAGGAATCCCTATTATGACACGTCGGGGAATGAGCGGGGGCATCTCTATTATGGAAGGTTACAAGATCGACCGCACGCTGCTGACTTCTGCTGAGATGCAGGATATTCTCGCAGGGCTCCGCAGTCTGGACAGTGTTAATGGGACAAACCGGTATTCTCAGCTTATGGAAAAACTCTCTGCTGGATCCTCTGACTTTATTTCAGGAAATCAGTCCCTGCTGATCGATCTATCATCTTGGTATAAAGATTCTCTTGCCCCTAAGATTGAACGGATCCGAACCGCCATAGACAGCCGAGCGTTCATTGAATTCATTTATTACTCACCTTGCGGCGACAGCTGCAGAATCGCAGAACCTTATTATCTTATCTTTCGCTGGTCAAGCTGGTATGTGTGGGGATGGTGCTGTACTCGTCACGATTTTCGGCTTTTTAAGCTGAATCGGATGGAAGATCTCCATCTGACCGGAGAGCATTTCCCCGGTCGTCCGGCGCCTGTGCCGAATCTGAAAAATGAACGGATCTTCCCCGGCGGCATCCGAGTAAAGGCGCTCTTTCAGCCCGAATGCAAATGGAGGCTTATAGAAGACTTTGGCACGGAATGCTTTGAGAAACAAAAAGATGGATCCCTTCTGTTTCGTGCCGATTATACAGATAAAAGAAATCTGATCTCCTATCTTCTCACATTCGGAGACAAGGTCCGGCTTCTGGAACCGGAAGAGGTGAGACTTGAACTCAAGGGCATTATTTCCAAGATGCTGGAAAACTATCAATAAACCACTATTATCTAAAAGTCTAATATAAAAGGAGATACAAAAATGGCAAGCAGTCAGGAATTCGTTCAATACGCAGCAGATCAGTCCTCCGGAGCAGGCAGGATCACATATCGAAAAATGTTCGGGGAATACGGAATGTACTGTGACGGAAAAATTTTTGCACTTGTCTGTGATGATCAATTTTTCATCAAGATAACAAATGCAGGAAAGCGTCTTGCACCGGGACTTACGGAAACCCCTCCCTACGAAGGCGCGAAACCATACTTTCTTATAGAAGATCTGGATGACAGAGATTTTCTCACTGAATTTATCACTGCCACATGTAGCGAACTGCCCATGCCAAAGCCAAGAAACAAAAGAAAAAGTAATGATACCGTTCCAAAAAGGAGACACCAAAATGACTTTTGATTACAAAAAGGAATATAAAGAATTTTATCTGCCGCCGAAAAAGCCCGGCATCATAGATGTACCGGAAATGAATTATATTGCCGTAAAGGGGAAAGGCAACCCGAATGAACCGGACGGAGAATACAAAAAGGCAATCAACCTCCTCTATGGTATCTCATTCACCATCAAGATGAGTTACAAGGGCAGCCACAGGATCGAGGGCTATTTTCCTTATGTAGTCCCTCCTCTGGAGGGGCTGTGGTGGCAGGACGGCATGACAGGGATCGACTACTCTCACAAGGAAAACTTCCGGTGGATCTCTATGATACGGCTGCCGGAATTTGTAACAAAGGAGGAATTTAACTGGGCAGTACGAGAGGCAGGGGAGAAAAAGCAGACTGATTTTTCCCGCGCAGAGTTTTTTACATATCATGAAGGTCTCTGTGTCCAATGCATGCATATCGGAAACTACGATGAGGAACCCGCCACCCTCCGAAAGATGGATGATTTTCTCTCCAAAAGCGGATACCAGCCGGATTTCTCCGGGGAACGCCTGCACCATGAGATCTACCTAAGCGACCCGCGGCGGACTACGCCGGAAAAGCTTAAAACCATTATACGCCATCCCATAAAACATAAATGATCCATACGTCTTTTCATACACTGTGTGTATACATAATGCACATATTATCTATTGCATATTTTCTCTGCTCCTGTAAAATAGATGACATAGAAACAAGATATATTCATAGAGAAGAGAGGATTTATAAAATGGATTTTAAACATAACGAAAACCAGATCGCATTATACTCCAAAGAAGGGACTCTGCTAGCAGAAATCACATTTCCGAATCTGGATGATAACACAGTAGATGTGAACTACACCTTCGTAGACTCTTCCCTCAGGGAGCAGGGGATCGCAGGAAAGCTGATGCAGGAGCTTGTCAAAGACCTGCAAGCAAGAGGACTCAAAGCAGTCCCGACCTGCTCGTATGCTCAAGGATGGTTTGAAAAGCACAGTGAATATGCACATCTAATAAAATATAATAAATAGCAAATTCCGAAAATTCATCCCCCCTGCCGCCTTAGCAGGTCCCATACAAGCACGGAGCAGGAAAGATGACCACAATCCGCATTCTCCTTGGACTCATCCATGCAGACTCGGGCAGCACCTCTGTCTTTGGAACACATGTTAAGAAAGATATAAAACATTAGAACTGCTTTCTCTTCATGATATGACAGCTGAAAGCATACGAAACAATCATCGCTGCCACCGTAATCACTACAGACAAAAGCAGAATCCCTCCTTTCCCAAAGCTTGCAAAGAACGCTACGATGTGACCGGGCAGATAGGGGGACATCTGTGAACCGACGAATACGATCAGAACACACACCACAAGCAAAATCATATTGATATATTTTGCTTTTTCCGCCTCGAATTTCAGCCTGAGGGGAATCATCACGCTGAGGAAAAGCCACGCCACCAGCATACACATTACACATTGGCCGATCCAGTCCAGACTATTGGCATGCTCCTTTCCTGCCAGAAGCAGGATAGCGCCCACAACCACTCCCACAAGCCACGCAATGATTGTTGTGAGAAGCCCAAATAAATATTTCTCATTCACATAGCTTTTCCGTGTGACTGGGAGCGCCATCAGGAAAAGATAGCAATTGTCATACTCGTCATAACTGATCGTGCTTGAAGTAAAAAACGAGAAGATGATTGTAATGTAGGATACTACAAACAGGGGGCTTGCGACTCCCATAACACTTAACATCAGCGAGACCGCGATCAGCATAAGAAATAGCATTTTCCCCTGATTCATCAGAAGCCTGATATCTTTGATCAATAATCCTTTCATAATCTTCTCCCTCCGCTCATCATCGTGATTACCTCGTCAAGATTTCCTTTCTCCACCACCATGTCAGGATAATTTTCTATATAGTACCGCCTCTGTCCCGTCAGGCAGGAGTAACCGAAATTCTCCTTGCGGACGCTTAAAATATGCTCTTTATCCAGCCGTTTAAACTGTTCTTCATCCGCCTTAATCAACCCGTATTCATTCAGTAATTTATCCATATCCTCATGAAAGATAATTCTTCCTTCATGAATCATATAAATATCGTCGCAAAGCCCTTCCAAGTCCGAAGATATATGGGAACTAATGAGAATACTCCTGCTGTTATCCTGTTCCATATATTCCCGCAAAAGGTCAAGGACATCATTTCTTGTCATCACGTCAAGCCCCGTGGTCGGCTCATCCATGAAAAGGAAGTCTGCCCCGTGGGTGATTGCCGCGAAAACTTTCAGCTTGGCTTTCATGCCTGTTGAAAATTCGTTGATCGCCTTATCCTGTGGAATGCTGAACTTTCCGCACAGCTTTATAAAACGCTCCCTCTCAAACTTCGGATACATTGCAGCCAGCACAGGGATGATATCTTTTACTTTCAGATATCCACTGAAACCGGATTCCCCCAGTACAATACCCATCCGCTCTCTATCCTCCTTCTGAAGCCGGGCAGGCGCTCTTCCAAACAAGGAGACCTCACCCTCTTCATAGGAGATCAGCCCCAGTACCGATTTAAACATGGTGCTCTTTCCCGAGCCGTTCTCACCGATCAAACCAGTAATACACCCTTTCTCCACTTTCATGGAACATTCCAAGGTGAAATCTTTATACCGTTTTACAAGTCCGTTTATTTCCAGCATTTTTTAATCCTCCATGATTAACTCAAACAACTCCCTGATCTCCTCGTCTGTGAGTCCGCATCCGCGTCCTTTCTCCACAGCACTCTCAAGCTCATTCTCCACCTCACGGCGTCTCGCTTCCCGTATCTGTTCCGGGTTCGCAGCAGCCACATAGGTTCCTTTCCCATGAACCGTGACTGTAAGCCCTTCCTGTTCAAGATTATCGTACGCTTTCTTGACGGTCAGTGCGCTGATCTTCAGTTCTTTCGCAAGAGTTCGGACAGAGGGGAGTATATCGTTTTCTTTCAGACAGCCGGCTGTGATCTGTGCTTTAATCTGATCTATGATCTGCTCATAGAGCGGCAGCATTGATGAACTATTGATTATAATCTTCATAAATGTCCTCCTCTTGATAAACAGTATATAACAGTATATAACTGTTGTCAACTGTTATATACTGTTTATTTTAAATTTTTTATTTTTTTAATCAGCTTCTGCCAGATTATCTTATGTGATTGACAAGTGTACTTTGCATATGATATATTCAAAGTGACGAGTAACCTTAGCGCACTCATTTGGAGGAAGGAAAGTCATGGATAAAATGGATAAAGAAGATATTTTAGTCAGAAGCAGAAATGATAACCGAAAGGGTGATGAACGAGAGGTTCAGAACAGAACAAATGCCGAACTATTTAGTTACTGGATTGTCATTGTTATTCTGTTCGTTACCGCTCTTCTTTCAGACGCAGGCGTTATCGGCGGCGAGATTTTTATCAATGGAAGATCATTTCTTTTCAAGGATTTTGTATGGCTGCTTAATTTTCTCAGTTTGAGCTGTGAATTCGGCTCCAAATTCTATTTCTCACGAAAAATCTGGCAGCTTCTTCTCTGCCTGTTTTTTGCCGCAGGGGTTTTCTCCTGTTTGATTTTCTAAAGAAAGAAGGCTCTTATCAGATGAATCAGGAATTAGTATTGAAGAACCATTTAAAAGAAGCCCGGGCTGAAAAGGGCTTGTCACAGCAAAAATTGTCAGAGCTTGTCGGCGTTTCCCGCAACACGATCAGTTCTATCGAAACAGGCCAGTTCTGCCCGACTGCAAAGCTGGCCCTTGTTC
>DXAK01000030.1 GCA_019117065.1 Candidatus Mediterraneibacter pullicola | reverse complement strand
TGATGAGTAATGAGACGAGGATAGTACAGAAAGCTGCGTTGGGGTCAGATACGATACAAATAGGGAATCAGAACAATTATTATGGCATAACACCTGAGAAAGCCAGTGAATTAGCGATAAAATTATTTATGGACAATTTTCCTAAATTACAAGAAGATGCAAAAAGAGTTGCAAAAGAGAGAGCTGAGGAGTTGTGCAAAAATATAATAACAAATTTAGAAAAACAAGGAAAAAATGATTTCTCAGAGTTTTCAGATCCAGATATGCAATTTATTTTAAATAAGTCTCAACAAGAATATGCACGTTTTGGAACAGATACTTTACGTGAATTGTTGTGTGAAATTATTATTAACAGAATAAACTACAATAGTGATTATTATATGAAAATTATTTTAGATGAAGCAGTAGACGTTGTAAAATCATTATCTGTGGTTCACTTGAATTATTTGTCGCTTATTTTCTTATGCAAGCAAGTAAAAATGAGTAATATTAATTCAATCGAAGCACTTAAAGATCATTGTGAGTATATTTGTTCAAAGTTACCGGTTCCAGATAATATAGGCAATTGTGTTCCATTTTTAAATATGCTTGGGCTTTTTACTATTTCATTAGGAAATGCTAGTCAAGTGTATTCTAAACGTTATGGTTTAGAGTTAGAGAAGGTTAAAGAGATATTGCCTTCTATGATGTATAGTATTCCAGGGGATTATATGCTTTCGCCTATTGGAATTGTAATTGCAATTATAAACGCACAAAATAAAACCGATTTTAGCCTTGATTTTAAAATATGGATTAAACCTATATAAAAATGAGTGGCAACATTTTGGCAACAGAAAATCAGCAAGTTAGAATAAATGACGTAATTGAAGTAAAAAACGGCGTGCATTTGTACAAAACTTAAACAAATAAAGTTAACAACAACGAAGAACACGCCGAGTTCGAATAAGTTGGAATGTCGTAGAAACCCAGTGTTTATGCGGGGGTGCAGCATTTCAAGAAGCCTTTTGATAATAAATTGATAACAGTTGTATAAGAGTCATTATTCTTATAATCCAGTGGTTTTATGGTTATAGAATGATTGACGGGTGGTTGTGCAATAAGGCGTTCAGAACCAACTCGGAAATATTACTATTTCCGAGTTGGGGCATATCCGCCAAATGAATGTCTGCAAATATATATTTATGAGTGCAAGCACTTAACACATATATTCGCAACATTTGCTTGGTTCTGAACGAATCCATATTATTAAGAAAGCCATTAACTGTGGGTATAAACTCATAGCTAATGGCTTTTTCTTTTTAAAAAGTAAGTGCTTTTATCATATTTATTATTGCGGTTGTAAATGGTAAAAATTTACTCAGAACATCAATAGCTTTTTGTGCATTGCTTTTTTGGGGCGAACCCTTAGATAGTTGATAGAGAAATGACTCCAAAGTGTCTTTGTCGAAATCGGATAGAAGGTTCTCATTTTGGATGAATTTTTCAATTTCCGTTTCAATATCTAAGTATTGGCTTTGCTGAATAGACAATTGATTGTTGTTTCCATTAATATATGTGTTATTTATATTTCCATAATTAGTTAACTGCGAATCAATACGTTTAATTACAGATTTACAATCCCGGTAGAAGTTATGTGGAAATAAGTCGCCAACTTGTTGCAAATGACTCTGATTAATATACAGTAATTCGATCTTATAACAAATACCGTTGTATTCAAAATGGTCTGAAAACAAGTCTCTTATTGCATTGAGTTTACCATTTTGCCAAAACAAATATGGTATAATCAGATAATCAATACCATTGATATTTTGAATATAAAATCGAATTTGCTTGTTTGAATAATCAATTTTTAAATCTCTTTTTCGAAGAAAAGTTATTATCAATATATAAAGCAAAAGAAAAATTAGTCCACCACCTAATAAAACTAGTAGTAAAAGTTTAAAGAAATTCATTTGTTTTCTCCTCAATTGTTTTTCTTGACTGTGTCTATTAATGCATCACTTAATTCCTGTGATGGAACTTTTGTCCAATTCTGTGTGGTATCAAACTCTGGGTAGTGGTAACGCCAGTTATCGTATTCATCCCTGCTGATTTCCTCGGAAGATAGTTTGTCCGACTGTTCTTTCCAAGCACAAAGCATTTTTAGTAGCTCATAGGCTTCTTTGCCTTTGTCATTGTTGAACTTTAGGCAGACCTCTCTGTCTGCTTCGCTAACGGTCAGACCGTAAATATCCTCAAGGGTAAATAAGGTGTGCATAAGTCCGATGTAGCTGTCAAGGTCAGGAACATCGAGAGTTTACGATACAACATCGAGAGCCTGAGCTAATGCGGAAGTCAGCTCCGCTTTTGGTTTTCGTGTTCCCGTTTCATACTGTGCCAAGCGGACATCAGTACTTCTTTTGGGAAAACCGACAGCAATACCAAGATACTTCTGAGTCATCTCACGCATAAGTCTGAAAAAATGTATTCTTTCGCCAATAGCCATATATGTTTTACTCCTTGTTTATGTATCTGCAAATAGTATAGCAGATATGTTTAGGGAAAGTCGAGAGAAAACAAAACAAAAAAGTTTAATATTTTCTTGTAATTGTAGGTTTGTCAAACATATGTTACATCATACTGGATAAATTCCTTCAGGACAGTCAGTGGGGATTTCCAGCCCAGAGATCTCATAGGGAACTGGTTATAGTCCTTGCGATTATAGATCTGGAGCTGGCAGGAAAAGTCCTGAAAGGAATAAAAAGTATGAGTGGCATAAAACCGTTCATTATCTTTGCGGTGGCTGCGCTCTACTTTCCCGTTATGCCGGGGTGTAAATGGACGAATCAGTTTATGGCGAATCCCATGCTCTTTTAAGGCACGCTGGAATAAGGTTAATGTCTCTTTACCAGAAGTGGAAAACCGCTTTGTGAATTCCATACCGTTGTCAGTCTGGACACATTCAATGGGCATAGGGAAACACTGAATCAGATGCTCAAGGAATCGTGCAGAAGAATAGGTGCTGTGTTCCTCGAAGGCTTCCACATAACGCAGCGAGAGTATTCATCAAGGGCAGTATGCTGATAAAATTTCTTTCCTTTTGCCTCATTGACCAGACAGCAGGAAGGGACGAATTTCACGTCAATCTGCACCCTCTCTCCGGGATAGGACATTTGCTCATAGGGTTTGGGGACATATTTGGGATTGGGAAGTTTTTCCGCCATGATCCTCTGGTTCCTGAGGAAACGGTGGAGCCCGGGAATGGAGCGTTTATAGCCCCTCTGCATGAGCTTCACCCAGAAGACGACCGGTCCAGCATGAGGATTGTGCCGGCGCATATCCCGGATAAGTTTGATTTCTTCGAGAGTATGCTGGTTTGGATGGGAATGGGGACGTCTGGAACGGTCACGCAGGGAGTCCCAAGAGCCGTCATAGCGGTTTTTCCAGCGATAAATATACTGACGGTTGGTCTTATATTTAACGGCTGCTTTGGTAACCCCATAACGTTCAGCATATTTAATAAGTGATAGACGGTATCTCATATCTTGTGTTATACTAGCCATGCGGAAATACATCCTTTCTTGTTTTGTTTTTGTTTGGTCGCTAAAACTATAACACAGAAACTGTATTTCCGTCTTTTTAATTATTCAGTTGTAACACATGTATTGTAATCCTACAATCTGCATATGATTGTAGGGAGAAAGCCCTATTGACTTTCTTCTTTGCGCTTGCTAGAATGTAGGTACAAAGAAAGTTTACCACTGACCGATATGTGGTATATAAATGGTCGGGTTGAAAGTTTACCGCTGACCGATATGCGGTATATAAATGGTCGGGTCGAAAGTATAGTCCTTCGCCGTAAGGCGAGGGACTTTTTCCATAATGAGGATAGACAAATGAAGAAAACAGGATTTTATATTATCAAAGATAAATTTTTTCAAGATATGTCAGATCCGTATCTCAAAGGAAATAAAGCGGGGAACAGACCGCATTATTACTGCTTTGAGGATACAAGTACCGGGATATATTGGATGATACCATTGTCCAGCCGCATTGATAAATATAGACGGCTTATGGAGAAAAAGGAAAAAACAGGGAAACCTTGCGACATTATCCATATTGTCAAACTGGATGACAGCCGGGAAAGCGCATTTCTGATACAGGATATGTTTCCGATAACAGAAGAATACATAGAACGGGAATACACGATTGCCGGAAATCATTTGATGTTGACCAGTGAGCATACTGCCAGAGAGGTTGAGCGGAAAGCGAGAAAAGTTATGGGGATGCTGAAACGTGGTATTAGGTTTACTCCAACGCAGCCAGATGTTATGGCGATATTGAAGAAACTGAAGGGGCGCAGACAGTGATTCTAACTGGCTCTATTTTGGCTCTAAAAATTTGGATCGGCACAAATACAAGAAGAAATTTTGACAAATGGGAATAATAAAATTATTAAAAATATAGAAAAGTAGCTAGTTCAAGTTATCCGCCGAGAAGTTCGAATAGTAAACAGAGAGCCGGGAAGCCGCATAAAGAGCGAACTTCCCGGCTTTTAGTATGGCGTGATACCTTTTTGATACATAAATGTGGTTATGAGGTGAATGTTTCAGATAACGTATAGTCAATTTCGCAAAATCACACAATTTGCCGACGTATTTTGAAGAGTAAAGGCTGATCGGCTTCTCTGATTATAAAACCAGTTCCGTGATCATGAGTTCTTCCGTCGGGATACTGGCCTATACGGAGATCCACGAATATTTTCCCTTGCTCGAGCAAAGAAACCATGGCGTCATAATCAAACCCGCTCACTTCGTAAGCTTCAACAAAATGAAATTCCTCATTAGCCCCTACTCCTCGGTTTTCAGCCTTGGCATATACAAATTTATTCTTGTACTTTTTATTGAAAGCTTTTTGTAACGCCTCCCGGGTCCAATATATGTTTTCGGTTTCTGTGGCGGAAGCAATTGAAATCTTTTCGTTATCACATACAATTTTAAGCTGGTTTCCCGTATTTGAAATGGAGGCAAATCTGGCGGCTGTCAATGTTGAATGAAGCACTTTTTCATTGTTATCGTAGGCGTCGCTGGAATAGCCGTATTTCTTCCGCAAATATGTATTTGATCTGAGCGGCTGTGGTGCGCGCGTAAACATTGTAAGCATACTCTGAGAATTTAACCGGCAGGATTTTAATTCGTAGTCTCCAAAATCAGGCTCATCGCGGCTATTCTCCGGGATGCCTGACAAATCTTCAAGAGTTTTACCAACACCTGTAGGACCCGAACGGTGGGTTTTTATCCACCCTTGTGCTTTGATTTTCTTATATTCACGAATAAAATCATCAAGAGTAACTATCATTTCTGTTTCCCACTTTCAATAAATGACCACATGTTTCAACAGCATCCATAATCGCCTATTATTCTGTAGATAATTTTCTGTTAATATATAGTATAACAAGAGTACGCAAAAAGTCTATATACAATAAGCACGAAAAAGAGGAAGGTTCTAAAAGGAAATACACGGGCAGTTTCAAGCTGGCATCTATCCCTATCTGGCATAAATGAGACCATAAGAAAATCCACTGTACTGTTCTTTTTACGTACAGTGGATTTTCAGCTTATTCCATCCATTGGTTTTACCTCCTTATTTAATTGATATCTATCTGAAACTATTCTTTCAAATAGTGTTTTTTGATTTTGTCTGAATTAGTATCCCATTGGACTATACCTCTTACTTTCTTAGTTTATGGATTAAAAATTAAGTTTTTGGTGGTCCGTCCTCCTTTTCTTTTGATAGGTTTATAATAACTTATAATAATAGAAAAGTCAATATTAAATCAGAAAAAAATAATATTAAAAATAAATAAACTGAAAATTGAAACTTATTCACAAATAAAACAGATAATATTTGCGAGATTAAGAGGACATGGGGGAGGAGGAATCTGGAGAAAGGAAAATCTGTGTGACTAAAAAGAAAGCCCCGCAGGACTTTCCTTATCTTCAGAACATTCAGGAGAAGTGTAAGCTGGTCTGCCGTCTTGCCTCATCTATAACTTTAATTGTATCCAGAGAATATTGCAGATACTTGTGATTCACTTCGCCGGCTTCGATCAGCCTTATAAATTCCTTCACTTCATATATCATATTATTGTCCGCTGGAATAAAGGATAATTTCTCTTGTTCACCGCCGTCGAGTGTATCTCTAGAGCTTTTCCTAAGCCGGAGTTCCAGCTTTTCTGGTTTGCTGATATAATCGATCAGGATCGAGCCGTCTTCTCCATGGAGGACACTGGGGTTTACAGAGACAGAGATCTTTGAATATACTGCCTCCGCAGTCATATCTTCATACTCCATGAGCACGATTCCGCTGCCGTCGAAGCCGTTTGAAAGCTTTGTGGAAAGAGCTTTCACGGCTTTGGGCATTCCAAAGAGGCGTACGAGAGAATGGATACAGTACACGCCGATATCCATAAGTGCAGCGTTTCCTATCTTCGGATTAAAAGCGTTTTGGACAACGCCTTGGCGGTAGCTGTCATACCGGCTGGAATATTGGCAAAATTCGAAAGAGGCACGGCGGAGTTTTCCAATCCGGGGCAGAGCCTTCTGGATGATATCGAATGCGGGATCAAAATCTGGGCGCATTGCCTCCAGTAGAATCATGTTATTTTTGCGTGCGCAGTCGATCATGGAACGGACTTCCTGTTCATTCATTGCCATAACTTTTTCACAGAGGACATGTTTTCCACTTTCCAGCGCTTTTATTGTCTGAGTACAGTGCGCGAAGTTGGGAGAAGCGATATAGACTGCGTCCAGCCCGGAGTTGAGAAACATATCATAATTTGTATAGACACAAGGGATCCCGTGCTTTTGAGCAAAGACGTCCCCAGTTTCCTGTTTGCGGGAATAAATTGCACATACTTCTGCGCCCGGAACTTGTCTTGTGGCATCGCAGAAATCATCGCTGATAAAATTAGTGCCGACCATGCCGATCTTAAGTTTCATTGGTGATCCTCCTATGCTTTGAAGAATATTTCCGATGCTTTGATCAAGTATTCTGTGTCCAAGATACCAGCTGTCTCATAGGGGGAGTGCATGGCAAGTTGGGGAAGCCCGATATCCGCCGTGTTGAGCGCCACCCGTGTGTTAGAGATATTGCCCAATGTGGAGCCGCCTGTCATATCCGAGCGGTTGGTAAAGGTTTGGACTGGAACACCGGCCTGCTTGCAGATATCCCGGAACATAGCAGCGGAAATACCATCTGTACAGTATTTTTGGTTCCCGTTGAATTTGAGGACGATGCCGCCGTTTAAGTATGGGCGGTTGGAAAGGTCTGCCTTATCAGGGTGATTCGGGTGGACGGCATGGGCATTGTCCGCGGAGATCATAAAACTATCCGCCAGATGGATCAGGTAATCTTCCTGTGTGTATCCCAGACTGCTGTGTATCCTTGTGAGCGTGTCGTACAGGAAAGTGGATGCAGCTCCCTGCTTTGTTTCACTTCCTACTTCTTCATTATCCAGTACGCAGAGGACGGGCATGTGCGTGCGGGAACGATGCCTCTCGGTCTTTTCAGAAGCAGTTGTGGCTTGGCCTATTCCGGCTGTTCCTGCAAGGAAACCTGAGAGGGAAGCGAATACGCACTGGAGATCGTCCAGCCTTCCGCAGGAAATAAATTCTTCAGAACCGCCCCAGACACTGGTTTTCTGCCTGTTGTAAAGGAAGAGATCGTGACCGAGGATATCTTCTTTTTGCACGCCGGCGGATTCCGCAATGATTTTCATAAAGGAATCTTTTGCTGTGAGATTACCATAGAGAGGGAGCATATCCTTTTGCATGTTGTATTTATAGCCGTTGTTGGCATCCCTGTTCATGTGGATGGCAAGGCTGGGGATGAGGACAAGATCCCGGTCAACGTTCACAAGTTTAGAAATATAACCGTTATGTTTATCTTTTACGATGACACGGCCTGCCACAGAGAGTGGGCGGTCAAGCCATGGCGCGCATAGCATACCGCCGTAACGTTCGGTATTGAGCCGGATATAATGCCCATCGGCGTCCAGCTCGGGATTTTCCTTGATCTTAAAAGCGGGTGAATCACTGTGGCTCGCCATGATATGCATGCCCGACATTCCGTCTGCCGGGATAACGAATGCAACGATGGAAGAACCGTTGCGGATGACAAAATATCTTCCTCCTTTTTTGATCTGCCATTTCTGGTTTTCATGTAATTGGGTGTAGTTGTTTTTCAGAAGGATATCCGAAATATTGGAAATGGCGTGGAATGGGGTCGGACTTTGTTCTAGAAAATGCGAGAGTTCTTTTATGATCATCTGGTTCATGAGAAGAAATTCACTCCTTTGTATAATGTTTGGTTAGCTGTGGTGGGTTTACGCATGAATGCATGGCAGCCAGCGTTAATTTTAGGATATATTTCAGTTACTGCCCTGTCAAGACAGAAACTCTCTTCTAAGATCGATCATTCCCTTTACATTCCACGTTTTCGTCCGTATACTGAAAGGAAGAAGGAGTTGATGATATGCGGATATTAGTGGCAGAGGATGAGCGGGATCTTAACGGTATTATAACAACCTGCCTTGAAAGAGAGCATTATAGTGTGGATTCATGCTATGACGGGAGAGAGGCGCTGGATTATCTGGAATGTGCAGAGTATGATGCGGTCATACTGGATATCATGATGCCTGTGACAGACGGACTTAGTGTCCTCAAGGAAATGCGACAAAAAAATAACAGTACTCCGGTTCTGTTGCTGACGGCGAAAGACAGTATTGAAGACCGCGTGACCGGGCTGGACGCAGGGGCAAATGATTATCTTGTGAAGCCGTTTGCATTTGAGGAATTACTTGCGCGCATCCGGGTGCTTTTAAGGAAGCCTGCACAGACGCCTAAGACCTGCTATAAAGTGGCGGATTTAGAAGTACATATGGATACGCAGCAGGTTTTAAGAGGCGGGAGAGAAGTGAAGCTTTCGGGCAAAGAATTTGCTCTGCTCCGCTATATGGTACAAAATGAAGGGATCGTATTGTCCAGAGATAAGCTGGAAGAACATTTGTGGAATTTTGACTATGCGGGTGGTTCTAATGTAATTGACGTGTATATTCGGTACCTCCGCAAAAAGCTGGATGAAGGCCATGAACCAAAGCTGATCCATACCGTGCGGGGATCAGGCTATGTGCTTAAGGCAGAGTAGAAAAAATGATACAGTGGGAAAGATAGAGACCAAGAAAGGTGCAAATCGGAGAGTAAGAATATGAGACAGATATCTCTGAAATTAAAACTGACATTGCTTTATACATTTTTTATGATATTGCTGACATGTGTGGCTCTGGCGATCCTTTTTTCCCTGAGCAGCAGGGAGGTTCTTGCATCTGTGCAGAACAAATTGGAGCGCAGGGTTCAGGAGAGCGCGGAAGATGTGGAGTACCGCAGCGGCCGTCTGCACCTTGGCTCGGATTTTTACTCTGTTGTGCAGGACGTATATCTGTCATTATATGAGGAAGATCAATATTTCCTGTATGGGAGGCTTCCCTATGGATTTGATCAGCAGCCAGAGCTTATGGACGGCGCGGTAAGAACGATCCGCGATAATGGGCGGGAGTGGTATGTATATGATATGTCTTATCAGGTGACGGAAGAGTACACCGTATATATCCGTGGCATCACATCAGTGACTGACGCGGAGGAAGGATTTACTGTTACGCTGCGCTTTGCGTTTATTCTCCTTCCTCTGATGGTACTGGCAACCGCGGTAATTGGATATAGATTTACGCATCGGACGCTTCAGCCAGTGCGTAAGATAACTGATACTGTGCAAAAAATACGCGAAGATGCGGACCTGTCAAGACGGATTGGGCTGGAAGAAAAGAAAGGACAAGATGAGATACATGTCTTAGCAGAAACATTTGACGATATGCTCTCAGAGCTGGAGACGGCATTTTTGAGGGAAAAGCAGTTTACTTCGGATGTGTCTCATGAACTGCGTACCCCCATCAGCGTGATCCTTGCACAGTGCAATGCGATTCTTGCGGGAGATTCTTATACGGATGAACAGAAAGAGGAAATTGCCTTGATTGAGAGGAAGGCACGGGGAATGTCGGACATGATTTCGCAGCTTCTGTTCTTATCCCGCGCGGATCAGGGACGGCAGCTTCTGAACATAGAAGAGATCGACTTAAGTGAACTTACAGGAATGATTGTGGAAGAAGAACAGATGCTTGCAAAAGAAGAGGGTCGCTCAGTCCGTATCGAAGCTCAGATTGAACCGGGCATACTGGCGCAGGCGGATGAGACACTTTATATCCGTATGGTGACGAACCTGATTTCAAATGCACTCCGCTACAGCAGGGAGGGCGGCACTGTGGAAGTGTCTCTGGAGAGACAGGCAGGAGAGATCGCCGGCAGGGTGACGGATCACGGAATAGGTATTTCAAAAGAGGCGCTGCCGCATATATGGGAGCGTTTCTTCCGGGCGGATTCTTCGCGCACGGAAAAGGGGCACTCTGGGCTGGGACTTTCTATGGTGAAATGGATTGCGCAGGCTCACGGTGGAAATGTATATGCAGAGAGCGAAGAAGGAGAGGGCAGTACATTTATTTTCCAGTTCCCTGAAAAGCAGGTGAAGGGCGAAAAATAAAAAATATTATTTTGATTTCTCTAATGTTTCTTTAATCTTTGTAGGCTACATTTATAAAAACAAAACAGCATGTATGTGCAAAGAAATTAGCAGTTTTGTATTAGAATAAAGAACTGGGCGCACAGGAAAGAGAGGGATCAAGATGACAAAGAAGAGAAAAATATCAATGACACTGCTGTCAGTCATGCTTGCGGGCCTGCTTGCCGGATGTGCAGGCGGACAGCTTCCTCAGAATCAGCAGCAGAGCAGCATGGTGCAGACAGACGGAAGCTCCACAGATAGAGAAGCGGAACTTCAGGCAGAGGTAGATGCGCTGCGGGAAGAAATAGATGCATTGAAGAAGGAACAGACAGATCAGACGCAAAGCCAGACGGATCAGTCACAAAGCGGGGAAACACAAAGCCAGACAGGACAGGATACAGCGTCACAGGGACAGGCTTCCCAGTCTGGAACGACAAACAGCAACACAACTTCAGCGAGACAGGGAAACAGTATCTCCCCTAACGTCGCCATCAGTATGGAAGAAGCGAAGAGCATTGCACTTGCCAGAGTTCAGGGCGCGTCGGAACAGAACATGTCCATCAAGCTGGACTATGACGATGGCTGGTACGTGTATGAGGGTGAGATCATGTATGATGGGATGGAGTATGAGTTTGATATAGATGCCAATTCAGGCACTATCCTTAAGTGGGAACAAGAGCGTTGGTAGGAAATAACAAAGAATTAAATACAAGATAAGAGAAAGAAGAATTATAAGAAAGTTGAGGAAAAGGCTATGAAAAAATTAGGGAAAAAAGCAATTATCGGAATTTGCGCGGGAGGAGTGCTGCTTGTGGCAGCCGTGGCAGTTATCTTAATCATGGTGCTTAGGGTCAATCCAGTAGAGGCGCAGAATATCGCACTTTCACAGACTGGAGGAGGAGAGATCGTATCACAGGAAGTCAGCACAGAAGGGCTTTGGAATGAATACAGCTATACAATCGTAAATGGAGACAACTGGTATGAGATCGAGATCGGCGGCTTCGGCGGGATAGAGGAATTTCAGTCAGGCACCGGAGATGGATATCTGTATTAGTGTATTAACAGATACTTGACGGAACATGCACCTTCTGATATAATCCAGAAGGTGCATGTGTATGATATATACAGATGGATGCTATTAGCAAGGCGCAGTAGCCAAGTGGTAAGGCGTGGGACTGCAACTCCCTGATCACCGGTTCAAATCCGATCTGCGCCTCTTTTTAAAACAAAGAGAAATGCTGAATTATCGGCATTTTTCTTTGTTTTTTGCGAATTTAGATCTAGCGTACATAAGGAGAACACGGCAAATGAGCGAGCAGGCTATTATGGAAGGGGATCATCGGTATAAAATTTTTAACCGGGATGTGATCAAATATATTTCGATGTTTACGATGCTGTTGAATCACATTGCACAGGGGTTTTTGACAAATGGAACTATGGTCTATAAGCTGATGCAGTCCATCGGGTATTTTACCGCGCCGGTTATGATTTATTTTCTGGTCGAGGGATATTATTACACACATTCCCGGAAAAAATATTTTTTGCGCTTGTTTTTATTTGCAGTGCTTTCGGAATTTCCCTTCTGCTTGCTCTTCGGGCTGGCGAACTATGGGCGCCTTGCTTTTTATGGGATGAACATGCTGTTCACGCTTTGCCTGTGTTTTCTCTTGATCTGCGCGATGGAGAACTGGTCCAGCAATATCCTGAAAGCCGGGGTTATAATCGCGGTGTTCTTTGTAAGCAGATACTTTGACTGGCCCTATTATGCGCCTTTGTTTACTTTGCTATTTCTTTTGGCGCGGAAGTCTGGCAGGAAGCCGATGCTTGCTGCGTCGTTCGCGGTACCGGCAGTTTTGTTTGGCGTGTATTACAATATTGTGCCATACATCTTATATGTGGGGGTTGTGCCGCCCATCGCCGTGCTCTACTGCGTTATGGATATAGCGGCTATTGCGCTGGCAGGAGTGTGTATCATGTGCTTCTATAATGGAAAGAGGATAGAGCGGGGAAGAACGTTTTCAAAATGGTTTTTCTACTTGTTTTATCCGGTGCATCTCACAGTTTTGTCACTGTTATTATACGTCAGACTGTAAACAGATGAAGATGCCATAAATTCAGTATTTTTGTCTGTTTTTATAGAGATTTTATTGACAAAGAGCAGATGTAGAAGGTATTATAACCATAAGAATACAAACCTTCCGGGTTGTGTATATGACGGTGATAATAAGAAAAGCATAAAAATATAAAAAGTAGGCAAGGTGAAAGAGGCAAGTGCCCGCAGGGGCGTGAGGTCGGAGAGGAGGAGAAATGCAACTAAATATAACAACTGACTATGCCATCCGATTGCTCTTGTCCCTAGGCAAGATGGGAGTAAAAAAGGCGGGGCCGCTAATCGCGGAGGAGATGATGATACCACCTAAATATATTCTGAAAATATCGTCAAAGTTACGCGCGGCGAAACTGATAGGATCTGATTCTGGTTCTCAGGGAGGTTATTACCTGATGAAGCCTCTGGAGGAAATTACATTGATGGATGTGCTGAGTGTCATGGAAAGCACTATAAAGATCAATCGGTGTCTGGAACCGGACACATACTGCAGCCGCGGCGGAGTAAAAGATTGTCCAGTACACAGATTCTATCTGGTGATGCAGCAAGAACTTGAAGAAAAGTGGTTGTCTCAGAGCCTAAGTGGGATTATAGAAAAATACAAAAGTACATGGAGTAATGAGATTATCGGAATAGAAGATGCGCGAAAAGAAATATCCATACGTCATACATGTAAGGAAGAACAGCAGGAAGAAAGACTTTCGATGTCAGAGAAAGGAAGATAAGGAACGTGGAGAACAGAGAAGTAGAGGGGCTCAGTGGGATCGCCTCTTACATAGAAGAGATGGAGTTTAAAAAGAAGACGCTCGGTGGCTGTGACGAAGAGGACGTCATGGAGAAGATTGGCATTATCTGTGACAAATATCAAGAAGTGATCCACAGACTTTGTGAAAGGCAGGGCCGGATGGAGGAGAGAGCGCAGAAGATGCAGGATGAATACCAGAAGAAAGGTGGCGAGCTGCTGGAGAGCATGAATCAGATTCATGAGTACCGGGAGCATACGCTGAAAAAGGCGGAGGAAGAGGCTGCCCAGATACTGGAAGAGGCACAGAAGAAAGCTAAGGAAGAGGAGAAGAAGATAGCGGAACTCCAAACCCAATATTTAAGGGAGCAGCAAGAATATATAAAGAAGACAAACAAACTAAGAGAAGAGGGCGACTTCTTCTGCGAAAGAGTCAGAGAAATACTGAAACAGATTGAAAATCTGGAGGACAGTCACAAAGTTGAGTGAGGAGAAAATGCCGGGTGGAGAGGTGCGGCAGGCTGTACGTACCAGACTGGAAGAAGAAAAAAAGGATAAAAGAGACAGAAGAAGATGGGTGCTTGGAACAGTGGCCCTACTCTTGCTCATATTCTTGCTGACCCGCGTATTTTTTGGCGTGGCGGTGGTGGAGGGAAGCTCCATGAGCCCGAACTATATGGATTCTGATCTGGTGTTATTCACCAGACTACACGGTATGCTGGAACGGGGAGATGTGGTTCTTGTCCGGTCAGACGACAGTAAGGTACTGATCAAGCGTGTAGTGGGACTGCCCGGGGAGGAAGTGTATATCGACCAGAGAACAGGCGCCGTCATAATAGACGGAGAAGAACTCAAAGAGGAATATACAGAAGCGATTACCCGGCGGAGCAGTATACAGGAGTATCCGATCATACTAGGGGAAGATGAATATTTTGTGCTGGGGGATAATAGGGAGAATTCTACGGATTCGAGGGATTTCGGTCCGGTATCATCCACACAGATAAAAGGGGAAATACTTGTAATACTAAGGAAAGGATGATAGAAAGGAGAGGACATGATAAACAGAAAAGAAGCAAGAAAAAGATTAACTGCGGTAATGGCCTCGTTGTTGCTGGGCGGAACGATATTTACTAACGTGTGCTCGCCTGTAGTGGCAGAGTCCGGAAGCGATCCGCAGGTAAGTCAGGATACGCCAGTTGTAGAAGTTCCGGAGATGGATACGCCGGCTACAGAAGATCCGGGAACCGATACACCAGAAGTAGAAACTCCGGGAGCCGATACACCAGATGTAGAGGTACCGGGAATTGATACACCCGGTGCGGAAGATCCGGGAACAGACGTACCGGATGTAGAAGATCCGGGAACAGATGTACCAGATGTAGAAGATCCGGGAACAGATGTACCGGATGTAGAAGATCCGGAGACAGACGTGCCGGATGCAGAAGACCCGGGAACGGATACACCAGATGTAGAAGATCCAGGAACTGATGAGCCAGATGTAGAAGATCCGGGAACGGATACACCAGACGGAGAAGCTCCGGGAACAGACGTGCCGGATGCAGAAGATCCGGGAACAGACGTGCCGGATGCAGAAGAGCCGGGAACAGACGTACCAGATATAGAAGATCCGGGGACAGGCACTCCGGATGCAGAGGAGCCGGAGGTACCTGCGATAGATACGCCTCAGCCGGAGGCTCCCGCGCCTGAAACACCGGTACCGGATGAGGAGACAAAGCCAAGCAAGCCAGTGTATTTCCGAGATAACCATAGGGAAGCATATTATGAAGAACGTACATACGACCCGTCGGAGGCTTTCGTAGACAAAGGAGAGAAGATCAAGTACAGCACAGATATGCCGCTTGAGAATATTCCTGCCTTTATTACGCCGGAAATGATCATTGGTGCTCTCAAGGTGCAGGATGAGTATGGCTATCCGGCTTCCGTTACGATTGCCCAGATTATACAGGAGTCAGGGTTCGGTATGTACGGACCGTATGGAGATGAGGGACAGGGGCTCTCTTATCTTGCTTATCAGTATAACAATCTGTTTGGAATTAAGGGGACAGGCCCTGCCGGTTCAGTGAATATGAAGACCGGGGAACAGACAAAAAGCGGAGAGAGCTATACGATCCGTGCAGGATTCCGCGTGTATTACACCTATACGGAGTCCATCGAGGACAGAGCGGATCTGCTAAGCAGGGTTTATAGCGATCTGATCGAGGGCGTCAATGACGCTAATACATTTGCTATGCGTATCGGCAGCAGATGGGCGACGGATATTAACTATGCGGAGAATCTGATTCGCCAGATGGAGACTTATGACTTGTATCGCCTTGACCGGATGACATTAGGGGAGTTCAGCGAGCTCCTTGGTGATTTCGCAGATCCGTGTCCGGGTTCACATCTCACAAGCGAATTTGGCTGGAGAGAGTTCAGGAACTCTTACCATAAGGGGATCGACTTGGGGACAGGAAGCGAGAATATCCCGGTTTACGCTGCGGCGGCTGGAACAGTTGTAACAGCGGGATGGAGTGATTCGGCGGGATACTGGATCGTAATCGATCATGGAGATGGACTTGTGACAAAATATATGCACCACAAGGAGCTGTATGTAGAAGAAGGCGACAAGGTGGAAAAGGGCCAGCAGATTGGACTGAGTGGATCAACAGGAGATTCTACTGGAAATCATCTTCATTTCCAGTTGGAGATTAATGGAGCGGCAGTAGATCCTCTGCCGTATCTGTACCCGGAAGAGATCAGTTCTGATTCGAACGGAGAGATACAGTAAAAAAGTAAAAGGATTTGGGAAATTGATTGAAAAAGTGTGAGTTTTTTGCCAGCGGCTAAGGTCGCTGGCAGTTTTTATTACCGTTCTTTGAAATTCCAGACAACAACTTTTTTACTTGCCTTATATTTATACATGCCGTATACTACTGGCTAAAGGATTTGAGTGAGGAGAGGACGGGCGGACAAGAAATCGTCCGTCAGGCTACAGACAGATGATGACTAGAAAACAAATGAAAAAACAGGGAAGGATTTCCCTGAAAAAGCACTATGTGATTTTTGTGGCAGCGTGTCTGATCGCAGCGTTTCTTGCTGCTGAGTTCAGAAGCTCGCTGAATTTTTCTACGGCGCAGACATACGAACAGACTTATGAGCAAATTGAGACGGATACGAGTGATCCAGATGACTCGGGGAGCTATCTGATCCGGACAAGTATGCGCAGTATCGGGTGGGAAGATGTTCTGCGCACAATCGTTGAGGATAACACAGAAGCGGGAAGAGAGATGTCAGAGCAGATCCGGAAAAATGCCATCGAACATGCGGAGACCGGGAATCCGGCTTTCGGAAGAACCCGGGGCGTATTCTCTGGGATTGTGAACCAAGTCAGTTCAGGGTCTATTATCGTGACGGCAGTGGCGGCGATGGCCTCGGTCACCGGCTCAGAGAACATAGGCGTGATGGTTATGATTATTCTTGGCGCCATCTTCATGTTCCTATTCTGGTTTTTTGTTCAAAATACATTTTCAGTAGTGATACGCAGGGTGTTTCTGGAGGGAATGGAATATAAGAGGGTAACGCCCCAGCGGTTTGTATTTTTACTGCGTATTCGGAAATGGATGAAAGCATCGTGGATTATGTTTGTGAAATATGTGTTTTACTCGCTCTGGTGTCTTACCATTGTCGGGATCGCTGTGAAGCGGTACTCCTATTATATGGTGCCTTTTATCGCGGCGGAGAACCCAGACATGACGGCGAGGGAAGCGATTACTTTATCAAGGAAAATGATGGCGGGACACAAATGGGAGTGTTTTGTCTTTGAGTTGTCGTTTGCCGGATGGGAACTTTTAAGCATGGCGACGATGGGGCTGTTTGGGATTCTCTATACGAACCCTTATAAGATGGCGTCATTTACACGATATTATGCAGGGCTGCGGGCGCTTGCCAAAGAGAAAAATATCCCGGGTTCTGAGCTTTTGTATGATACGTATTTGTATGAAAGTGCAGATCCGCGGCTTATAGAACAAACATATGCCGACGTGCTTTCTGTAGTGGAAGATATGCCGGAAGATGAGCCGGAACTGTCTGGATGGAGAGGCTGGCTGGCAAAGAATTTCGGGGTGCTTCTTTTCAGACGGCAAGAGGAAAGGGAGTATGAACAGCGACAGGCAGAAATGGTAAAGATCTATGATTTGATTGACGACGCACAGGGAGAAGCGTATCCTGTAAGACTGTATCCGGTTCCGGAGGAAAGGCGGCGCAAACTGGTGCAGTCGTTGAATTATATGCGGCATTATTCAGTATGGTCGCTGATTGTGATTTTTTTAGGGCTATCGTTCTTTGGATGGCTCTGGGAGGTGGGAATGCATCTTGTAAGTTACGGGAATTTTGTAAACCGAGGTGCTCTTCATGGCCCATGGCTTCCCATCTACGGGACGGGCGCGGTCCTGATCTTGACAGTTTTGTGCCGTTTCAGACGGAACCCTGCACTGGAATTTGTGGCCACTATTGTGGTGTGCGGATTTCTCGAGTATATGACTTCCCTTATTATGGAGATTGCAACAGGGGGGATGAAATGGTGGGATTACAGCGGATATTTCCTGAACTTACATGGCAGGATCTGCGCGGAAGGCCTTCTGGTGTTTGGTATTGGAGGGCTGGCGATTGCATATGTGATCGCGCCTATAGTGGATGATATTGTCAGCAAGATTAGCGAGAAAAAATTGAGAATAATCTGTATTGTGCTGCTGGCGGTATTCATAGCTGACGCGGGATATTCCCAGATTCATCCCAATGCGGGCAGAGGCGTGACGGATATTGAGGCTCGGAAAGAATTACAGGAAAAAGAGGGAACTACTGTGGTGTAGGATATATGGTATCCGGGGACCAGAACGTCATAGAGAATGTGATAGAAAAAGGACAGGGCTTTATAGTCCTGTCCTTTTTCTTGTGGCTACATCTTGGAAACGAAAGTAATCAGGGTGATGCCTTGACTGTGTGTACTCAAACTGGATCCCTTTATCGTTAAAAGTCTGGCTGGTGATGACAGCCATGCAGTTGTAGCCCTTTAGGTCGATATATTTTTCGTCTACTTGCGTGACGTGTTCGACGGTGAGTGTCCTCTTGCTTGTGGCGATTGTCAGGCCGAGTTCACCCTCCAAATATTCGTAGATGGATTGCCCGGCGATCTCTGGAGTCAGGTTTGAGACGACCTCCTTTGAAAAATAGTTGTGGTCAAGGATCAGAGGAATGCCGTTTAAGAAACGAAGCCTCTGGATATAGTAGAGAGGAGTTCCTTTTTTGAAGCCGGTCCGCCTTTCTATTTTCTCATCCGTGACAATCTCTGTAAATTGCAGTACTTTTGTCTTGCTCACACGTTTGTTGCGGATCGTGGATTCTTTGAAAGACTCGATCCCTCCCACGGTGAATGCCGCCTGTTCCACCGGCTGGTAAATATTTCGGACCCCTCTGCCGTGCATGGGCTGTACATAGCCGTCTGCTGTCAGTTCTGCCAGCGCCCGCCGCACAGTGTTGCGGGAGCAGCCGTATTCATGAATGAGCATATGTTCGGATGGGAGTATTTCCTGATAAGCATAGATTTCTGTTTCAATTTTTTCTTTTAAATCTTTGTAAATCGTATCGTATTTCGCTTTTGGCATAATGGCTTTCCTCTTGTTTAAACATCTTCTTATATTATAAAACTCACCATCATAAAATCAAGAGAAAAATAATTTTTGCCTGATGTTCTGACGGAATCTACAAAAAACAGGGTATGATTTTGTTAACATTTACTGAATCAGGTTTATTTTATTTTTGAAGATTGACATGTTTAAACAAGTGTGATAAATTATAGTTGTTCAAACAAGTGCGGGGAAGAACCTAAAGAGATAAGGTTCTCCAAACAGTGCTCCCATAAGTAAGAATGTCAGGAAAGGAAGAGAAGCGATGGGAAAGTATGAAAATGACGTGAAGCGTCTACTGGATCTCGTAGGAGGCAAAGAAAACATCCAGGCAGTCTCCCACTGCATGACAAGGATGCGTTTTGTGCTCGCAGATCCGAAAAAGGCAAATGAGAAAGAGATTGAAGATCTGCCGAGCGTAAAGGGTACATTTACACAGGCGGGACAGTATCAAGTTATCATCGGAAACGATGTGGCTGTATTTTACAATGAGTTTACCGCTTACGCGGGTATTGAGGGTGTGAGTAAAGATGCGGTGAAAGCCGCGGCAAAGACAAATCAGAATCCAGCCCAGAAGATTGTCGGTACGCTTGGTGAGATATTTGCGCCCCTGATTCCTGCTCTTATCTGCGGCGGTCTTGTGCTGGGATTTAGAAATGTGATCGGTGAGATCAATTTCTTTAATAACGGTACGCAAAGCTTGGCGGATATCTCTCAATTCTGGTCTGGTATGTACAACTTTCTCTGGCTTATCGGTGAGGCAGTGTTTCATTTGCTCCCGGTAGGTATTGTGTGGTCAATTACGAAGAAGATGGGAACAACACAGATTCTTGGTATTGTCCTTGGATTGACACTGGTATCGTCACAGCTTCTAAATGGATTCAGCGTGTCATCCACAGCGGTGGAAGATATTCCGGTGTGGGATTTCGGATTTGCAAAAGTGCAGATGATTGGTTATCAGGGGCAGGTTATCGCGGCGATGATGGCAGGGTTTGTCCTTGTATACCTTGAGAAGTTTTTTAAAAAGATATGTCCGGAAGTGGTCAGTATGATCGTTGTTCCGTTCTGTTCTCTCCTTCCGGCGGTTCTCATTGCGCATACGATCGTAGGCCCCATTGGCTGGAAGATCGGCGATGCGATTGGAAATGCAGTATATACAGGGCTTACATCTGATTTTCGGTTTATTTTTGCGGCGGTTTTCGGCCTGCTGTACGCTCCGCTTGTTATGACGGGTCTGCACCATATGACAAATGCGGTCGATTCGCAGCTTTTGGCGATCCCGCCAAAGACGACGATCCTCTGGCCAATGATTGCGCTGTCAAATATCGCGCAGGGTTCAAGTGTGCTGGCCATGTCCGTTCTCCAGAAGAAGAACGAGCGCGCGCAGCAGGTTAATGTACCGGCATGTATTTCCTGCTACTTAGGTGTTACGGAACCGGCGCTCTTCGGTGTCAACTTAAAATATGTATTCCCCCTCGTATGCGGTATGATTGGTTCCTGCTTTGCGGCAATGATTTCTGTGGGATGCGGCGTACAGGCGCTGAGCATTGGCGTGGGCGGCCTTCCGGGTATCTTGTCCATTGTTCCGCAATATTACCTGACATTCCTTCTTGCAATGGCAGTGGCCATCGTGGTTCCATTCCTTCTTACATTTATTGTAGGAAAGATAAAACTGTCCGAGGAAGACAGATATGGGAAAAACCGTGGGAACGCGTTAACTGCGGAAGAAATATCCGAATCGGGACAGGCTGATTCTGAAGTGAGCGCGTCCAAAGCGGATACGGAAGATATAAAAGAATTGAAATCAATTCTTGACGGGAAAGTGATCCCGATCACGGAAGTGCAGGATGAGGTATTCTCTCAGAAAGTGATGGGAGACGGTGTTGCCATCGAGCCGGAGAATACGGTGGTGACCGCTCCATCAGATTGCGATGTGTCTGTTGTTATGGCTGATACAGGACACGCGTGCGGGCTGACGCTGGCAAATGGCCTTGAACTTCTGATTCATGTGGGCGTTGATACCGTGGATATGGGTGGAGACGGGTTTAAGCTTCTTGTAAATGAAGGGGATCATGTAAAGACAGGAGATCCGTTGATTGAGTTTGATCCGAAGAAGATCAAGGCAGCAGGACATCCGTGCACGACGATGCTCATTGTGACGGGTGAAGGAAAAGCGTCAGGCGTCACAATGCACACAGGTATGGAAGCGAAGGCAGGAGAGACAACAGTGATATCATGGGATTAGTCAGGGAAAGGTGTAAAATGGCAGAAAAAGATTTTCGGAAAAGCGTAGTATATCAGATTTATCCCAAGTCATTTTGTGATACAAACAAGGATGGGCTTGGAGATATCAGAGGCGTAATCAGTAAACTGGATTATATAAAAGAGCTGGGTGTGGATTACATCTGGTCTACCCCATTCTTTGTATCTCCGCAGAATGACAATGGTTATGACGTAGAAGATTATTATAATATTGATCCTAGATATGGTACAATGGCCGATGTGGAAGAACTTATCGCCGAAGCTGGCAAACGGGGAATCGGCCTGATGTTCGATATGGTGTTCAACCATGTATCCACCCGCCATGAGTGGTTCCAAAAAGCTATGGAAGGAGACCCTTACTATAAAGATTTCTTCTTCTTCCGAAAAGGGAAGCCGGATGGAAGTGCGCCGACGAACTGGGAGAGTAAGTTTGGAGGAAGCGCATGGGAGTATGTAGAGAAGTTTGACGAGTATTATCTGCATCTTTTTGATGTGACGCAGGCGGATCTGAACTGGGATAATGAAAATGTAAGGAAAGAAGTACAGAAGATTGTGCGTTTCTGGATGGATAAAGGTGTGAAGGGATTCCGCTTTGATGTGGTAAACCTGATCAGCAAAGGCGCTTTTGAGGATGATACCGAAGGTGACGGGCGTAAGTATTATACCGATGGGCCGAATATTCATAAGTATTTAAAAGAGCTCCACGATATGACGTTTGGGACGGACACACAGATTGTGACAGTGGGAGAGATGTCCAGTACATCCATCGAAAACTGTTATCAGTATGCAGGGCGCGATACGGGAGAACTGTCCATGGTATTCAGTTTTCACCATTTGAAAGTTGATTTTATGGGAAATGAGAAGTGGGTTCTTGTACCGGCTGATTTTCAGAAATTGAAAGATATTATTTTTGAATGGCAGACAAAGATGACAGAGCATAATGCGTGGAACGCGGTGTTCTGGTGTAATCACGATCAGCCCCGCGTAGTATCCCGCTTTGGCGACGAGGGAAGATACTGGAAGCAATCTGCGAAAATGCTGGGCACTATCATCCACTGTCTGCGTGGTACGCCATATGTATATCAGGGCGAAGAGATCGGCATGACAAATACGGACTTTACGGATATCAGCCAGTTTCGTGATGTGGAGAGCTTAAATCATTACTGTATCCTTCAGGAAAAAGGGCTGAGCGCATCCGACGCGTTCCGCATTATCCAGATTCACTCACGGGACAACGGGCGTACACCGATGCAGTGGGATGGTACAAAGTATGCAGGGTTCTCCTCTGAGGACGGCAAAGAACCGTGGATCGGGGTAAACGAAAACCACACGAAGATCAATGCGGGGGATCAGTTAAAGGATGAAGATTCTATCTTCCGCTATTACCAGAAACTGATTGCTATGAGGAAAGAACTGGATGTGATCGCTTACGGAGATATTGAGCCGCTGGCTGAGGGAGACTCGTCTGTGTTCGCGTACCGCAGATGCTGGAAGGGGCAGGAATTGATCGTGACGGCAAACTTCTACGGAAAAGAGTACGAGTGGAAGAAAGCTCCGAAACTGGAAGGATTTAAGTGTGTGCTGGGAAATTATCCGGATACAAAGATCCCGGAGAACGGCGGGCTAACGCTTCGGCCCTACGAGGCGGCAGTGTGGTACAGCCCGCAGATATAAAAAATAAAACATGTGAAGAAAAGGGTGCCGCATTTATGAGTAGCAATCATAGATGCGGCATTCGTTTATTTTTTTGTGGAATGTATTTCGATACATATATGTAATATGCACTAAAAAATATATATTGTTAGAAATTTTGCTATAAAAATAAACAGGAAAATTGTTATTTTAATTAATATAAATGGAGAATATTATAAATGTATAGATAAAATCTGTGAAATATAGTGGAAAATGTATAATATGGAATAATGAGGTGAATCTGGGGAGCAGATGACAGAAAATACGAGTATTAAATTATCAGGGAGGAAAACTATGTTAAGTGAATATCTTAATGAGAAAACCATTCAGACAAATATTAGAGCTGATGATTGGAGACAGGCTATACGCAAAGCAGGACAAATCCTTGTGGATGATGGAAGCGTACAGTCTACATATGTAGATGCCATGATAAGAAACGGGGAGGAGAACGGAGGATATTTTGTATTAGTTCCGGGAGTAGCTATTCCTCATGCAAAAAGTGAATCCGGGGTAAATAAAGTGGGGATGAGCTTAATGACTCTAGAAAATCCTGTTAATTTTCTTGAATCACCGAATAATCCTGTGAAGCTTGTAATATGTCTGGCGGCAGTCGATAACAGTACTCACATAGATGCGCTGAAGCTGTTAGCGGCTTTCCTTGGCGATGAGTGCAGAGTGGCTGAGGTGATGGCGGCAAAAGACGGAAAGGAGGTTATTGAGATACTTAAACAATATAATTAGAATTTTTAAAAGTTTTATGAGAAAGGAGGTGGGAAAAATGAAGATCGTATGCGTATGTGCGATGGGATTGGGCAGCAGTTTGATATTAAAAATGAATGTGGAGAAAGCGCTAGAAAAACTGGATTTAAAAGAGGCCGTAGTGGAAGTGGCGGATACAGGATCAGCAAGAGGAGCAAACCCGGATATTATTGTTTCTTCTCATCAATTTTGTGAAGAATTGGCGGATATGAATCTGCCGCTGATAGAAGTGGTAAATTATACGGATGTGCCTTACATAGAAGGAGAATTGAAAAAAATACTCGGGATTTGAAAAAAGAATTTCCCCTCCCTCAATGGTGAAATATCCATGGCAGGAAATTCTGTTCATTGTAGGAAAGGGAAGAACTCCATCGCTAGTGTAGCATGAAATCATATTTCTGTTAAGTGGAAAGAGGGTAAAATATTTTAAATTTTTGTTAATTTTTGTAAAGGAGGAGATCATGGATACGTTGATCAGTATTTTAACGTCAATTATCAGTCAGGCGGCTGTGCTAGTTGCTCTGATCAGTTTTATAGGTCTTGTCGCACAGAAAGCATCTGTAGAACGGGTCATGACAGGTACATTAAAAACTTTTCTGGGATTTCTTATCATGCAACAGGGGTCTAACATTATTACGGGTATGCTGGATCCGCTGAATGAGGTTATGATGGAAGCCTTCAATATACAGGGAGTTATCCCTGTGAACGAGGCTATTACAGCCATGGCTTCCGAACAGTATGGCACTAAAATGGCATTTATTGCATTTTTCGGATTAATTGTAAATATTCTGCTTGCGCGGTTTACACGGTTTAAATATATATTCCTGAGCGGACATCATACGATCATCATGGCGGCGCTGACAGCAGTTATGCTCTCTATGTTTGGTCTGCCGACCGCGGCAGTTATCGCGATTGGTGCCGCTGTAGTGGGTATCATGAGCGTGCTGACACCTGCGATTTCAATGCCGTTCATGAGAAAAGTAACAGGTGGAGAAACCTTCGCCCTTGGACACTGGGCTACCACGGGATATATTTTTGCGGGATTTATGGGCAAAATTTTCGGGAAAAACCCAGAAGAGACATCCACGGAAAAAATGGAGCTTCCCAAATGGATGGGATTTTTCAAAGAGCCGGTTATTCTGATGGGAATAGGAGTATTTCTTATTGAAATCGTCTGCTGTATATTTGCGGGAAGCGAGTTTGTAGCAGGATATGCAGGCTCGACTCATATGGTTGTATGGGCTTTGATGCAGGGATTTATTTTCAGTGCAGGCGTATCTGTTATCCTTCTGGGAGTAAGAATGATTCTGGCAGAACTTGTGCCTGCATTTAAAGGAATTGCAGAAAAGATTGTCCCGAATGCAATCCCCGCACTGGATTGCCCGACAGTATTTACGTTTGCTCCAAACGCGATTATGGTAGGCTTTATCGGATATACGATCGGTCAGTTTATCGCTTTTGGCATATTCCTTGCCACTGGAATGACAGTAATTATTCCCACATTGCTTCACAGCTTCTTTATGGGCGGCACAGCAGCCATCTTCGCGAATGCTGCCGGAGGAAGGCGAGGTGCATTTATCGGTTCAATGCTTACGGGAATCTTAAATAACGTGCTATGTTCATTGTTGTTCCCTGCATTTGCAGCAATGGGATTTGCCGGAACAACATTTGCTGATACGGATTTTTCCATTATTGGTTTGATATTTTACGGAATTGCACATCTGATAGGTGCAGCCTGAAAAACGGAAATAAAAGCGGTCTGTGTAAACTCTGCAGGCCGCTGTTAATAAAAAGCGGAGGGAAATAAATGACAGAGGACATTTTCAGAGATAACTTTGAACGATTAAAGACCAGTATGAACACTGCGAAAGATGAATATTTTAAACCTTCTTACGACTGTATTGCGATTACAGCAGAGGCGATCAGGCACGGAAACAAGGTAATGCTGTGTGGAAATGGCGGCAGCGCCTCCACGGCGTCACATATTACAAATGATTTTATAGGACATATGAGAAACTGGGAGCGGGTCGGATACCCGGCTATTGCGCTGACAGCGGATATTTCCGTGCTGACCGCGCTGACAAATGATTACGGATATGATCAGGTCTTTTCGAAACAGGTTGCGGCACTGGGAAAAGCGGGAGATGTTTTATGGGCATTCAGTACAAGCGGTAATTCGGGAAATATTATAAAAGCAGTGGAAACAGCGCAGGACAAAGGGATAAAGACAGTTGTATTTACAGACTGTAAAGGAGGCAAGCTTAGAGAACTTTGCGACTTGTGGATTCCGGTCAACAGCGATCATGCAATGATTACGGAGGCGCTGCATTTGTTTTATGTACATAGTATTGCGGAATCTATAGAAGCTGTACTTTCGCCTGTTTGAGGAATACAAGCCCGGACAGGAGAAGATGGAGACAAGACGAGGTGGAGACCATGTTAAAAAGCAGGGCAATATATATTTTAAGACAGTTGATGCAAAAGAAGGAAGGCTTCTTTTTGCCGGATTTGGCGTTCCAGCTGGATATCAGGCCAAGGACTGTCAGATATGAACTAGATGAAATTGACTGTTTCCTGACGGAAAATGGAGTTCCCCGTCTTGAAAGAAAAAATAAAGCGGGCATCTGTTTTGTAGGAACCGAAGAACAGAAAGCTAAAATTGAGAAGCTGTTGAAAAACAGCGGGGCATATACAAGAGTTTTGTCGCAGAGAGAGCGTTTATTTGATATTTTTTACAGGCTTCTGACTACAAAGGAGTATGTTACTTCTTATGAAATCGCAGAAAAAATAGACGTATCCAGGAGTACGGTGATTAATGATCTGTCAAAAATAAAGAAACATTATCCGCACAGAAGTGCGGAAATACAAACCGTTGCACACTATGGAGTGAAGATTACAGGAGATGAAACAGATATCAGAAATTCTGTTGTTTATTTTCTGCAGAGCTATATAAAGATTGAAGAAGCGATGAGGATTATCAAAAATACTTCCAGCGGGCAGGGCGGGAAGGAAGATAATCCGCTGTTTTACATTTTTCGAGATATCAGCTATGAACAAGTTGATTCCTGCATTAAAAAAATTGAATGCAGGACAAAAAAAGTATATCCGGATAATATTTATATTTATTTGTTCTTCAGTCTGTCTGTTATGATGCTCCGGATCAGCAAATACAGTCATGGCGGAAAAGGCGGATGCGAAAAAGAGTCTCTGTTCCGCGGAGAAGAGAGAACGCTGCAGCTTGTTATAGAAGATATTGAAAAAACAATGAAAGTGCCGTTGGCTGATACAGACGCTGTTTATATCGCTCAGGTTTTGAACTATGCGCTGCATTATGAAAACCTGGCACACAAAAATATTAATTACATTGACCAGCAGGTTGTCATGCTGGAATTTATAGATTATGTAGGCAGGAAACTGGATGTTGAATTTATCAAGGATGAAATACTCATCGACGCGTTGAATGAATATATCTGCACGGTTTTAAATAACGGCGCAAAGACACAGGCTTATAAAAGAGATGCCTTTTCCCGTTTCCCGGAACTGCTTATAAATATACTTCCAGTTGTTGAGGAGGCTATTCCGATTATGGAAAAAGGCTCCGGAATCAGATTCAGTGAAAACGGAAAAGAATATATCGCCTTTGCCTTTTTAGAGGCATTACAGAGACAGAGGTCTTTCTCAAAGCAAAAGGAGGACGTTCTTGTAGTATGCGCTTCGGGCCAGCTTACGTCAAGGCTGATGAACTATTGGCTGAATGTGATGTTTGAAGTGAATGTAATAGATATCATTCCCTACAATCAGCTGGAACGGTATATACAGAAAACAAAGACAGAGGTTTTGATCATCAGTACGATTCCTCTGGATATAGGGCAATATGTAAAGGTGAATCCCATATTGACTTCGGAAGATGTAGATATATTGAAAAAATATCTGCCCACAAGAGTGGTGGATTATGATATTGCGGCAGCGGTAATGAACGTTGTTTCAGAGCATTGCCGGATAAAGGATTATAAATTACTTTATGACGATATCCTAAATGTGCTGGGGCTGGGAGAATACAAAAAGCATGTGGAAAAACCTCTTCTGGAGGAAGTTATTATTCCGGATAATATTCTGCTTGACGCCGAGTGCGCAGACTGGCGTGAAGCAGTTGTCACTGCCGGGGAGATGCTGATGAAGAACGGATATATACAAAAAGAATATATTGACGACATTCTTGAAACGCTTTCAGAGAAGCGGGAGTATGTGGTTATTTCCCGGGGCATTGCGCTGCCCCATGCGCGTTCTTTTAATCATGTAAACAGAATCGGGATGTCACTGCTGAGATTGAAAAGACCTGTATATTTCGGGAACAGGGGTAATGATCCTGTTGAATTTGTTTTTTGCTTTTGTACAACAGATAATAAATCTCATCTTGAAGCGCTGCGCCAATTTAATATTATGATCAGCGACAGCAGCGTTATGGACGCTTTGCGCATGGCTGAAGCAAAAGAAGATGTGGTGCGGATTATAAAAACATTGTCACGAAAGTAACAAGGGCGGGAAAAGAAAAATGGAACAGAAAGAAATATTGAAACACGTAGATCACACGCTGCTGCTTCAGGGGGCAACGTGGGATGAGATACGGCGGATATGTGATGACGCGGTGATATATCAGACTGCGTCGGTGTGCATTCCGCCAAGCTATGTAAAGCAGGCGAAAGAGTATCTTGATGGGAAGATACCGGTCTGTACGGTTGTCGGATTTCCTAATGGATACATGACGACTGCGGCGAAAGAGTTTGAGACAAGAGACGCTCTTGCAAACGGAGCATCGGAGATCGACATGGTAATTAATATTGGCTGGTTGAAAGACCGGAAGTATGACCTGATCGAGGAAGAAATACGCACGATGAAGAGAGCCTGTGGTGAGAAGATATTAAAGGTTATTATCGAAACATGTCTTCTGACGGAGGAAGAAAAGGTTAAGATGTGCGAGATCGTGACAAAAGAGGGAGCGGACTATATCAAGACCTCTACTGGATTTTCAGATGCAGGGGCGACGTGTGATGATATCCGCCTGTTTTCCGAACACATCGGACTTAATGTAAAGATGAAGGCGGCAGGGGGGATTTCTTCTATGGAGGATGCAGAGAAATTCCTTGAGCTTGGAGCGGACCGTCTGGGAACAAGCCGTGTTGTCAAGATTGTGAAAGCTGAAGAGACAGGTGGAGATCAGAGCGGATTTTGTGATTGATTCAGGGGACTGCCGAATGGACAGAAACAGAAGGAGATAAGGATATGTATAAAAATATGGTGGAATTGTTTGAGGAGTTTGAAGGGAAGGGCACTATCGGGGCTTTTAATGTACACTGTTTGGAAATGGTGCCTGCCATGATAAAAGCGGCGGAGGAAATGCAGGTTCCAATTATCTTACAAACTTCTTTGGGGACCGCGGAGTATATCGGGTTTGAACTGCTGGTTGCTGTTGTAAGAGCTCTTGCCGAAAAAGAGAAGGTCAGTACGGCGCTTCACATGGATCACTGCCGGGATATCGAGGCGCTGAAAAAAGCGATTGACTGCGGATATTCTTCGGTTATGTATGATGGTTCCGTTTTGCCGCTGGAGGAAAATATTCAGAATACAAAACGGGTTGTTTCGTATGCCCGTGCCCATAATGTCTCTGTGGAAGGCGAGGTGGGTGCCATTGGAGGAACTGAGGACGGAGTTGTTTTGTCAAAAGATGAAAACATGTATACCAGACTGGAAGACGCGATGCGGTTTGCAAGGGAAACAGGAGTGGACGCTTTGGCTGTTTCAATCGGAACTACGCACGGGCAGTACAAATCAAAAGCAAAAATCAATTATGAACTTCTGGATGACCTCAGAGCAGAACTCGGCGATGTCAGGCTTGTTTTGCATGGCGGGACCGGGGTGGCAGATGAGGACATGAGACAGTGCGTAAAAAAGGGTATGAAAAAAATCAATGTGGGAACAGAATTAAATAAATCTTATATTGATGTTGTCAGAACAACTTTTACATCCGATGAAGTGACGCCGCTCACATCATTAAGACGGCTTCTTGGTCCGGCAAATGACAGAGTTAAAGAAATTATAAAAGAGAAAATGGTGTTGTTTCAGTTGTAAGAGAGGAAAGATGAAGAGTACAATTATATTACTGGCAGGCTATCCGGCTACGGGGAAAACATATCTGCTGCAGAAAATCAAAGAGAAATATCCCCAGATAGTTCCGATTTCCCCGGATGCAATTAAGGAAGATATTTGGGATATATACGGATTTAATGGGCCGGAAGAAAAGGCTGCGCTTGAGCGCAAAAGCTGGCGGCAGTATTATGAAATTATGGAAAAGAATATGAAAGAAAAGAGGTTGTTGATTTCAGACTATCCATTTAGCGATAAGCAGAAAGGAAAGATTAAGGAACTGACGGAAACGTATGGATATCAGGTAATTACTGTCCGTTTGACAGGAAGAGAAGACGTCTTGTTCCTGCGCTCCCGGAAAAGAGACATGGATACTGGAAGGCACCTGGGACATCTGGTGAGCCGGTATCATAAGGGCGATATACTGCCGGATAGAAGGGAGGCGGACAGCCTTTTAACATATGAATGTTTTAAAGAACGGTGCGAAAAAAGGGGATATGCCAGATTTGTGCTGGGACATTTGATCGAACTAGACGTGACTGAATTTGAAAAAATTGATTATCCTGCAACTATAAAACAGATAGACGGCCTGCTGCGGTAATAATTTGCCCCAGCAGGCTGTCTGTCGTTGAGGAGATACGGGCTTACAATTTTCGGCTCGTTATGCTAAAATAGACGGAGAAAATTTGGGAGGATCTTATATTATGAAACTGATGATCGCATCGGACATCCATGGTTCTGCAGAATATTGCGGACAGATGCTGGAGGCATACGGAAGAGAAGGG
This sequence comes from Candidatus Mediterraneibacter pullicola, assembly GCA_019117065.1. Lineage (GTDB taxonomy): Bacteria > Bacillota > Clostridia > Lachnospirales > Lachnospiraceae > Mediterraneibacter > Mediterraneibacter pullicola. The sequence goes on along the minus strand of DXAK01000030.1, from coordinate 47,060 downwards.
GCGGATCGGCTTCTTCTGCTGGGGGACATTCTCTATCACGGTCCCCGTAACGATCTTCCGGAGGGGTATGCGCCAAAAGAAGTGCTCCGATTGTTGAATGAAGTCAAGGAAGAACTTCTCTGCGTGCGTGGCAATTGCGACACAGAGGTGGATCAGATGGTGCTGGAATTCCCGATTATGGCAGAGTACTGCCTGCTGGAGCTTCCTTGCGGAGATGGGAGGAACACGGTTACAGTGTTTGCCACACATGGGCATATCTATAACACGTATGACCTGCCTCCGATGAAAAACGGGGATATCCTTCTGAACGGGCACACACATATTCCTGCGTGTGAAGAGGTTCTGCGTTTTGATGGAAGGACACTCCGTTATCTGAATCCGGGATCCGTATCGATCCCGAAGGAAGGATCAGCGCATAGCTATATGGTTTTTGAAGATGGGAAATTCACATGGAAAAACCTTGAGGGGGAGGACTATATGTCATGGACAACAGATTTGCGCTTCTGATTGACGCGGACAACGTATCCGCAAAGTATATCAAACCGATATTGGATGAGCTGTCCAAGTATGGAAATGTAACGTATAAGAGAATCTATGGGGACTGGACAAAGACGAACAATGCAAGCTGGAAAGAAGAGCTTTTGCAAAATTCTATTACTCCGATCCAGCAGTTCAGCTATACGCAGGGGAAGAACGCTACAGACTCCGCCATGATCATTGATGCCATGGACATGCTTTACACGAGCGAGCTGGAAGGATTCTGCCTTGTATCCAGCGATAGCGATTTCACAAAACTGGCGAGCCGTTTAAGGGAGAGTGGGAAGACGGTCATCGGTATGGGAGAGGATAAGACGCCTTCTCCGTTCAGGAAAGCGTGCGATATTTTCACTGTTTTAGAGCTTCTGCTGGAGGACAGTACGATGGATAAGGATGAGAAGGAGGAGAAAAATTTCTCCCATCAGAACCATGGGAAAGAGCAGAGGAAGGAAAACGCCATATCCAAGGACAAGATCGAGGAGGCAGTGGTTAAGATTATTACAGAGAACCAGAACGATGATAGGGAGACTGGACTTGGCGAGGTGGGAAGCCGTCTGGTCAAGTTGTATCCTGATTTTGACGTAAGAAGGTACGGCTATAGTTTGCTGTCAAAGTTTCTTGAGACGCTTCCTAAGTTAAAGCTTACCCAAGAGGGGACGAAGGTGTCTGTCTCTCTCTATGAGGATAAGAGTAAAAAGGATATGCTTGAGGAATATATCATGCGCCAGATACAAAGCAATGGCAGATACGGCATTTCGCTTGGATCATTGGGGAACCGTATTCATACGCGCTTCAGGGATTTTAAGGTTAGAGATTACGGTTTTTCCCAGTTCAAGCAATATATTGAAAGCTTTCCCAATGTGGAGATCGTAGAGGACGGTGAGAGGACGCGCGCCGTGTACATGAAAGATGAGTGACGGGGATGAGCGGCAGAGGAGAAATGAATGGAAGAAATTTTAAAGTTACTGACAGATATTTTAAATAAAGACTTAATACGTATAGTTGTCAGCGGCCCAAGGGAAAAAGAAGGCATCCTGAAAGTGAAGGTGCGTCCTATTGAGAAGAAGGACGCGCTTCTTTTCCAGCTTGAGGCTTTTACAAAGACACAGGCGTTTCATGAGAATCTGGACGCTTCGGGCGCAAAGGAGCGTATTCTTTCGTACATGGAGAACTTCAGGCAGATTCAGGCGGAAACTGTGCAGGAGACAGCTTCTGTTCTGGTCAGTAAAAGGGGAAAGGCGACGGTCAAAAGAAAGCGGCGGGCACAGCAGGTATGCGCCGCCGATCCCGCTCATGACAGGAAGAAGCGGAGCATCATTGAGGAGGGGGTTACTGTCCCATTCTTGAGAGATCTGGGCGTGATGACAGAGGAAGGGAAGATCGTGCGGGCAAAAATGGATAAGTTCCGTCAGATTAACCGGTTTCTGGAATTTATCGAAGATATTCTTCCACAGATGGAAAAGGGCAGGGAGCTTACAATTATTGATTTTGGATGTGGAAAATCTTACCTGACTTTTGCTATGTATTATTATCTGTGTGAACTCAAAGGATATGATATACGAATCATCGGTCTGGATTTGAAAGAGGAAGTGATCGCGCACTGCGCTTCTCTGGCAGAAAAGTACGGGTATGAGAAACTGACTTTTTTAAAAGGGGATATTGCGGACTATGACGGGGTTGAACATGCGGATATGGTAGTCACCCTGCATGCGTGTGATACGGCGACAGACTATGCCCTTGCAAAGGCTGTTGGATGGGATGCAAAGGTAATTCTGTCAGTTCCCTGTTGCCAGCACGAGCTGAACGGACAGATGGGAAAAAACTGTGCCGGGGGCAGAGACGGTGAGAATGGGGAGAGACCGAGCTTAAAAGCATGGGAATATCTTGTCCCAGTCATGGATTACGGGCTTTTAAAAGAACGTTTTGCTGCATTGGCGACCGACGGGCTTAGGGCGAAATATTTGGAGAGTATGGGATATGAGACGCAGGTGCTGGAATTCATTGACATGGAGCATACTCCGAAAAATATTTTGCTGCGGGCGGTGAACAAGGGGAAAAAAGACAAAAAAGCGCTAGAAGAGATCAAGAGATGTGAACAGTTTTTAGGGGTTATGCCGACGCTTGGGAGGCTTTTTCAAGATAGATAAAGGGGAGAATAGATAAGGATGAAGGGACGGCTTATCAAAGTGGGAGTGCTGGCGGCTGTATTTGTTATAGCGCTTATAGCCAGCAGTCTTGTAATAAATAGAGGAACAGACGACAAGATCGTAGATATGGGAGCGCCATCACTTCCAAGAATATCATTTCTTGTGGGAGAGCAAGAGGTAAACGCCTTGTGTGGTTATATCCGGGATATGGATCTTACGTCAATGCGGGATACAATTACGCCTCTTGGACAGAACGGCTCTCTCTCCATGAAGATAGAGGGAGATGCGCAACAGATTCAGAATATCCGCTATGAAGTCTATTCTCTGGATGGGCAGGAAACCTATGCGGACGGTAAAGCGGCAGTTCCGGGAAATGGGGAGGACGTAGTGCTGAATCTGGGGAGCGCTCTTCAAGGAGCGCTTCAGGAAGGCGTGCTCAAAGTTGTTCTTGATATGGAAGATGGGAAGAATGTCAGTTATTATACAAGAATCATCCTGCCGGACGAGCTGGTTGTCTCTGAGTGTCTTTCCTTTGCACAGGATTTCCACGCAAAGGCCCTAGCTCAAGATAAGTCGGCAGGGCTTGAAAGTTATCTGGAGCCGGGGGAAGCAAGTGATAATACGACATATCAGACGGTTAATATTCACTCGGATATTACGCATGTTCTGTGGGGAGAGCTCGCTCCGCAAGTGCTCGGCGACGTAGAGTGGGATATACAGGAGACCAATTCGGTATACACTTCCATTCTGGCGAGATATCAGACTGTATGCAAAGACGAAAATGGGGAGAGCGGAGTTTATAATATCCGCGAATTTTTCCGTGTACGCTCTGTGCAAGGCACAATCTATCTTCTGGATTATAACCGAAATATGGAGAAAGTATTTACGGGAAACGATCAGGCGCTGAGCCAGAGCGGGATCATTTTGGGAACCGCTTCAGAAAATGTCCAATATGAGATGGATAAGGACGAAATGATGGTCGCATTCGTTCAGGAACGTGATCTCTGGCTTTATGATACGAAAGCCTCTGAGTTTACACAGATATTCAGCTTTGCCGATCAGGAAGGTTCGGATGTGCGAAGCAGAAATGACAGGCACAATGTCCGGATTACTGGGGTGGATAGCGAGGGCAACGTCTCATTTGTAGTGTGCGGGTATATGAACCGGGGGGCGCACGAAGGAGAAACGGGTGTCGGCGTTTATTATTTTGACAAGGCGGACTCTCTGGTCACGGAGAAAGCGTTCATCTCCAGCACGAGCGGACCTGCTATAACAGCAGAAACTTTCGGGCAGATAGTGTACTATGCCAAGGAGCAGGATATGCTTTATGCGCTCGTTGGCGGAACGCTATATGAGATCAATATCAAAAATGATGATCAGACGATTCTTGCGGAAGAACTGGAGGACAAGGATTATGTATTGTCAGAGGACGGGCGAATGCTCGCATACAGGACCGTGGGAGAGGATGAAGACGGGGCAGCGATAGAAGTGTTGGATCTGGATAGCGGAGAAGGCTATACCGTGCAGGCAGAGGACGGAGAAGATATACGGCCGCTGGGATTTATAAACGGCGATTTTATCTATGGAAAGATCAATCCTTCAGATAAGGGGCAGGACGTCTCGGGGAGGGAGATCGAACCTATGTATGAGGTAGAGATCCGCAATTCGGAAAATGAGGAAGAAGCCAAATATTCATTCATAGATCAGGGATTGTATACATCAGACATTTTGATCGAGGATAACCTTCTTACTCTGAACCGGGTGGAAAAATCTGGAGACCGTTATCAGACCGCTTCGCAGGAGTATATTACCAATAACACGGAGCGCATGGAAACAAAAGTGACGGTTGAGATATACAGCGCCGATGTGATGGAAAAACAAGTGCGTCTAACATTGTCCGAGGGCGTGGGGGATCTGGAGCCTAAAACAATAAAGGCAGACTTTGCGGCAGATGGAAGGACTCTTACCCTTATGCTTGGAGAAAACAGCGGAGGAATGAAATTCTATGTGTATGGCATGGGCGGTTTTGCAGGGATGTATGACCGGGCAGGAGATGCTGTACAGGAAGCAGAGAGAATATCCGGGGTGGTAGTATCTTCAGATCAGCACTACGTGTGGGAGAAGGGAAACCGTAACCTTTCATATTCCACAGAGACGCCGGTGTTTGTAAAAGAAGGGGATGAGACTTCGCTGGAGGCATGCGAACGGTATATGCAGTCCTATGAGGCGCATCAGATTGATCTGACAGGCTGTACGCTGGAGCAGATACTGTATGTGATCGGCAAAGGGCGCCCGGTGACCGCGCTCATATCGTCTGACCATGCGGTGATGCTGACTGGGTATACGACGACAGATATCACTTACATTGATCCCGACATGGGGCAAGAGTATACGGTTGGCATAAGTACGATGGAGGACATGACAGAGGCGGGAGGAGATGTCTTTATAGGATATATCCGATAGAAACTTTTATAAATAGATATCCGCAGAACTATGGCTGCATCGCGGCTTTGGGGGCGATCCCCTTTACTTGCCGTTTACGCAGTAAAGTTCTGCGGATATTTTGCTTTGTAAAAACAGAAATCTTATGAACGTGCCGCCCGGGAAAACAGTATCCCCTTATATTTGCTTAGCGCTGCGTGCAGGATCAGTCCGAGAACTCCGCAGGAAATGACCTCACCGACACCGACTGTCAGCATCATGAACGGGATTGAAAGAGGAACCATGTAACCGTATCTTAGCACGAATGGTACAATCAGCATATTCGCGATGATCGGGGGAAGGGGAGCGAGATATTTGCTCTTGTTTCTCAGCGTCCGCGTAAATACCGCTCCGATCAGTGTCGCAAGGCTTCCAAAGATAATATCTGGAAGGATACATCCGCCTAGAATGTTGCTGATCAGACAGCCTAAGAACACTCCGGGCACTGCGGCAGGGGTAAATACCGGAAGAATGGTCAGAGCCTCGGATATACGGACCTGTACTTCTCCGTACGCAAAAGGCGCGACAACCAGTGTGACTACAACGTAGATGGCGGCGATCATTGCCGCTTGTGCCATGAAAAGCACGTTGATGTGTTTGAATACGTTCATTTTTCAATTCTCCTTTAGTTTTGTTTTACGTGTGGAAGGTCCCGAACACACGATTCATTTAACGCCGGGAATCGGCGGCAAGCCCGAAAAGACCTTATTTTTATGGGCTTTGCAACGTTGGATAGTATAACACGGCAATAATATAAAGTCAAGGAAAGTACCCCAAAAGTATCAAATTAGAAAATAAAAGAATTTAAGCCGCCACTACTGCCAATAGTGACAGCTGTTACATTGTAACACGCTAATGTTATTATCGGGCAAAGCGCTCCCATCTGCTTAAAACGGACTAAACGCCCCTTTCTTATATTTTTTCAGTAAAAAGAGGGCTGCTGCCGACGCACACAACTCACCTGCGGGAAATGAGATCCACACCCCCAGAGCGCCCATTCCTGCCGCGCGGGCAAGTATGAAGCTTAGGGGCACAGTGACGATAAGTTGTCTTAATAGAGAGATGATCAGCGAGTTTTTTCCGTTTCCGAGTGCTTCAAATACTCCTGCATAGATAAGCCCAATGGAGGAAATAAGGAAACCAGAGCTGATTACACGCATAGCCGTGATTCCTGCATCCATAAGGTGGGCATCCGCCTGAAACAAAGAGAGTATCTGGCCGGGGAGGAAAAGGGAAAGCACAGTGCCGATGAGCATCAGGCAGGCGGCGCTTAAGAGGCTGTAACGGATTGTTGCCCTGACCCGCTTATTGTTACCTGCTCCGTAGTTGTATCCAATGATGGGGCGCATCCCCTGAACGATCCCGTTTGCGGGCATGTAGATGAAAGTCTGAAGCTTGAAATACACGCCCAGTACTGCTACATATACCTCGGAGAATGCCGTCAGAATACTGTTGAGTACGCTGATGAGCACGGAAGGGAGCAGGAGCATGATACTGGACGGGATTCCCACACTGTAGATCTGCCTGATGACTATCCGGTCAAAGACCAGATCACGGAGATGAAGTTGTATGGTGTACCGTTTCCTGCGATATGCGACGATATAGAGAAGGAAAGCGCATATCTGTCCAACAACAGTGGCGATGGCGGCTCCCGCTACACCCATTGCAGGAAATCCTAACAGACCAAAGATGAGAATGGGATCAAGGATTATGTTGATCACGCAGCCTGCAGTGAGCATGTACATAGTTACTTTCATCTCGCCGATGCCCTGAAAAATTTTTTCAAATGCGATCTGTAGTAGCGAGCCGAAAGACAGGCACAACACGATGCGGGTGTAGGCGCACGCGTCTTCCAGTACAGCAGGGTTATCTGTAAACATAGAGAGAAAAGGCCGTGTAACAAAAATACCTGCAAGGATGAACAATATGAAGTGGAATACGGTGAGCGCCAGCCCGACAACTGCGGCCCGGTTTGCTTTCTCCTGATTCTCCGAACCCAGATGTATGGAGATGGAGGAGCTGATGCCCACGCCAATGCCAACCGCCACGGAGGTGGCTGCGTTCTGGAGCGGGAAAGCAAGAGAAACAGCAGTGAGTGCCTCGGTTCCAAGACGCGATACATAGATACTGTCGACGATGTTGTAGAGAGATTGGATAAGCATGGACAGCATCATGGGAACAGACATGGAAATCAGCAGGGAAAATACAGGGCGTGTCCCCATAAAATTATTTTTCTTTTTCATAAATATAAGTTCCTTTCCCAAGAATAAAAGCGATGTTAGGTCAGCCTTTAAGCAGGCGGTCAATGATCCTTGACGCTTCGCTTCTTGTCAGTGTATCCGTATTCCATTCCGGCTGGATACCCTTCCTTCTAATAAGGTTTTCTAAAAGTGTGAGCTGTTTGGCTGTGGCGGGCTGAGGCTGCCTTACTTTATATGTAAGCTGTACTGGTTTGAATAGTTTTGGATCGATGTCCTCAAAATAATGTGCCAGTGTCTGATAGAGCTTTGCCGTGGCAAGGGCGTCGTGATAAGCCCGGTGCGCCGCTTTGTTCTTGATATGGTAATGGGCGCACAGACTTCCCAGGCTTTTTGATTCCATGTCGGCATGTACTTTCTTCGCAATCTTCAGTGTATCAATTCCCATTTTTTCAAATGCCAGCCCTTCTTTTACAGCGCTATATTTTATAAAACTGTAATCAAAGATTACATTATGTCCGATGAGTACGTCATCTTCGCAGAATTCAAGAAAATCGCTGACGACCCCGGAACGGTTTCTGGCGCCGGCCACCATCTCATCCGTGATACCGGTAAGACTTGTGATCGCGGGGGAGATGGGAGATAAGGGACGGATAAATTCTATAAATCGCTCCGCAACCTTCCCGTCCCGGACTTTCAGTGCGCCGATCTCTATGATCTCGTTTTCTGCAGGATCAAGTCCTGTCGTTTCAATGTCAAATGCAATATATGAACGTAGCATAATGTGTTGCCGCTCCTTTCAGATATATCAGGTGTCACGTCAGCCATTATAATATATTTTGTCGGAAAATAACAGAAAATACGGAGGATTGACCTATAATACAAAATAGATTGATCTTTTTTAACCTAAATTTATAATCTGATTCTAAAAATAATAAAATTTCTATAAAATATATCATTTACATTTTATAGCCGAGTGATATACTGTTGTAATGTGTTAAAGTATTTCCTATTTAAAGGAAAAGGAGGGTTTAACTTATGATAACATTTATCATTGGTCTCGTTATCCTTTTTGTAGGGTCTGCACTCTACGGAAAGTTCTGCGAGAAAGTATTTGGTCCTGATGACAGGAAAACTCCTGCCTATACAAAACAGGATGGTATCGACTATGTTCCTATGAAAGAGTGGAAGAACAGCCTGATCAACCTGTTAAATATCGCGGGGACAGGACCGATCCTTGGACCGATCCAAGGTATCCTGTTCGGACCGATTGCGTTTATCACGATACCTATCGGAAACGTCATCGGTGGAGCAATGCACGATTATTTTTCGGGAATGATCTGCCTGCGTGACGGTGGCACACAGATGCCGACTATGATCCGCAGGTACAGTAACAAGGGCGTCTATACAGTTTATCAGATTTTCTGCAGCCTGCTGCTTCTTCTGGTAGGCGCAGTGTTCATCTATACACCTGGAGATATTGCTGCGACACAGGTATTTGGATTTGACGGTGCTGCCACATCTGTATCCACATGGGTAATCTATGGCGTGATCTTTGCATACTATCTGATTGCGACAGTATTTCCGATTGACAAAATCATCGGACGTATTTATCCGGTTTTCGGCGCGATCCTTCTGTTCTCTGCGTTAGGCGTGTTTATCGGGCTTTTTGTTCACGGATATCCGCTGACAGAACTGTGGGATGATTGGAATGGAGGACTGGTGGCATACGGTGATTATTTTGATGCAAACCACTTTATCCCGATTTTCTTCATTACAGTAGCGTGCGGTATTCTTTCGGGATTCCACTCTACACAAACGGCGATTATTTCCCGTACGATGAAGAGCGAGAAGCAGGGACGTATGACATTCTACAACATGATGACGCTGGAAGGATTCATCGCTATGGTGTGGGCGGCTGGCGCTATGGGTATCTATAACCTTGGGATTCAGGCGGCGGACGCTTCTCTGGCGACGGCGTCTATCGGCGTGATCTGCCGAGATCTTCTTGGTCCGATAGGAGGTATCATCGCGATTGTCGGAGTTATCGTGCTTCCTATTACATCAGGAGATACAGCGCTTCGATCTCTTCGTCTTGCGATTGCCGATGCGTTCCATCTGGATCAGACGAAAAAAGCGAAACGTCTTGGACTTGCAGCGGTAATTTTTGCGCTTGTGGCAGTGATCCTTGTATTTGCAAAGATCAATGCGGACGGTTTCAATATTCTGTGGAGATACTTTGCATGGTCTAATCAGTCTCTGTCTCTGTTCGCATTCCTTGCGATCACTGTGTGGATGTTTGAGACGGGCAGAGCGAAATATGTGTGGATTCCGCTCATTCCGGGTGCGTGGTACACGTTTATTACGGTTACATATATCGTCAACGCAAAGATCGGCTTTAACGTGCCGTGGATGGCGGCATATATTATCGGTGTCGTCGCGGCAGCGGCTTATGTGGCAATCCTTGTATGGTATGGCAAGAAACGCTCGCAGATGAAAGCAAGGAAAAGCGGGTCTGCAGAATGATCAAAGACCATATGATTAAAACGAAATAAGATAGCATACAACTATATAAGACGATGAATACAGCCTGTGTCTGCCATGTTCCCGGGGAAGGGAATCTGCCAGATGCAGGCTGTTTTCTGTATGAATACAGAGATTGTTTCCTATGGAAATACACCGTTTAAATTGATTTTTTGCGGCATATGCCATATAATGTCTGCATGACACGGTACCGGAGCAATCCCGACGCAGGTGCGGGATGTTCACATTGACCGGAAAAGAGTTAGGAAGCGGTGTATGCGGTCCTGTCAAATACAAAAAAGGAGAGAGCAGCCTATGTTGGAAGGAAAGACTGTCCTGCTGGGAGTGTCAGGCAGCATCGCCGCCTATAAAACGGCATATCTGGCGAGCGCGCTGAAGAAACTGAAGGCGGACGTCCATGTACTGATGACGCCCAATGCGGTGAATTTCATCAACCCTATTACTTTTGAGGAACTCACCGGGAATAAATGTCTGGTGGACACGTTTGACCGGAATTTTGAGTACAGTGTGGAGCATGTGTCTCTGGCGAAGAAGGCGGATGTAGTCATGATTGCCCCGGCCAGTGCCAATGTGATCGGAAAGATCGCTCACGGGATCGCTGACGACATGCTGACTACAACGGTGATGGCGTGCGGATGTAAGAAGATTATCGCTCCTGCTATGAACACGCGCATGTTCGAAAATCCCATCGTTCAGGACAACATAAACACGCTGAAAAAGTATGGGTATGAAGTAATCAGCCCGGCTGTGGGGTACCTTGCGTGCGGGGATACCGGAGCGGGAAAGATGCCGGAGCCGGAACTTCTGTTGGAATACATCCTTCAGGAAGCAGCCTGCGACAAGGATATGAAAGGGCTTAAAGTACTCGTGACGGCAGGACCCACAAAAGAAATGATCGACCCGGTGCGGTATATTACGAACCATTCCACAGGAAAGATGGGATACGCCATCGCGCGTGTGTGTGCGCGCCGCGGAGCGGAGGTGACGCTCGTAAGCGGGCAGACCGCTTTAAAAGCGCCGGAGTTTGTTCATACGGTGTGGATCACATCGGCAAAAGAGATGTTCAACGAAGTGATCGCCCGGGCGGAAGATCAGGATATCATCATAAAGGCAGCGGCGGTTGCCGATTACCGTCCAAAGCAGATAAGCTCTGAGAAGATCAAGAAAGAGAACGCCCAAACTGGGCAGGAGGAAGAAAAGATTCTCGCACTTGAGCGCACGGGCGATATTCTCGCGTATCTTGGGGAGTATAAAAGAGCCGGGCAGTTCCTCTGCGGATTTGCCATGGAGACACAGAACCTGCTTGAGAATGCGCGTAGAAAATTAGAGAAAAAGCATCTTGATATGATTGTTGCCAACAGTCTTAGAGAAGAAGGCGCGGGTTTTGGTGGCGACACGAATGTGGCGACGCTGGTCACAGAGGATGAGGAAGTTTCACTCGGGAAGATGTCGAAAGAGGAGACAGCCGCACACATCCTTGATAAAATCCTTGCACAGATGAAAAGCAGGGGAAGGGAAGACTAAATATCTATACCGGGCGCTATGTGCCCGGAGAAACAATTTGACAACGAAGCAGAAGAAGTTATCTCTTCTGCGCCAAAAGTATTGTATCTCGTATGAGAATGATAACAAGGAGGCAGTTATGAACAATTCTACAAATTCTAAGAAACAGGAAGTTGGAAGATTCAGTACGGCAGGAATGGTTCAAGTAGCCATATTCGGCGCTATCATATGCCTTATGGCATTCACCCCGTATCTGGGGTATATCCCTCTTGGGTTCACAAGGGCGACAATCCTTCATATTCCAGTTATTATCGCATCGATCCTGCTGGGACCGAAAAAAGGAGCGGCGCTTGGATTCCTGTTCGGGCTTACCAGCCTGATCAATAATACGATGAATCCCACGCCGACTTCATTTGTATTTACACCATTTTACAGTCTGGGCGATATAAGCGGTGGCATCGGCAGCCTTATCATCTGCTTTATCCCTAGGATGCTGGTGGGTGTGGTTCCACATTTCGTGTACAAGCTGGCGCTGCGTTTCACAAGAGAGGAGACTAGGAAGAAAGGCGTGTCAGGCATCGGGCTGATCCTCTCGGGCGTGGCGGGTTCGCTGGTCAATACGCTGCTTGTTATGGGCCTGATACTTGTGTTTTATAAAGAGGCATATGCGGTTGCAAGGGAAATTGCCGTGTCAACGGTTTACACGGCGATTCTGTCTCTGATTGGAATAAACGGCGTGCCGGAAGCTATTATAGCCGGCGTACTTACGCTGTTTATAGGCAGAGTACTCTTAAAGAAAAATGTAAGGGAAAGGCTGGGTATAAAAAATGATCTTGGCTATTGATATCGGAAATACAAATATTGTTATTGGCTGTATCGAGGGAAAAGAGTGTGCTTTTGTGGAACGTCTTTCCACGGTGCGGACCAAAACGGAACTAGAATACGCCATTGACATCAAGAATGTACTGGACATTTATCATATCGAAAGAGAGCAGCTGGAAGGGGGAATAATCTCTTCTGTTGTTCCTCAAATTACGACTGTAGCAAAGCTGGCGGTCGAGAAAATCTTAAAAAAGGAACCTCTTGTCGTAGGAGCGGGCATTAAGACAGGGCTGAATATCCAGATCGACAACCCAGTGCAGCTTGGGAGCGATCTTGTAGTGGATTCCGTGGCAGGGATCGCTGAGTATCCGGTCCCGCTTCTGATTTTTGATATGGGGACGGCAAATACGGTATGCGTGATCGACAAGAATAGGAACTACGTCGGCAGCATGATTTACCCTGGCATTGAGGTGTCATTAAATTCTCTTACTGCAAATGCCTCTCAGCTTGGGGGGATCGGCATCGAAGTACCGGAGCACATCATCGGGAAAAATACGATAGATTCAATGAAGAGCGGGATGATATACAGTTCTGCGGCGGCGATTGACGGTATTATTGACCGGCTTTCAGAAGAATTGGACGGAGAGGTTACGGTAGTGGCGACAGGCGGTCTCGCAGGGAAAATAGTGCCCCACTGCAGACGTAACATCATTTTGGACGATGATCTGTTGCTTAAAGGTCTGGAAGTGATCTATCGGAAAAATAGAAAAGAAAAAGCCGATGCGGGGCAGACTTATTGTTAAATAATTAACGATAAATTTATATTAAAAAAAATAGTTAAAAATTGCACAAAATTTTCCTTGAGGGGTTACATTTCCTATTTTGTTGGTGTATAATGACAGCATCGAAAGCGAAATATCATATCAAGGAGGGCTATATTTATGAAACTTGAAGAAAAAAACATTATCGTGAAACGTCCGTACAAATCCGTTTACAAATGTGATGACAGTATTGTCAAGGTATTTTTGGAGACACATCCGAAGTCAGATGTTTTCAATGAGGCTCTGATCACTGCCCGTATCGAGGAGACAGGACTTGATATCCCGAAAGTGAAGGGAGTTACGCAGATCGATGGCAAATGGGCCATTGAGATCGAGTTCAAAGCTGGAAAAACTCTCGAAGAGATGATGAATTCCGATAAGAAGAACATCGAGAAATATATGGAGGACTTTGTAGATCTTCAGCTTCAGGTACATGGAAAGACATCCCCGCTGCTCAAGGGGATGAAAGACAAGTTCTCCCGCCAGATCAATAGTTTGAAAGAACTGGACGCTACAACAAGGTATGAGCTTCTTACACGGCTTGAGAGTATGCCGAAGCACAACAAGGTATGCCACGGTGATTTTAACCCGAGCAATGTGATCGTCGGAAAGAACGGCAAGATGACGGTTGTCGACTGGGCGCATGCTACACAGGGAAATGCAAGTGCGGACGCGGCTATGACCTATCTTCTCTTCGCGCTGAAGGATCAAGAGACGGCAGATCTGTATCTGAATATCTTCTGTAAGAAGAGTGATACGGCAAGACAGTACGTGCAGCAGTGGCTGCCGATTGTGGCGGCTGCACAGCTTACAAAGGATAATGAGCTGGAGAAAGATTTCCTTATGAAATGGATCGACGTGATCGATTATCAATAGAATATAAAAAGGTTGGTAAAAAATTCAGCACAGGCAGTTACCTGTGCTGAATTTTTTTATGGCTTTACAGTGGTTATCCGTATTTTACCATGTGGAGAAAAAAAGATTGTCCCCGATTACAATTCCGTCCCTGCTCGTAGAAGGCGCATACAGAAAATAGTAACAATGAGAAACTGCTGCAAGGCGGGCACCATTGACTGCGTCCTGTGCCACTTGCCTGGATAGAGAAGTCGGGCCGGAGTTCAATACATTTTGAAGACGGCCTGTCCGTACAGGTTCAAACTGTCCGCTTGCGTAGATGACCCCGCTGATCGAGTTTGGGAAACGGGGGCTTTGTACGCGGTTCATGATCACGGTAGCGACCGCAAGCAGAGAATTATAGTCCTGTACCGCTTCACACTGAATAATTGCAGCGAGTAAAGTGACGTCATCAGCAGAGACATTTATGGCGCCGCCATTGGTGACAGATCCTCCGCCCGAGGAAGATGTCTGCCATGTTTCCTGCTCTGCTGTAATGCGAGCGGCTTCTGCCTCTTTTGCGGCCTCCAGCTTCGCCTGTACAATGGCAAGATCCGTTGCGGTGGCGTCTGCCTTTGCCTGTAATTCAGCTTTTCTTGTGTCAAGATCTGTCTTCAGATCAGCGAGTAAAGCTTGCTGGGATTCTAAAGTAGCCTTCTGTTCTTCGATCTCTTGATGGACCTTTTTCAAATCCTCTAAAGCGTTTCTGTCATATTCGCTCAGATTTTCTATGAAATCCGCTTTGTTAAGGAAATCCGTCATGTTCTCTGCAGAGAAAAGCATCTGCAGCAGAGACGCGTTTCCGTTTTCGTACATATATTTGATGCGGTTTTTCATATCTGAGTATTGGTTCTTTTCATCCGCTTCCGCAGCAGCCAGAGCATCGGTAGTACGAACGATCTCACTGTCCAGAATCTCGATCTGCATCTGCGCTGTCTCAATCTCGCTGTTCAGCGCGAGGATGTCCTCGTTGATACCCGATAGCTCACTCTGGAGAGAAGAACTCTGGTTTTCCAAGGAGGAAATATCCTCGTCAGCAAAAGAAGGGAAAACTGAAAGTACAATTGCGAGGGAGCAGAACAGAGCAACCCCTGTCTGAATCCAACGTTTTTTGCAAATTTTCATATCTCTTGATTCCTTTCTTAATACGATTGTTAAGCTGTGGGAAATCATTATACTACAAATTGCACGATTTGGCAAACTCTGATACAATGTGTTATAAACAGTTCGGTTATACAGCCAATGTGAAGGAAAAATAAGCGCACATATTTTCACAAGCGGAGCGCGTTTCGCTAATCGTGCGTACTGTGCGTGAACTATGTATAGAAGAGATTTAGGAGAAATATGGAACGGATATGGAACATATGATAAAAATGGCAGGATTTGATCTGGACGGAACGCTTCTGACAGATAGAAAAGAACTGACTTCCCGTACAAGAAAGGCTCTGGAGAAGGCGATCCAAAAAGGGGTGATTGTCCTTGTCGCGACAGGGCGGCCGTGGATGGGAGTGCCGGAGGAACTGCAGAATTTGCAGGGAATACGCTACGCCCTGACTTCCAACGGCGCGCGGGTTATTGACACGGGCAGAAACAAGGTGCTTTTTGAGCATCTGCTTGAGCCCGGACCAGCAAAAAAAGCATTGGAAATCTGCGGGAAGTATGATACTCTACAAGAGATCTATTTTGACGGGCAGGGATATGCTCAGGCGGAAAAGATGAAATATGTGGAGCGTTACCATAGAAATCCGAGCATGTGGGAATATACGAGAAAGACAAGAATCCCTGTGGAGGATCTTTATTCCCTGTTGGAGCAGGAAAACAGAGGCCTTGATAAGGTTCAGGCATTGTTTGCCGATATGGATGAACGCCGGAGAGCATGGGAAGAACTCTCCATGGAAGAAGATCTGGAACTCGTTGGATCGCTAGGCTATAATATTGAGATCAATGCTAGAGGTGTAAACAAGGGAACCGCGCTTGTGGAACTGGGACGTATGCTCGGGATTAAGCGGGAAGAGATCATGGCGTGTGGGGATGGCGACAATGACACAGCCATGCTTCGCGAAGTCGGATTTGGCGTAGCTATGGGAAATGCTGAGGAAGAGATAAAACAAGCGGCGGATTACGTTACGCTGACAAATGAAGACGAAGGCGTGGCATATGCTATAGAAAAATTTATTCTCGGAGGAGGAGAAGGGGTATGTTAGAGATCTTAAAGGCAGTCATATTCGGAATTGTGGAGGGAATCACGGAGTGGCTTCCGGTCAGCAGTACAGGGCATCTGATTCTTCTGGATGAACTCTTGAAATTAAAGCAGGGCGACGCGTTTTTCGAGATGTTCGAGGTAGTCATCCAGCTTGGAGCCATTCTGGCCGTGGTCGTAATCTATTTTCATAAGCTGAACCCGTTCTCTTCGAGAAAAACGCAGAAGCAAAAGATGATGACGATCCAGCTCTGGGTGAAAGTATTGATTGGTTGTCTTCCGGCGGGCATTGTAGGCCTTCTCTTCAACGATACGATAGATAAATATCTGTACCACTGGTATGTGGTTGCAGCGATGCTGATTATTTACGGCGTGCTGTTTATCGTGGTAGAGAACCGGCAGAAGGGGGTGGAGCCGAAAGTGACAAAGATTTCCCAGCTCACCCTTCCCATGCTTCTGATGATCGGTGTATTTCAGATGCTGTCGATGATACCCGGCACGTCCCGTTCCGGTGCGACGATTGTGGGAGCCCTTTTGATCGGTGTGTCAAGGAGCGTGGCGGCGGAGTTTACATTTTTCCTTGCCATCCCAGTCATGTTTGGCGCCAGCGGTCTGAAGCTGATTAACTTCGGTTTTCACTATACGCCGATGCAGGTGGCTATCCTTCTGGTGGGCGTAGTAGTGTCGTTCTTTGTATCCATCGTGGCGATAGAGTTCTTGATGAAATACATAAAGAAGCATGATTTTAAAGTGTTTGGTTATTACCGCATTGTTCTCGGAATTATCGTACTTTTGTATTTCGGAATTACAGCTCTTCTTGCATAAACTTGCATAAAAATGCAAAAAAGGCTTGTATTTTATACAAAACGTGCTAGAATATGAAAATGGCATATATATAATGAAGAACGAGAATAATGATGGAGGAATGAAAGATGAAGAAGTTATTAGCAGCGGCTCTGTGTGCCACACTTGTTGCGGGTATGGTATCAGGATGCGGAAGCAACGGAAATGATACAGACGGAAGCGATGGGGGCAGCAGTGCGAAGACAGCAAAAGTTATGGAGATCGATCTGACAGATGAGCAGTACGCATTTGGTGTTGATCAAGATCAGCCAGAGCTTCTTGAGCAGGTGAATACATTTATCAATAAGATCAAAGAGGACGGAACTCTGGATGAGATCTGTGACAAATACTTCGGAGGCGGTGAGCCGACAGAAGTACAGTCTGCGGAACTTGACACATCCAAGGATCAGCTTGTCGTTGCGACAAACGCAGCTTTTGAGCCGTTCGAGTACACAAAGGGTGACGCTTATCTTGGTATAGATATGGAGATTGCGGCTCTTCTTGCTGAGGAGCTTGGGCAGGAGCTGGTAATCCAGAACATGGATTTCGATGCGGTCTGCCTTTCCGTAGGACAGCATAAATGCGACATCGCCATGGCAGGTCTTACGGTTAATGAGGAGAGAGAAGAGTATGTAACCTTCTCTGATTCTTATTATTCGGCTTCCCAGAGACTGGTTGTTCCAAGCGACGACACGAATTTTGACGATTGCACGACTGCCGATGAGGTTGCCGCGAAGTTGGGCGAACTGACAGCAGACGACAAGATCGGCGTACAGCAGGGAACAACGGCAAACTACTATGTAAATGGTGATGAGGAATGGGGCTTCCCGGGACTTCCGGCTGAATGTGTAACATACAAGAGCGGTTCTCTTGCGATTCAGGATATGCTTAATGGCAAGGTGAACTACGTGATCATCGACGCGGCTCCGGCCGATGCGATCACAAAAGCGATCAACGAGATGCAGTAGATGTGAATTTATAAGCATAAAAACAAGACTGAAATGAGAAGGAAAATGCAGGCATCAGTAAAGTCTATCATAGGTGCAGGTATTTTCCTTCTTTTAAGAAGGGAAAACAATGGGTAATTTTGGTCAGAAAATTGATAGGTTTATAGAGATCTTCATAGATGCCAACGGCTATGTGAAGGTGGTTGAAGGGTTAAGAAATACGCTTTTTATCGCAGTTTGTGGTCTGCTGATCGGTATTCTTATCGGTACGCTCATCGCAACAGTGAGGGTGATTCCCAAGTATAAGGTACTCCCGAGAGTGCTCAATGGTTTCTGTAGCTTCTATGTGGGACTGTTCCGCGGAACGCCTATGGTAGTGCAGCTCCTCGTGTTCCATTTTGTGTTGTTCCCGCTCTGGGGATGGAATATTACACCGGTTCAGGTATCAATCATTGTATTTGGGTTAAACAGTGGCGCTTACATATCAGAAATTATGCGAAGCGGTATCCAGTCTGTTGATCCGGGGCAGATGGAAGCAGGGCGCGCTGTGGGCTTAAGTTTTGGAGCGAGCATGACAAAGATTGTGATTCCGCAGGCAGTGAAGAATATCTTGCCCACACTGGGAAATGAATTTATCGCGCTGATAAAGGAGACGTCTGTGGTAAGCTTTGTAGGAGCGGCTGACCTTTATGTGGCGTTCAGCTATATCGCGAGCAACAGCTACGAGTACATGGTGCCGTACCTTGTAATGGCGATGATTTACATTGTTCTCGTACTGATCATCACATTGCTTATAAAATTATTGGAAAGGAGCCTGAGGAAGAGTGATAGACGTAATTGATCTTAGGAAAAGATTTGGAAATCTCGAGATTTTAAAGGGCATCAGCATCACGATCAACAAAGGCGACATCGTGGCTGTATTAGGACCGTCGGGCTCGGGGAAAAGTACCTTCCTTAGGTGCTTAAACTGTATGGAGGACCCTACATCGGGCAGCATTATATTCAAAGGCGTGGACATTGCAGATATGAAAGTGGATATCAATCTCCACCGCCGCCATATGGGAATGGTGTTCCAGCACTTTAATCTGTTTAACAACAAGACCGTACTTCAGAATATCATGATGGCTCCTGCATATCTTCGCTGCAAAGATCTGAAAAAGGCGAAGAGGCAGAACCGGATGACGGGCTTTAAAAACCTTTTCCGCAAGGAGAAGCAGGAACTCATCCCCATCACTACAACGAAAGACCAGATCAAAACTGAGGCGAAGGAGCAGGCTATGGAACTTCTGAGAAGGATCGGGCTGGAGGATAAGGCAGATGCTTATCCGTCTACCTTGTCGGGAGGCCAGAAGCAGAGAGTGGCGATCATCCGCTCCCTCGCGATGAATCCGGATGTGATCCTCTTTGATGAGCCTACCTCGGCTCTTGACCCGGAGATGGTGGGGGAAGTGCTTGAACTGATGAAAGAGCTTGCACAGGAAGGGATGACCATGGTGGTCGTCACACATGAGATGGGCTTCGCCCGTGAGGTGGCTTCCAGAGTTCTCTTTATGGATGATGGTCAGATCTTAGAGGAAGCGGCTCCGCAGGAGTTCTTTGACAACCCAAAGGATGAACGGCTCAAAGAGTTCTTATCTAAGATCCTGTAAGAATAGTAGAATATACGTCGGAATCATACGCCGGGCATACCTTGAGGCCAAGTCTTTGGACGCCGAGACAGTATAGTTCCGGCGTATTTGTATGCCGTGCGTATCTGGAGGATAAGATTATGGAAGAAAACAGGAATCGGGAGCGCGATTAAAGAAATGCGATCAAAGGAACAGGAGTAAAAGGGCAGATGAAATATGAAAGGATACAAAAAGCAGTATTTATAGAACGCCCAAACCGCTTTATTGCCTATGTGGAGTTGGACGGGAAAAAGGAGACGGTCCATGTGAAGAACACTGGACGGTGTGCGGAACTTTTGCGGCCCGGTGCGGTAATCTATCTCCAGGAAAGTGACAATCCGGACAGAAAGACAAAATGGGATTTGATCGCAGTGGAAAAACCTTTGGAGAACGGGCATGGATACCGCCTCATAAATATGGACTCTCAAATCCCAAATAAAGTAGTTGCAGAGTGGATCGGGCAGGGAGGTTTTTTCCCTCAAGTGACATTGATAAGGCCGGAGACAACATACGGGAATTCCCGGTTTGATCTATATGTAGAGGCGGGAAATACAGAGGCGGAGAAACGCCGTATCTTTATCGAGGTGAAAGGAGTTACTCTGGAGGAGGATGGCGTGTGCCGTTTTCCTGACGCTCCGAGTGACCGGGCGGTGAAGCATCTAGAAGAGATGATCCGGGCGAAGAAGGACGGTTATGAGACATATGTGTTCTTCGTGATCCAGATGAAGGGTGTTCGGTATTTCACCCCAAACACTGACACCCACCCCGAATTTGCAGAGGCCTTGAAAAAGGCTAAGGCGGCGGGGGTGGAAATTCTTGCGTATGACTGTAAGGTGACGCCGGACAGTATTGTGGCGGATGAGCCGGTGGAGGTGGTCTTGAGAAGCCCGAGGCTAAAAGAGTGCGCTCCTCTCCTCATGGAATGGTTTGCCGCGAACAAACGGGACTTGCCATGGCGAAGGCGGATGGACGCTTACCGGGTGTGGATCTCTGAGATTATGCTCCAGCAGACGAGAGTGGAGGCAGTGAAGCCTTACTACGAAAGGTTTTTAAAAGAGCTGCCGGATGTGAAAGCTTTAGCGGAGGTTTCAGAGGACCGCCTTTTAAAACTGTGGGAGGGACTCGGATACTACAACCGGGCAAGAAACTTAAAGGAAGCGGCGTGCCAGATCATGGAAGAACACGGCGGGGTATTCCCCGAGACTTATGAGGAGATCCGCGCTCTCAAAGGGATCGGCAGTTATACGGCAGGAGCGGTGAGTTCTTTCGTGTATGATATCCGTAAACCGGCGGTGGACGGCAACGTGCTGCGCGTGGTGACACGGATCACGGCGGATGCAGACGATATCACCAAGGCGGGGACAAAGACGAAGATCGAGGCTGATGTAGAAGAAGTAATCCCAAAGAGCCATGCGGGAGATTTTAACCAGAGCCTGATCGAGCTGGGAGCTTTGGTTTGCGTGCCGAACGGAGAACCAAAGTGCGGGGAGTGTCCTGTAAGCCATCTGTGTCTTGCCTACGAACAGGGTAGGGAGATGGAATTCCCGGTGAAAGCGAAAGCAAAGGGAAGAAGGATCCAGAAGCGCACTGTCCTGATCTTCCGGGACAACGATAAGACGGCGATCCGGAAACGCCCCGATACCGGACTGCTGGCAGGAATGTATGAGTTTCCAAGCGTGGAAGGGCACCTGCGGCAAGCGGAAGTCATAGAGTATGGCAAGAGGCTGGGGCTTATGCCTGTCCGCGTGAAACGTCTGGAAAATGCGAAGCATATTTTCAGTCATGTGGAGTGGCATATGACCGGGTATGAGATCGTGGTAGATGAACTGGAGCAGCATATGAGAGGGGCTGGCAGGGAGAAAGGGGAAGAGGATATAATCTTTGCCGATATTCAGGAGCTGAAAGAGTATTACCCTATGCCGTCGGCATTTGAGGCGTACTGCCCGGTATAAGATGGAGGGCAGAGAGGGATGCGCCCAATACCGAGCTCACTCTGTTTTCTTGAAACATGGGCGGGAGCGTGGTATAATGTACGCGAACACGGGGAATCAAGCGACGCGAAGCGGTATTTGATTCCTGTGCGCGAACCATGATGGCGCTGAGCAGAGTCATGGTATAGTGAGCGCGAAAGTGGCAAGTGAAACAGGAGAAAGATGAGCAGTATGAAAGAACAGATACAGATATCCAAACAACAGCAGAAATCCCGGGAGACAAAGGAGAAGATATTTCAGGCGGCAAAGCGTATTCTCCAGAAAAAGGGATACGAGGAATTATCTATTAAAAATATATGCGAGGAAGCAGGGGTTTCCAATGGGAGCTTTTATCATCATTTTAAAACAAAGGATGATCTGCTATCCTATTATATCGAGGATCAGCCTCAGATAGATCCGAATCTTCTGGAGCTGCCGGACAGTGTAGCTGGAGTGAGGGAAGGCATCATTCAGGTGTATATGAATTATGTAAGGTATTGTCAGGAACTGGGAGTTGAGTTCATGGCAGAGTACTACGATACGAAAAATCAGGCGCTCAACGCTTCCATCCGCACGGAGAGGCCGTATCCGATCGTGACCGTCCAGACTTATGTGGAGAAGGCAGTCGAAGCGGGAATCGTGCGCCTTAATGAAGAGATCGATGAGTTTACCACGGATATCCGTATGATCGTCATTGGAAATGTGTTTGAGTGGTGTATTAAACACGGTCAGGCTGATTTTGAGGGAAATATGAGCCGGTCTTTGGGGAAATATCTGGATGCCGTACTCAGCCCCGGAAATAAGGGGGCTTAAGGCAATGGAAGCGGAATATGATTTTATCGTAAATCCAAGAGCCCGTTCAGGAATGGGAGATATGATCTGGCGGATGTTGGAACCAGAACTGAAAAAAAGACGTATCATTTACCGGGTACATATGACCCAAAGGCGGGGACACGCTGAAAAGATAGCGGGAACGCTCACTTCTGACGGCAGCAGGCGCACGCTGGTCGTGCTTGGAGGGGATGGAACCATCAATGAGGTTGTGAACGGAATCTGTTTTCCTAAGAGGGCGACTCTCGGATATATACCCATTGGATCCAGTAATGATTTTGCAAGAGGGCTGGGGCTCCCTACAGATCCGAAAGAAGCGCTTCGCGTTGTGCTGGAACCGCAGAAGGTGATTGGTATGGATATCGGGGTGCTCGACTGTAAGAAGCCGAGGCGCTTTCTTGTGAGCGCGGGGATTGGATTTGACGCGGCGGTCTGTCATGAGGTGTGCGTATCCCGTTTGAAGATCCTGCTCAATAAAATCGGATTAGGAAAATTAAGCTATGCGGCGGTTGCTCTGGACCGGCTCATGAAAGACCATCCGGTGCGCATGACGCTGACCCTGCCGGACGGAGAGAAAAAAGTATTTGAAAAGACGTATTTTGCCGCGTTTATGAATCTGCCTTACGAGGGTGGGGGATTCCGATTCAGCCCGGAGGCGTCGCCGGAGGACGGGGCGCTCGATGTGGTGGTGGCGCACGGCTTGTCCGTGCTAAAGATCCTGTTCCTGCTCCCTCTGGCATTTTTGGGAAAACATGTCGGGTTTAAAGGGATCTCTATTCTCAGGTGTAAAAGCGTACAAGTGGAGGCGGAAGCGGCCCTTCCTCTACACACAGACGGGGAGCCGGGTTTCTTAAGCAGGAGTACCAAAGCCGCGGTTCTGGAAGAAAAGCTGAACGTGATTGCGGGATAGCTCAAGAAACAAAAGATTTCATAAAGGTTTTGTGAACATAGTTGTTGTGTATTTTAAATCGTGATACAATGATTGCGGGCAGAGGGAATGACACGGTAGTAACATACAGGGGATAAGAAAAAAGAGACAGATCCGTAGTTAAAAGGGGCGTTATCATTATGAAACAGAAAAACAAGTTCACGGAATTTCTGGGGAAATATAAACATGCGTGGGTGTTCTTATACATCCTAATCTATATGCCGTGGTTTTTATATCTGGAAAGACATGTCACAACGCAGTATTATGTAATCCAGACTGAGTTTGACCAGCATCTTCCGTTTATTGAATATTTTATCGTGCCGTATCTGATGTGGTTTGCTTTTATTGCGGCGGCATTTTTATACTTCTTTTTTACCGATGTGCCGGAATTTTACAGAATGGCAAAGTTCATGTTCACAGGTATGACGGTATTTCTTATTATATCTACGATCTTTCCGAACGGTCAGGATCTAAGACCTGTTGTGTTCGAGAGTGATAATATTTTTGTAGATATGGTGCGGATGCTGTATCGGGCAGATACATGTACCAATGTATTTCCAAGCCTGCATGTGTTTAATTCATTGAGCGTGTGTATTGCAGTACATGAGAGCGAGTCACTTAGAAGGCGCCGATGGGTATGCGCAGGCGTTTATATCATGGCGGGGCTTATTATTCTTGCCACAGTATTTTTAAAGCAACATTCCATTATCGACGGAATGGGCGCCGCTTTTATGGCGTATGTGCTGTACCAGTTTGTGTATGCGCCGCAGAAGAGGCATTCTGTGCAGTATGCGAAGCAGAAAAGGGCGCTTATGCAAAATAAATAGAGGTATCAGGAGGAAAAAGAGAGATGAAGAAAATTATGCTTACCGGGGATCGTCCCACGGGCAGGCTCCATGTGGGGCATTATGTGGGATCGCTGAAACGGCGGGTAGAGCTTCAGAATACAGGAGATTTCGACGAGATTTTTATTATGATCGCGGACGCGCAGGCCCTGACGGACAACGCGGATAATCCTGAGAAAGTACGTCAGAATATCATAGAAGTGGCGTTGGACTATATGGCATGCGGGCTTGATCCGGAGAAATCCACCTTATTTATTCAGTCACAGATCCCGGAGCTGTGCGAGCTGTCTTTTTATTACATGAACCTTGTGACAGTTTCCAGACTGCAGCGCAATCCCACAGTAAAGGCTGAGATTCAGATGCGAAACTTTGAGGCGAGCATTCCGGTTGGATTCTTCACGTATCCTATTAGTCAGGCGGCGGACATTACGGCATTTAAGGCGACGACGGTTCCAGTTGGTGAAGATCAGATGCCGATGATCGAGCAGACAAAGGAGATCGTGCACAAGTTTAACTCTGTCTATGGAGAGACGCTCGTGGATCCGAAAATCCTTCTTCCCGATAACGCGGCGTGCCTGCGCCTGCCGGGGATTGATGGGAAGGCGAAGATGAGCAAGTCTTTGGGTAATTGTATCTATCTTTCCGAGGAACCGGAAGATATCAAAAAGAAAGTATTCAGTATGTTCACAGATCCGGGGCATATCCGTATTGAAGATCCGGGCAAGCTGGAAGGGAACACAGTGTTCACTTATTTGGATGCGTTCTGCAGGCCAGAGTATTTCCCGGAGTTCCTGCCAGAATATGAGAACCTTGACGAGCTGAAAGCCCATTATCAGAGAGGTGGGCTGGGTGATATGAAAGTCAAGAGATTTTTAAACAATGTGCTTCAGGCGGAATTAGAGCCGATCCGCAACCGGAGGAAAGAACTTCAGAAGGATATTCCCGCAATCTATGAGGTCCTCAAAAAAGGAAGTGAGAAGGCAGAGGCTGTAGCGGCGCAGACACTCAGCGAAGTGAAAGCTGCTATGAAGATCAATTATTTTGACGACGAAGAGCTGATCAAGACGCAGGCGGAGAAATTTTCAGAGAGATAGTGTTCCAGATAAGAGGGAGAACTCTGTTCGGGATCAAATATGCAGAGATAAAAAATACTGCAGTATCTGGTTTGACAGATGCTGCAGTATTTTTAGCGTGCGATAGAAGATTCGAACTCCCGACCTTCTGGTCCGTAGCCAGACGCTCTATCCAGCTGAGCTAATCGCACACAATA
Source organism: Candidatus Mediterraneibacter pullicola (assembly GCA_019117065.1). Lineage (GTDB taxonomy): Bacteria > Bacillota > Clostridia > Lachnospirales > Lachnospiraceae > Mediterraneibacter > Mediterraneibacter pullicola. Next base: position 21,612 of record DXAK01000030.1, on the reverse strand, counting down.
TAATTGCTGTTTCGTTCACAGCGAAAATAATTATATAATAATTTCCCGGGCGTGTCAATGCCTTGAAGAAGATTTGTTTCAAAAAGTAATCGCTCTGGCATCTGAGCCGGTGTTCTGATATAATGAATTCTGCAAAAATAATGAGAGGAATATACATTATGGATATCAACCAGAAACTGACGGAAGAACTTGGAGTAAAGCGCTGGCAGACAGACGCGGCGGTGAATTTGATTGACGAGGGCAATACGATCCCCTTTATTTCAAGATACAGGAAGGAAGCAACCGGCTCGCTCAACGACGAGCAGCTTCGAAAGCTCCACGAACGATTGGTCTATCTGCGCAATCTGGAGGAGAAGAAAGAACAGGTGCTCTCAAGCATTGAGGAGCAGGGAAAACTGACGGAGGAGCTGAAGTCACAGATTCTTGAGGCACAGACACAGGTGGCGGTGGACGACTTGTATCGCCCGTATCGGCCGAAACGGCGTACGAGAGCGATCATCGCCAAGGAGAAGGGACTGGAGCCATTTGCCGCTTTTATCATGCTTCAGCAGGCACAGGAGCCGTTGGAGAAGACGGCGGCGGAATATATTTCAGAGGAAAAAGGCGTAGAGACGGCGGAAGAAGCCATACAGGGAGCGATGGACATCATCGCGGAGAGTATCTCGGACAACGCGGAGTATCGCAGCTGGATCCGCAGGCTGACTATGCAGAAAGGAAAGCTGCTCTCTGTTGCGAAAGACGCGGAGGCAGAGTCTGTGTACGAGATGTACTATGAGTTCGAGGAGCCGGTATCTAAACTGGCGGGACACCGCATTCTTGCTTTGAACCGGGGGGAGAAAGAGAAGTTTCTGACTGTGAAAGTGGAAGCACCCGAGGAAGATATCTTGCGGTATCTGGAGAAGCAGACCATCCGTAAGGAAAATACGTACACATCACCGGTGCTAAAAGAAACTGTGGCAGACAGCTATGAGAGGCTGATCGCTCCAGCGATCGAGAGGGAGATCAGGAATGAACTGACAGAACGGGCAGAGGACGGAGCAATCGAAGTGTTTGGAAAGAATCTGCATCAGCTCCTTATGCAGCCGCCCATTGCCGGGAAAGTGGTTCTTGGATGGGATCCGGCGTTCCGTACCGGATGTAAGCTGGCGGTTGTCGATCCTACGGGAAAGGTTATCGGTACGACGGTCATCTATCCGACCGCTCCCACGACGCCCCAGAAGATCAAGGCCAGCAAGGATCTGCTCAAAAAGATTATACCGAAGTACCATATTTCACTTATTTCGCTTGGAAATGGAACTGCATCGAGGGAATCTGAGCAGTTTATTGTTGAATTGCTCAAGGAGATTCCAGAGGAAAAGGTGCAGTATGTGATCGTCAATGAGGCGGGCGCGTCCGTCTACTCTGCGAGCAAACTTGCCAGCGAGGAGTTTCCTAAGTTTGACGTGGGACAGAGAAGCGCAGCGTCCATTGCCCGCAGGCTTCAGGACCCGCTGGCAGAACTGGTGAAGATCGATCCGAAGTCCATTGGTGTGGGACAGTACCAGCATGATATGAATCAGAAGAAATTGGGCGAGTCATTAAACGGAGTTGTGGAAGACTGTGTAAATAAAGTCGGCGTGGACTTAAACACGGCGTCAGCGCCGCTGCTGTCCTATATCTCCGGCATCAGTTCTGCAGTCGCAAAAAATATTGTGGCATACCGGGAAGAGAACGGGAAGTTCGCTGACAGGAGAGAACTTTTAAAAGTGCCGAAACTGGGACCTAAAGCGTATGAGCAATGCGCAGGATTCATGCGGATTACAGAGGGGAAGAATCCGCTCGATGCAACAGGTGTCCACCCGGAAACTTATGATGTGGCGGAGAAGCTTCTGAAAAGACAGGGATATACTACGGAAGACATAGCACAGCATAACCTTGCAGGGCTCTCCCTTACCATCGGGGACTATAAGAAGCTGGCAGAGGAGCTGGGTGTGGGAGAGATCACCCTGCGGGATATTGTAAAAGAACTGGAAAAGCCCGCAAGGGATCCCAGGGACGAGATGCCGAAACCTATTCTGCGCACGGATGTCCTTGAGATGAAGGACTTAAAAGAAGGGATGGTACTAAAAGGTACGGTTAGAAATGTCATTGATTTCGGTGTATTCGTGGATATCGGCGTTCATCAGGACGGACTGGTGCATATCTCCCAGATCACGGTCAGGTATATCAAACACCCGCTGGAAGCAGTGAGCGTGGGTGACATCGTGGATGTCAAAGTTATGAGCGTGGATCTGAAAAAGAAGCGGATACAGCTTACTATGCGGGGGATCGATTAGAGGTTCGGTTCCCCATTCTATTTACTTTTATTGATTATGAGTTCTTTCAACTGAGCCGGATTCTCTGGATAATATTTTGCGGGGACTCCGGTTGTGTGTGCTCCCCATGTAGCGAGGGCAAAATCAACGTGTGCGGCGGAAGCACATTTTTCATCTCCGGGGCTGTCGCCGACGTACAGCAAATCTTCTTTTGACGCTCCTGTCACCTCCATGTATTTTAAGAGCGGTTCAGGCGACGGCTTGGGGTTATCCACATCGCAGGCGCAGATAATTGTGGAAAACATATCGCAGATTGGACGTTTGCGGAATACGAGATCAAACTCCTCCTTTGTCCTTGAGGTCGCAATGCCGAGGTGGCATCCTGCTGATTTCAAGTCTTCTAGAAGATTCTGTATGCCGTCGAATAATTGCATCATGTCACTGTATTTATCTTCGTTTTCCACCCATAGTTTCAAAGTGGTTTCCGGGTCTTTTACCTTTAACCTGACGAGCACATCAAGAGATGTACAGCCCAGCGCAAAGACAAGATCATCATATTCCACGGAGAGTCCGTCTGTTTCTTTTAAGGCGTCCTGAAGGGACACGAGGATGCACCTTGCCGTGTCAAGGAGCGTACCGTCAACATCGAAAATAATATGCGAATATTTCATTGAATTGTCTCCGTTCTACCGCTTTACAGCGGATTTTTTTGATTATTATTCCTTAGAGAGATCGTTATAAAACATTGTTTGTATTATAACAATTTTAACCCAGATAGCCAATAGGAAAAATGGCAAATAATAAGTAGAAAATAATAGATGGAAGACGGAATATACCCAAAGAACTTGACGCGCATCTGTGCGTGTTGTATAGTTAGCCATAGCTAACTTAAAGCGAGGAGATAAAAAATGGAGATTAAACAGTTGGAATATTTTGTTGCTGCCAGCGAAAAAGGCAGTTTTAATAAAGCGGCAGAGTGTTTATACACATCTCAGCCCAATGTGAGCAAGGTTATCTTAAATCTTGAAAAAGAACTTGGGAGAGAGCTTTTTACGAGAAACAGTAAAGGGATAGAACTCACTCCCTTCGGGGAGACGATCCGCGAATATGCAAAAAATATCCTGAAAAATGTTCTTCTGATCAATAGTACAGTGTCCGTCAACCCCGGTGTGAAGTTGACAGTTTCCACATTTCCCGGAAGTTTTTTTGCGAAAGTTCTTATGGATTTTTACGAGGATACAGGAGGGAAATACAACATTGAACACCTTCAGGGAACTGCAGAAGAGATCACGGATAACGTGAAAAAGGGGATGTCCGAGATAGGGCTTGTGTATATTGCCCGCAGCCAGCTTACCTCGTTTCAGCATATCCTCACTCATAAGAAACTCAAATTTTATCCCCTTGATACCAAAGAACTTTGTGTGCATGTGGGAAGAAATAATCCATTGTACAGCCGGGATAGCGTTAGTTTTTCCGAACTTCCAAATCTGAAGTTTATAGGCGGCGTGCGGGATTATTTTTCTATGGAGCACCATCTGGAGTCGGTGGGTATGGGAATTATACGGAATGAAATGCTGAATCATGTAATCTGCACGGCGAGTGAATATGTGATGCTGAATACACTTGTCAATACGGATATCTGCGGTCTGGGTATCAATTTTCTCACAGACCAGTATAGAGAACACGGAGTGAAGGCACTGACGATCGACGGCTGTGAGCCTTTCCTCATTGTCGGCTGCGTCACAAGGGAAAACTATGAGCCCAGTCCGCCGTGCAAGGAGTTTATCGAAAAGATGAAGAAGGTGTTATAACAAAAACGATAAGGAGAATCATTCCAAAACGATATTAGTTAGTCTAAACTAATCTGTGCTATAATCACCTCGCTGAACGAAACAGGAAAGGAGGATTATGGTATTAAAAATAAGTCAACAGTTATTCTGGCAGTTACATTGACTGTGCTTGCATTTCTGTCATTGTTTATTGGAGTCATCGAGGTGGATTTGTCATCACTGGCATCTGGCGATGCGGAACAGTGGGGGATCTTCCTGATTTCGCGCTTGCCCCGTCTGCTCGCCATTCTGTGCACAGGGGTTGGTATGAGCGTGGCAGGGCTTATCATGCAACAGCTATGTATGAATAAATTCGTTTCCCCAACGACTGGAGCTACGATATCGTCAGCTCAGTTCGGTATACTTCTGGCCCTTGTGTTCATGCCGAACTCCACACTTTGGGGGAGGGCATTGTTTGCTTTTGCGGCAGCGATTCTCGGCACATGGGTTTTTGTGTGGTTTATCCAGAAAATTCAGTTTAAAGATGTGGTGATGGTTCCGCTTGTGGGAATCATGTTCGGCAATGTGATCGGCGGAATTACAAATTATCTTGCTTATAAGTATGAGATGACCCAGGCATTATCTTCATGGCTTGTGGGGCATTTCTCGCTCGTGCTCAGAGGGAGATATGAGATTGTGTATCTTGTCGTCCCACTGGTCGCCCTTGCGTTTGTATTTGCTAATCATTTCAATATTGTGGGCATGGGAAAAGATTTTTCAAAAAACCTGGGAGTACCTTATAATCTAGTCCTTTTTATGGGTCTTACAATTGCGGCGATGATTACGGCGTCGGTAGTAGTTGTTGTGGGAGCTATTTCATATATTGGACTGATAGTACCGAATATTGTGGCAATCTTCAAGGGAGATAAGATACGCGGAACGCTAATGGATACCGCTCTGTTTGGAGCGATATTTGTCCTTGTGTGCGATATGATTGGCAGGGTTGTAATCCAGCCTTATGAACTCCCGATTGAATTGATCATTGGAATCCTTGGAAGTCTTCTTTTTGTAGGGCTGCTTTTATATCGGTTAAAGAATGGAAGGAAGGCAGTTGTGATAAGGGGAATGGCAGGAGTAGCAGGAGGAGCGGCGTCGTCAGGTTGCGCCGGAAGTATTCCGAGAATGGATGAAGGTGACGGAAAATGAAGACAAAAATATATTATGCGAATATTCGGAAGCTTACCGTTATGAGCGTGCTGGCAGTAATTGCTATGGGAGCATACATGCTGGTGGATGTGAATTTTAACAATGAAAGGCTGTTCGCGTATGCGATGGAGATCAGGGCGCCGAAGCTTGCTGTTATGGTGATCACCGCGTTTGCCATCGGCGGGGCATCGCTTATATTTCAGTCGGTGATCAGTAATACGATAGTGACGCCATGCTTGCTGGGCATGAATTCCCTGTATACACTGATCCATACGGCAGTAATATTTTTTGCTGGCTCCACAAGTATGCTGGCGAATAATGCGAACCTTTCATTTGCGGCAGATCTGATCATCATGGGAGTGACAGCAATGCTGATCTATGGCTGGCTGTTTAAAAAGACAAACTACAATGTCCTGTATGTATTGTTGATTGGAACTGTGTTGACGTCCTTTTTTTCGAGTATGCAGTCCACACTTACGAGAGTGATGGATCCAAATGAATACGATAATCTTTTAAGCACGCTTGTAGCCAGCTTCAGTAATGTGAATTCGGAAATCATTATATTCTCGCTGGTCATCCTTGCTCTTCTGATCTTTGTACTGAGAAAAGATCTGGCCCTGCTCAATGTTATTACTCTTGGCAGACAGCAGGCAATCAATCTTGGCGTGGATTATGACAAAACAATCCGCAGGCTGCTTCTAGGAGTTGTGAGCTGTATAGCAGTGGCGACAGCAATGGTGGGACCGATTTCATTTCTGGGTCTTATTATTGCGAATCTGGCACGCCAGCTTCTTCAGACTTACCGGCATGGACAGCTGATTCTTGGCAGCGCACTGTTCGGAGTGATTGTGCTTGTGGGCGGACAGCTCATTGTGGAGCATGTGTTTACATATACCATACCAGTGAGCGTATTTATTACAGTAGGAGGCGGGATATATTTCCTGTATCTGCTACTGGTAAGACGGAGGGTTTGACAGGTGATAATAAAGGAACTGACAAAAAAATATGACGGAAAACCGGTTGTGGATTCTGTTTCGTTTGAGATTCCGAAGGGAAAGGTGATATCTTTGATCGGGCCCAACGGAGCGGGGAAGTCCACGGTTATGGGAATTATTTCCAGATTGGTTGCGAGAGACTCGGGCATGGTTGATTTTCAGGGAGAGGACATCGGCAGATGGAAGAGCAAAAAACTCTCAAAGAAACTTGCTATACTTACGCAGAACAATCATATCCAGATGAAACTTACGGTGCAGGAATTGGTGGCTTTCGGAAGATTCCCTCATTCGGGAAACCGTCTTGGGAAAGAAGACATGGAGATGATCGACAGGGCTATCAGTTATATGGAGCTGGAGGAGTTCAGGGACAGGTATATTGATGAATTGTCGGGAGGGCAGAGACAGAGGGCTCTGATCGCTATGGTTATCGCGCAGGACACGGAATATGTGCTGCTGGACGAACCGACCAACAATCTGGATATCTATCATGCGACAAATATGATGAAAATTGTCCGCAGACTGTGTGATGAGCTGGGAAAAACAGTGGTGCTGGTACTTCATGAGATCAATTACGCGGCGTTTTATTCTGATTATATTTGTGCATTCGCAAATGGCAGGATTGCAAAATTCGGAACAGTAGAAGAAGTTATGACAAAGGAAAATCTTTCAGAAATATACAAGGTAGACTTTGAAATTCAGAGAATACAGGGGAAACCATTGTCAATATATTATTAAAAGGAGAGAAGATTGAAAATGAAAAAGAGACTGATTACACTGATGGTAGCAGGAGTGATGGTGTTTTCGCTGGCGGCGTGCTCGGCACAGGGAAATACCGGGACGGATGTCAGCGCGGAAGAATCCAGCGGCAATAGCGCCGAAGCGGCAGAACTTGAGACAATTACCATTACTAGTTTAAATGGAAACGGTGAGGAGATAGAGCTTGAGGTTCCCTACAAGCCGGAGAAAGTGGCTATTCTGGACATGCCGTCACTTGATATTATTGACAGTCTGGGAGAAGGAGAGCGTGTTGTCGGAAGCGCTGACACATCCCTTGACTACCTTCAGGATTATGTGACAAGTGAAGAGGTGGCAAAGCTTGGAACGATCAAAGAGGCAGACATGGAGGCGGTTATGGAGTGTGAGCCTGAGGTGATCTTTATTGGCGGAAGACTGGCCTCTGTTTACGACGATTTAAGCAAGATCGCACCGGTTGTATATCTCTCGACGGACATAGAAAAAGGAGTTGTTCAAAGCGTCCGTGAGAATGCGGAAACAATCGCTTCTATCTTTGGGAAACAGGAGGAAGTAGAGAGCCTGATGGAAGGATTTGATGCACGAATAGAAAAGCTGGCTTCATTTGCAGCGGATAAAACCGCCATTATCGGCCTGTGTACCAGTGGTGGATTTAATATTCTGGGAAATGACGGGCGCTGCTCCATGATTGGAAATGAGATTGGATTTGAGAATGTGGGAGTTGATGCAGATGCTGCTACTTCTACACATGGGAACGAGGCGTCCTTTGAGTTTGTGGTCGAGAAGGATCCCCAGTACATTTTCGTTATGGACCGCGACGCCGCGATCAATGCGGAGGGCGCACAGCTTGCGCAGGAAATCGTGGAGAACGAACTTGTGAAAGGGACAGACGCATATAAAAACGGGAACATCGTATATCTGGAGCATCCAGCCGTGTGGTACACTGCGGAAGGCGGGATCAGTGCGCTGGATATCATGCTTCAGGATCTGGAAGGGGCCCTTTTGTAGGATAGAACTGACAACACGGAAATCATCATGTTACTTTAGCCGTTCAGGAATGGACGGCTTTTTTATATCCAAATGAAAAAAGAATTTTAAAGCTATAAAAATTTATTGACAACACACTGCAAACCGGTTATATTGTGCTTGAAAGATAGTTAGCTACTTGACTAACAAACATACAAACAAAAGGGGTGATATGGTGAACATAAATCCGAATATAGAAAAGCCTATATTCATTCAGATTGCAGAGCAGTTAGAGGATTCTATCTTTACTGGGGTATATCCAGAAGAAACAAAAATTCCTTCAACAAATGAAATATCCGCTCTGTTGAATATCAATCCTCACACTGTTTTGAAAGGAATGAATTTACTTGTGGACGAAGAGATCATCTATAAGAAAAGAGGTTTAGGAATGTTTGTAAAAGAGGGTGCGGTTGAAAAAATACGTCAGAAAAGGCAGGGGCAATTCTATGATCAGTTTATAGCGACGCTGATTGATGAAGCTAACAAATTGCATATGACTAAAAAAGAAATTATTTCGCTGATAGAAAGGGGTTATGAAAATGAATGCGATTCAAATTAAAAATGTTACCAAGCAGTATAAAGATATTACCGCACTTGACGATGTTTCTTTTTCTTTTGAACATGGAAAAATTTATGGGTTTTTGGGAAGAAATGGCGCTGGAAAATCTACTCTTATTAACATTATAGCTAATCGTATTTTTGCAGACAGCGGAGAGGTTCTTATTGATAATATTCCGGCAAAGGAAAATATGAAGGTTCACGATAAGGTTTTCTGTATGAGTGAAGCAGATTTGTATGATACAAACTTAAAAATCAAAGACCTATTCAAATGGATTGACCGTTTTTATGATGATTTTAATAAAGAAGAGGCTTTTGAGATTGCAGGAAAATTTAATCTCAATACGAACAAAAAGTTTAAGGCATTATCAAAAGGATACCAGTCTATTTTCAAGTTGACAGCTGCCTTGTCTCTGAATGTCCCGTATGTGATTTTTGATGAGCCAGTTCTTGGTTTAGACGCTAATCACAGAGAATTGTTCTATGACTTGCTTTTAAAAGACTATGAAAACAGTGAACGAACAATCATTATTGCAACTCACCTTATTGAAGAAGTGGCCAATATAATTGAGGAAGTGGTCTTGATTGATAAAGGCAAAGTGTTATTGCAGGATAATGTGAGTTCGCTATTGGAAACAGGCTATAGTGTATCTGGTCTGGCACATGAAGTAGACGCTTATTGTGCTGATAAAAATGTTATCGGATATGATGAATTGGGAAATCTTAAAATAGCCTATGTAATGGGAGAAAAAACACCGCTTCCTAAGATGGGTAATCTATCATTTTCAACTATGAACCTGCAAAAATTGTTTGTCAAATTGACAGAGAAAGGCGGTAACTAATATGAAAAATTTGAAATCTATTATTCAGTATGAATGTATGACTTCATTTAAGTATATTTGGATTTTCTATGCAATCCAGTTTGCCATTGTGGGTTTTATTGCAATTATCGTTGGAATTATAATGGGTACTTTTGAGAATATAGGAACAAATTGTTTGGAGATAAATTCATTGGTCTATATTAGTATTTTGGGGATGTTAGGGTTTAAAGATGATTTCAAAATGCTGATACAGAATGGATTTATCCGTAAATATATTTTTATTGCGACAATTGCAATGTTCTGTTTTATTTCTGGAACAATGGCACTTGTTGATGCAGTGGTGGGAAATCTAATGTACCATATCAATAATAACTATTTTTCCGTTTATGGCGCTATATATGGCTATGACAACATATTTATGAACTGGCTGTGGCTGTTTCTCCTTTATGTAACATTTTGCTGCCTGCTCTATTTAATTATACTCGTGATAAACAAAGTGGGAAAGAAAGTGTCAATTTATTTAGCTGTTGTTTTTGGCGGAATTATCTTGCTGATTATTGCGCTGTTCAGATATGTATTTACTGCCGAAATTGTCGGTAATATTCTAGAATTTTTAATGAAAGCAATGGGCTTTATGGCGGATGGGACAATTAACTATATATTCCCCGCTTTGACACTATTTGTACTTGCAGTGATTTTAGGAACTGGCTCTTATGCAATAATCCGGCGTACAGAATTAAAGTAACAGAAAGCAGTATTTAATATACTCATCATAAGTCAGATAAAAACAAGCAGGGGTGCCGGCGAATATTGCAAATCATAACATTATATTGCAAAAAAAGCTTCTTTTTTTGATATAATTGACGTGACTGCTGACATTGTTTTATGATACAGCCAGCTTATATAGAAATTAGGAGGATGATAAGATGGTAGGAATAGTTGTAACAGGACACGGCAATTTTGCAACAGGGCTTGAATCCAGTTTGAAACTGATTTACGGAGGATCTTCTCACATAAAATTTGTGGATTTCGTTGAGGGAGAATCCACGGATACATTGAAAGCGAATCTAAATGCGGCTTTTGACGAGCTTAAAGAGGAAGGGAGTATTCTGGTTCTCTCAGACCTTCTGGGGGGATCTCCGTTTAAGATGGCGGTGGAGAGTAAATTTGAGCGTCAGGATATGGGGATCCAGGTTGTAGCAGGGACAAGTTTTGCTTTGCTTCTTGCCTGCGCAACTATGATCGAAATGTTTGACAATGCGCGTGATCTGGCTGAAGCAGCGATTGTAGAGGGGAAAGATGCAATGACCCTTTTTGAACTTGAGGAAGAAGTAGAAGATGACTCAGATGAGGATGGAATTTAAGTAGAGTTTACTGGAGGATAATAAAGGTGGAAAATAGAATTCAGATCATTGATGGAAATGGCGTTATCAAGGCAGAAGCGTATGCTGAAGGACAGGTTGTCCTTGCATGGAAAGGGGAGTATGGAGAGGGCGATCGGATAGTATTCCGAGCTGGAAGCATAGATACGTTTTACGTGCTGAGGGCAGATGATGTCATGGATGAATCGTTTGTCTATCTGACCAGAGAAGAGATCGTATTTGACATACCCTTTGAAGAAAAAAAATTATGTTATAATCCTAAAGCTTTTACCGGGGAAAGGCATTATCTTACAATGCGCCCGGCTGAAGAGTGGGAGGTAAACAGGTATAGAAATCTGGCTCACAATCCAATGGACCAGCATGGTGATACAGGATACTGGCCTCATGCCTCGGCAAATGTGGAAACAAGAGGAGAGTCGGTCTTTGCTGCCAGAAATGCTATTGACGGACTTCTCGCAAATGACTCTCATGGGAGATGGCCTTATGGGTCATGGGGAATCAATATGCAGGATGACGCTGAGCTGACTCTTGAGTTCGGACGGCCAGTAGATTTTGATAAAATTTTGCTCTATACCCGTGCAGACTTTCCGCACGACAATTGGTGGACGCAGGTTACATTAACATTTTCTGACGGAACGGAGGAAACAGTGGAATTGGAAAAAAGCTCCAGATCTCATGTAATTCCCCTTGTCAGAAAAGGGATTACATGGCTGAAGCTGGGCAGGCTGATAAAGGCAGACGATCCGTCCCCGTTCCCGGCATTAACCCAGATTGAAGTATATGGAACAGAAAGTAAATAACAGCAGATATCAGGCTTATATAACAGCGGATATTAGGATCATATTATAAAATAGCGGGATATGTAAGAAAAGCAGTGGAGTGTGTATGATACTCCACTGTTTTTATATGCGGATTGCGGGATAACAAAGAGTTATTATGCGGGGAATATGCAAAAAAATAAAATAAAGCGCCAGTAGTTTACTAAGTAAAAAATATGTAAAAAAGAAAGAAATTCGTGTTTGTGTACAAAAAATAAGTGGATATTTTGTGAAAAATAATCATTATGTTTTACTTGTGCAAGCCGCACAGATACATTAGAATGGAAATCAAGTAAACAGGTTTACTAAAATGTTTCAGAGAAGGAGAATTGCAATGAGGGATAAAAGAGTTGTGAAAAAGCTTTTTTGTCTGATTCTTAGTCTGGCAATGGTTGTATCGCCGCTGAGTGTAAGCGCAGCAGGCAGCGGCAATGCAGCGGGAACCAATTATTTTACCAATGGTTCCTTTGCGGACGGAGATGGCGACGGAAAAGCCGACGGCTGGACGTACTGGAACGGAACTGTCGCTGCGGCAAAATCGGAAATAGGGGAGAGTGGGTTAACTATTTCCGCAGACAGCAGCGCGGAGTCCCAGCGTCTGACTGTGCACCAGACAGTTACCGGGCTGGAAGCGGGAAAGACTTATACATTCTCAGGTTTATTAAATGTATTAAGTACGTCAAAAGGTTCGGTTGAGATCCGCTACGGACTGGATGGCAGTAATACGAGAATTGCTTATCACACAAGCAAAACCAGCGGATGGGAGGAGATGAAAGCTGATATCACACTCCCGGAGGGCGTGACGAGCATTAAGTTTGAGATCGTGGTAAGTGCAGGCGCTACGCTGGTAACCTCTGTAAAAGACTTCTGCCTTGCTGACAGTGAAAACACAGGGGAGGAACAAGAAGGTAACCTGATCGTGAACCCCGCGTATGACACGGATGACATTTCTTCCATACCCGGGTGGTCTTACTATCCGGCTTATGCAGACAATGCGGGAAAGAATTATGAAGCTGAGATAACATCGGATCATGAATTTAAGGGAACAGTGCTCGGCGGAAGCAACATGGTGCTTCATCAGACTGTTAAGCTGGATGCGGACGGACTGAATAAGAAATACCGTTTCTCAGGTCAGATCAAAACAGAAGATATTTCAGGTTATGCAAGCTTCAGAATTCAGCTTGTAAACAGTTCGAACAGCGGGCTGGGAACGACAGAACCGAAACAGATCAAGGGGACAACAGACTGGACGGATATCGAATTTGAATTCGAGGTTCCGGAGGAGTCCGGCGGAACTCCGATAGCAGGTTTTAAGCTGGAGCAGTATATTCTGAAAGGGACAGGAACCGCATGGTTTAGAAATGTAGAGATCGTTGAAGTTGGCGCGATGGAGGATCTTGAGGAAGGCGATCCCATTGATACGCTGATCTTTAACGGCGGATATGAAAAGACTGCTTCAGGATTCCCGGCTTCATGGAGTCTGTGGCAGAGTACAGGAGGTCTGAAGGGCTCTTCGGACAGGGAAGTATTTTACGAGGGATACTCTTCCCTGCACATGGAAAATGTAGTGGAGGGGGCGAACTCAAGAGGTTCTGTCCACCAGACATTCAATTTTACGGACGATCTGCAGGATCTGCAGGGACAGTCTGTTAAGATGTCACAAATGATCAAGACAGAGAATTTCACAGGAAAAGGACTGTCGATCCGTCTTCACTATACAACGAAAAGCGGTGTGAAGATCGAGGTGTCAAGCAAAGCTGTTCCGGTGAACGCGACGCAGGACTGGACAGAGTATGTCTATATCCTTGATCTTCCGTCAGAGCCGCTCGACGCCCTGAAAGTAGAATACCTGTATGATGAGTGCCAGGGAGATGTGTGGGTTGACAACACAAGAGTGGAGAAATATATCAAGGCAAAAGGCATTGATGTAACGCCGGAAGCTCTTATCATGGAAGCTGGTGAAGAACAGCAGATGGAATTGGCCTTTGCGCCTGAGAGTACGACCGTGCAGTCAGTTACATTCAGTAACAGGGATGACTCTGTGGTATCAGTAAGTCCGGACGGACTGGTTAAAGCAATAAAGAACGGTGTCTCAACGATCACTATTTACCAGGAAGATGGAGTGGAAAAAGAAGTAGCTGTTCTTGTGTGCGATAAGGTTCTGGATTATGCAGAGGAGATCTTGATTTCCACGCGGCAGAATGTCACCAGTGCAGGCTCTCTGCCGGAGGGATATAATTACGAAATGCTGGCAAGGCCGCAGCACGGTACGTTTTTAATTGAAGATGGAAATAACTATACATATTATCCGGATAAAGATTATGTGGGAGAAGATTCCGTCGCGCTGCTGGTAAGCGCAGAGGACGATTCAGGAGCACAGACAATTGTGGTTGCTGATCTTATGGTCCAAGCAGTAAATTCAGCTCCGCAGTTTGATGATTTCGCTATTCTGACTACAATAGGTGAACCGATTAACGGAACGCTGGTAGCTACAGATCCGGAGAATGAAGAACTTACATTTTCCATTGTTGAAGCTCCGGAAAACGGCGTGCTCACGCTGGAGGGAAATACTTATGTATTCGAGCCGGCCAACGGATTTACAGGGTATGACAGCGCGATCGTAAGAGCTGAGGATGAAAATGGAAATAAGGCGGATGCTTCTGCTACGATTTATGTTGCAGACTCACCGGAAGCCATCCTAAAGACAGTCAAAACCGACCATTCCCGCCTGCTTGCGGACGATGCAAGGTTTGAAGATCTGAGAAAACTGGTTGAGACAGATGACAATGCAAAGGCATGGTTCGAGGATGTGAAGGAGACAGTGGATGCGCTGGATGACACTCCTGTTCCGTACGAATGCCCGGACGGCGTAAGGCTGAACACACAAGGGTCAAAAGACGTCGTGAATCTTGCGTTTGTATACCGGATCACAGGTGATGAGAAATATCTTGACCGCGCATGGGTAGAGCTAGACTCTATGTGCAGTGCTGCGTATCCTGACTGGCACCCGAGCCACCTGCTTGATACGGCTATGACTGCGAATGGAGTTGCCATTGCGTATGACTGGCTGTATGATTACCTGACAGAAGAACAGCGTGTCCAGGTGGAGGAATCAATTTATGAAAAAGGCCTTCTGGAAGCTGAGAGACAGTTTGATGCAAACCATATGTTCGTCACCAATACGAACAACTGGAACTATGTGTGCAACGGCGGTTTTGCAACCGCGGCGCTGGCAATGGCAAACCATGAGAATGAAGATTATTCAAACAAAGCGGGCGAGATTCTGCAGAAATGCTATTTGTCTATACAGTACGGTCTGCCGCAGTATGCGCCGGAAGGAGACTCCATTGAAGGAATTTCTTACTGGGATTACGGAACAAGATATCTTGTATCGTTCCTTGCAAGCGTCTCCTCTGCGACAAATGTAGAGAACCCGTTCCTTAATGCGCCGGGAATTTATGAGACTGCATTGTATCCGATCTATATGAGCGGAAAAGCGGGGACATACAATTTTTCAGATAATGACATGACAGATGCTGTAGGTTATCTGAATTTGTGGTTCGCAGAAGTTTTTGACGAGCCTTCCTATACGCGGTATCACAAGGATTACATGGCAAAAGGAAATCTGGGAACAATCTATGATCTGCTTTACTACTATCCGGATCTGTATGAGGCTGATGCGCCTGGGCAGCTGGATCAGTATTATACATCTCAGGCAATGACTACAATGCGTCATGATTTCAATGATCCGAACAGTTCGTTCCTTGGATTTAAGGGCGGGCTAAACGGCGCTCCGCACGGAGATATTGACATTGGAAGTTTTGTGTATGATATTTACGGTGTAAGGTGGGCGTTTGATTTCGGTAAAGAAGATTATAACCTTCAAGGATACTGGGAAATCGGAGAAGGCGGAACAAGGTGGAACTATTACCGCAAAAATGCCATGGGACACAATACGCTTGTGATCAATCCGGAAAAAGGCGCTAATCAGACGGTCGGCGCATATGCGGGCGCAGTAGAGCAGGAGATCAATCAGCCGGGAGGCGGTTATACGATCCTTGATATGAGCGATGCCTATCAGGATAATGCGGTTGATGTGAAGCGTGGATTTGCATATCTGAATCGTGCTCAGGTGTTGATCCGGGATGAGTTTATCCTCAAAGAAGCAGGGGATATCTACTGGCAGATGCACACAGAGGCAAATGTACAGATCTCTGAGGATGGAAAGACGGTAGTTCTGACAAAAGATGGAAAATCCATTGAGTTGCGTCTCTTTGACCAAGACGGAAGCGATTACAGATTTGAGACAATGGCGGCCCGGCCGTATGAAGGAATCGAGATGTCAGAGGGTGAAAATCCAAACGAAGGCATTACGAAGATTTTTATCAAAGCGTCGGGAATTCAGCAGGGAACATTTAATGTTCTGCTGACTCCGGCAGAAGAGGAAAATCCAGAAATCCTTCCGCTTGATGCGTGGAATCAGTATGATTTTTCTGAATTGAAAACAGATGTTCCGGGCAGTGGGGATATTCCGAATCAGCCGGATAATGATGGAGATGCGGATGGAGGATCTGTCAGCGGAGAAGATCAGCTGGCGGGAAACAGCCCGAAAACCGGAGACAGCGGCATGGGGATGTCTGCTCTTTATATGATCGCTCCGGCGGCAGTTCTGACCGGATCAATGGTATATCTCCGAAGAAAATTTTTCAGGCAGTAATCAGCTGTTAAGCGGGTGAGAAATACAGCTGGATGCGCCAAAAGGCGGTAAATAAACTGCCCTGTACAGGATTTGCGATTCTGTGGAAGTCCTGTACGGGGCAGTTTGATTTTAGGAGAAATAAGCTGTGACGGGAGAAAAACTACAGGGTTCGTGTCATATCTGCACGGGCTGAATGTGGGAGATTTTGTATTCTTTTGGGGAAATGCCATACTCCTTTTTGAAAGCGCGGTAAAAGCTGGTATAATCTCTGAAGCCATACTGCCGGAACATTTTAGTGATAGTGGTGTTCTGGCAGAGTGCTTTTCTGCACATCTCAAGCCGCCTTTTTGTGATATACTGATGGACGGTGATGCCAAAGTTCTTTTTAAAGGTCTGGAGGATTTGAGAACGGCTGATATAAAATGTTCTGGCAAGCTGATCTATAGTCAGATCTTCGTTCAGATGGCGTTCAATATACTGGATAAGACCGTTATTTAATTGAAGATGCTCTTTCATCTTATCTGGGGTATCCAGTTCATAGATAATCCGATTCAGATCAAAGATGATTTCGCTGATACAGAGCCTGATTTTTGTTTCCTTTCCGAATCGGTTACAGTTGATTTCCTGCAAAAGATCGAACAGTCTTGAACAGATGGAGTGAAATGCGGCGGATCCGAGAGGGTAAATGTACTTTGCATCAGCCGAGCCTGCCGCATGAATAAAATAGTCGTAATCAGGCGAATACCCGGGCAGGCTGTGGAGGAATCCGGGAGTGATTCTTAGCGTGATATCCCTGCAGGCAGAACTGGAATCCGTGGATGTTATAGTGTGTGATATCTCTGGAGGAATTAGAATAACAGTATTCGCAGCGACATTGTATTTTCTGCTCCCGATTGCAAAGCTGGCTCTTCCAGAAGAAAAGAAACAGAATTCATAATAGTTATCTGAAACTGTTTTTCTGGTTGTGCAGTTGTTGAGACGAAGCTCGAAATTTTCACCGGTCAGATCCGGCATTTCTGGAAATGAGTATAGTCTATTCATATTACATTCTCCTCTTTACATCATCCAAGAGGTCATATTATTAAATGGTTTACTAAAGAGAGTTTAACATCAAGTTTACTGCCGTTTCAAGAAAAAAGTGAGCGAAAAAGGGATTTAGTAAACTTTCTCATATCTGGTTTACTGATCATTTAACATTAAAATGCTATTGAACAAGTATTGCCATGTAAATATATACAAAAAGTAGCACCTAAAAATAGCTATAATGCCGAAAAAAATAAAAAAATTAAAATATAATTGACTTAAAGCGCACTTTTGTTATACTACAAAAAGTGGTAAAACAATTTACTAATTATCTACAGAATGTGTAGATACACAAGACGTCTGGTATCGTATTCAGAAAAGGAGCAAGTATGATTAAAAAAATTCACGTAGAATATGTGAAGAAGAGGGAAAAGTACCTTGCGGAACCTTTTTTAACGGAAGAAAAGGTTAAAAAGGCAATGGACGGCGTAGTTGAGCGTGTCCGTATCAATATGGACTATTTCGGAACAAAATTTCCAAGTTCTGCCACAAAAGATTTGAAGTATGGCATTATTGAGAACATCGAATGGACAGATGGGTTCTGGACCGGTCTTCTGTGGCTCTGTTATGAGTACACAAAAGATGAGTCCTTCCGCAAAAGAGCGGAAGAGAATATTGATTCCTTCCTGAACCGCGTGGAAAAAAGAATCGAGCTGGATCACCATGATCTGGGATTTCTGTACAGCCTTTCATGCGTAGCCGGATATAAGGTTGTGAAAAGCGAAAAAGGCAGACAGGCAGGTATCCTCGCGGCAAAGAAATTAAGCGAGAGGTTTCAGGAAAAAGGCGGTTTTATCCAAGCATGGGGTGAACTTGGAGCCAGAGACAATTACCGCCTGATCATAGACTGTCTGTTGAACATCCCGCTCCTTTACTGGGCAAGTAATGAAACGGGAGATGATTCCTTCCGAAAGATGGCTGAACGCCACTATACAGCAGCATGCAACAATGTAATCCGGGATGACGGATCTGCATACCATACATTCTATTTTGATCCAGAGACAGGAAAGCCATTGAAAGGCGTCACAAGACAGGGGTACAGTGACGACTCGGCATGGGCAAGAGGACAGGCGTGGGGCATCTACGGTGTCCCGCTGAATTACTGTTATACAAAGGACGAGAGCGCTTTTAATCTATTCAAGGGCATGACGAATTACTTCCTGAATAGACTACCGGAAGATGATGTGTGCTATTGGGATCTGATCTTCGGAGATGGCTCTGGACAGTCAAGAGATTCCTCTGCCGCGGCAGCAGCAGTATGCGGTATCCATGAAATGATTAAATACCTTCCAGAGGTGGATGAGGATAAGGATGTTTACCGTCACGCTATGCACAGGATCCTCGGATCTCTGATCGATAATTATGTCAATGATGTGAAAGAACCCGGATCACCCATCCTGCTCCACGGCGTCTACTCATGGCATTCGGGGAAAGGCGTTGATGAAGGAAACATCTGGGGCGACTACTATTACATGGAAGCTCTTATGAGATTTAGCAGAGATTGGAACCTTTATTGGTAAAAGAAAAGGAAAAAAGAGAAAGGTGAAAATGAAGGAGGCAGAACTATGGCAACACCAAACATTGTATCACTGAGAATTGACGAGAGACTGATTCACGGACAGGGACAAATCTGGATCAAGGCCCTTGGGGTCAATACGGTAATTGTCGCAAACGACGAGGCAAGTATTGATCCGATCCAGCAGACACTTATGAAAACAGTTGTACCGAAGTCTATCGCAATGAGATTCTTTTCTGTACAGCATACATGCGACATTATTATGAAGGCATCTCCCAAACAGGTTATTTTCATTGTGTGCAAGACACCGGAAGATGCGTTAAAACTTATTGCCGGAGGTGTACCGGTAAAAGAGATCAATATTGGAAATATCCACCATGCTCCGGGGAAGCAGGAAGTGAACAAATATATCGCTCTGGGTGAGGAAGATAAAGCTGCGCTTAAAGAACTCCGTGATAAGTACGGCATTACTTTCAATACTCAGGCTACAGCTTCCGGCGATGACGGTACCGCGAAAGTGGATATTAATAAATATTTATAATCTAAGGAGGAGAGAAAAGTGGAAATTACACTACTTCAATGCGTATTAATCGGTTTGTGGACCGGGTTCTGTCTTGCCGGCATGCTGCTGGGAATCTATACGAACAGATGTCTGGTCATGGCCACAGGTGTCGGCCTTATTCTTGGAGATCTGCCGACAGGTCTGGCCATGGGCGCTGTGGGAGAACTTGCGTTTATGGGATTTGGAGTATCTCAGGGAGGTTCTGTACCGCCGAATGCGATGGGGCCTGGAATTATCGGTGCAATCCTGGCTATTACAATGAAAGATTCAGGTATGGACGTCAGCACAGCGCTTTCCTTATCTTTCCCATTCGCTGTAGCGTTCCAGTTCTTGATCACAGCAACATATACGTTTGCGACAACACTTACAGGAACGGCCATCAAGGCTCTTGAGAAAAAGCAGTTCGGGAAATTCCGTTTCTCTGCAAACTTGACGATCTGGATTTTCGCAATTGTCGGATTCGTTATCGGATTTGCAGGCGGTATTAGCTCCGAAGGACTTCAGACAGTAGTCGAGCTCATTCCGGACTGGTTGAACACAGGGCTTAGCGTAGCAGGTAAGATGCTTCCGGCTATCGGATTTGCTATGATTCTAAATGTTATGGCTAAGAAAGAGCACATCCCGTTCATTATTCTGGGATACATTGCAGTTGCTTATCTGGCGCTCCCGACAATGGGTGTTACCTTCTTGGCAACAGCAGTTGCTTTGATCGTATTCTTTAACATCAGCAAAAAAGAAAAATCTGTAGAAGAAGTGGAGGTTGAATTCGAAGATGGCATCTAATCAGTTAAGTAAAAAAGATTATGTTAAGACATCCCTGCGTGCATATTTCCTGCAAAATGGATTTAACTACGGAAACTACCAGGGACTTGGATATGCCAACATGCTTTATCCAGCGCTCCGTAAAATGTACAAGGATGACGACGATAAGCTGCAGCAGGCATTGGAGGAGAACGTAGAGTTCTTTAATACAAACCTTCATTTCGTTCCGTTTATTACAAGCCTCCACCTTGTAATGCTTGAAAACAAAACGCCGTTTAAGGAAATACGCAGTATTAAAATGGCGCTTATGGGCCCCCTGGCAGGTATTGGTGACTCGCTTGTCCAGTTCTGTCTGGCTCCGCTGCTTGGTACAATAGGAGCTTCTCTGGCAAGCGATGGTCTAGTACTTGGGCCGATCCTCTATTTCTTGGGAATGAATATCATTTTGTTCCTTGTAAAATATCTGACAGGTGTATGGGGATGGAAGCTGGGAACAAGCATTATTGACAAGCTCAGCTCTATGATGGAGCAGGTTTCCAACGTTGCAAGCATGATCGGTGTGACGGTTATCTCCGGACTTGCGGTAAGCTTTGTAAAAATAACCACGCCTCTGGAATATGCGACAGTAATGGCGACCGGAGAAGAAAACGTTGTTGCGATCCAGGAGATGTTCGACGCGGTGGCGCCGAATCTGCTTCCGGTACTTTATACCGCGCTTATGTTCTATCTGCTGAAAAAGAAGAAATGGAGTACATACAAACTTGTTATCTTCACAATTATTGTTGGTATTCTTCTTTCCGTATGCGGACTGATCGCATAGTATGAATGTGTTTTAAGGAGACGCCGCGAGGCGTCTCCTTACTGTTTATCTGAAAAAATAGAAAAGAGAGGAAAAAAGGTGAAGAACAAATACAGCAGTTTTACTGCGCTGGCAGAGGATTATGTGAAAGAGTTTGATACACAGGCTGCTGTCCGCTATCTGCGGGAGTACTGTAAGGCTGAGGCAGAGGAACTTCTTGAACGGGCTGATGAGCTGAAGGACCAGAGATTCCGGTTTGTGGACAAGTGGGATATGGAACCCTGTGAAACACCTTATCATCTGGAAAAGATGGAGTGGGACCGTACTCCTAACGGAGATCCGGAATGGGTCTACATGCTGAACCGCCATGATTATATGTATAAACTTTATCTGGCATACAGTCTCACGGGGGACAGGGGTTATGTGGAAAAACTCCGCTGGTATCTTTTTCATTGGATTCAGAATAACGAGATTAAAGAAGAAGGAACAGAGACGACCAGAACGATCGACACCGGGATACGCTGCATGAGCTGGCAGTTCCTGCTGCTTCATCTGACCGGCAGCCGTCT
>DXAK01000029.1 GCA_019117065.1 Candidatus Mediterraneibacter pullicola | reverse complement strand
CAATGGTTCCGCTTAACATTGTCCCAAGTATGCTGGACCGTTCTTCATAATAAGAAAATGTTATTTCCTCGTCTGTCCGGCTGTAATCTGTCAAAACAAGGGGCAGTTTTTGTGCAGCGGAAAGCATTTCTTCCCTGTCCATGGAACCGCCGGTAAGACTCGCAGACAATCCGCCGAACAAAATGATACCGATTCCCAGTCCTGCCACGAGCTGGAGCACCCAGTTTTCTCTCCGGGAAGGCCGGTAGAACCAAAGTCCAGCCAGAACAGCCATGATAATCCCTATCCAAATCCATAAAACGACCGCCGAGCCGGCCGTTCCTTCCGATCCCCACACGAAAGTCAGCCTCGCCAGCATCAATATCATGATAGCATACAAAACATACATTTCCCGCCGCTTTCCATAGACAGGACGTTGTCCCCTTCTGATTTTCCGCCATGCTTTTACCTGCCACACTGCCATGCCGATACACTGTAGCACCTCGTACACCGGCAAAAGCGCAAGAGTAAGAAGCGTAAACAGGATCGCATTTGAAAAAAGCATGATAACAAAAGCTGACCCAGTAAATCTGACTGCAGATGTTCCATAGACGACACCTGTGGTCAGCAGGCTTAACAGACACCATCTCCACTCCGCCCTGCAGATATTTGAAAACCGTTCCTCCTCTGTCACAATAGGAAGCGTAATTTCTGAAATCTTGCGAAAAATGCAGAATCTCCGTCTGCCATCCACAAGCTCCCAGCCTGCTGCCCGGCAGTATTCCGCGTACTCCTCAGCATCCATTCCCGGCTTTACATCCATCTCACTGCCTTTGGGGAACACTTCCACCGCGTATTCTATATCCTGGCTCTCCCCTTTTTCAAACTCCAGCCAGAACTTCCACTCTTTAAAATGCCAGCCCTTTAAAGACATTTCATGAAGATACTGCGCAAAGGCATCACTTTCAATATAACGGTAGTATTTAAATATACGTTTAAACCGCCTCTGTTCTTTTTGAGATTTCATAGCGCTTCCCCCTTTCCGCCAACGCAAATTATCGAGTGTCGATATTTCTATCTTCAGAATAATATCGACACTCGATAATGTCAAGCAAAATGGTGAAGATATTACAAAACCATCTCTTTCATCGCTTCTGCAAATTCTTTCATTTCCTTATCCATCAGCACCGGCCTTCCGTCCTTCTTCAAAAAGCAGTGGGTAGTTGTACCGCAGGCGCTCAAAACGCCGCCCTCAGACATATTGTAAATATCATATTTTAAAGAAAACTTCACTCTCCCGGCGTCTTTAAGGCTTACAACAATCTTCACCTCATCATCAAATTTCACGCTCTTTTTATATTCGCAGTCAACATGAAGCACCGGGCTGATATACCCCATTTCCTCAAAACGGCGGTACGGATAACCGATCTGGTTTAACATATCCACGCGCGCCTCTTCCATCCAGCGGATATAATTCGAGTGATGAATGATGCCCATCTGATCTGTCTCATAATATTTCGCTGTTTTTGTATATGGTTTCATATATCTGTTCCTCCATTTTCGATATATTTTCAAATCGTACTCACTGCATCGCTGATCGTCTTTACTCCTATCAGCTTTATCCCACTGATTCCTTTCACCATCTTCAGAGACACCTCCGGAAGGATGCATGTCTCAAAGCCAAGTTTCTTTGCCTCGGCCACGCGCTGCTCCGGCATATTTACCGCACGAACCTCCCCGCTTAATCCCACCTCGCCGAACACAATGGTCTTTTCATCAATGGGACGGTTCCGGTAACTGGACACCAGAGCCATCACAATGCCAAGGTCAATGGCAGGTTCGTTCATTCGTATCCCGCCGGCAATATTTACATAAGCGTCAGAATTTCCAAGCGCCATACCCAGCCTTTTTTCCAGCACTGCCATCAGCAGATTCACCCGGTTATAATCTGTTCCCGCCGCAGTCCTTCTCGGCATACCGAAATTACTGTGGCACACCAGCGCCTGTATCTCGATCAAAATTGGCCGAGTTCCTTCCATAGAGCATGCCACCACTGACCCGGAGGCATTTTCCGGTCTGCCGCTCAACATATATTCCGAGGGATTCTCTACTTCCACAAGCCCGGTCTGCCGCATCTCAAACACACCGATCTCGTTGGTGGAACCAAAACGGTTCTTCACCGCTCGCAAAATCCGATAAGATGCATGTCTGTCCCCCTCAAAATACAGCACTGTGTCCACCATGTGTTCCAGCACTCTCGGTCCTGCAACAGTCCCCTCTTTTGTCACATGTCCCACGATAAAAACCGGGATGCACAGTCCTTTCGCCAGCTGCATAAAAATATTTGTGGACTCGCGCACCTGCGACACGCTTCCAGGCGCGGAGGACACTTCCTCGCTGTACATCGTCTGGATAGAGTCAATGATCACCAGTTCCGGCTTCTCCTTCTCGATCACACCGCGGATTGTCTCCAGGTTTGTCTCACACAACAAGTACAGGCCGGAGGAAAATGCTCCCATACGGTTCGCTCTCAGTTTGATCTGTGCCTGAGATTCCTCACCTGAAATATACAATACCTTTTTCTTGTCTGCAAGGCGCTGGCACACCTGGAGAAGCAGGGTTGACTTCCCAATCCCCGGGTCTCCTCCTACCAGAACAAGCGACCCCGGCACAATCCCGCCTCCGAGCACACGGTCGAGTTCACGAATCCCGGTCCTGACTCTCACATCATCATCCGCTGTCACCTCATTCAGAGGGATTACCTCTGCCTCCCTTACAGATTCTCTCACCGACCGCGCTGATGCCGTACTTCCTTTTGTAATGCCGCTGTTGATCCTTTCTTCCACAAATGTATTCCACTCTCCGCACGCCGGACACTGGCCAAGCCATTTGGCTTCCTCATGTCCGCAGTTCTGACAGAAAAACACGCTTTTCTTTCCTTTTGCCATTCTCTTTCCCTTCCCAATATAATCAAAACGGGGCGGACACATCATCCACCCCTGTCAATTCACATCCTCTGTGTACAATCAGCATTTAACAACTTTTACCTGCGCTTCCTGGTCTGAGGAAAGTTCCACGCTGACACTGAGCTTCCCGCTTAAATTCGTGCTCATTTTTCCTGCGGAATCTCCGCCGATAAACACTTCGTACTCGCTCTCCGGCTCAAGTTCAAGTGTGAACTGCACGTCTCCTTTTGCCGAAACCGTAAAGACCACTTCTGTATCCGTCTCCCTGAAATTTTCCACAGCGCTCCCCGGCACAGACTCATAAACGAACATTCCGTTTTTCTCCAGCTTTGTAATTTCTGAAAAAGTCTTCACTTTATAAACATCGCCTTCAAATTCATAATTTTCTTTTTTTGTCTTGGATGCAAGTGTGTAATCTCCAAAACTAAGTGTTCCATCCGCCTCTGCACGCAATAATTCTTTCACTGCTGCCATCTCGTTTTCCTCCTAAGTGTCTCAGACTGTTTCTATTATTGTTATTATAATATAAAACCCTGCTTTTTTCTACCGAAATATCTGCAGCAATTCAATCCGCAGACATTCATTTCCCTATACAACAGAGCTGCTGTTTACAATAAATCGTATCTCCTTTTTTGCCGCTCCTGCTTCCACATGATCGCCGGACTTTATCTCTCCGCTTAGGATTGCTTCCGCCAGTTTATCCTCCAGTTCGGTCTGGAGCGCACGGCGAAGCGGCCTTGCGCCGTATTTTGCATCCGTCCCCTTCTCTACGATCAGGTTCTTAGCCGACTCCCTGAGTGTGAGACGGATATCCATCTGCTCTGCCAGACGCTTTGTGAAATCACGGCACATGAGTGTCACGATTTTCTTCATATGTGTTTTATCAAGAGCATGGAACACAATGATTTCATCAATACGGTTTAAGAATTCCGGTCGGAAAATCATCTTTACCTCATCCATGACATTCTGTTTCATTCTCTTGTAATCTCCTGCCAGGTCTTCTTTTGCGGCAAATCCCAGCTTCTTCGGCTCGACGATCGCCTTTGCCCCTGCGTTGGATGTCATAATGATCACTGTATTGGAAAAATCTACTTTCCGCCCCTGAGAATCCGTGATATGCCCGTCGTCCAGCACCTGCAGAAGAATATTAAATACATCCGGGTGCGCCTTCTCGATCTCATCAAAAAGGATCACGGAATAAGGATGGGTTCTCACCTGATCGCTGAGCTGTCCGCCCTCCTCGTGTCCCACATAACCCGGAGGTGAACCAATCATCTTGGCGACAGAATGTTTCTCCATGTATTCTGACATATCCACACGGATCATGGATTCTTCAGTGCCGAACAGAGCTTCTGCCAGAGCTTTGGAAAGCTCTGTCTTTCCCACACCCGTGGGTCCTAAGAACAGGAAAGAACCAATGGGCCGGCGCGGGTCTTTTAATCCCACACGTCCCCGTTTCACCGCCCGCGCCACAGCGCTGACTGCTTCTTCCTGTCCGATCACCCGTTTGTGCAGCACGCTCTCCAGCTTTTTCAAACGGTCTGTATCACTCTCTGCCAGTTTCTGCACAGGAACTTTTGTCCATACGGAAACCACTTCTGCAATATCCTCTGCCGTAACCGCCGGGCGCACGGAAGACATCTTTTTCTGGAAACGCTTTTTCACACTCTCCAGCTTTGCCTGAACCTGATCCTGCTCTCTCTGAATCAGAGATGCCTCCTCAAAATCCCCTCTGCGGATGCTCTCTTCTTTCTGCACTGCCAGTTCCTTTTCAGACTCCTCCATGGCAGTAAGATTATCCGGCACTTTATATCCTTTCAGGCTTACCTTTGAACATGCTTCATCCAGCACGTCAATCGCTTTATCCGGAAGATTCCTGTCTGTGACATACTGTTTGGACAGCTGCACGGCTGCCTCCAGCGCTTTATCACTGATCTCAACTTTGTGATGGCTTTCGTACTTTTCTTTCAGGCCGTTCAAAATAGCCAGACACTGCTCTTTTGTCGGTTCCTCTACTGATACCGGCTGAAACCTGCGCTCCAGCGCCGCATCTTTCTCAATGTATTTCCGATATTCAGCAGTCGTGGTCGCGCCGATCAGCTGCATCTCACCTCTGGCAAGAGACGGCTTAAGTATGCTGGATGCATCAATCGCTCCCTCTGCTCCGCCGGCGCCGATCATCGTGTGTATCTCATCGAGAAAGAGAATAATATTCCCGGCTGCTTCCACCTCGGAAATCAACCCTTTCATCCGTTCCTCAAACTCGCCCCGGTACTTTGACCCCGCGATCAGGCCGGGCAGGTCCAGCGTATATATCCTTTTGTCTTTCATCTTCTCAGGAACAACACCTGCTGCAATCCTCTGAGCCAGCCCCTCGATGATAGCAGTCTTTCCCACGCCCGGTTCCCCGACCAGACATGGATTGTTTTTTGTTCTGCGGCTTAAAATCTGCATGAGTCGGTACATTTCCTGCTCACGGCCCACCACCGGGTCCAGTTTTCCTTCCTCCGCCCGGGCAGTCATATCCGTACAGAACTGTTCTGTCATGGAACCAGTACCTTTCTGCGCCTCCTGCAGTTCCTCCTGATATTCCTTTGGGTCTGCTCCTGCCGCATTCATGATATCTGTGAAAATTTTCTGAAGGTTAATGTTCAGCGTGATCAAAATACGGGTTGCCACGCAGTCCACATCTCTTATCATGGACAAAAGCAGATGCTCTGTCCCCACGCTGGCCGTGTGAAGTCTGCGGGCCTCCTTTTCACTGTTTTCAAGTATATATTGAAACCGCGGACTTTCCTTCGGCTTTCTCTCTGAAAAAATATTCTCCTGAGGCACGATCAGTTCATCCATGAGCCGCAGGATTTTTTCTTCCTCCACACCGTTCTGTGCGAGAATCTGCCCTGCAACTCCTGCATACTCAGACCGAAGCCCCAGAAGAAGATGCTCTGTCCCAATATACGGATGCCCCATCTCCTTTGCCTTCTTTGCGGCGCAGCGGATGGCGCTTTCCGCCTGTTTTGTATATGAAATATGCATAGATTCCTCCTGTCTTACGCTTTTAGCTGATCAAATATCTCATCCACCAGATCATGTACCTCCTCGCGGGAAATGTTCTTGCAGCATCCCCTGGCAAGCACCATCTGAAGTTCACGGCGCATCTGCTCGAGCTGTTCCAGTTTGTCGACCGCAAGGGCGATCACTGCTCCCCGCCTCTTGTCCAGACTGATATATCCTTCTCTTTTGAGTACACTGTACGCCTTATTTACTGTATGCATGTTCACGCCAACCGTATCTGCAAGCTGACGCACCGACGGCAGGGAATCCCCCTCCCTGATGGTGCATGTGGCAATCCCCATGATGATCTGATTACAAAGCTGGATATAGATAGCCTCGTCACTGTCAAAATCGACTTCTATGATCATGATGGTCTCCTTTCTGCATGTGTTATAGATATGATAGCACAAAGTGACAATTTTTCAATTATCTTTTCGAAAACTTTATTGCTCCCATTCTCCGTCAAACACAACCTCAGCAGGACCTGTCATAAACACGGTGTCTCTTTCACAGTCCCATTTGATTTTAAGATCACCGCCCAGAAGTTTTACTGTGACCTCATCCTCTGTATACCCGTTTAAGGCGCATGCCACAGCCACTGCACAGGCGCCTGTCCCGCAGGCCAGCGTCTCTCCTGATCCCCGCTCCCACACGCGCATCTGAGCAGTGTGCCGGTCGATCACCCGGACAAATTCAGTGTTGACTCTCCTTGGGAATCTCTCGTGATTCTCGAATTTGGGGCCGATCTCCTCCAGCGGCAGTTCCTGAAGATCACAGTCCACAAATACAACTGCATGGGGATTTCCCATGGATACACAGGTCATCCGATATTCCTCTCCGTCTGCCATAATGGGGTCGTCGATCACCTGATCGCCGGACGCTTCCACAGGAATCTCAGACGGCTTCAGCCCTGGTTTGCCCATATCCACTTTTACCAGCTTCACTTTACCGTTTTCCACAGTCAGATCAAGGTATTTTATTCCGGCAAGTGTTTCTACAGAAATGCTCGTCTTATCTGTCAGTCCATAATCATAGACGTATTTTGCAACGCACCTGATTCCGTTTCCGCACATTTCTCCTCGGGATCCGTCTGCATTGTACATCTCCATCTCAAAATCTGCCTTGTCGGACGGATTGATCATGATCAGACCGTCTGAACCAACCCCAAAATGCCGGTCGCTGATCTTTTTGGCCAGCTCGGGCGGATTTTTAATTTTCTCTTTCAGACAGTTTACATATACATAATCATTTCCAAGTCCCTGCATTTTTGTAAATTTCATTTTATACCTAAAACCTTTCTTCTGTGTTTTATTTCTGTTTCATGCCTCTGCGGCCAGTTTCAGCACTTCCTCCCGCTCCGGCATGGCCGGGATGGCGCCTTTTCTCGTAGTCACTATGGCTGCTGCCGCATTGGCAAAGGTAAGCATCTCGCCCAACTGTTCTTCTGTCATATCATTAAAATCATGCTCCAGGATGTAATTCAGGGAACTGCCCCCAAACGTGTCGCCCGCACCTGTTGTCTCTATCGTCCTGACTGTAAACCCCGGACGCTCTACGCGCATCCCTTTATAATATGCTCTGCTTCCGTCCTTGCCCATAGTAAGGAGAATGAGCGGGATGTGGTACTTCTCCTGAAGATAGGCGATACCCTCGTCATAGTCCTCTTTTCCTGATACAAACTGAATCTCATTGTCTGATATTTTAAGGATGTCGCAGACACCAAACCCATACTCCATCTGCTCTCTGGCAAGATCAGCAGAGCTCCACAGTGGGAGCCGCAGATTCGGATCAAAGGAAATCAGACATCCGCTCTTCTTTGCCGCCTGCACCGCTTTTTTCGTTGCAGCCCTCACCCCGTCATGAGTCATGGACAGCGTGCCAAAATGGAAAATCTCTGCCTGTCCGATAAATTCAGTATCTATCTCATCCTCGCAGAGCATCATATCGGCCCCCGGATTGCGGTAAAAAGAGAACTCTCTGTCCCCATCCGGGAATGTATGAACAAAGGCGAGGGTTGTATTCACATTCTCATCTGTCACAAGGTGAGAAGCGTCGATCCCTGCCGCCGTGATCGTATTTTTAAGAAGGGCGCCAAACTGGTCTTTTCCCACTTTGCCGACAAAGGCTGTTCGTTTCCCCATTTTGTTCAGGAGGGCAAGCACATTGCAGGGCGCGCCTCCCGGGCATGCCTCGAACAGATTATTCCCCTGTTCACTCTGTCCGCTCATCGTAAAGTCGATCAGCAGCTCACCCAGAGCGATCACATCATATTTTTTCTTCATATCGAACCTCCTTTGATCAAATGATCAATTAAAATAAACCAGTTCCTCTATAGGCTCTGCCGGTTCAATGTGTTCTGCTTCCAGAACCGGTCCTTCACCCCGGTATATGGACACATTGGCGAACCCCACTTTTGCCCGTATTTTTACCCAGTCCCCTGGTTTTAATTTGGGCGCGTAAGAACTCCTGCACACATATCCCAGGAAAGACATATCATCCGCACAGCAGGTCATGGCCATGCGCCCGGGCAGGAACACTTTGGACGGAAATGTCCTCGGTTTCATGACCTTTGCAGTGAACTCGATCACTTTCCCTTTGTATCTGTCAGGATTTTCCATCATGTCCACATACCAGATACCGTAATCTTCTTTCTGTATCTCAATGACCGGAGCTTTCAGATCATAAGGTACGTCATCCTCAAAAATATTTTCCACTTCGCCATTCTCATCCTCAAAGATCACTTCCGCCTGAGGGCTTACCACTTTGACACTCCTGCGGTATCCTGCCAGCGGCTTAATATCCTCGCACCTGTTAAACAGCACCATCTCTGAGCCCTTGACCATCTCCACAAAGAGAGGTTTTAAATTTGTCAGGTACATCTGGAATGTGCTGGCATCCACTGTGGTGAGTTTCTGCTCGATCCCCCAGCCTGCGGGCAATTTTAAATTCTCAAAATCACTGACTTTCCACATGCCGTTATATTCCACGACCACACGCTCCGGATGATGTTTCCCGTCCATCTCCTCCAGCCATTCTTCAGTCAGGTCTTCCTGTTCTTCCACCCGCTCGATCACAACACCGTATTTGAGCATCTCCATGGGATCATACTCCTCCTCCCCATCTTCACAGAGGATAAGAAGCGTCTTTCCGTCGATCTGAAAATAATCCTGTTTCAGTGTAAAATTAAGAAACTGGGTCTTTCCGCTGTCCAGAAATCCGGTCATCAGATAGACCATTACACTTGGTTCATACATTGCTACTCACTCCTGTCTATATTTCCTGTCCCGTCTGCGGATGCATCATGTCTCTTAAAGCAGATGCGGCCTATGCCAGAGCAAACAGTTCCGCCAGCCTGTCCTCATTTAATTCTGCTCCGATGACACAGATACGCCCTGTGTACTCCGGTGCTCCTGCACGGACTTCATGCTCCCCGGGAACCATGTCAAAATAAATCCACTCTCCGTCTGCTCCCGCAACCATGCCTTTCGCGCGAAGGACATTTCCGTAAGAACTGTCTTCTTCCAGCTGCTTCAGGATATCGGATATCTGTTCCTTTGTATAAGTGTGGATCGTCTCCTGCCCCCAGCTGGCAAACACTTCATCCGCATGATGATGTCCCGCATGGTCATGATGATGTTCGTGGTGATGCTCATGGTCATGTCCGCAGCATTCCCCGTGTTCATGGTGATGTTCATGTTCGTGATCATGTTCGTGATCATGCCCGCAGCATTCTCCGTGCTCGTGATGATGCCCGCACTCCGGACAGATCAGTTCGTCAAGAAGCTCTGCCTCAAGGGACTTCCCGGATTCCATTGTCTTTAATATCTTTTCACCGGAAAGCTGTATGATAGGTGTTGTAATAAATGGAGCCTTATCGTTGAGTTCCCTGAGAAGAGCTACGCTCTCTTCCACTTTCTCCGGCTTTGCTTTGTCTGTACGGCTTAAGATCACTGCCCCCGCATACTCGATCTGGTTGCTGAAAAATTCTCCGAAATTCTTCCTGTATACACGGCACTTTGTCACATCCACCACCGTGGTAAAGCTGTTGAGATGCGCGTCGATCTCCTCCTGGACATCCCGCACCGCCTTGATCACATCGGACAGCTTGCCCACACCGGACGGCTCGATCAAAATCCGGTCAGGATGGTAAGTGTCCACCACCTCTCGAAGGGATTTTCCAAAATCACCCACAAGTGAACAGCAGATACATCCGGAGTTCATCTCCCGTATCTCGATCCCTGCCTCTTTCAAAAATCCGCCGTCAATTCCTATCTCTCCAAATTCATTCTCAATCAGCACGACCTGCTCCCCTGTGAATGCTTCTGAGAGCAGCTTTTTGATCAGTGTTGTCTTTCCGGCCCCAAGAAATCCGGAAATAATATCAATCTTTGTCATTTTAATTCATCCTCCTTATATCTTATCTTCTCAGTTTTATTTTAAATCCAGTTCCACCGGACAGTGATCTGAACCCATCACATCTGTCAGTATTTTTGCGTCAGCCAGCCTGTCCTTTAAAGACTCGGACACGCAAAAATAATCAATGCGCCACCCGGCATTTTTCGCCCGGGCGCTGAACCGGTAAGACCACCATGAGTAGATGCCTTCCTGTTCCGGATAAAAATACCGAAAGGTGTCGATAAACCCTGCATCTAAAAGTTCTGTAAACTTCTGTCTCTCCTCATCCGTAAATCCCGCATTTTTCCGGTTTGTCTTCGGATTTTTCAGGTCGATTTCCCGGTGAGCCACATTCATGTCTCCGGTCACGATAACCGGTTTTGTCTCATCCAGCTTCTTCAGATAAGCCCTGAAATCATCCTCCCACTTCATCCGATAATCAAGCCTTGCCAGCTCATTCTGAGAATTTGGCGTGTACACTGTGACAAAATAAAAATCTTCAAACTCACAGGTGATGACGCGTCCTTCCTGATCGTGTTCTTCTATTCCTATGCCGCAGGAGACAGAAAGCGGCTTCTCTTTTGTAAACACCGCGGTTCCCGAATACCCCTTTTTCACGGCATAATTCCAGTACTGATGATAACCCGGAAGGTCCAGTTCAAGCTGTCCCTCCTGCATCTTTGTCTCCTGGATACAGAAAATATCTGCGTCCGCCTCTTTAAAAAAATCAAGAAATCCTTTCTGGACGCATGCCCGTATTCCGTTTACATTCCATGATATCAGTTTCATGTATTCCCTCTTTTCTATGTCAGTCACTTTATTTAATAGTACACTTTTCTCAGAAACAGTCCTTTGGCCGGAGCAAGAAATCCTGCCCGCGCCCTGTCTTTCGACTTCAGAGCTTCACTCACACTCTGAGGCGTGCGCTGATGGATTCCCACTTCCAAAAGAGTTCCCGTGAGTATGCGCACCATGTGATACAAAAATCCAGTGCCCGTGTATTCAATGACCAGGCCGTTGTTCTGCCTGCGGATAATTATATCATAAATCGTCCGCTTTGTGGACTTTTCATCCCTTTTATCCGTATAGCCGGCAAACTCATGCGTCCCCGCAAGCAGGCGGGCCGCTTCCTTCATCTTCTCCACATCCAGGTCATTTGGAAAATGATATGCATACTTTCTTGTAAATACATCCGGTTTCTCTCCGGTATCAATGTGATATTCGTATGTTTTTCCCACTGCACTTTTCCGGGCGTGGAAACCGTTTTTGACAAGCTTGGCGCTCAGAATACGGATATCTTCAGGAAGAACTTCATTGATCTTCTCTGTAAAAAAGTTTTCCTCCGTCTTTCCCGGAAGCATGACGCTGGCCGTCTGTCCTTTTGCATGGACGCCCGCATCTGTTCTGCCGGATCCATTTACTTCAACATCATAACCTATCTGCCCGGAAATCGTCTGCTCAAGGATCCCCTGTATGGTCCGGTCAGTATTAGACTGCCTCTGCCACCCCTGATAACGGGTTCCGTCGTAAGCGATTGTCAGTTTATAGGTACGCATAAAGCACCTCCAGTAATCTCTCAGAAAAAGGCAGCCTTTCAACGGCTGCCCTCCTCCTGTATCCTTTTTATTGAAGAAACTTCTTCAGCTCGTCCATAAATGTATTCGCATCTTTGAACTCCCTGTAAACAGACGCAAACCGGACATATGCCACCGGATCTAAGTCCTTTAATTTCTCCATAACGATCTCTCCGATCACACTGCTCGGAATTTCCTTTTCCTCCCGGTTAAAAATCTCCAGCTCAATAGCGTCAATCGTTTTCTGTATAGCTTCCGCTGGAACCGGACGCTTATAACATGCGCTCAGCACTCCGTGTTCGATCTTGGACCGCTCATACTGCTCCCGGTTGTCATCCTTTTTGATCACGATCAATGGAATCGTCTCTACTTTTTCATATGTGGTAAATCTTCTTCCACACTCATCACAGGAACGGCGTCTTCGAATCGAGTTTTTGTCTTCCGCCGGTCTGGAATCTATTACTCTGGTGTCAGGGTTTCCGCAATAGGGACATTTCATACTTCCTTCCGCCTTTCTTAGCTTTTGCCTCAGTCTGATTCTGCAATCTTCGTTCATTATACACAATCGTCAAAACTTTTGCAAAAACTTTTCTTCCTGAATCTCAACTATTATGATGTCCGGTCCGATTTTCCGGATGCAGGAAAAAGGGATGACATATTCACAGTCTGTTCCCAGAAAACCGCATATTTTCCCGGGACCAGGTATGACGATTGCCTCCACCTCACCGCAGCAGACATTGATATCCACATCTACAACACAGCCCAGACGTCTGCCGGTACAGATATTGATCACTTCTTTATTCCTGAGTTCACAGATTCTCATTTCCCTTCTCCTGCCGGCAGTCTCCTTACTCTCATCTTATGTCATCCTTTAAAAAGCGTGCATGTTTTGTCCGGAATCCCTTTCCTTTTCTGATGTTCTGCTCTACAATAAGTATGAAGTACGCATGTAATGTACGAAATATAAACCAGGAGAATTTATTATTATGAAAGAAACCATCTTACTTTTCAACCCGCCGGAAAAAGAACAGCTCTTAAAAATAGAGATGGCGCTGTTTCCCCTGCATATCCGCCTTAAAAGAGTGGATTTGGAAAATTATAATCAGCCGCTGGGCGTACTGGCGGGCATCAAAGACATGAAGCCCGCACAGGGAAGTTATGACGGCGCGGAACTTCCCGGCACAATGTTCGTCTTCTGCTTTCTTGACGACAGCCGCCTCAATCAGGCTTTGGCCGCTCTGAGAAAATGCGGGGCAGGTCCTTTTCCCTACAAAGCAATCCTTACGCCTACCAACAGTGAATGGACGGCTCCGGAATGCTTTGCCGAAATCAAGAGAGAACATGAAGCCATGAACCCGTAAAGGGCGTGGCTTCATGGTTTTATCGCAGAATGCCCCATCCTGTCTGCTTGCAAATCATATCTGGATAAATTATAATATAGTATCATTGAATTCCAAGGGGGAACAGCCATGTGGAAGCGGACGGCACTAAAGAAAAAAGCACGCTCATCTATGAGAAAGAGTTACTGGAAAATGATATCTGTCTGCTTTATCATCGCCCTGGTGACCACCGCCTATCCTGTGTCCACAACATTTGTCAGTCTTCAGGTTGCCCCCAATTCCCATATCTCTGATGCAGCTTTTGCCCTCAGCATTCCTAATTCTGAAGTCATCATCCAAATCGGCAGCCAGCTGCTTGCAGACACTCCTCTGTCCGGACTGTTCCAAAGTACGGCAGCTCACATCAGCCAGCTTCTGATCGACATGTACTCCACACATATTTCTCTGATTTTTACCACACTCAGAGCTGTTTATGCATTTTTGTCTGAACCGTTTGGAATGCCTGTGGTCTTTTCAATCACGGCCGTATTCCTGATGCTTCTGTATCAGGTCTTTGTCAGCAATCTTCTCCTGATTGGCGAGAAACGCTTTTTTCTGGAGAGTCACAATTACAGCGCGACAAAGATATCCAAAATTTTTTTCCTGTTTAAACTGCGCTGTCTGTTCGCTCCCGCATGGATCATGTTCTGCCGCTCCCTCTTCCAGGGTCTCTGGTATCTGACCATTGTCGACGGCATCATAAAACACTATGAATACATACTGATCCCATATATTCTGGCTGAAAACCCCAAAATCAGCCGGGCAGATGCTTTCCGCCTCTCAAAGCATCTCATGATGCACAACAAGTGGAAAATGTTTTGTCTCGACCTGTCATTCCTGGGTTGGAGACTGCTGTCCATCCTGACGCTCGGATTTCTTGATTTTGTTTTTGTAAACCCTTATATCACAGGCTGCCGTGCAGAACTGTACCTTGCTCTGCGCCGCAATTATGTCCTGTCGCGTTCCCCGCGGTATGAGCAGTTAAATGACCCCTACTTAGAGCATGTCCCGTCTGAAGATGAGCTTCTTATCAGTAAAGCGCTCTATGACGACTCTCAGGGGCCTTACACAAAGATATCCTATTTTGCTCCGGGAGAATATCCGGTATTCCTTTTTTCCGTACAGCCTCCGTTTCAGGCTGTAAAATCTCCCATCAGGGCTGACCGGAAATATGATACCCGCTCCTGTATTTTTCTTTTCCATGCTTTTTCTATCTTCGGATGGCTTTTGGAAACCATAATACACTTGCTCAGAGACGGATTTTTCTCGACAGGGCTCACTCTCAGGATACCCTGGATGCCTCTGTACGGAATCTGCGGCATCCTGCTCCTGCTCCTGTCAAAGCGGATACGCAAAAAACCGGTTCGGGTATTTCTTATGAGCCTGGTGCTGTACACTGTGACAGAATATCTGTTTAACACAGTCTCCGAACTCCTGCTTGGATATCCGCTCCGGGATTACAGTGAATTCCTGATGAACGTAAACGGCCGCATCTATCTGGGCGGCGCCCTTTTCTTCGCTCTGCTCGGCTGTGCGTTCCTGTATTATCTGGCGCCCAGGTGGACTGGTTATTTCATGAAACTGAAACCCTCGGCCAGAACAGCCGTGTGCATCTGCCTGTCCGTCTTATTTGCCGCAGGCATTGTCCTTATGCCTCTGCTTTCCTGAAGTTTAAACCGGTCCGCCTGACCTTGCAGGGTTGCGCTGCGCTATTGATTTTTAGGGCAAATGATAGTAAACTTTCTATATGTTATTTTAGAAAATAAATGTGCCGTCAGAATGTGAACGGCGGAATGGAGATTATTATGAAAAAACGAGCAGTTGTAGCTTTGGGGCATCGCGCTCTTGGCACCACACTTCCGGAGCAGAAAGTCGCTGTAAAACATACGGCAAAATGTATTGCCGACCTGATTGAAGAAGGTTATCAGGTGGCTATCACGCACAGCAATGCACCGCAGGTAGGGATGATCCACACCGCCATGAACGAATTTGCCAAAGCTCATCCTGAATACACCCCGGCGCCCATGTCCGTCTGCTCAGCCATGAGCCAGGGATACATCGGCTACGACCTGCAGAACGGCATCCGCGAAGAACTGTTAAACCGCGGAATCTACCGTACGGTCAGCACAGTCCTGACACAGGTTATCGTAGACCCTTATGATGACGCTTTCTATACTCCCACCAAAGTGCTGGGCCGCTATATGAATGCGCAGGAAGCAAACGAAGAACGCAAAAAAGGCAATTATGTCATTGAGGAGGCAGGCAAAGGCTTCCGCCGCGTGGTATCTGCGCCAAACCCGGTAAAGATCGTGGAGCTGGATGCTGTCAACGCACTCCTTGACGCAGATCAGATTGTCATTGCTGCCGGCGGAGGCGGTATCCCCGTCATGGAACAGGACAATCATCTAAAAGGCGCCAGCGCGGTCATTGAAAAAGACCTTGCCGCAGGAAAACTGGCTGAAGGAATCAACGCGGACATGCTCATCATCCTGACAAATGTGGAAAAAGTGTGCATCAACTTGGGACAGCCTGACGAAAAGCCCCTTGATGACATTACGGTAGAACAGGCAAAGAATTACATGGAAGAAGGCCATTTCGGCATCTACAATATGCTTCCGAAATTCCGTGCAGCAGTAGAATTCATCGAAGAACGGGAAGGACGCTGCGCTTATATCACATCTTTCGACAAAGTGAAAGACGCTCTGAAAGGAAAGACGGGAACTTGCATCCATTAGGCGCTGTAAAATACATCTTTCTGACATAAATCCGTAAAAGCTATATGTACAGCGAAAAAATGTTTGTGACGCCCTGCCTTTCGGCAGGGCATCACTTTTATATGGAAAGATATTTTGATGCTGCAGGGGCACCGCTCTAATGATTCTTCCGGCGTCTCCTGATCAGCAGAATGATGCCCAATACGCTCATAAGGGCAAGGGCCGCCAGCCCGATCCACAGACCCGGACTTCCTTCACTGTCTCCACTCTGGGGACTGCCCGGACTGTGCGGCGCTTCGGGGTTCGTTCCCGGCACATATGTGTTCACAAGATGATATCCTTCCACTTTCATCTCATAGTCCCGTATGGGCGCTTCGCCTATGGTATACTGGATTTCATGCCCATCTAAGGCAAACTTCGGAAGCCCCTCAAAGACATAACTCCAGCCGTCCTGTGCAGTCACTTTACGCTGTTCGTACAGCTCACCGTCCGCGTAAACATAGACAATGATAGACTCCGGCGGGTTCTGATTGCCGCCATGGTTCCAAGTCTTCTCGCCTGAGATCACCGTCTCATCCGGCGGAACGATCCGCTCATAAGTGTTGGTGAACACCAGCTCGCCCGCGGGCTGTCCGTCCTTTGTCAGAGTATATACAGGAACCAGTTTTCCGTTTTCTGCCGTCACGGTGACGGTCAGGGTGTAAACGGCCGTATCGTAGGTCCAGCCCTGAATTCCCCCGTTTAATTCGGTGATGGTGTAGGTGAATGTCCCTGCCCGGTCAAAGGTGATCTCCCCGATCTCCAGTTCGCCGCTTCCCTCCAGGGTAAGTATCTTCGTATTTCCGTCGCTTCCCTCCGGCATGGGAGCCCCGTCTTCCCCGCGCAGCAGGAACTCAAACCGTGTGTCAGGCGCGCCGGGGTCGCCCACTGCGAATTTCTGCAAAATGGGCGGGTCAAGAGAAACAGGCGGGAGATAGGTGTTCTTAATATTGTACCCTTCATAGGTCGGGATAAAGTTGTAAAGGGGGACTTCCTCAACAGTGTACTGAATGATATTCCCTTCTGCGTCATACTTGGGCGCATTGAAGGTGTAGTGCCATTCGCCGTTTTCGTCCGGGGTAACGATCTTTTCCTCCACCACCCTGTCGCCGTCCATCAGGCGGACGAGGATGGACTCCGGCTTCACGCTCTCCGGGTATCCGCCCAGCTCCCATGTCTTTTCACCGGTGATTTCCACCATGACGGTTCCCACAAAGGTATTGGTAACAGTGGATTCGATCAGCCCCACAATGACGGTTCCTTCGCCGTTTACAATACTCTGGCTGTACCCTTCTTCAAAGTAATCATCCTCCCGGATTTCATAATCCGCACCGGCAGGAAGGTCAAACTCCAGCGTTTCGCCGGGTCTTAATGTAAATGGTCGTTCTTCTCCGTCCACGATCAAGGTAAAATGGAACTCCCTGTCCTTATCGGCCTCCGGGTATTCCCCGGCAAGCTGCTTGGTGACGGCAAGTTTCCCGGTTTCCTCCGTCTCCTCCGGCACGCGGTTTTGGAAGGTGACGGCTGCCGTCCCGCCGCCTGCGATCACACCGTCTGCGCTGTCAATGGCCGGCAGATACCCGGCGGAATCAATCTCTCGTACCGTATACTCCACACCGTGAGGAACGCCCTCGATCACAGCAGTCTGCCCGGCTTTCAGAGTAATCGTTCCGCCGCTTTCGATCTGCTGCGGTTCGCCGCCGTCTATGCGGCATGAGTATGTACCGCCGTCTGAGAAGGTCACGATAAAGGCAAACTCCTGATCCGGATTTGCGTTTTCTCCTGTCACTTCTTTACTGATCTCCAGACTGCCCGCAGGCTTGTCCGGTTCCTCCGGGTTCTCATCGTACACGTTCACAAAAGGCAGCAGCAGTTCTTCCTCGCCGGTGATCCGGCCGGTATAGGTTTTCACGTTGGCAATATACCCGTCCTCTGTGTATTCCGTTTCGGTAACGGTGTATTCTGTCCCCACCGGCAGGTCGGGGAAAGTGTAGGTTTCCCCATTCTTTAAGGTGAAGCTGACCTCCTGTCCGTCAATGACAGCGGTAAAGGTAAACTCTTTATTCAGGTCCGCGCCCTCGCCGACAACTTCTTTGGAAATGGTTAAACTGCCGGTCTTCTCCGGGTCTTTGACCGGGTCGTGCGTGTTGACAAAGTCTGCCACGCAGCCTTCTTCGGTGATATTTCCCCGGTGGCCGCTGCCGGATGTAATGTATCCGGTTTTCGACGTTTCGGTGACGTTATAGAGCACGCCGACAGGGATATTTTCAAAAACCGCAGTCTGCCCGTGTTTCAGATAGATTTTGCCGCCGCTTGCGATGCTTGCCAGCTCGCCGCCGTCGATCCGGTATTCATACGTCCCGCCGTCTGAAAAGGTAACAGTAAACTCGAACACTTCCTGCTTCTGTGCTTCGGTGAGGGGGGAGCCGTCCGCATTTTGGACAATCTTGCGGATGGTAAGGGGGCCTTCCAACGGCACGTTGTAGGCGGTGACGACGGTAACTTCGGTGGTACCGCCGCCCGCCACGGTAAAGGGATACCGGGTCTTGCGCTGGCCGTTCTCGGTATCAAAGGTGTGGCCGGGTCCGGGGTCGGCCTCCTCAAAATAGTAGTCGCCCGCCGGGAGCTGCACATGGATTTTTCCCTCGCTGTCGGAGACATACCGCCCGCCGATCTGTTCGCCCTCTGCGGTGTAGAGATAGAAGACGGCGCCCGGCACAGGCGTTTCGGTCAGCGTCCCGTCCGGCAGCTTCTCCAGCTTATGCAGTTCCACGGCATAGATTCCGGCTGTGCCTGTCTTCTCGTTTTGGGCCTGCTGGTTGGCGCTCTGCCAGCCGTAGGTGCCGGTCATCATGGTGGATATGACAAAGACGGTCGCCAGAAACAGGCTGACAAGGCGTTTGATGGTTGCTTTCATAAAGCGCGCTCCCCTTTCATGTATATTTGACGAAATTTCTCTTTTTCGCTGAACTCTCCGATTTCATCCCCTTCGGATTTCAAAATATCAGCGCCCCGCCTCAACACAAAATCCCGGCATATTTTAGTCTGCAGATGATATGTATTTCCATGCCGCAGATGCCCCATGTAACTTGCGAAACTCGCATGTGCATCCTCCAGCCCGATTATCCCCTGTGCATAATCTTTCTGCAGTCTGCACAGGCGCCTTCTCATCCGGGTTTTGCTCTGTTTTTTCAGTTTGCGGACCACCTTTCCCGTATCAGTCAGAAAAAATCGCCATCCCAAAAATTCCACCCCACGATGCAGTGAATAAATCTGCGTTTTTCTGTTCAACTCCAGATGTAGATCGTTTTTCAGCATATCGCTGATTTTCGCCGCACATGCAAGCAGAAACTCCTTGTCTGGATGCAGCAGCAGACAGTCATCCATATACCTGACATAATGTTTGATCCGCAGCTTTTCTTTTATCATTCGATCCAGAGAATCCAAGTAGTAAATCCCAAACCACTGACTGCTCTGATTTCCCAGAGGAAGCCCCTTTCCCGGTTTCTCCTCAGTTTCATAGCTGTCGATGTACAAAAAAAGCAGATTGAGGATATCCTGATCGGATATCACTTTTTTCAACTTTGTTTTTAATACCTCGTGATCAATGTTTGCAAAGTATTTACATATATCACATTTGAGCACATAACCTTCTCTTCCATACATTTTATAATGTTCCCGAAGAAACTTGGAAAATCGGTTCAGGGCAAAATGCGTCCCTTTCCCGATCTGACAGGCGGCATTGTCATAAATCAGCCTCGGTCCGATAGCAGGAGCCAGTATCTCATCACAGATACAGTGAAGCAGTACCCTGTCCCGATAGTAAGCAGCAAAGATTTCTCTTTGTTTTGGTTCGTAAATGGTAAAGTGATAATAACCGCTCATCTGATAAGAATGATTTTTTAATTCTTCGCTCATACGGGCAAGATTTTCCGCCAGCTTTAATTCAAACCGTATCACTTCCGTCTTTCCGCGTTTTCCCCGCCGGGAGCGCAGATGCGCTTTATACAAATTTTGAAAATCATACACTTTCTCATACGCCGCATGGCCTATTGTCGATACAGACATATTTTCGCTTCCACTCCTGTAACAGATTCAGTGCATCCATCGGTGTCATATCATTTAACTCCAGATACCTCAGATCATTTAAAATGTTTTTCTCTGCCGGGGAACTCCCGTGTTTATTCTTTGGCGGCACAGTGTCTTCAAAGCTGTGCTTTTTCAGATATTCATCCCACTTTGAAGGCATATCCGATGATCCGGCTGCGGACTGCGGCATAATCTCCTCTGCAATGACCCGCACTGTAATCCCTTTTTCTGTCTTTTCGCCTGTCTGATCACACAGAAGTACACGGTATCCCTCTCTGGCGAAAGTTTCGGCGCGCTTTCTTCCCGCCGTTTTCGGGATTCCACACATAGGTATCTTCTGTCCTCCGCCAATGGCACGGCTGATTATTTTGGTATGGAGGATGCTGGCTGCCAGCTCTGCATCATAATAATACAACTGATAAAATGTCCCCACCTGGAAGAAAACAACCGCATCTTTGTTGGCTTCCTTAATTGCAAGATACTGTGAGATCAGCGGCTGACCTTTTGACATGATATCTCCTCGATTCTATGTAAAATAATAATTAAATTTTTGCAGCTGACGGAAAATGATCCTCAAGCTGTATCTGCACCGGATCATTTCACAGAGGCGAAAGCATAAATTCGCGTCCGCCGCACCGTCAGTCCATGTTTTCCGCGGACGACAAAGAAGAAGTCGTCCACAGCAGGGAAACAGATTCCTTTACCCCGCGTACCGACTCTCCGAACTCACGGAAAAGTTTCTCACTTACACGGCTGTCATGCCTGGCAGCCGCCGGGGTAAATCGGGACGCAGGCCGTTGTTGTTGTTGTAATTGTTGTTGCTGAGCGAGCCATCAGTCGTGAGCGTCGCCACGTTGTTGGTATTGCTGTTAGGCGAGCGCAGCCAAGAAAAGAACAGACAGCGCGCGACATATAACCTGTTCCCCGGACAGCAGAACATGTGTGTATGTGTCTGCCGTCCGCCATATGCTCTTAATAAGAAAACCGATTCCGATCACTTTTCATCCACGCACCAAGGAGATTTAATACATCCGTCGTCTGCATGGAAATCTGCCCATATTGTTTCGGCAGGATCGCTTTCTGCTCCAGTGCAAGCTGGGCGATGAAGGCAAGAAGCCTTGCTTTGGTCATAGCGCTGTGCTGCAAATCTAAACGTTTCTGTGCTTTTCCTTTTGCTTCAATCCCTCCTACAAATGTTTCATTCGCAAGGTAAATCTCCTCAATAATGTCCATGGAAAGATTCTGCATCCGGGTCGTGAAAGTAAAGCGGTACTGCTTAGGGCTTTTTTGTGTCACTGTCATAATATAGCGGCATAAATCCTTTGCTTTCATCACCACAGATAACTCGCTTTTATGATAATGCGCCACCGGTTTTTCCCCTTCCTATCGTTTTTAAGAGCACATAGCGGGCGGCAGCCTTTTCGGCCGCCCTGTCTGGATTTCATGCGGTCCGGCTATGCGGACCGCCAAAATCCGATCTTGAAAATTTCACTTCCGTCCCCGGCGGATTCAGGATGCGGCGCATGCGCGCCGTCAGGGGCTCCGCCCCTGAACCCCGGGCTAAACGTCCCCTTCACTTCTGTTCATCTCATGCTGAGCTGCAGATTACAGATTTGAAGATTTAAGATGTAAGATTTAATCCAGAGTGATCCATAAAGCGGGACGCAGGCCG
>DXAK01000005.1 GCA_019117065.1 Candidatus Mediterraneibacter pullicola | reverse complement strand
GTTACAACTCAAAGCCCGGAAAGTCTTGTCCCACAAGGCTTTCCGGGCTTCGTTTACATTAGTGGCGCTCTGATACCGCCATGTTGGATACCTCTTCCGTTGATTTTGAAAAGTGTTCGTTTTGGTGGTTTTGCGCCCCTGTATCACCGCCTGGCCTCCCATGAGGGAAAGGATATGGACGGCTTCGTTTGCGCCGCCCACAGACGAAAAATCAGGGGATTTTCCACTCGTTTTCATACAGTTTTGGGTGCCCCCGGCAGGGCATAAAAAAACGCCACAGGTTTGTGTTACCTATGGCGTTGCCCCGGCAGATGGCCGGTCTGTATTCAGTTGTATGGTCAAGGGGAGCAGGCCCCGATTGACAGGCTCTGTACCCATATCTCGGCATTTCGTGGTCTTTCAGCGTGTCAAGGCTCACTCAACAGTAGTAAAATCGTAGTAAATGAGGCGGTTTAGCCCCGTCTGAAATGCCCGTGGATACAGTGTTTTCAAGGGATAATCAGGTTTCGGCTTGATTTTTCGATGCAAAAACTCTTTACACTTCCGGCAGGAGCCCGGCTGCTTTCGCTGTACAAAAAACTGCCGCCCATCAGCCGGTACGGCAGTCTCGCTTTGTTATTTATTTTGGCAGCTTAAATGAGCTCTTTAACGGCACGATTCTGTTGAACACCAGATGGTCTGGAGCTGAATCATGGGCGTCGATACAGAAATATCCGTTTCTTACAAACTGGAAGCTGTCATATGCCTTTGCACCTTCAAAACTTGGTTCAACGTAAGCTTCCCTGATCACTGTCAGAGAGTTGGGATTCAGATTCAAAGATCCGTCCTCTTTGTTATAGACTCCCTTCTCCTCATCCACCAGAT
This sequence comes from Candidatus Mediterraneibacter pullicola, assembly GCA_019117065.1. Taxonomy (GTDB): domain Bacteria; phylum Bacillota; class Clostridia; order Lachnospirales; family Lachnospiraceae; genus Mediterraneibacter; species Mediterraneibacter pullicola. The sequence goes on along the minus strand of DXAK01000005.1, from coordinate 33,035 downwards.
TTTCATACAGTCTCACTTCCGCCTTCTGAGCGTGGGACGCTGGAACCCAGTGAATCGTCCCTTTCACCTTTCTGCCCGTAAAACCGCTTCCCGCCTTTGTCTCCGGATCATAAGTACAGTGTACTTCTATCACATTTCCGTTTTCATCCTTTACAAAACTTTCGCATTTCACAAAATATGCATGCATCAGGCGGACTTCATTCCCCGGAAAAAGGCGAAAATATTTCTTCGGCGGTTCTTCCATAAAGTCCTCTCTCTCAATATATAATTCCCGTCCAAACGGCACTTTCCTCGAACCCAGTTCCTCGTTCTCTAGATTGTTCGCCACATCCAGATATTCCGTCTGACCTTCCGGATAGTTGTCGATCACCAGCTTGATCGGATCGAGCACTGCCATCATACGCGGCTTCTTCATCTTCAGATCCTCGCGGATACAGTACTCGAGCATCGCGTAATCCACAGAGCTCTGGGCTTTGGACACGCCGCACATGTCGATGAACATTTTGATGGACTCTGGAGTAAATCCACGGCGTCTTAACGCAGCAATGGATACAAGCCGGGGATCATCCCATCCATCCACGATACCGTCCTCTACTAATTTTTTAATATAACGCTTTCCTGTCACCACATTCGTCAGATACAGCTTGGCAAACTCAATCTGCCTTGGAGGATTCTCAAACTCACACTCCCGTACCACCCAGTCATAAAGCGGTCTGTGATCCTCGAACTCCAATGTACAGATAGAGTGAGTGATTCCCTCGATGGCGTCCTCAATCGGATGCGCAAAATCATACATAGGGTAGATGCACCACTTATCGCCCGTATTGTGATGCGTCATATGTGCCACACGATAAATAACCGGGTCTCTCATATTGATATTCGGAGAAGCCATATCGATCTTTGCGCGCAGCACCCTCTCGCCGTCCCTGTATTTTCCTTCCTTCATCTCTTCAAAAAGTTTCAGGTTCTCCTCCACAGAACGTTCTCTGTACGGGCTTTCTTTTCCCGGCTCCGTCAATGTACCACGGTACTCTCTGATCTGCTCCGGAGTTAGGTCGCACACATATGCCTTGCTCTTCCTGATAAGCTTCACCGCGCACTCATACATCTGATCAAAATAGTCTGAGGCAAAATACAAATGATCGCCCCAGTCTGCACCCAGCCACTGAATATCTTCTTTAATTGAATCTACGAACTCCATTTTCTCTTTCGTAGGATTCGTATCGTCAAATCTCATATGGAACGTGCCGCCATACTTCTGGGAAAGCCCATAGTTTAAAAGGATTGCCTTGGCATGTCCTATATGAAGATAGCCGTTGGGCTCAGGCGGGAAACGGGTACAGACATGATCATAGACCCCCTCGGCAAGATCTTTGTCGATCTCCTGTTCTATAAAATTTTTTGAAACAACTTCGTTTTCCATTGTCTCCTCCTCTAATATAACGCAAAACTTCATGCTGATTATCTTATCATAAAACAAGGGCAATCACAAGTACGAAGGCGCAAGTATTCTACTTTCCCATTCCAGTTACTATATTTTGATCTTCCCTTTTCCGGCTTGGTATGATATACTTGCAAAGAATTTCACTAATGCTTTACAGTGATAAACCAATAACCAAGAAAGGATATTTGAACTATAATGAAAAGAGAAAAATTTGGTTCCCGTCTCGGGTTCATCCTAGTATCCGCAGGATGCGCCATCGGGCTTGGGAATGTGTGGAAGTTTCCATACATGGCTGGTCAGTACGGAGGCGCGGCATTCATTCTAATCTATCTTCTGTTTCTGATCATATTGGGGCTGCCCATCATCGTATGCGAGTTCAGCGTTGGGCGCGCCAGCCAGAAAAGTATCGCCACATCCTATAACGTCCTTGAACCGGAAGGTTCCAGATGGCACTTTACCCGCTGGTTTGCCATCGTGGGCAATTATCTGCTGGTCATGTTCTACTCCATGGTAGGCGGCTGGATGCTCTACTACTGTTTCCGTATGGCAAAAGGAGAATTTACAGGCATCACATCCGCGCAGGTGGCGGAAAAATACAGTTCCATGCTGCTCTCTCCCAGCGTTCTTACATTCTGGACGGTACTTGTGATTCTGATTTCTTTTGGGATATGCAGCATTGGGCTTCAGAAGGGCGTTGAAAAATCCATGAAAACGACGATGCTCTGCCTTCTTGCCATCATGGTCGTGCTCGCCGTACGCTCGGTAACCCTTTCCGGCGGAGCGGAAGGTTTACGTTTCTATCTGATACCAAACTTTAACCGTCTCTTGGAAAATGGGATCGGAAACGTCGTGTTCGGCGCCATGAGCCAAGCGTTCTTTACCCTGAGTATCGGTATGGGAGGCATGGCTATCTTCGGAAGCTATCTGGATAAATCCCGCTCTCTCACTGGGGAATCCTTAAGCATAGTTCTCTTGGATACTTTCGTGGCTCTGACCGCAGGTCTGATCGTATTTCCCGCGTGCTTTGCCTTCAACGTAGAACCGGAGGCAGGTCCGGGGCTTGTGTTTATCACACTGCCCAATATCTTCACGCAAATGCCCGGAGGACGGTTATGGGGAGCCTTTTTCTTCCTCTTCCTGTTCTTCGCCGCTCTCTCGACCATTGTAGGAGTATTTGAAAATATTGTCTCCTTCTGGATGGATCTCTTTGGATTCAGCCGCAGGAAATCAGTTGGGATAAACATTCTTCTCATTATCGTCCTTAGTATCCCCTGTATCTTGGGCTTCAACGTCCTCGCGGGAATACAGCCCCTTGGCTCCGGTTCCAACATCATGGATCTCGAGGATTTCCTCGTATCCAACAACATCTTGCCTCTTGGCTCTGTCATCTATCTGATGTTCTGCACATACAAAACCGGATGGGGATGGGATAACTTTATCAAGGAGGCAAATTCGGGCAGCGGTCTGAAATTTCCTCAGCACGCGGCTATACGGGGTTATATGACATACATATTACCTTGGATTGTAGTCATCATCTACCTGAAAGGCTACTATGATAAATTCAGCACACAGAACCCAGTGGTATTCACTGTTTGGATGATCATCGCGTTCGCCTTCCTGCTCTTGGTCTTCGGAGTAAGCCGGAGAGGAAAACAGAGAAGCAGATAAACATTGTTCAGTAACCGAGCGCCTCGCCCCGGACAAACTCCGCCCTGCCTCTTTCAAAATATTTCCCCACTTCCGCTACAAGCCGGGCAAAATATAGGCAGACCATGGGGTCCAAGTCCGGGCGCCCCTCCCTCGGATCGTAGTCCTGAACACCGATAAACATCATATGAGACGCTTTCCAGTCTCTCTCGAGCACAGGAAACAGATCGGCGATATCGTCACATCCGATCATAAAAAACATCTCGATGTTTAACTTCATCGTATTAAAATACCGATAAAAATGGGGAAGCTCGCCTTGTTCCATACCTTTAATAAAATCCAGCAGTTCTTCCAGCTCATTGCGCAGATTTTCTAGTTCCTTTTTCCCAATCTTCATATCTTTTCCTTTCTCGACCGGACCGAAGAACACCACCGTTTTCCCATAGTATAGCACAACTGTCCGATAGCGATGGGAAATGCCCGGAATCATTGCATTTTTTTCTTGACAATTTTGTCCCCGCTGGTGTATATTAGTCTTTGCGTACGGAACAATACGCAGTATGCTGTCTTGGCGCAGTCGGTAGCGCGTCGCCTTGGTAAGGCGGAGGTCGGGGGTTCAAGTCCCCTAGACAGCTTTTTATATTTTCATTTAGAAAGCCGATAATTCGTGCTGACAGCTGCGAATTATCGGCTCTTTTTTTTGTTCAACTACCTTTTCCCTAACAAAGTGCTATGTATGAAATACGGTCAGGTCATCGGAATATTATTTAAGTGATATAGGGGGAGATTTCTTCCTGTATTAAAGCCTTATATTCTCTCCTGACATTTGGGGCAATATACGCTGCTCCTGCCGCCGATAACAGTCCGTATGAGCGTTGCGCCACAGTTTGGACAAGGCTCACCGTCATGACCGTACACACTCAAAAATGGTGTTTTGCGGTAATCCTGCCCCTTTGTTTTCAAATAATCCTCCAGCCCAATTCTGTTTTTCTCAATGAAATAACATAAGCATTTTGGAAGCTCCGCTGAAAAGCGCTCCCACTCTTCACCTGTCAGACTATTTGCAGGAGCAGACGGATGTACCTTCGCGCGAAACAGAATTTCATCAGAATAGATATTGCCAATCCCTGCAATAACACTTTGATCGAGCAGACACTCCTTGATCGTTCTTTTCCGTTTCCCTAATCGGCTTTGTAGATATTTGGCGTTACATTCGAAAGAGAGCGGTTCTACCTCTAACTTACCAATTCCACTGTATACGTCTTCCTCGTCGTTTGATATCAGCCAAAAGCGGCCGAATCGGCGGATATCAGAAAAACGCAGTTCCATTCCATTGCTTAATCGCATAATGATGTGGATGTGCTTTTCTATCGGCTAAGCAGATGGAGTGACCAACAAACAGCCTGTCATTCTCAAATGTAGAATGATTCTGTTTTCATTTTTCAGGTTGATGATTAAAAACTTTCCTCTGCAAACCATGAAAGATATAACTTGCCCTGTAACGGATTCACAAAATTTACCAGCTTGGGGATATGATCAAGCACTCTCAATCAGATAATCAGTCTGCCCTATAATGTCCCAGAGTCCAACAGAATCGTAAACGGCCCGTCATTGACAAGACTGACTGCCATCTCCGCCCCAAACTCACCTGTCTGCACGTTTGGCACAGACTTTTTGCATTCCCCTATTACATATTCATAGAGAGTATTTGCTTTATCTGGCGCGCCCGCCTCGATAAAACTCGGGCGGTTTCCTTTTTTGCAGTTTGCGTACAGCGTAAACTGGGACACAAGAAGCAAGCTTCCTCCGACATCGGAAAGTGACAGGTTCGTTTTCCCATCCGCATCCTCGAAGATACGAAGTCCTATCATTTTCTTAATCATTTTGTCCGCAACCGCCTCTGTGTCACTATCTGATACCCCGATCAATACGAGAAATCCCTTTTCTATCTGTCCAATTACATTGCCGTCCACACGGACGGACGCTTCTGTCACCCTCTGTATGACGAATCTCATGCCGTATGCTCTCCTCCCCTAACTACCGTTTTTTTCTCTCCGAATCGGAAATGAATCGCTGTCAGTATGACTGCCAGAAGGGGAACGCTTACGAGAACGAGAATCCCCTGAACAAACTCCGGCAAAAATTTTGTCTCAAGATCTACCAGTACAGTGCCAAACAGGTTATAGAAAAAGTGCATAACCATGGGCACAAGGATACTATCATATCTGTATGCCAGATATCCCAGCAGCAGCCCGAGGAAAAACGCATAGATTCCCTGAGTAAGATTCATATGGTAAACTCCAAAGAATACCGCCTGTATCAGATTTGCCACAAAAAATCTTGTTCCCGCTTTTCCAAGATACTGTAATATCAGACCACGGAATACTACTTCCTCCAAAAGCGGTGGGAGGATCAGCGTGGAAATAACCCACAGCACCGAATAATTTGACATCCCTGAAGACTCCACAAGTTCCACATAATCATTCATCACTGAAGGCGCCAAAAAGTCAATGGCAGCCATGATCAGTGACGTGGCATGCTGCGCCGCAAGCGTAAGCAGCACAACCCACAGGAAACAAACCGGGGTAAGCCGCCTTGTATGTGCGCGAAGAGTCTGCGCAACGCCGCGTTTTTCAACAAATGCGAGATAATACCACGGCAGGATCAGCGCCATGGGGATCGCATAGACAAGAATACTGAAAAAGTTCGGATTATCAATCAGGAGATTGTATATTAGCTCCATCCCCCTCTCCCCTGCAAGTATTACTCCTCCTATGAACGCCCCCAATGAAACAAGAAGCGAACCCCCATACATCAATACCAGCAACGCTATAAATGCAAGAAATGCAATACCATAATATTTTTTCTTCATCCTGTATCCTCCTGTCTTTCTTATCTGTCTCTTCCCAACATCTTCTCCGCCTTGTTCCTGATTCTCTGAAGAGCATTATCGATGGACTTCGGACTTTTATCCAGCAACTCGGCGATTTTTTTATAATCTGTTCCCATAAGGTGAAGATACAGCACATGGTTCTCCAGAGAGCTCAAATTATCTTTGAGCTGTTCTACAAAAGCTTCCGTATATTCTTTCCCGAAATACAGCGCCTCAGGATCGGTCTCCTGAACCGGTTCGATCATATCGATCAAAGGCATTGTTCTCCCGTCCCTTTCCACTTCGCTCTCTTCATATAAAGATATATACGTATTTAAAGGCAGGTGTTTTTTTCGTTTAGACGTCTCAATCGCACTGTACATCTGCCGGGACACACACAACTCCGCGAAACTTGCAAAGGAAGCGCCCTGCGATTTATCATAATCCCTCACCGCCTTGATCAGGCCAATCATACCCTCTTGGATCAGATCCTCGTTCTCTCCTCCCAAAAGGTACATTGCGCGCGCTTTTCTTCGGACCATGGATTTGTATTTCACCATAATATAATCCATGATCTCTCGATTTCCCGCTCTCAATTCTTCAATAAGCTGCTCATCCGCCAGCCTGTCATATTTTCTCATAACCGCCTCCGTTTTTACTGAAGCCGGACATTCCGGACAGATTCTGTTTAAGATGTTCTTCTGTTCAGACGTCAAATCCTACTGCATCCTTTGGCGCACGATCTCATAAGCCAGCACTCCGCACGCTACAGACGCGTTCAAAGATGTGATCTCCCCTCTCATAGGAATCCCTGCGGTAAAATCACAACTCTCCCTGACAAGCCGGCTTACTCCCTCTCCTTCATTGCCAATAACAAGCCCGATTGATCCTTTCAGATTCAGCTGATACATAGGCTCGCCGTCCATGTCCGCACAGACGAACCAGATTCCCTTTTTTTTAAGCTCGTCCATCGTCTTCACCAGATTTGTCACTTTCGCCACCGGAGTATAATTCAACGCTCCCGCCGACGTCTTTGCCACCGTAGCTGTCAAACCCGCGGCACGCCGCTTAGGGATAATGACCCCGTGCGCGCCCGCAATGTTCGCCGTGCGGATGATAGCTCCCAGATTATGGGGATCTTCGATCCCATCAAGCAGAATCAGAAACGGATCTTCCCCTCTCTCCTCTGCCAGTTTTAGCATATCTTCCACCTCAGCATAATCATATGCTGCGGCATAGGCAATAACGCCCTGATGCCTGCCTGTCTGAGTGAGCTGCGAAAGGCGTTCCTTCCCAACAAAATTTAAGATCGAGCCGTGTTTTTTCGCCTCGCGCACAATCGTACGGACAGGGCCGTCCTGACATCCATCCAGAACAAACACTTTGTCAATAGTCCTCCCGGAGCGGAATGCCTCGAGAACTGCGTTGCGTCCTTCTATCACAAGCGTATGTTCATGATCCCGCCTTATTTTCTCACTGTCTTTTTGAAAATTATAATTTTCCTGCATCTTCTGCATCCCTTTCCTCCATACTATTCAACCCGATCGATACAAGCTCGGTCAATCTTTCATACTTATGGTTTAGGTATAAATAGCCCAACAGCGCCTCAAACCCGGTTGCCCGGCGGTAATCCGTAATGGACTGATTCTTTGCAGGAGACACACTTTTTGCATTTCTTCCTCTGCGGTACACGGCATGTTCCTCCGCGGTCAGATGTTCCTGCATAGTACGCATCATGTAGGACTGAGCGGATGCTTGAACATAACGGCTTGTCTCCTCATGAAGTTTATGAACTTGACGGTTGCCTTCTCCTGCCACCCGCATTTTGATAATAAGGTCAAACACACAGTCTCCGATATACGCAAGGACAAGAGGTGAACTTGTCTTTGCATCCACCCTTCTCATCCCCGGTATCTGTTTCATATAGTATTCCAACCCGAACTCTAAGCCTTTTTCCATTTTACTCCTTCTCTCGTATCTTCAAGGATGATACCTTTTGACAGAAGCTCATCTCTAATCTGATCAGCCAGAGCGAAATTTCTCTCTTTTCTCGCCGCCTGCCGCTTCTCGATCATCGCCTCAATCTCTTCATCCAGCATCTCTTCCTCTTTGTCGATGATGATGCCAAGCACATCTGTTAATGTCGAAAGGCGGGCATGCAGGCTTTCTAAATACTCTTTTGAACGGCTTCCGTCCGACGTAGTATTGATGTACTTCACCAGATCAAACACTGCTGCGATTGCGTCTGCTGTATTAAAGTCATCGTCCATAGCGCGTTCGAAATCGGTCACATATTCTGCCGACTTCTCAAAAAGAGATTTCTCCTCCTCAGTCATCTTCTCCATGGATGCATTTCCCGCAAGGAACTTTAAGTTTTCTGCCGCGGTCAAAATTCGCTCCAGACCATTTTTTGCCGCCTCCATCAACTCTGCGCTGAAGTTAAGCGGACTTCTGTAATGTGCGCTAAGCATAAAGAAACGGAGTATCTGAAGATCGTACTTCTCGCCTACTTCCCTTACCGTGAAAAAGTTGCCCAATGATTTTGACATCTTTTTATTATCAATATTAAGAAATCCATTATGCATCCAGAATCTTGCGAACTCTTTGCCGTTAGCTGCCTCGCTCTGAGCGATCTCATTTTCATGATGAGGAAATACCAGATCTTCGCCTCCTGCATGGATATCAATCTGCTCTCCCAAATATTTCTTAGACATCTCAGAGCACTCGATATGCCAACCCGGACGCCCCTCGCTCCATGGAGACTCCCATGCAGGTTCTCCCTCTTTCTTCGGCTTCCAGAGCACAAAATCGAGTGAATCTTCTTTCTCATCTTCCCCAGTCACGAGAAGGGACCTTCCTCCTGACCGAAGATCATCCAGATTTTTGTGGGATAGTTTTCCATATCCCTCGAACTTTCTCGTGCGGTAGTACACTGTGCCATTTTTCTCGTAAGCATATCCCTTGTCAATCAGCGTCTGGATCATATCCACCATACCGCCGATCTCTTCTGTCGCTAGCGGATTTTTTGTGGCAGGCTTAATATTCATTGCTTCCATGTCCTTCTTGCACTCCGCAATGTAACGCTTCGATATCTCATCTGCAGTCACGCCTTCTTCAATGGCCTTTTTGATGATCTTATCGTCCACGTCCGTAAAATTGGACACAAAATTCACATCATATCCTTTGTACTCAAAATAACGTCTCACCGTATCAAAAGCAATCATTGGGCGCGCATTTCCAATATGGATGAAATTGTACACAGTAGGACCACACACATACATTTTCACCTTGCCTTCTTCCAGCGGAACAAATTCTTCTTTTCTCTTTGACATTGTATTATAAATCTTCATCATAATCCCCTTTCTTTTCCACGCATCTTATATCTTTTATGAGCCTCCTAAGCTCCGAGTGAAGCCTGATATTTTCTTCCTGAAGTTTGCGGATATCCTCAAGCATCGGATCTGGCAGATTTACCTGATCCATATCCATACGAGGCACCTTCTTATTATCCATGCGCACAATGCGTCCCGGTACGCCCACCACCGTACAATTTGGAGGTACCTCCTTCAAAACAACAGACCCCGCGCCGATCTTAGAGTTCTCCCCTATGGTAAACGAACCGAGTATCTTCGCCCCAGCGCTCACCATGACATTGTCTTGAAGAGTCGGATGGCGCTTGCCCTTTTCCTTCCCTGTGCCACCGAGCGTCACCCCTTGGTATAAGGTTACATTATCCCCGATGACCGTCGTCTCGCCAATAATTACGCCGCTCCCATGATCGATGAACAGCCCTTTTCCGATCGTAGCGCCGGGATGAATCTCAATCCCCGTCTTTCTTGCGCCGCGCTGGGAAATCCATCGTGCAAGGAAATAGTGTTTCTTCAAATACAGCTTATGAGCCAGACGGTATCTTAAGATCACACGGAAGCTAGGGTACAAAAACACTTCCATATTGGATTTAATCGCCGGGTCTCGCTCTTTCACAACCTGTATTTCTTCTTTTATATAAGATATCATACCCATTTTTCTCACCTCATATCTCTGGGCTGTCTTTTAAGACTACTTTCTGACAGAAGGACAAAACGTGGAAGCCCCCTCCCTCTGCCTGATAAAAAAAACTCCGCCTCATACCAGAGACGAAGTTATTTCCGCGGTTCCACTCTACTAAAAGAATTTCTTCTTTCACTCATATGCACGTAACGTGTGCAAAACGTATCCTGCTACTCATCTATTCATTTTCACAGGATCAGCTCCCGGACGCACTTCACAATTCCTCCGCTTGGGGCTGCTTTCAGCCGGCGGCATCCCCTCTCTGATAGTTTCCGGAACTGCTACTCTTCCCGCTCTCCGCCTTTATTCACATCTCGCGCATTGACTGCGCACACCCCTATATTATGCAAGAATTGAGATTTTGTCAAGAAACAGTTCGGCTATATGTATGAGATGGGTTTCATACAACCTCGTTAAAGAATATCCTTTTTAGTTTCGTAATCTTTTCAAGTTCCCCGCCAAGATGTCCCGGAATTATTACGCCTTCCTGTGCCTTCGCCTCCTCAATCGTACGCCGGCCAAACAGGATTTCTGTTAGTTCAGCCATCGGCAGAACCCCTTCAGAATCTTCCGTCTCCCGCACATGAAGTTCCGTCTCGCCTTCACCGCTGGTCACTCTCCATATTCTGCTGTTTTGCGTGATAATAGGGTCAATTACTGCGAAAGAACAATCCACGGTCAATTGTTCCTCCACTTTCAATGCTGCCAGAAATTCCGGGAGACAGACAATTCTTGCCATAATAAGCGGTTTTTCTTCGAAAGCATACTTAGGTGGACATGCGTGGACTTTAACGCTGTCCCTTCCCTGTCCGGCATCCGTGCTTATCTTCTCCCCACTTTTTTCTATATTTTGTCCGGATCCTTTCACAGATTCTTCCATTTCTCCCACGGATGTCCGGAATTCATTCTCATATCCGGGCAGAAAAACCGGTTCCCTGACCTCAAGCCCTTCTTCCGCGGCATAGGCATAAAAGCCTTTCAACACGCCGTCTTTTCTCATAAGGCGCACTCCGCCCCTCTCGCTCTGCTGTTCCATAATCATTGTCTGATAATAAGCGCCATCCCGAACCGTACACACCTGATACCGTTCTGCAAAATGCTCGTTAAAAAAAGCCGACATCTCATCCGCGTCCCACAAACCGGCGTCACAAAAAGTGATCTTACCTGTACTGCTCTGTGCTATCCTCCCACGGGTTCCGGCTTCTTCCTCATCCTTGCTGCATTTCCATAAGAAAGAGCCTTCCTCACAGACAAGTTGCCCTATGTGCTGGCTGTATACATACCGAAAATCATAGGGCTTATAGATCGCTTCCGCCGCCGGCATAAGGAAAGTAAATGGAATCTTTTTTGCATACATGTCATTGAGAGACGCCCGCAGCAAGGCGCCCATATATCCTCGTCTCCTATACTGCTCTTTCGTCGCCACAGCGATGATGTACGCGGACGGAAACTCCTTGTCTTCCATTCTGACCATGTAGGGATTGAGCTGAAGCATGGAGCAGATCTGTCCGTCCTCTTCTACGACATAAATCTGATTGTCCCTCGTTTTAATATAGTAATAATAGTCCAGAAATGTCTTTGTATCTTCCGTAAACACTTCTTCCCACAGGCATCGCGTCCTGCCATGCTCATTCTGATCCAGTATTCGAAGCGTCATTTCTCCTGTTCTTCCTTCCTCATCGCATGCGCGCAGCATCCTCCGCACCCGGAATTCTCCTGTGTCACATCAACGCTACTATAATTGGTGTACCGTTCCACGGCGCATATTGCCTGTGAAGAGATACCTGCTCCCGATCCGGTAAACCCTAACCCCTCTTCCGTAGTGGCCTTTATATTTACCTGATCTGTTTCAATATTAAGAGCGCCGGCAATATTCACCCTCATCTGATCGATGTAGGAGCGCATCTTTGGCTTCTGGGCAATAATTGTCGCGTCAATGTTTTCGATCACATAGCCTGTCTCATCTATCAGATTTCCCACATGCTCCAACAGATGGATACTGGATATTCCTTTATATGCGGGATCCGTATCGGGGAAATGCTTCCCGATATCTCCAAGAGCTGCCGCTCCCAGAAGAGAATCCATCACCGCGTGCACAAGAACATCTGCGTCTGAATGCCCTAATAATCCTTTTTCATAAGGGATCTCAACTCCCCCTAATATCAATTTTCTTCCTTCCGTCAGTTTATGAACATCATATCCCATACCTACACGCATTGTCATTTCTCCTCATAATCAGTCTCGATTTCTTCAGCATCCTGCGTCTCTTCTCCGTCAGGAATCTCCACGATATCTGCGTCCTCCTCTGCGAGGGCTCCATCGTTTCCCCTTTCTGCTCTGATCTGTTGCTCTATTTCGGTTTGTTCTGCTTCCTTAATTCGTGTTTCTGTCTCAACTTGCTCTTCTGTCTTTTCCGTATGTTCCTTTGCCTTTTCTGGCATTACACTTTCAGCTGGCTTTGCTTCTGCTGTCTCCTCTCCCTTAGAAACATCCGCTATGTCCGCCTTCTCCTCTGTCTCCTGCGGTTTTTCCCCGCCGGTTAACCCTTCAAGCTTAGGCGGAGCGGGAACGGCTTCTTGCACGGCTTCTCCCACACTTTCATCTACATCCGCAGGCTTTTCCTTGCGCTTTATCTTTATCCCTGACAGTTTAATCAAATTAAATATTACATATGCGGCTCCCAATACAATAAAAAAGCCGCCTGCCACACATATAAATGTCATGTTACTCGGTTTTTCATTTAACGCCTGCGTCAATATACTAATTCCAAGCCATACCAGATAGCCGCCCAGCACAATCCGCAAAACGTATCCTGTATTTTTGTTCATGCCCTTATCCTCCGTAGTTATCCTGTGCATTATTCTACCATAATCTACAAGTCAATTCCATAGATATAAAAATCCAAAAATCTGGTTTATAATTTCTCCAAAAAAGTGTTGACATTTGACATACGGTGATAGTATAATAGCAAAGCGGGTTGCGGAAAACCTCCGCAACCCGCTATAATATGGGGTCTTAGCTCAGCTGGGAGAGCATCTGCCTTACAAGCAGAGGGTCATAGGTTCGAGCCCTATAGGCCCCATATAATACTGAATATGGCGGAATAGCTCAGTTGGCTAGAGCACACGGTTCATACCCGTGGTGTCGCTGGTTCAAATCCAGTTTCCGCTATTAAAAATCTCCGCTGATGCGGAGATTTTTCTTTTGCTTCTCAATATAATTCATCTTATAAGGCACTCATACATTGAAACATCCGCCGCCGATGAACTCTCTTAGCAGCGAATTGGTTGGCACATACTCGCTCCCAATCCCTACAAAGTAATCGAAAAATTTCAGCAGGCGCTTTGCTTCCAGATATTCCTCAGATTCTTTATCCACCCCAAACAACAATGGTTCCACATATTGCTTGAGCACAGCCAGCTCATAGAGCAATGATGAGTTGAACATCACATCTGCCTGCTCCTGATATGGGAAGATGTTCTCCTCCTCTCCTCTGCGCACAGAAGGCCACATGGAGATCGTGCGCGCAGCCGACGCTCCCCGGGTGCGTGCGTCCCTTACAAGCCTGCGGATAAGGCGGCCGTCCGTGGTCGGTATCCGATTGTGCTCGTCGATATTGAGCTGAGTCAGAGCGCTGATATAGATTTTGAATTTATTCTCGTCGTCCATCATTTCCGTCAGTTTCGGATTCAGGCAATGGATCCCCTCTATCACGAGGATGTCCTTCTCCCCGAGTCTCTTAGGGTGGTTTTCATACTGCCGCTTTCCTGTTTTAAAATCAAATATCGGAAGGCGGACTTCCTCTCCTCTGATAAGCCTGCTCATATCTTCGTTAAACTGCTTAATATCAATGGCTCCCAGACATTCAAAGTCATAATTTCCGTCTTTATCGCGCGGCGTATGTTCCCTGTCTACGAAATAATTATCCACCGCGATCGGGTGCGGACTAAGCCCGTTTACACGGAGCTGAATAGAAAGTCTGTGTGAGAACGTCGTTTTCCCGGATGAGGACGGCCCCGCCACAAGAACAAACCGCACGTTTCCCTTGTCCGCTATCTGCTTTGCAATCTCCCCAATCTGGCGTTCCTGATGGGCTTCCTGAACAAGTACAACTTCCCGCATATCGCCCTTTGTAATCATATCGTTTAAAGCGCCCACTGTCTCAATATTCTGGCCGTCCCCCCACAACACGGACTCCTTTAACACATGGAAAAGCTTGGGACTTGGTTTAAATTCCGGCACTTCTTCTGGATTTTCCCGCGTCGGCATCTGGATGACGAATCCCTGATCGTACAGGTGCAGGGAAAAATATTTCAAGCATCCTGTATCAGGAACCATATACCCATAATAATAATCTTCAAACTCATTGATACTGTAAATATTTACTTTGGATACACGCCGGTACTCAAACAGGCGCTCTTTATCATACATTCCATGCCTGTGGAACAATTCCACCGCACTGTCCGTATGAATACTGCGTTTATCAATGGGTACATTTTCTGAGGAAATCTCTCTCATGCGCGCTTCCACTTTCCCGAGAAAATCCTGTGTCAATTCTACATCGCCTTCCACAGTACAGTAATATCCCTTATCCACAGAAAAATGAAGACGCACGCGCTCGAGTTTGTCATGCCCCGCCACATCATGAACCGCCTTCACAAGAAGAAGACACATACTCCTTTTGTATGTGGCATGCCCAATAGGATCTCCCGTCGTGACAAAGCGCAGTTCACAGTCTTCTTCCACACATTTCCTCAGCTCTCTCAGCCGGTATTTTCCAACAAATACAAGTACAATCTGATGCTCATAACGGGGCTGGTATTCCTCCGCGATCTCCTGATAAGCTGTACCTTCCGCATATAATCTTGTCTCACCGTCTATAGTGACTCTGCACATATGCTCCGTCAACTCTGTCCCTCCTTATACCACCTGAAACGGATGGATAACCGGGGCTGTCATAACTGTAAGCGCCGGAAGTTTATCTTCAAGAAACCGTTTCATATCGTCAATAAAAATATACTCCGTCCCATAATGCCCTGCGTCAATAACTGCAAGACCCTGCTCTACCGCATCCAGACCGTCATGGTGCCCAATATCTCCCGTCACTAAAACATCAGCGCCCTTTGCGGCTGCCGCCCCGATCACCGACTTCCCTGATCCCGGTGAAATGGCAAGTCTTGATACTTTCGCGTCCATGTCTCCAAATACTTTCAAACTTCCCAAATTCAATTTATGCTTGATATACACACAGCATTCCTTCAATGTCATAGGATGCTCAAGGCTTCCGATCCGCCCGATTCCTTCTGGTATTCCTTCTTTCTCCATGGTAATATCCAGCACTTCCGTATCGCGTATGCCCAGTATCTTCTCTGAAAGCTCTGCCATGCCAAGCACATCATAATTCGTGTGCATTGCGTAATACGAGATGTCATTCTGGATCAGCTTTACAATCCGGCTTCCTACAAAATCTTCATCCGTCACTTTTTTTAACGGGGAAAATATCATCGGGTGATGGGTAATCAGCATGTGCGCCCCTTCTTTAACCGCACGGTCAATAACCGCGTCTGTGGCGTCAAGGGCAACATATACCCTGTTCACTTCCTTCTCTGATCTCCCAGCAAGGAGCCCTACATTGTCAAAATCAAGTGCCGCTTCCTTAGGATAGGTTGCTTCGATAACCTGAATAATTTCCTTACACAGCATAACGCATCAGTCCTTTCTCAATGTGTTCAAGTTCTTTCTCCAGTTCCCTGCGCCTTTCAAAAATTCTTGCAGAATTCTGGCTATTGAGCCCTTTTAATATGCCGCTCTTGATCTGTTGTTCCCGTTCCAGATACTTCCGAAGTACAGGATTGCGGCTCTGAAGCAGATATTTCCCATAGAGAAGTTCCGTCTCATCCCATGCCAATGAATCCGGATACTTTCCCTCCTCCTCCGTCCTGCTCTGAGGCGGGGCCACCTTCATCATCGGATAATATTTCCCTTCTTCCTCTGTCATATCCTCTGCAATAAACAAAAAACCTTCCTTTAAAAGAAAGGCTCTTACTCTTTCAATCTCAGACTGAGGCTGCAGGATGCACTCTTTTAGCGTACCTGCAACACGTTTTCCTTCTTTCAGAATACGGACAGTCAGTCCACCGCCCATTCCGGCAATGACCGCGCTGTCCACTTCCCCCACACCAAGAGATGCAAAACCATCGGACAGCCGAGTGCAGATCCTCTCTGACAAGCCGTATTCACGGATATTGGATTCCGCACGCTCCAGAGGCCCGCGGTTCACATCCATAGCAATCGCCCATGGAATCCGTTTCTCAAGGACAAGTTCAATTGGAATATAGGCATGATCGGTTCCAATATCCACCAATCTATATCCGTCGGTCACATAGGAGGCAACCATCCGAAGTCTCTTTGATAATTCCATAGTTTGCTGTTCCTTTACTTGTTATATAAGTTCAGACGCGCCATTCGCAAAGACGCACTAGCGTGCTTATTGCGGCTTCACCGCTTCTTTGCTCATGTGCAGGCGCTCACCCCATACATCTTCGCGCTTGCAGTCCCATGCAAGCATGGTCTGGCTTCGCGCCCGATGTATGCCTGAACTGTTAGTCCAAGTAGTCTCTTAGTTTTCTGCTGCGGCTAGGGTGACGAAGTTTTCTGAGTGCTTTCGCCTCAATCTGGCGGATACGCTCTCTTGTAACATCAAACTCCTTACCCACTTCTTCCAGTGTGCGGGCACGTCCATCATTCATGCCAAACCGGAGACGAAGTACCTTCTGCTCTCTCTCTGTCAATGTATCAAGCACCTCGTCAAGCTGCTCCTTTAAAAGTGTCTGCGCTGCCGCCTCAGCGGGAACAGGCACATTATCATCCTGAATGAAGTCTCCCAAATGGCTGTCTTCTTCCTCACCAATAGGAGTCTCCAAGGATACCGGCTCCTGAGAAATCTTGAGAATCTCACGAACACGCTCAACAGGCATGTCCAGTTCTTTTGCAATCTCCTCCGGGAGCGGTTCTCTTCCCAGCTCCTGAAGAAGCTGTCTCGACACACGGATCAATTTGTTGATCGTCTCTACCATATGAACTGGGATACGGATCGTTCTCGCCTGATCTGCGATCGCTCTTGTAATCGCCTGGCGAATCCACCATGTGGCATAGGTACTGAATTTATAGCCCTTATGATAATCGAATTTTTCAACAGCCTTGATAAGACCTAAGTTTCCTTCCTGTATCAGATCAAGGAACAACATTCCCCTTCCCACATAACGCTTGGCGATGCTGACAACAAGACGGAGGTTTGCCTCTGCCAATTCCTTTTTTGCCTCCTCGTCGCCTTCTTCCATCCTCTTTGCAAGCTCGATCTCGCGCTCCGCGCTCAGAAGGGGTACTTTACCAATCTCCTTAAGATACATGCGCACCGGATCTTCGATGCTCACACCTTCTGGAACAGACAAGTCGATATTCTCCATATCCACTTCTGCCTCATCGGAAATAATATCATCGATATCTACATCTGCATCATCAGCATCCACGTTGATGCGCAGGACATCGATATTATTCGCCTCCAGAAAATCGAACACCCTTTCCATCTGCTCGGTATTCAGTTCCATGTCTGCAAAGAAATCATTGATCTCCTGAACATCAAGTATGCTCTTTTTCTTTTTTCCTAAAGCTAGCAGTTCATTCATTCTTTCCAGAAATTTCTGTGTGTTTTCTTCCATGTGTCCATCCTTCCTGCGCCAGCGCGAAAGCGCGGGCTATCTTGTTTTATTTTATCCATGATCAATAGAAATATGCAGTGCCTTCAGGTTCTCCAGCTTGCGCTTCTCCTCCATGAGTCGCTGCAATCCCGCCATATCTGCCGGATCGAGCTCCATTGTGCGCACGTCGATGCTGTGAGCCTTTACCCTATGTATAATATCCTTGAGAGCCTGTTCCTCTTCTTCTTTTGTCCTGAGCTGCCGTATTTTCGTGTGAAAGAGAGCCGCCGCTTCTCTGTGTTCATCTTCTTCCGTGAAATGATTGAGTATTTTCGCAGGATTCAGCTCACCCTTTTCATACTGTTCATACAGAAGCTCCGCCACTGTTCGGTAAATGTCCCCGGTAAAATCTTCGGGGACTATGTACTGGCTGATCTTTCCGTACAGTTTCTCATCTTCGATCATCCATGTAAGGAGCGCCTTCTGGGAGGTGAGTATTCCATCCTCCTTTGGTTTTCCTGCACCATCCCCCCGTTTTGGACGTGCGACTGGTTTTGCCATTCCCGCTCTCACCGCAGTTTTTGTCACTAGTTTCTCCAGACTATCTCTGCTTACTTTGTACGCGGAGGCTACAGCCTCAATGTAATTATTTCTCTCCAGCTCATCCTCAAATCCAATCAGGCGTCTTGCTGCCTCGCGGAAAAACTCGGTCTTTCCTTCTGGGGACGCCATATCGTAATCTTTCTCGAGCATTTCCAACCCAAACATAAAACCGTTCCTTGCATTCTGAATCCGTTTCTCGTACTCTTCAGCGCCCATATTTTTAATAAATTCATCTGGATCTTTGTAAGGAGACATCCGGATCACCTTTACTGAAATCCCCGCTTCCTTTAAGATCGGCACTGCGCGCAACGCAGCTCTTGTCCCTGCTTCATCACTGTCATATGTTAGATAAACTTCCTGCACATACCGTTTGATGAGCGAAGCATGTCCGGGCGTAAGCGCCGTTCCCAGAGAAGCCACTGCATTAGTAAATCCTGCCTGATGGAGTGATATTACATCCATGTAGCCTTCACAGAGAAGAAAATACGGTTTTCTGGATGTCCTCGCACGATTCAATCCGTACAGGTTCCGGCTTTTGTCGAAGACGGCTGTCTCTGGAGAGTTCAGATATTTAGGCTTCGCATCGCCCATGACTCGTCCGCCGAAGCCGATAACCCGGTTGTTCACATCCATGATTGGAAAGATCACCCGGTTCCAGAACTTGTCATACACTCCATGACGCTCGTCTGTGTTAATCAGACCTGCCTGCCGGATGAGTTCCTCACTGTATTCCTTTCCCCGCAAATACTTGTACAAATCGTCGCTGTACTTATTCGAATAGCCAAGGCCGAACGCCGTGATCGTCTCGTCTGACAGTCCTCTGTCTTTTAGATATGTATATGCCTGAGCTCCCTGTTCAGATTTCAGCTGTGCATAAAAATACTTTGCTGCGGTTTTGTTGACTTCAAGGATCGATGTCCTTAAATCTGCTTTTTCTTTTGCTTCTTTTGAGTATTCCATCTCGGGAAGCTGTATCCCTGCCCTGTCCGCAAGAAACTTCACCGCTTCAACAAAGGAAAAGTTCTCATACTCCATAAGAAATGTGAACACATTCCCCCCTGCCCCGCACCCGAAACAATAGTACATCTGCTTTTGCCTGCTCACGGAAAAAGACGGGGATTTTTCATTGTGAAACGGACAAAGCCCAAAATAAGAACTGCCTTTTTTCTGCAGCTGGACATATCCCGATATTACATCCACAATATCATTTCTTGTTCTTATCTCTTCGATCAGTTCATCCGGATAATACATGCCAGCCCTCCATAAAAGAATACCCTATATTATATATTCGACAAAAGTTTTTGCTTTCCTTTATTTTTTCAATTTTCTTTTTAAATCTTCCATGCACCCGGCACAAAATAATCATGGAACTTTTTTACGGCATAGGAATCCGTCATTCCCGCAATGTAATCACACACAATCTGCTCCCTCGTATTGTCTGTCTTCTCCAGTGCGTCCCTGAACTGTTTCGGAAGCTTTTCGGGATGCCGTACATAATATTCGAATAACTGCTCAATCATATGTACCGCTTTATCCTCTTCTCCTTTTGCTTTGGGATTCAAGTAAACATTTTCGAACATAAATTTACGCAGATCCTTCATTGCCCTGTCAATGGCCGGGGACATATGGATTTCCGGGCTGTCCATGCTGTTAGTAATTACATCATGGATCAGCGTATTCAATCTTTCCTTGCAGGAATTTCCGAGGATATCTCTGATATCTGCGGGGATATCCTCCTCTGTCAATATCCCTCCCCTGATCGCATCGTCCATGTCGTGATAAATGTATGCCAGCTTATCGGACAATCGCACAACTCCTCCTTCCAGAGTATGGGGAATTCCCGCTGTCTGGTGGTTTAGAATGCCGTCTCTGACCTCCCATGTCAGGTTCAATCCCTTTCCTTCTTTCTCAATACTGTCCACCACTCGGAGGCTCTGCTCACTGTGTGAGAAATGATACACATTGTTAAGCGCCCTTTCACCCGCGTGGCCGAAAGGAGTATGCCCCAGATCATGTCCCAGAGCCACCGCCTCTACCAGATCTTCGTTCAGCCGCAATGCCTTTGCGATGGTACGCGCATTCTGGGATACTTCCAATGTATGGGTCAGGCGGGTTCGGTAGTGATCGCCTTCTGGCAGAAGAAACACCTGTGTTTTCTGTTTTAAGCGGCGAAATGCCTTACAGTGCAGAATCCGGTCCCTGTCTCTCTGGAAAACCGGACGTATGTCGCACTGAGATTCTTCACGCTTTCTCCCTTTTGAATCTTTGCTTCTTGTGGCATATGGGCTTAAATACTCTATCTCCCGCTCTTCAAGCTGTTCTCTAATCGTCATTGTCATCTCCCCTCTTTTAAGCGTTTTTCAATGGCATCTGTAACTGTCCTTAACACCTTGACCCGCGCATAATACTTGTCATTACCTTCCACGACAACCCATGGCGCATAGTCTGTGGACGTCCGCATAAGCATCTCATTCACCGCATCCTCATAAAAATCCCATTTTCCCCGGTTTCTCCAGTCCTCATCCGTGATCTTCCACTGTTTTTCCGGATTTTGCTGCCGGTCTTTAAAACGCCTTTCCTGCTCATCTTTATCAATATGCATCCAGAATTTGATCACAATAGCGCCCGCGTCATAGAGATCTTTCTCCATATCATTGATTTCCTTGTAAGCCCGTTTCCACTCTTCCGTCGTACAGAATCCCTCAATTCTCTCTACCATAACACGCCCGTACCATGTCCGGTCAAAAATCGCCACGTGTCCGTCTTTTGGCATTGCCCGCCAAAATCTCCAGAGATAATGATGCGCTTTCTCGATATCATTTGGAGACGCGGTCGGATTCACTACATACCCGCGGGGATCCATTCTCTCTGTCAGACGCTTGATTGCGCCGCCTTTCCCACCTGCATCCCATCCTTCAAATCCAAGCACGACCGGGATCCTTCTCCGGTATAATTCCCCGTGAAGCTTTTCCGTCTTCTTCTGAAGTTTGTCCAGTTTCTCTTTATATTCGTTCCTTGTATAACTTAGCGACAGATCTGCCTTTGAGAGAATAGATACCTGAACCCCCCTCATCTCCCCATCTATCTGAGAGGCAGCCGCCTGCGTATTTCCTTCCTTTTCTATCTTTACTCTCTCAATCTGATCCGCCATTGCCTTGATAACTGTCATATAAATCTTCAAAGTTGCAAAGCGCTTATCCATGGACTCGATGATCGTCCACGGGGCATAATCGGTATCTGTCTTAAACAGCATGTCTTCCATCATCGCGGCATACTCGTCATAACGGGCATTTCGTTCCTTATCTCCCTGTGTCACTCTCCATGCTGTCTCCTTATTTTTTTCCAGTTTCTCAAACCGTTTCTTCTGTTCCTTTTTATCAATATGGAGAAATAACTTAATAATCAGAGTTCCATCTTCGGCAAGCTGTTCTTCAAATGAGTTAATTGAGTGAAATATATCGGGAAGATCTTTGCTTTTCGTTCTTTTTTCGAAACGATCGATAAGCACTCTTCTGTACCAGCTTCCATCGAAGATAACAATCCTGCCTTTTGCCGGAGTTTTTGTCCAGAATCTCCACATAAATGGATGCATCTGTTCCTCTTCTGTCTCGTTCTTGATCGGATATACCTCAAACCCTCTTGGATCCATGCTCTGGATAAGGCGTCCGATCTGAAGTCCTTTTCCCGCAGCGCCAAATCCTTCAAAAACAATCATTATTGGAATTTCTAATGCTTTACACACTCTCTGGAGCCTTCCAAGCTCTGCTTCGAGCTGAGTCATCTTTTCCTTATATTCTTCTTTGCACACTTTCTTCGTCAGATCAACATTTTCTAACATAAGATTTCCTCCATCCTTCTTATTCAGATATTATTGACCGGTTTTTATAAATTATTGTAATTATATCATATAATTACAAAAAAGGTGCTATCAGTATTGTACTTTATGCAAAAGGCATTTATGTATTGTTAAAAAAGGAAAAAGCCATGCCCTTTTTCTAAGGACATGGCTGACAACTATAAAAGCTTAGAACCGGAAATACCTGACCGCATTGTCATAACAGACATCTTTTAGAAGGTAACACCGTTATGCGTATTGTCCACCATCTTCATCAGACGCAGGATATTTATTTTATTTATAATGATCCTTGGCGGGCCAAAGACGTTCCACGCCGGATCGTCTGGATGAATTGCCATATTGATATCGTACTTATCGCAGACTGGCATAATGCGTTCAAGGAAATATTTCAAGTTAGCAAACATCTTTTCCATGTCAAGCGCGTCTACAGCCTCCTGTGTATAAGCTAGAACCGTAGAGCCGTCCGGGCGTACTCTTATTTCTTATACTCAAACTCTGGAATGCCGTGCCATCTATCCCTGAAATAGTGAGCGACAAGCTTTGGTTTTCTATCCCTTGTAAAGATTCCCTTTTTATTTCCTTGAATCCTTAAAAGGCTCTGGCTTGTGGCAAAATCCGCAAAGTTCCACACCTGTTCACCAATTACAAAATCATAATCATCGAACACATCGTTGTTCATCTTGTAGTAATCCAGCTGATATTCTTCAGTATACATCACAGGCGTTGTGTCATGCATTCCCATGACAGTGTCGGCCCCGTACTCTGTAAAAATAACGGGCTTTCCGATCTCTCTCCACTGATCCAGCTCCGCGCGCAGCGCTTTTTCAGGTCCTTCCAGATCTGGTCCGCCAAAATACCATCCATAATAACGGTTCAGGCAGATCACATCACTAAGCTTTGAAGAGCAGTCTGTCTGGGGAGTAGTCGCCATCTGCACACTTACCAGCGTACACGGGCGTTTCTGGGGGTCCAGCTCCCTTGCCAGCTCATAAAGGGGAGCAAAATATTCATACGCGCCCTCTCCCGCGGAATCCGGCTCATTGGCAATACTCCACATAACAACGCAGGCATGATTTTTATCCCTTGCAATCAGGTCTCTTATGACCTCTTTGTGGTGCTCCTGTGTCTGTACCCCATGCTCTTTGTCAAATGTGCCGATCTTCTGGCCGTTAAAGTTCGCCCCGCCGCCAAATTTAAGATTGATGCCTACCGCTGTTGTCTCATCGATGACTACAAAACCTTCCTCGTCGCAGAGCCGCATCATTTCCTCGCTGTACGGGTAATGGCTTGTGCGGAAACTGTTAGCTCCCTGCCATTTCATCAAAGACATGTCCTTTGTATTCATAGGAAGATTTATTCCCCGTCCGTTAGGGAACGTATCCTCGTGTCTTCCGTATCCCTTGAAATAAAAAGGCTTTTCGTTGATTAAGAATTTGGTTCCTTCCACCCGGACTGTTCTGACACCATATGGAAGAGTATACACATCTTCGCCAAATGTCACTTTGACATCGTAAAGATATGCCTTAAGCGGCTGCCACAGATGCACATCTTTTATTTCCAATACTCCTTGTGTGCCCTCTGCCTGCGCGGCAAGATTCCCTTCTCTGTCAAACACCTCTACTTTACATACGCCTTTTCCCACGGTCTCTACACAGTAGGCCAGACGAGCCGTCGTACCGTTTACTTCTGGTACAAGTGAAATGTCCGCAATATAGTCTTTCGGAGTTGTATAAATCTTGACTGGTCTTGTAACTCCACAATAATTGAAAAAGTCAAAATTCGGATTGTTCTTCGGTTTTCCCGCGCTTTGCCCACCGCCAAAACCAGTCATACCGCTTAACATATCAGATTTTCCGCCTACCGGGAGGGTTGTATAATCGATCACATTGTTGACAGCTATGGTCAGCAAATTATCACTTCCGTCTTTTAGATGTTCTGTTATCTCCACTTCAAAAGGCAGGAATCCCCCTTTATGCTCACAGATCAGGGTTCCATTGAGATAAATTTTTGCCTCGTGAGTAACCGCCGCGCATCGAAGTATAATTCTTTGATTTTTCACAAAAGCCGGCATAGATATATTTCTCTGGTAGAACACCCATCCGTAATGGTCACGGAAGTCTACTCCTTCCTTTAGATCATTGTAGGAAGCAGGAACCGGCATGGTCATGGGCTCTTCAAGAGGGGTTTTATACCACTCCTTTTCAAAACCGCTTCCGTCATCTAGTTTAAAGTCCCATACTCCGCTCAAATCACTTAAAAGTCTTGAAGGTGTCAAAATTGGGTATAACATACTGTTCTCCTCTCTTTCTTTGTTTGCTCTTACACACTGCTGTATACTTTAATTCTGTGCATTTTCTCTTCTTTTCTGAAGCTCCGCAACATTTTCCTGAACCTTTTTCTTTCCAAGAGGATAGAGCACTGCCAATGCCAAGGCAACTGCTGCAAGCCCTATGGCCGGAACGATACAGGATATGCGGAAAATATTAAACGTAACATCCGGATCAAAAGCTGTCGCCTGGGTGTAGCCCACCATACTTACCAATCCACCTACAAGTCCAGATGAAAGTGCCTGACCGATCTTGCGCGCAAAAGAGTACACAGAATAGATCGTACCGTCCTCACGCACTCCATTCTTTACTTCAGCATCGTCAATAACATCTGTAATCATCGCCCATATCACTGTGTTGAAAAATCCCAGACAGATATAAGCCAGTCCATAGAAGGCTACATATATATATGGATTATCCGGCTGCACAATAAGACAGATAACATAAACTACAGCCCCAGCGAAACAGCCGACAACAGACATTTCCTTTTTCCCAAATTTAGAAGAAAGTCTGGATGCCAGCGGCGCACAGATCAGCAGAGTACCGATACTTCCCACCATCGCCGAAGTTGACTGGGCAGCCGCCGAACCATAAAAATTCGGAAAAACATATGCAGCGAGTCCCTGCATTCCAAGCATCGCGAGAAGCAGCAGGATTGCCGCGGCGATAATACCGATCAGAGACCGGTTCGTCACCAGGCTTTTTATAAGATGTCCCACCTGAAGTTTATTTGTATTGGCAGGCACTGGAACTCTCTCCTTTACTAACTTAAAGCAAAGTACATAACAGATGATTGCACAGATACTGAAAACACCGGCAATGATCGTCATGCGGCTTCCAGACATAACTGTATTGCCGTCTACCACCACATATGCCACCATCGGTGTCCCGACGCCGATAGCAAGTCCTGCAAGCGTCGCGCCAATGGAGCGCCATGTAGAAAGCTGCGCCCTGTGGTCCGGATCAGAGGACACCGCTGATGCCATGGATCCATAAGGAATATTGATAGCGGTGTAAAAAATGGAACCCCACAGCAAGTATGTAACAACCATCCACGCCACCTTGAAACCATACGCCATATCAGCAAATCCAGACTGATAGATCAAAAATGAGGCAATTGCTACCGGGCCGCACATCCTTTTGATCCACGGTTTAAATTTTCCATCTTTTGTAGGTTTTGAGCGGTCCACAATCTGTCCCATGGTCACATCTGTAACCGCATCTACAAACCGGGATACCATCATCAGGATACCTACTACCGCTCCGTCGATTCCCATAACATCTGTATAAAATTTTAACATAAAACTGGATGACAGGATAAAGGTAAAATCATTTCCGAAATCACCGAACATATATCCGATTTTATCCGCCCAGCCAAAGGGTTTTACTTTTGTATTAATTTGTCCCATATATTAAACCTCCTGTCCCACTGTTCATAAACAGCGGTTTAAAATCTTGTCTCCCATCTTCCGCAGAATACATTTTCATTGTATCTTCCTGTAAACTCGCCTTTCCCCATCATCTTATTGAGGGTTGCTTCAAATGCCTCATGGTGATCCATATAAGCGTTAACATAACACCTTGCCATAGGCACGTCGATCAAGTTGTTTGTGTAGCTGAGAGAAACAACAAAGGTAGGAAGTTCTGACATATACCATGGCTGCTTTGCAGGCTCGTCCCATTTCACCCGCATAGTATTGAACTGGGCAAATCCCTGCACATTCAGCACCAGCAGCACACAGTCATATTTCTTTTTAAATTCTTCCATTTTCCCTTTTTTGCCCGCTGTCTCTGCGTCCACTTCAAAGCCTGCCGCCTCAAGCTGGGAAACAATGTCCTTAATAATGTTTTCATCGTTGGATTTGAACTTTGTTCCTGCAATCACAACTGCCTCGGAACCGATGTAGACCAGTTTGATTTTCTTATACTTCTCCGGTGTCATAGGAAGATAGTTCAGCCGGTCTTTTACAAGGGTTACATATCTATCCGCCATCTCAGCAGCTGCTTTATGATGCTCTGCGCATCCTACAACACTAAGATTTTCTTTCGGCTGCATCAGCTTCTGTTCTTTTTGGAGTGTATGGAGGTTCAGCGCCGCTTTTACGCCGAGGATTCTGTGGAGTGCGTCATTTAAGCGCTCTTCCGTGATGATTCCGTTTTTATATCCGTCCATCATATAGCCAAAATCCTCTTCTCTGTCATTGAAGAAAAGATACATATCGCATCCCGCTGCGATCGCCCGGGGAACCTGTTCGCATCTTGGCATTGTAGCTCCAAACATTCCGATCATATGTGAGGCGTCTGTTACAACAAGACCGTTAAACCCAAGCTGGCCTTTCAAAAGATCTGTAATCAATTCTGGCGCCAGCGTTGCCGGAAGGATATCCTCATCTTTGATCCCGGGTCTTAATTTTCTCGAGTACTCAGGAAGGGCGATATGCCCTGCCATGATCGTCATGACGCCCTCATCAATCAGAGCTTTATACACTTTTCCAAAAGTAGCGTCCCATTTATCACAGTCGTATTCATTGATTCCCATGATCAGGTGCTGATCGTTTTCCTCTGTACCATCTCCGGGGAAATGTTTCATGCAGGTGGCAATGTTCTGCGTCTTCATTCCCTTAAAGAATGCTTTTGAATAACGTATGACATCGTCCGGCTCATCATTGAACGCACGGAGCTGTACAATCGTATTCCTCCAATTGTATGTCAGGTCAACAACAGGAGCGAAGTTCCAGTTACAGCCTACCGCCGCCGCCTCTCTGGCAGATATTTCCGCCATCTTAAATACCATTTCCTCTGAATCCATGGCAGCCATAGCGGCTCCGTTGGCAAGCGCAGTTCCTCCCTGCATGCCGCCATTTCCTCCCGCCTCACAGTTAGACGCGATCAAAAGCGGTACTTTTGACGTTTTCTGCAGGCAGTCAGCCATGTCCCACAATTCCTCTTTCGGAGCGTTGTGGTAGCGGATTGCCCCCGGATGATATGTATCAAGTACTTTTTTGATATTCTCCGGTTTTCTTTCTTCTTCGTTTGCTACCATATTAACGAATAGCTGCCCGATCTTTTCCTCCAATGTCATTGCGGCAATGGTGTCCTCCACCCACTGTATTTGCCTGTCATTGAGGTAATACGGTTTTTCTTTCAGGTTGACCATGATGTCCCTCCTCTTCTTTTTATGATAGATTTTCAATAAATCTCGTCTTTAGTTTCCGCTGATACTCTCCTTCGTATGTACTGTCCATAAGGTGTTTCAGCCCCTCCGTGATCCCTTGCCAGCTCTCTTTTTCATATCCGGCAAGGATGGGATAATATAAAACCCCGTTTCTGTCTGCCGCTTCCATGTCGCCCAGAGCGTCACCGATCATCAGTACCTTGTCTGTGTCATATCCAAACTCCAGCAACGCCCGAATACAGTTTGTCTTCGTTCCCGCATTTTGTGCTAGAACAACATCCGTATGCTCCAGCAGACCGAATCTGCTCCATTCCTCCATCACAGCCTCGTGATTTGCGGAAGATACAACCGCAATGTCACAGGTCATATGCAGTCTCTCAATAGCTTCTTTCGCGCCGGGGAAAGGCCTGATCTCCTCTGGAGGAAGGGCCCGGATCTTTTGGTTTACCGCCTCGGACCAGTGCAGAGCTTTTTTGAGACACTGACTATCCATCTCCTCTGCCGCCCGCAAGATCGCCGCATTGGAAAGTTCGTCTGACTCTTCCACCCAGCTTAACAGGGAGTCCAGATCCCGAACCGGACTGATTTTTTCATCAACTTCCTTTAATATTACTGCCAGTCCTTTGAAGCGATTGATCCCCCGCGTCAGAGAATACAGATTGATCTCATTCCACCGATTCAACAGTTTTTCCCTGTAAGGCTGCAAGTCCCATTCATCAACCATGCAGGGACCAAAGCATCTGATATGCTTAATATCCATAGAGTCAACAGTGCACCCGTCAGAGTCGATACAGACCAAATAATTCTTTTTCTTTACATACCCTCCAAGAGGAGTGCTCATAGCGTCACATCCTTTCTATCTGCGTTAACTGCGCTAACGATAACTGTTTTCTCTGCAACTTTCTATAATAAAATGTATTGAAAGTCATACAATATTATGGTAATATTTTCTTGTTTTAAATTTTGTGCTAATTTTCAGATATATTGTGCTAGTTGGATTCATAATGTGATACACAAAAGCATAGCGCTGCCGCTCGCACCGCTGATATCGAAAGCCTGTACCGGCTTTTCACAGAGAGGATAAACGAAATGGGATTAAACAGACTGGATATATTTCAAAAAACAATCACGGCAACAAATGTAAATGTGACCGTCTTAAAAAAGGACAATTCGAATTTGCCGGAGATAGACAACGGATTTAGAAAACATCTGTTTGAAAACTTTGATTACAACAAAACATATGATTTTCTAACTCCTCACTTTGTTCCTGGCACACTGATCCACTATATAGATGAGTTCAGCCTTCATTACATTTTCGTGGATATACCGGAAGAATTTCTCGGCTGCGATGATCTCCGCATCACTGCCATCGGCCCGTTTTCTGATTACCGGATCGAGTATGACAGCATTCACAAGATCATGCAGAAAAACAAAATACCAGACCGGCTTTTTATTGATTTTTCTGCCTTTTACAACTCTGTGCCCCTGATCCAGAAAGCAGACAACCTGCTGGGTATTGTACTGAATCTGGCATCAGGGCTATTTGAACAGGAGTATACGATTTCTTTTTTTTCACTCCAAGACAATCCTTTTGGCAGTCTGGACTTTCAGACTGACCAGCTCATGGTTTATCCGCAGCTCGCCTCCTCCAGCATTGAGGAACGCTACGATATTGAAAGCAAACTGCTAAATGCGATCTCCACGGGCAATTATGAGCAAGCGCACAATTATCACCAGAAATTCACTAGTTATTATATCCAGCCAAGAACAAAGAATCTGATCCGCAACCAGCAGAATTTCACAATCATATTAAACACACTGTGCCGGAAAGCAGCACAAGAAGGCGGAGTTCCGCCTCTGTACATAGACAATCTGTCGACAAAGTTTGCCATCTCCATCAACAACACACTCTCCTTGAAAGAATTTCCGGCACTTTGCAGCAAAATGATCCATAAATACTGTCTTCTAGTGAAAAATCATGCAATGAAAGGTTATTCTCCTGTCATACGGGAAATCATTTCCTATATTGATTTTTGTTACATGGAGGATTTAAGCCTGAATCTGTTTGCAGAGAAATTTAATATGACAAAGACATATCTTTCAGCACTGTTTAAAAAAGAAACCGGCGACACCCTGACCGATTATATCCATACAGTTAGGATGCGCCGCGCAATCACTCTCATCAATTCATCCTCATCACCCGTGGCCTACATTGCCTCAGCATGTGGATACAATGATATTAACTATTTTATTAGAATATTCAAACGGACATATGGACTTTCTCCAAAACAGTATCAGAAAAGCATACTGTCTGCCAAAACACAGGCACAGGCAAAGTTTTGATTTTGTGCCTCAAAAAACTTGCTAAATTTCTGATTATTATTTCATAAACTGAAAAATACCGGTATAGTCTATATTCTAAGACTATATCGGTATTTTCCTTTCTGGGCATCATTTTTGTTGTTCTTCCAATTGCCTCATCAGACATTTTATCAACTCTTGATTTGTCTGACTTAGCTTTTCAAAGGCCTGAAAAAAATCCTGCCCCCGCTCTAGCTTTTTCTCCACCTCAATACGGCATTCTTCTGTTACTCTTGTATCGGATAATTTCAAAATGTAGTCCGCTGACACATGAAAGACCTTAGTCATATGAATCAAGATATCCGCTGGAAAGGAGTTGATGCCGTTTTCGATCCGGCTGATCGTCTGCTGAGAAACATTGATCTTTTCGGCAAGATCCTCCTGTCTGAGTCCTTTTTCGTTGCGTAATTCTCTGACCCGGTTATCCAATCTGTTTCACACCCTTTAGTATTTTACATTTTCTTACATTTATTTTATCTTATACATCCAGGCGTGATATCCAAATACAACGTATTGTTGCACTCATATTATGGATATAAAATCTTTTTTACCAAAATTGATGATAGAATCAGAGAAACAGGTTTCACATGCAAAAGATACTATGGGCAATGTACTAGGGGAAAATATCAAAAGACTGCGTAAGCAGCGCGGCATCAAACAGGCCACGCTTGCTTCCGCGCTGAATATCGGCAGACAGACAATCTCCGCCTATGAATGCGGAATCACTCTGCCTGATATTTTCCTGCTCATTCGAATTGCAGATTATTTTGGCGTATCTCTTGATGAACTCACAGGAAGACAAAAGCTGATTATCCCCGGTGAAAAGGAATAAAAAGCCGGATGGCAGATGCGGCAATGCCTGTAAACAATGCCATCACCGCTGCATTTGCAAAATACAGCAGAATTCCCGAATATGACCAATACATTCCTGTATCACGGAGAACCAACCGGTTAGGCATATCCAGCGCCATAAAGGAGCATATCCCTACTGCCAGAACAATCACGCAACCAGACATCCAGAAAACATTCTTTTTAGCCGGCAACCTGATATGTATGCCGCAGTGGATGGAAACCAGAATCATGCCCCTGCCCCGCCACTTTAAATGCACTCCACCAGAATCTCATAAATCTCGTCTCGGTCAAGCTCTCTTGGTCCGCATTTGATTATATTGCAGGTGTCCGCCACTTTTCGCAGAATTTCCGGTGTAATCTCTGTATTTGATCTCAGTTCTGAAAGCTTTTCCGGAAGTTGGCACTCTCTAATAAAATCTACCAGAGCCTCTATGCCTTCTTCCGCAGTGTCCTTTCCGAATACTACCTTTGCAAACCGAGTAAATTTCTCTTGTGCATCCTTTAAAATATGCCGGTAATATGCCGGATGAATCACCGCAAGTCCCTGCCCATGATTGCAGTCTGTATATGCTCCGAGCTGATGCTCAATCTGATGTGCTTGAAAATCGGTAAGCCTCCCCACCTTCAGCATGCCATTCTCTGCCATAGCCGAGTCCCACATCAGATTTCCCCTTGCCTGCATATCATCGATGTTTTCCAACAGGCGTTTCATGTTTACAACCGTATTTCTCATAACAACCAGCGCTATATCATCAGATACATTGTCCTGATCTGAGTTCCCGAAATAGGTTTCCATGGCATGGCTTAATGTGTCGAATGCACCTGAAAGCACTTGCATTTTGGGAACCGAAGCCGTATAAGCCGGGTCGAGAATAGCAAACGACGGCGCAGTTCCAAGGATCGGTCCTTTCCACATCTTGTCTTCACAGGTGATTACAGCCCCAGAATTCATTTCCGCTCCCGTGCCGGATGCTGTCACAACTGCTCCTATCGGAATTCCCTCCGTGGGGAACTTATAGGAAGTGTATTCCATTGTCCAAATATCCTCATCCAATTTTGCTTGTGCGGAAATAACTTTACAGCAATCCACCACACTTCCGCCGCCCACAGCAAGAATAAAGTCCACATGATTTTCCTTTGCCAGCGCAGCTCCTTCCTGAACCTTTGCATAGGTGGGATTCGGCATAATCCCGGAAAAATCCACAATCTCTTTTCCTGCCTCTTCTAAAATCCCCCTCATTTCATCATAGATCCCATTCTTTTTCACGGAACCGCCACCGCAAGCCAGCATAACGGTCTTCCCCACTTTTTCCAGTTCAGGCTTTAACACCTTCTGCGCAATGCCTTCCCCGAAGTAAACTTTTGTCGGATAAGTAAATGTAAATTCATCCATAATGATTCCTCCTCATTTTCTGTTGATTTTTACTGTGCTCAGTTTTACAGATTCAGTCCCGCAATCCAATCTGCCACATTACCCTGTGCATCCGGCACACTGTTTCTGGATATAGACAGACCGTCTTCTGATACTGTGGCATCCGGTTGAAGTTCCTGAATGGTACGGATTGTTCCGGAGAATCCGCTACCTCCATGGGTTGTAAAGGGAATAATGGTTTTTCCGCTGAAATCATATTCTTCCAGAAATGTGTACAACGGCATCGGAAGATCTGAATTCCAGTTTGGATATCCCATAAAGATCACATCATAATTGTCCAGATTTTCAATCTGTGACGCCAGTTCGGGTCTTGCATCGTCAGCCAGTTCTTCATAGGCGGTTTCCAAAAGCGCGTCATGGCTTCCCGGATATTTCCGCACCGCCTCAATCTGGAAAAGATCTCCTTGCGTATCAGTTGTACAATATACTGCGTATTGCCCAGCACTTCCCCGTCTGTCACAACACGGCTTGCCCCAGAGACCGCGTCCGCTCCGAATTCTGCCCGCAGGTTGCCAGAGAAATACTTGGAACAGATATTAAAAGAATACTCATAAATTTTTTCATTGACATTTCCTCCTTTTACAAAGTCTCATCTCAGATCTGCGAATTGGCTTTTATAATCTCCTGCAAAGAGATCTTCTCATTACGGTAACGCGCCTGAGGATTTTTTTCGGGGACAGTCATGCCGATTGCTTTCTGGGGGCAGGCGTGGGCACATG
>DXAK01000028.1 GCA_019117065.1 Candidatus Mediterraneibacter pullicola | reverse complement strand
CCCCAAAGGGGTTAAGGTAACGCCGTTTGTGTGCGTATTCAGTTTTTAACACATTCCCTGTCTATCCGCTGTCCGCAAAACCATTGATTTTATTAGCTTTTTGCCGCTATCGCTATCACACCTCATTATTTTTCATACCTGTATTCGGGAAATCGTCCATAGGCAATAAACGAAATAGCAAAGAAAACAGGTTTACCCTTTACAGACGCAGATGATATGTTTACAATAAGAAGCAAATGCGAAGTCTTTTCCGGGTGAACTCCGTTTCATGCAGGAAAAGAGAACGCATATGGCAAAACAAACGAACAATTTTATAATGCTTCCCACCGTGGATTTCCTGTTTTAAAGAGTTGATGCACAATGAAAAATGTGTTCATGTAAGTATCCTTGATTTTATCCATTTTCCGAAGGACAAGAGATGCTATCACGTGATGCTAAGACTGGGGAGCCATACGCTGATCTGATGGAAATACATGCTTAGAATTCAAGAAACTCCCAAAGAAAGCGCGGGACGAGGAAGATATTATCCGCTGGCAAAGATTCTTCAGCGGGAAGAATAGGGAGGATTTATGAGGCTTGACAAAGAAAATATGCGGAAAATGAAGGAACTGATCCTTTTTACGATTATTATTTTGATTGCATTGTGGAACTATAATATTCTGTTTGAGTGGATTGGGTTTGCATTTGGCATTATATTTCCTTTTCTACTCGGCGGGGGAATCGCGTTTGTTCTCAATGTTCCAATGAAATTTCTGGAGAAGAAGATTTTCGGGAACAGACGTTTAAGAGACAAGAAAATTGCCCAGAGACTCGCCCGGCCGCTAAGCCTTGTGCTGACGATTGCGATTGTGATCGGTGTGGTTGTTCTTGTTATGTTTGTAGTGATACCTGAACTGACGCAGACAATTCTCTCTTTGGGAAAGAATATCCAGACATTCATTCCGCAGGCGCAGAGGACGCTGGAAGAATTGTTCATGGATAACAGCGAGATCCGCGCATGGCTTGATAACTTAAATCTTGATGTAGGAAAACTGCTGGACAGTGCGATGTCCTTCTTCCAGAATGGGGCGGGGAATGTACTGAATTCCACCATGTCTGCCATCGGTTCCATTGTAAGCGGAGTGGCGACGTTTGTGATCGCTTTTGTATTTGCGTGCTATGTACTTCTGCAGAAAGAAAAACTCAACGTACAGGTGAGGAAAGTGATGTATGCGTTTCTCCCGGAGAAGAAAGTGGAGTGGTGCTTGGAGGTATGTTCACTGGCGGCAAAATCCTTTTCGAGTTTTCTGACGGGGCAGTGTGTAGAGGCTTTGATACTGGGAATGATGTTCTTTATTGCCATGAGCATCTTTAACATGCCGTATTCCCTGCTCGTAGGAGTACTTATCGCGTTTACCGCGTTGATTCCGATATTTGGCGCGTTTATCGGCTGTATCGTAGGAGCATTCTTAATTTTGATGGTGGATCCGCTACAAGCGCTCATCTTTGTAATTATGTTCCTTGTGCTTCAGCAGATCGAAGGAAACCTGATTTATCCCAAAGTGGTAGGGAATTCCGTGGGACTGCCATCAATCTGGGTTCTGGCAGCAGTGACTATCGGCGGCAGCCTGATGGGGGTTGTTGGAATGTTGATTTTCATCCCTATCACATCTGTTGTCTATACGCTATTCCGTGCCAGTGTATATAAGAAGCTTAAGAGCAAACATAGGGATATCAGGACCGCGCAGCCAGAGGAGCCTGATTCCCCGCGTTAAAAAATCCTGTAAGACAAAAAATCCACGTAAGACCTTGACTTCTATCTGCCCACCATGGTACAATACTACGGCGAATGGAAGTTAGGTCTTTTTTTTATGCCTAAAAATCGATGGCTTCGCAACCATCAGAGTAACACGCAGGTAAATATGAAAAAAGCGAGGTGGAAGTTGTGCGCACAAGAATTACACTGGAGTGTACGGAATGTAAAAACCGTAACTACAACATGACGAAGGATAAGAAAGCTCATCCGGACCGCATGGAGACTAAGAAGTATTGCAGATTCTGTAAATCACACACACTGCATAAAGAGACAAAGTAGTCGTCGGAAGGAAGTGGCATTATGAGTGAAAACACAAAGACTCAGAAGAAAAGCTGGTTCAAAGGGCTTCAGGCAGAGTTTAAGAAAGTCATTTGGCCGGACAAGAGGACACTTGCAAGACAGACCACGGCAGTTGTTGCGGTATCTTTAATTCTCGGAGCGCTGATCGCGATTATTGATGCGATCCTGCAATTCGGAATCGAATTACTGATGCGATAGGAAAGTGCAGCAGAAAGGTGATTTTATGTCAGAGGCAAAATGGTATGTAGTTCATACTTATTCAGGGTATGAAAACAAGGTAAAGGCGAATATTGATAAGACAATCGAGAACCGCCATCTGGAAGATCAGATCCTTGAGGTTCGCGTTCCTATGGAGGAAGTGACGGAGCTTAAGAATGGCGTCCAGAAAGCTGTACAGAGGAAGATGTTCCCGGGATATGTCATGATCCATATGATTATGAACGATGATACATGGTATGTGGTGAGAAATACCCGTGGAGTTACAGGATTTGTAGGACCCGGTTCCAAGCCAGTGCCGCTGGAAGAAAGCGAGATGGAAAATCTCGGAATTAAGAGAGACAATGTTGTCGTTAACTTCGGAGTGGGAGATACGATTGTTGTTACGAGCGGCGCATGGGAAGGCACAGTAGGGGCCGTGCAGAGCATGAACGAGCAGAAGAAGAGTCTGTCTATCAATGTTGAGCTGTTTGGCCGGGAGACTCCGGTTGAGCTTAGTTTTTCAGAAGTGAAGAAAATGAATTAAAGATGAGTGGGAGGGGCATGTCCCCGTAAGTACCACAAGGAGGTAATTGAAAATGGCAAAAAAAGTAGAAGGTTATATCAAATTACAGATTCCTGCCGGCAAGGCAACTCCGGCACCGCCGGTTGGTCCTGCCCTCGGACAGCACGGTGTGAATATCGTTGAATTTACAAAGCAGTTCAACGCAAGAACAGCAGACCAGGGAGATCTGATTATCCCTGTTGTCATCACGGTATACAATGACAGAAGCTTCAGCTTCATCACAAAGACACCGCCAGCTGCAGTTCTGATCAAGAAGGCATGCAAGATCCAGTCCGGATCAGGCGTACCAAATAAAAATAAGGTTGCAACGATTACAAAGGCTCAGCTTCAGGAGATCGCTGAGATGAAGATGCCGGATCTGAACGCGGCAAGCGTTGAGGCAGCAATGAGTATGGTAGCAGGAACATGCCGTTCCATGGGTGTCGTTGTAGAAGAGTAGAACACTTGGCGATGCACTGAACAATTAGCAAGAAATTTTGAGGCTTAGTGTGAAGGCAGATACTCTGAGCGGAGCGAGGAGGTGTGCTCATTAGAGCCTAATGTGAACTCCACCGGAGCTATCTTGGCATTGACCATATAGAAGTGAAGCTTAGAAGCATATAAACAAGTGGGAGGGGCAAGATCCCGCCAATACCACAAGGAGGTTATTGTAAAATGAAACGAGGAAAGAAATATATCGAAGCTGCAAAACTGATCGAGAGAGGAAATCTCTATGATAAGGAAGAAGCAGTAGCATTAGTAAAGAAAGCAGCAACAGCAAAGTTTGACGAGACCATTGAGGCTCACATCAGAACAGGATGTGACGGACGCCACGCTGACCAGCAGATCCGTGGTGCGGTTGTTCTTCCGCATGGAACAGGTAAGAAAGTCCGTATCCTCGTGTTTGCTAAAGACGCGAAGGCTGAGGAAGCGAAAGCAGCAGGAGCTGATTTTGTAGGTGGTGACGAACTGATCCCAAGAATTCAGAATGAGGGATGGTTTGACTTTGACGTAGTTGTTGCGACACCGGACATGATGGGCGTTGTAGGACGTCTCGGACGTGTGCTCGGACCGAAGGGACTCATGCCGAACCCGAAAGCGGGAACAGTTACAATGGATGTAACAAAGGCTGTCAACGACATCAAGGCTGGTAAGATCGAGTACAGACTTGACAAGACAAATATTATCCACGTGCCAATTGGTAAAGCATCCTTTACTGAGGAGCAGTTAGCGGACAACTTCCAAACGCTTATTGACGCGATCAACAAGGCAAGACCGGCAGCGGTAAAGGGCCAGTACCTTAAGAGCGTAACTCTTACATCTACAATGGGTCCGGGCGTGAAGGTCAACCCGCTGAAGCTCGCGTAATCGATAAAATATTGTTTATGAGGAGCATTTTTTGGACTGCATAGGCAGTCCGAAGAATGCTCTTTTTTAGATTTATGCAGGAAGAATGGAGTGGAGGATCTTAAGCGTATGCTGGAAGCATTGGAGCAGGTGGGGGGCCGCGGATTCGTGGCTCCGGCTGCTTGGGGAATGTTCTCTTACCGGCTTCCGCCGATGGTATCTCCGCGGAGCCGTGAGGGAGATGTGGAGGCGCTGCTCACATCTCTTGAGGAGCTGGAGAAGACAGCAGACAGTACGGGGACTTATATTTATCTGGAACCGCTCAACCGCTATGAAGACCATATGCTGAACACACAGCAGGACGCGGTGGCTAT
Source organism: Candidatus Mediterraneibacter pullicola (assembly GCA_019117065.1). Classification (GTDB taxonomy): domain Bacteria; phylum Bacillota; class Clostridia; order Lachnospirales; family Lachnospiraceae; genus Mediterraneibacter; species Mediterraneibacter pullicola. The sequence continues at coordinate 36,317 of DXAK01000028.1, read as the reverse complement.
TATTGAGAAAGGCGGGTTTAAGAGGGTTAAGACCACGTTCGACTTCTATCATATGTCCATAGAAGAAGATGATATCTCCCAGTCTCTGAAGAAATATAAAGACTATATCGGACACATCCATATTGCGGAGAATCACCGATATCAGCCGGGGATCGGATCCATAGACTGGGAGCGGCACATGAAGACATTAAAAGAGATCGGGTATGACGGGCCGGTTATCAACGAAGGCCGCGTCAGGGCAGAAGATCCCAAGGAGGCATACAGAAAGTCTGCGGAGTTTATAAGGCAATTTATATAGGAGAAACAGATGGAACGTTTAAAGATCGCACTGATAGGAGCCGGGCAGATTGCTCGCACGACTCATATACCCAATCTTAAGAAGATCCCAGAGACAGAGATCACAGGGATCTGTGACACGCGCATAGAGGCTGCTCAGCAGACGGCGCGTGAGGGCGGTATCCAACATTATTATGGCTCCCATGTAGAAATGATAGAAAAGGAGCGGCCGGACGCGGTGATCATATGCGTGCCCAATCAGTATCACTGTGAGATGACAATGAGCGCTCTTGATATGGGTTGCCATGTGCTCTGCGAGAAGCCGCCTGCAATGACGGCAGAGCAGGCGGAGCAGATGGAGAAAAAGGCAAAAGAAAAAGGAAAACTTTTATCTTATGGTTTTCATCTGCGCGCCAGCGAAGAAGTACAGATCCTTCGGCGGGAGATCCTCAAAGGAGCAGTGGGCGAGATCTATCATGCAGAGGCCAGATGGTGCAGAAGGAGGGGGATCCCGGGCTGGGGAAATTTTACGGATAAAGAGATTCAGGGCGGAGGCCCCCTTATCGACATTGGCGCTCATGTGTTGGACAGTGCGCTGTATCTCATGGGGTACCCGGAGATATCTGGAGTGTACGCTTCGTCCAGCAGTTACATCGGTAGAAGCCGTAGCAAGGGGCTGATGGGAACATGGGATCCTGACCGTTTTACCGTAGAAGACGGGCTGTTTGGATTCGTGAAGTTTCAGAATGGGTACAGTCTGGAGATCCAGACTGCGTTTGCCCTTAATCAGAAAGAGAGGGACCGCAGAAACATCATTTTGTACGGATCGGAACAGGGGGCATCAGTATTTCCGTTGGAACTGTATGGAGAGGATGAGGGATGTCTTTGGGATAAGGCATTTCCATTTTCCGCGCATAGGGATCCCCATTGGGCGCTTGATCGGAATTTTGTCATGGCATGTCTCAAAAGAGAAGAATTGCTCGTGAAAGCAGAGGAAGGAACGTATGTGCAGAGGCTCATAGGGATGCTGTATGAATCAGCGGAATCGGGGGTTCCTGTTATCTGCGGAGCGTCATTATCCGGAAAGCTGTGAGGAGAGCGCGGGCAGCGAAAATAAAAAGAACGGGGTAGTCGGTTATGAAGCATTATAAAATAGAGAAAGAAAAAGGCAGGTTGTGGCTGATCGAGGACGCCTACTCGCCGCTGTTTGAAGAAAAGACAGAGGCAATTTTCGCGCAGTGCAACGGCTACATGGGGGTACGGGCAGCCCACCCGTTTCTGTCGATTGAAGAAAAAAGGGGGATGTTCTTACGCGGCGCTTTTGACAAAGCGTATGACGATGAAGCGACCGAACTGGTGAATTGTCCGGATGTGACTTGGTTCGGACTAGAGATTAACGAAGAAAAGCTGCATACTGACAGTACCAAGATGCTCTCATGTGAGAGACGTCTGGATGTCCTAAGCGGAGAACTTCAGATTAGGTATGTGTTTGAGCTGGCGCTGGGGCGCAAAGCTGAAGTGGAGTGCCGCCGGTTCGCCTCGGCCGATGACCGGCATCTATTCCTACAATCTTACCGGGTGCGCTTAAACGGCGGCGAACCGGGAGACATCCGGATTAGTACTGGGATCAATGGACAGATTACAAATAGCGGTGTTTCTCATTTTCACTCTGTGTCAGAACGGGTATATGACCGCGAGATTATGGAAAGCATAGGCAAATTGAAAAAGAATGCAGTGGTGGTGCTTACACAGTGTACGTCTGGAGACAGTAAACCGTCGAAGACCGATTTTGTCCTGAAAAGGAGGAGCATTTACGGAACCTATTGTTTTGACGGGGTGATAGAAGTAGAGATTTGTAAAGTGTCGGTTGTGTTCCAGACAGGGGAAATGGATGGAGACAAAGCTTGCGGACATGTGCGCAGAGCATCGGAAAAAGGATATGACCGGCTTTTTCACGAACATGTAAGCGCGATGCGGAAATTTTGGGAGCAGGCAGGAATCCGTATCCGAGGTATGAGTGTAGAGCAAGAAGCGGCGGTCTGCTTTTCCCAGTACCACATTTTCGGTATGACGCCGTATGATACAGAGGAATTTAGTATTGCTGCCAAAGGGCTGACAGGTGAAGGTTATAAAGGGCATGTGTTCTGGGATACAGAGATCTTTTTGTTCCCGTTCTGGCTGCATGTCTGTCCAGAGCAGGCTAAGCGTTTGCTGGGTTTTCGCTATATCGGACTGGATGGGGCGAGGAAGAAAGCAAAAGATTACGGTTACAAAGGTGCGATGTTCCCATGGGAAGCCGCAGGGACAGGCGAAGAGGAAACACCACTGTATGCCGCGTTGAATATCCATACGGGCAAAGCTAACAAAGTATGGTCTGGAATCAAAGAATACCATGTTACGGCTGACATTGTGTATGCGGTGGAACGGTATTATGAAGTAACCGGTAATTGGAAGTTCATGGAAAAGCGAGGATATGAGATCATATTTGAGGCGGCGCGTTTTTGGGTCTCCTGCGCAGAAAAGGACGAGAAGACCGGGATGTATGTTATCCGTGATGTGATCGGACCGGATGAATATACAGAACATGTGGACAATAATGCGTACACGAATTATATGGCGGCCTTCTGTGTGAAAATTGCGAGGAAGTACGCGGTTCTCTTAAAGAAAGAGAAGCCTGTGCTGTTTGAAGCTCTGGATAAGAAGACCGGAGTGTCAGGAGAACTGGATACATGGGAGAGATTTCTCAAAGGGATCTATTTGCCGCAGCCGGACAGGAATGGAATCATACCGCAGGACGATACATTTTTGTCGAAACCAATGCTCAAAAATATTGAGAAATATAGGTCCGCCCGGATGAAGCAGGCAATCCTGCTGGATTACTCCCGGGAGGAGATTGTGAATATGCAGGTGCTTAAACAAGCGGATGTGGTGATGCTGATGAATCTCTTCCCATGGCTTTTCATGGAAGAGACTGTTCGAAAGAACGTGTTATTTTACGAGAAGAGAACCGTTCATGACTCATCGCTGAGTTACTGTGCGTATGCTCAAGCCTCCGCGCATATTGGAGACAGAGAGGCTGCGGAGAAGTTTTTTGAGAACGCGCTGTTTGTGGATCTCAATGACAATCCCCTAGTCAGCGGAGACGGCATTCACGCAGCATCTATGGGAGGCGTATGGAATTGCCTGATTTATGGATTTGCGGGGGTCTGGTATGAAAAAGGGAAACTATCTGTCCGACCGCATCTCCCGGACACATGGCAAGAGATGGAGTTTAAACTGATTGTGAGGGGGATAAGGATCAGGTTCTGTATTTCCCATCAGGGGATCATTATGGAGAGTGAGGCAAAATTAGAGAGTTCGATCCACGTAGAGGCAGAAGGAAAAGAATATGAATTTCAAGGTTATCTGAACATCAGCAGGAAGAGAGAAGGCAGAGAAGAATGGAACAAAAGACAAAGGGAGCCATCTTTGACTTGGATGGGGTAGTTGTAGATACGGCGAAGTACCATTATCTTGCTTGGGACAGGCTTGCAGGTGAGATGGGATTTCGGCTGGATTCGTCCGTCAATGAAAGACTTAAAGGAGTAAGCCGCATGGATTCTTTGGAGATTGTTCTTCAGGCAGGAGGTATTGGGGGGATCTCACAAGAGGAAAAGCTACGGCTGGCACAACGTAAGAACGGATATTATCAGGAGATGATAAAAGAGATCAGTCCCTCGGAACTCCTGCCAGGAACAGTAGAATTTATTAAAAAACTAAAAGAGCGAAACTACAAAACGGCGCTTGGTTCCGCCAGTAAGAGCGGAGGCCTGATATTGAAACGTCTAGGAATTATTTCATTGTTTGATGTGGTTGTGGACGGGAATCAGGTCTCGAGGGCAAAGCCGGATCCGGAAGTGTTTTTCACAGCTGCAGATAGAATGGGAATTCCGTATGAGGACTGTGTGGTAATCGAAGATGCCGGAGCAGGCGTCCGGGCGGCTCATGCCGGGGGAATGAAGTGCATCGGAGTTGGGGACAGAGACGTCCTTGCAGAGGCAGATCTTGTCGTAGAAAATACGGCAGAACTTTCTCAAATAGAATTGATATTTTAAGGCTTGACACTCAGCGTGGAGTGTGCTATGCTTATACAGCAACTGCCGAAGACAGCAGGCGCTGTAAAGCGTAAGGGTATTTCCCGCCTGCCGAGGAAAGTTAGATTTATTACGCAAGTATGAATTTACAAACCTCTGTGTCTTTATGGCATGGAGATTTTTTATATCACGGCGTTCATGCGGAAGTGCTGCCGTGACGTGTAAATGACTTTGGCAGTACACGCGAATATAATAAGGAGGTGTACCAGAAAGTGGCAAAAGTTGAATTAAAACAGCCGATTGTACAGGCAATCGCAGAAGAGATCAAAGACGCTCAGTCAGTTGTTCTTGTTGACTACCGCGGACTTACTGTTGCTCAGGACACAGAACTGCGTAAGCAGCTCAGAGAAGCGGGCATCATTTACAAGGTATATAAGAACACGATGATGAAGAGAGCTTTCGAGGGAACTGAGTTCGCAGGTCTCGAGAATTGTCTGGAAGGGCCGAGCGCGATCGCGATCTCCAAGGATGACGCGACAGCACCGGCAAGAATCCTGTGCAAGTTTGCCAAGGACGCTCAGGCACTTGAACTCAAGGGGGGTGTCGTAGAAGGAACAGTCTATGACGTCGCAGGGCTTACAGAACTTTCTAAGATCCCGTCAAGAGAAGAGCTTCTTTCCAAACTTCTTGGAAGTTTACAGTCACCGATCACAAACTTTGCTCGTGTTATCAAGCAGATTGCAGAGCAGGGCGGCGCATCGGTAGAGGCAGAAGAAGCTGCAGCCGCTCCGGCGGAAGAGGCCGAGACAGCAGAAGCACCGGCAGAGACACCGGAAGCAGACGCATAATAGCGGGAGTTTTATTTCCCGGAGATATCACCCGCAGGGGTTATGTAATGATTTAAAAATAAAACAAAAAAACGGAGGATATGTAAAATGGCTAAGATGACAACAGCTGAAATGATCGAAGCGATCAAAGAGTTATCAGTATTAGAGTTAAACGAGCTTGTTAAGGCTTGTGAAGAAGAGTTTGGCGTGTCTGCGGCGGCAGGCGTTGTAGTTGCAGCAGCAGGCGGAGAGGCAGCAGCGGCAGAAGAGAAAGATGAGTTCGATGTAGAGCTTGTATCTGCAGGCGCTTCTAAGGTTAAGGTTATCAAGGTTGTTCGTGAGATCACAGGTCTTGGGCTTAAAGAGGCGAAAGAGCTTGTAGACGGAGCTCCGAAGGTGATTAAAGAAGGCGTTTCCAAGGCAGAGGCTGAGGAGATCAAGACAAAACTTGAGGCTGAGGGCGCTGAAGTTAATATGAAATAATACACTGGATAAAGTGGGTGAGCCGCAGAGAATGAGTTCTTCTGCGGCTCTTTCTTCCCTATAGGGTATGTCGTTGCATGATTGGGACAGCCCATGCCAGCTCGAAAGCCGAGGGCTTTCTCGCTGTATGGCATCCACCATATGTCTAAGAGACATAGAACAGCCCCTTGCAGACAAGTCTGCAGATGGCTGTCCTATGCCTCTTAGCTGCATGGGCAGACTGGGGACGCATATCATATATGGGGAAAAATGTCAAGAATAATCTGAAAAAGATTGTTGACAATGAAAAGAGCTGTGTGTTATAGTAAAAAATGCACTATTATGGAAAGCTATGCCATATTAGTAAGTAGAAATTACTGTCACATGGCTCTTTTCATATTATAGGGGTTCAGTTCATCCGCGGGATTCGCCAGTGTTTGGACAAATTTGTGGATGATTGAAAATAAAACAGAGGAGTGAAAACGTCAATGGAGAAAAACAGGATCCGTCCCATTAAAACTGGAAAAAGCTTCCGCATGAGTTATTCTAGGCAGAAGGAAGTCTTGGAGATGCCGAATCTCATTGAAGTTCAGAAGGATTCCTACCAATGGTTTCTGGATGAGGGACTCAAAGAGGTGTTCGACGATATTTCCCCCATCGCTGATTATAGTGGACACTTAAGTCTGGAATTTGTGGATTTCACACTTTGCGAAGATGATGTGAAATACACGATCGACGAGTGCAAAGAGCGCGACGCGACTTATGCGGCGCCCTTAAAAGTCAGGGTGAGGCTCCACAATAAAGAGACAGATGAGATCAATGAGCATGAGATCTTCATGGGAGACCTTCCGCTGATGACCAAGACGGGAACCTTTGTCATCAACGGGGCAGAGCGTGTTATCGTCAGCCAGCTCGTGCGTTCTCCGGGTATTTATTACGGTATTTCCCACGATAAACTTGGGAAAAAGCTTTATTCGGCCACTGTTATCCCTAACAGAGGCGCATGGCTTGAGTATGAGACTGACTCCAATGATGTTTTTTACGTGCGCGTAGACCGTACAAGGAAGGTGCCGATCACAGTCCTGATCCGTGCCCTTGGTATTGGTACGAACGCAGAGATTATAGATTTATTTGGCGAGGAGCCTAAGATCCTCGCAAGCTTTGGAAAAGACACTGCTGAGAACTATCAGGAGGGCCTGTTAGAGCTGTATAAAAAGATCCGCCCGGGAGAGCCGCTTGCGGTGGACAGTGCGGAGAGCCTGATCAATAGCATGTTTTTTGATCCGAGACGTTACGATCTGGCGAAGGTCGGACGCTATAAGTTTAACAAGAAGCTCATGTTCAGAAACCGGGTAAACGGGCAGATCCTCGCAGAGGACGTGGTAAGCCCGCTGACAGGTGAAGTGGTGGCGGAAAAAGGGACAAAACTCACCCGTGAATTGGCGGATGTGATCCAGAATTCTGCGGTTCCGTATCTGTGGGTAGAAGGAGAGGACGAGTCAAGGAACATCAAGATCCTTTCCAATATGATGGTAGACCTTCAGGCGGTCGTCGACATTGATCCGAAGGAAGTAGGCGTAACGGAGCAGGTGTATTATCCAGTGCTCGCAGGCATCATTGAGGAAGCCGCAGGGGATATCGAAGAGATCAAGAGCATGATCCGCCGCGATATTCATGACCTCATTCCGAAGCATATTACGAAGGAAGATATTTTAGCTTCTATTAATTATAATATGCATCTCGAGTATGGTATGGGAAATGACGATGATATCGACCATCTGGGCAACCGCCGTATCCGTGCGGTGGGCGAGCTGCTCCAGAATCAGTACAGGATAGGGCTCTCCAGGCTGGAAAGGGTCGTGCGCGAGCGTATGACTACACAGGATCAGGAGGGAATCTCTCCGCAGTCATTGATCAACATTAAGCCGGTGACGGCAGCGGTGAAGGAGTTCTTCGGTTCTTCACAGCTTTCACAGTTCATGGATCAGAACAACCCGCTGGGTGAGCTGACTCACAAGAGACGTCTCTCCGCGCTTGGACCGGGAGGTCTTTCCCGAGACCGCGCGGGATTCGAGGTCCGCGACGTGCACTATTCTCACTATGGAAGAATGTGTCCTATCGAGACGCCAGAGGGGCCGAATATCGGTCTGATTAACTCTCTTGCGACATACGCAAGGATTAACCAGTATGGTTTTGTTGAGGCTCCTTACAGGAGGATTGACAAGACAGATCCGGAGAATCCGGTTGTTACGGATGAGGTTGTCTACATGACTGCGGATGAGGAAGACAATTATCATGTGGCGCAGGCGAATACACCGCTTGATGAAGAAGGTCATTTTGTTCATAAAAATGTATCTGGACGTTACCGCGAGGAGACACAGGAATACGAAAGAAGCAAGTTTGACTATATGGACGTTTCCCCGAAGATGGTGTTTTCTGTTGCAACGGCGCTGATCCCGTTCCTTGAGAACGACGACGCGAACCGCGCTCTGATGGGATCAAACATGCAGCGCCAGGCGGTGCCGCTTTTGACTACGGAAGCTCCGGTAGTCGGGACGGGTATGGAAGTGAAGGCCGCTGTCGATTCAGGCGTGTGCGTAGTTGCAGAGCAAGGCGGTGAGGTCGAGAGTTCTACATCAAAGGAGATCGTAATCCGTCACGAGGACGGTACAAAGCGGACATACAAGCTGACTAAATTCCAAAGAAGCAACCAGAGCAACTGCTACAATCAGAGACCGATCGTGAACAAAGGTGACGTGGTAGAGGCAGGACAGGTTATTGCAGACGGTCCGTCCACATCTGGCGGCGAGATGGCTCTTGGAAAGAACCCTCTTATTGGATTTATGACATGGGAAGGTTACAACTACGAGGACGCTGTTCTCTTGAGCGAACGGCTTGTACAGGATGATGTTTACACTTCTGTCCATATCGAAGAATATGAGGCAGAGGCCAGAGATACAAAGCTTGGACCCGAAGAGATCACAAGGGATATTCCAGGCGTGGGCGACGACGCGCTGAAAGATCTGGATGAGAGAGGTATCATCCGCATCGGCGCGGAAGTGCGTGCGGGGGATATCCTTGTTGGAAAGGTAACTCCGAAGGGAGAGACAGAACTGACAGCAGAGGAGAGGCTGCTCCGTGCGATCTTCGGCGAGAAAGCGAGAGAAGTAAGGGATACGTCCCTGAAAGTACCCCATGGAGAATACGGTATCGTAGTAGACGCCAAGGTGTTCACAAGGGAGAATGGAGACGAACTGTCTCCGGGAGTGAATCAGGCGGTGCGTATCTACATCGCGCAGAAGAGAAAGATATCTGTGGGAGATAAGATGGCGGGACGTCATGGTAACAAAGGTGTCGTTTCCCGTGTGCTCCCAGTGGAGGATATGCCGTTCCTTCCGAACGGACGTCCGCTGGATATCGTGCTGAACCCGTTGGGCGTGCCTTCCCGTATGAACATCGGGCAGGTGCTTGAGATCCACTTAAGTCTTGCGGCAAAAGCGCTTGGATTTAATATTTCTACGCCAGTATTTGACGGTGCAAATGAGGTTGATATCATGGATACCCTCGATCTGGCGAATGATTATGTAAACCTTGAGTGGGAAGAGTTTGAGAAAAAGCACGGACAGGAGCTGCTCCCAGAAGTGCTTGAGTACCTCTCTGAGAACAGAGAGCACAGAAAGCTTTGGAAGGGTGTGCCGCTCTCAAGAGACGGAAAAGTCCGCCTCCGCGACGGGCGTACTGGTGAGTTCTTCGACAGTCCGGTTACAATCGGCCACATGCATTATCTGAAACTCCACCATCTCGTTGACGACAAGATCCACGCACGTTCTACCGGTCCGTACTCCCTTGTCACACAGCAGCCGCTGGGTGGTAAGGCACAGTTCGGAGGACAGCGTTTCGGAGAGATGGAGGTTTGGGCTCTTGAGGCTTATGGCGCGTCTTACACACTTCAGGAGATCCTGACGGTAAAATCCGACGATGTGATCGGACGTGTGAAGACTTACGAAGCGATCATCAAGGGAGAGAATATTCCGGAACCGGGAATCCCGGAATCCTTCAAGGTGCTCTTAAAAGAGCTCCAGTCATTGGCTCTGGATGTGCGCGTGCTGCGTGATGACAACACAGAGGTTGAGATCATGGAGAATGTGGACTATGGTGAGACAGATCTTCGCCACATCATCGAGGGAGACAGAAAGTACCGCGATGAGAACGAGTCTTTCGGTGAACATGGATTTACTGAACAGGAGTTCGTAGGTGAGGAGCTTGAGGATGTGGAACCTGAGGAAGATTTGGATGCCAGTGAGCTGGGGAACATCAGGTTTGACGAGTATTCCGATTATGATGAAGAATAATAGGAGGAGCCATATCTATGCTAAATAATAATGAACAACAATACCAACCGTTAACATTTGATGCAATCAGGATCGGTCTGGCTTCACCTGAAAAGATACTGGAATGGTCCAGAGGCGAGGTCACGAAACCAGAGACGATCAATTACAGGACGTTAAAGCCGGAGAAAGACGGTCTGTTCTGTGAGAAAATCTTCGGACCAAGCAAAGACTGGGAGTGTCACTGCGGTAAATATAAGAAAATCCGCTACAAAGGCGTTGTCTGCGACCGATGCGGAGTAGAGGTTACAAAGGCAAGCGTGCGCCGTGAACGTATGGGGCACATTGCTCTTGCGGCTCCGGTATCTCATATCTGGTATTTTAAAGGGATTCCAAGCCGTATGGGCTTAATCCTTGACATCTCTCCGAGAACACTGGAGAGAGTGCTGTACTTTGCTTCCTATATCGTGCTCGACAAAGGAGAGACAGATATGCAGAATAAGCAGATCCTGTCCGAGTCAGAGTATCAGGAGCAGAGAGAAAAGTGGGGAAGCGGTTCTTTCCGTGTAGGAATGGGAGCTGAGGCAATCAAAGAGCTTCTTGAGAAAATTGATCTTGAGAAAGAGTATACAGAACTTCAGGCGGCCCTTGAAAATGCGACAGGTCAGAAGAGGGCAAGAATTGTGAAGCGCCTGGAAGTTGTGGAGGCGTTCCGTGAGTCCGGAAACCGCCCGGAGTGGATGATCCTCTCTGCGATTCCAGTGATTCCTCCGGATCTTCGCCCTATGGTACAGTTGGATGGAGGACGTTTTGCTACGTCTGACTTAAACGATCTGTACAGAAGAATCATCAACAGAAATAACCGTCTGAAGAGGCTGTTGGAGCTGGGAGCACCGGATATCATCGTGCGCAATGAGAAGCGTATGCTTCAGGAGGCAGTGGACGCCCTTATTGACAACGGGCGTCGCGGCAGACCGGTCACAGGACCGGGCAATCGTGCGTTGAAGTCCCTGTCTGACATGCTCAAAGGTAAGTCCGGACGTTTCCGCCAGAACTTGCTTGGGAAGCGTGTTGACTACTCAGGACGTTCTGTTATCGTCGTAGGACCGGAGCTGAAGATTTATCAGTGCGGGCTTCCGAAAGAGATGGCGATCGAGCTGTTCAAGCCGTTTGTTATGAAAGAACTGGTTGCGAACGGCACGGCTCATAATATAAAGAATGCAAAGAAAATGGTAGAGAGGCTCCAGCCGGAGGTGTGGGATGTGCTCGAGGAAGTGATCAAAGAGCATCCGGTTATGTTAAACCGTGCCCCCACGCTGCACAGACTTGGTATTCAGGCGTTTGAGCCGATCCTCGTGGAAGGTAAGGCGATCAAGCTGCATCCGCTCGTGTGTACGGCGTACAATGCGGACTTCGACGGCGACCAGATGGCAGTCCATGTACCGCTGTCACAGGAGGCACAGGCTGAGTGTCGGTTCCTCCTGCTCTCACCGAACAACCTGCTGAAACCGTCAGACGGCGGACCGGTGGCTGTTCCTTCTCAGGATATGGTTCTCGGTATCTACTATCTGACACAGGAGAGACCGGAAGCAAAGGGAGAGGGTATGTTCTTCAAGAGCGTGAGCGAGGCGATCCTTGCCTACGAGAACGGATATATTACCCTCCATTCCCGGATTAAGGTGCGTGTGTCCAAGACCATGCCGGACGGTACAGAAAAGACAGGTGTCATCGACGCGACGCTGGGACGCCTGCTGTTCAATGAGATCATTCCGCAGGATCTTGGTTTTGTGGATAGAGAGGTGGAAGGCAACGAGCTGCTGCTCGAGGTGGATTTCCATGTAGGAAAGAAGCAGTTAAAGCAGATCCTCGAGAAAGTCATCAACACTCATGGCGCTACACAGACGGCGGAAGTGCTGGATGATGTAAAATCTATCGGATACAAGTTCTCCACAAGGGCAGCTATGACGGTATCTATTTCAGATATGACCGTGCCGCCGGAGAAACCACAGATGATCGAGGAAGCCCAGAACACTGTGGACCGCATCACAAAGAACTATAAGCGCGGTCTTATCACAGAAGAAGAGCGTTACAAAGAAGTCGTAGAAACATGGAAGGAGACGGATGATAAGCTGACAGACGCCCTGCTTTCCGGTCTTGACAAATACAACAACATCTTCATGATGGCGGACTCTGGGGCCCGTGGTTCTGACAAGCAGATCAAACAGCTTGCAGGTATGCGAGGCCTTATGGCGGATACGACGGGACGTACTATCGAGCTCCCGATCAAGTCGAACTTCCGTGAGGGTCTGGACGTATTGGAATACTTCATGTCTGCCCACGGGGCGCGTAAAGGTCTGTCTGATACAGCGCTCCGTACAGCTGACTCTGGATACTTGACGAGACGTCTTGTTGATGTATCACAGGAGCTGATTATTCATGATTCCGACTGTGTGGAGCCGGGCCAGGAAATTCCGGGAATGTATGTGCGCGCATTCATGGATGGAAACGAGGAAATCGAGAGCCTTCAGGAGCGTATTACAGGACGTTTTTCCTGCGAGGATATCAAGGATAAAGACGGAAATGTGCTTGTAAAGGCGAACCACATGATTACACCGCGCCGTGCGGAGCGTGTAATGAAGAGAGGTGTCGACGAGAACGGAAATCCGCTTGAGAAGGTGAAGATCCGTACGATTCTCACATGTAAGTGCAAAAACGGAGTGTGTGCGAAGTGTTATGGAGCGAATATGGCGACAGGCGAAGCTGTTCAGGTTGGTGAGGCGGTCGGTATTGTTGCTGCTCAGTCTATCGGCGAACCGGGTACACAGCTTACCATGCGTACCTTCCATACAGGTGGTGTTGCCGGAGATGATATCACACAGGGTCTTCCCCGTGTCGAGGAGCTCTTCGAGGCAAGAAAGCCAAAGGGACTTGCGATTATTACAGAATTTGCCGGAAAGGCGGCAATTTCTGATACAAAGAAGAAACGCGAGGTTATTGTCACAAATGACGAGACAGGAGAGTCCAAGGCATACCTCATCCCGTATGGTTCTCGGATCAAGGTACAGGACGGGGCTATGCTGGAGGCTGGAGACGAACTTACAGAAGGTAGCGTAAATCCGCACGATATTCTGAAGATCAAAGGTCTCCGGGCAGTACAGGATTATATGCTCCAGGAAGTGCAGAGAGTGTACCGTCTGCAGGGTGTTGATATCAATGATAAGCATATCGAGGTCATCGTCCGCCAGATGCTGAAGAAGGTCCGCATTGAGGAGAAGGGCGATACAGAATTCCTTCCGGGGACAATGGTCGATGTGCTTGAGTTCAATGAGATCAATGAGCAGATGGAGGCAGAGGGCAAAGCTCCGGCGATGGGCGAGCAGATCATGCTTGGTATCACAAAGGCTTCCCTTGCAACAGATTCATTTCTGTCAGCGGCATCCTTCCAAGAGACGACCAAAGTGCTCACAGAAGCCGCTATTAAGGGTAAAGTAGACCATCTTGTGGGTCTGAAAGAGAATGTCATTATCGGTAAACATATTCCGGCTGGTACGGGTATGAAGAAGTACCGCGATGTGGCGCTCAATACTGACCTTCACCTAAATGGAGAGATTGACCTGAGTATGGATGATGAGAGCGGGCTGCCAGAAATGCTGCAAGACCATGACACAGTATCCATATCCGCAGAAAATGTAAATGTGGAAGAAGAGCTCGTACTTGCGGGAGAAGAGATCACAGAAGAGTAAGATAGAAAAGTTCTCATCGTGAAAAATAGAGACAGCAAAAAAAGACGCCGCGGGCTGAATTGCCCGGGGCGTCTTTTCTCAACCGTCAGAAGAAAGAGTAGTAATAGAATTTTACTTGAAAAGAGAAGTCCCGAAATGGGTTTTCCGATAGATTTTTTGGATGATTGTTAGCGGAAGGCTGATCATGATGTAAAGTGTGGAGAAAACACCTACAGAGCCCCCGATGATCATAAGCAGGATAAGACCGATATTCATGATACTGCACGCTCCTTTTCATACTGTATAATAGGGATCCTCTCATATGCGGGATCAGAATAGTGAGCCCTCGCGGTCAGGATCCGATCTTTTTTCATTTTATAACAGATGAGAGTGCAAGTGAATGAGGGAGTAAGAGTCCTTAGCAGATTCTTAGCGGCGCTATTCTTCTTCGTCCTCTACCATCCGGTATCCTACACCGACTTCTGTGAAAATGTATTTTGGCTGCGCCGGATCCTCCTCGATCTTTCGCCGGATATTCGCCATATTTACCCTTAGGATTTTATTGTCATCGTCCGCGTAGGGCCCCCATACGTTTGACAGGATTGATGCGTAGGTGATGACCTTGCCGGAGTTCTGCGCGAGGTAAGCCACGATCTTGTATTCGATTGGCGTTAAATGGACGACAGTATTCCCGATTGTGAGCAGCCGCTTAGAGAAATCCAGAATCATGTCCCCGTGGCGGTAGGGACGGATATACAGCGAGCTGTCTGTGAGCAGTCGGTTGCTGTGGCGCAGGGACGCGCGGATTCTTGCCAGTAGTTCTGAAGTGCCAAAGGGCTTGGTGATGTAGTCGTCAGCTCCCAGATCAAGTGAGGATACTTTCTCGTGCTCCGCAGTGCGGGCGGAGATTACAATGATCGGCGTGCTCGTCCATGTACGGACTTCCCGGATGATTTCACCGCCATCCATATCAGGAAGCCCCAGATCCAGAAGGATGATGTCCGGGCACTGGGAGCGTATGATCTCAAGACCCTGCGCGCCTGTATCTGCGCAGAGAACACGGTATTCATGCTTTTTAAGCACTTTCCCCATAAAGGTCTGTATGTTTTTTTCGTCTTCAATAATAAGTACTGTAAATTTAGGCATTGACGCTATTCTCCTTTTCTTTTGGCAGTGTAAAGGTAAATTCCGCTCCGTCCGCGTGATTGGAAGCTGTAATCTGTCCTCCGTGTGCTTGAATGATCGTCTTACAAATCGAAAGCCCGATCCCGATCCCCTTGTGGCTGTCCGCGTTTTCTGATCTGCCTTGCTGCCCTTCAAAGATATAGGGAAGTTGAGATTCCTTGATGCCTTTGCCATGATCACGGACGCAGAAGGTGATACGATCTTCTTTGCTGCGGATGAAAAGATCAATGGGATCCGTGCTTCCGGAGTGAATAAAAGCATTTTCCAGAAGATTAATCAGTACTTGCTCGATCAACGTGGGATCCATGGACAGCATCAGGAAATCGTCTGGCATATCTACACGGATGCGGATGTCAGACAGGCGCTTTTTTAACCTCTGTATCGCCTCTGAGACAACTTCCTCGACGACTTCGGGTGATTTCTTTACTTTATCCGTGGAATCATTGTTGATCCGGGTGACAGTGAGCAGGTTTTCTACCATGTTAAGAAGCCACTGGGAGTCGTCTTTGATATTGGAGAGGAGTTCTGTACGCTCTGCGTCGGAGAGTTCCGGATAGTGTTCCAGATAGGAGGATGAGGAGCCAATAATACTGGTCAAAGGCGTCCTTAAGTCGTGGGAGACCGCCCGCAGAAGGTTTGCCCTCAGTTTCTCCCGGTCTGCTTCAGCCAGTGCCTTCTCCCTGTCCGCAATAGCACGTCGTTGCTGCTTCAGAGAAGTGGTTGCAGTGCTGGTGATCAACGCGATGGTAAGCATCCCGATGAAAGTGAGGGGGTATCCGTCAAGGGAAAAGTTAAATTTAAAATAAGGATATGAGAAGAAATAATTTACGGCAAACACACAGAACAATGCTGTGACAATACCGTAGAGATAACCGGAAGTGCGCAGGGCGGTCAGGATCAGGGCGAGGGTGTAGATCACAGTGATATTCGCCACGTTTTTGTTACCGAACTGAAAAAAACAAAAAGAAATCGCGGTGGCGGCAATCATCATAAATATGGTGAATGTGATATCACAAAAAAATGCTTTCTTCATAAGTCCTCCTCAAAAACCGGAGTAAAACAAGTTAGGAGAGCCCCTAATTAAACAGGCTCTCCGCTTTTATACTTTTTAATGACATGCTGAATCCTCTCATTCGGGTTTAAGAATGTACTGATCGAGCCGTCATGATTCAGTGTATCTACGATGAGAGCGATGTATTTGCTCATGTCGCAGTTGATATAATATGGTCTGGACAGAAGCTCCGGCGTCTGATAGATTAGGTTTGTTGTGAGAATGCCGTGGATGATGCCTTCCTCATACGCATTGTCAAATTTTTCCATACCGTTTGTGAACAGACCAAAAGTAGCGGCGGCAAAAATGCGCTTTGCCTTTCTGCGCTTTAACTCTGTCGCAACGTCGATGATACTGTCTCCCGAGGAAATCATATCGTCGATAATGATGACGTCCTTACCCTCCACGGAGCTTCCGAGGAATTCGTGAGCCACGATCGGGTTCCGGCCGTTTACAATTCTTGTGTAGTCACGGCGCTTGTAGAACATCCCCATGTCCAGTCCCAGCACGTTGGCGAGATAGACGGCTCGGTTTGTACCGCCTTCGTCCGGGCTGATCGCCATCATGTGATCGCTGTCGATCTGGAGGTCCTTCACATTGCGAAGAAGCCCCTTGACAAACTGATAGGTTGGAGAAACCGTTTCAAAACCGCTTAACGGGATTGCATTCTGCACCCGGGGATCGTGGGCGTCAAAGGTGATAATATTGTCCACGCCCATGCGGACTAGTTCCTGAAGCGCCAGCGCGCAATCCAGAGACTCACGGGAGCTTCTTTTGTGTTGCCTGCTTTCGTATAGGAAGGGCATGATCACATTGATACGGCGTCCCTTGCCGCCGATGGCAGCAATAATCCTTTTTAGATTCTGAAAATGATCGTCCGGAGACATGTGGTTTGTCCTTCCGGACAGTGAATAAGTTACGCTGTAATTGCATACATCCACCATCAAGTAGAGATCTTTTCCGCGCACGGATTCTCCGAGAATTCCCTTTGCCTCCCCAGAGCCAAAACGGGGTACACGGGAATTGATAAGGTAGGTGTCCTTCTCATATCCTGCGAAAGCGACGTCGTCTTTATATTCGCCGACACTTTCATGCCGCCACTTGACAAGGTAATCGTTCACTTTCTGTCCAAGCTCCTCGCAGCCTTCTAAAGCTACGAGGCCGAGGCTACCTACCGGTATGTTCTCCAGAATCCGTTCTGTTCGACGTATCATTTACGTTCCTCCCTGTGTTCTATCTTTTTCTTAATTCGTATATCATCACCGATGATCTTCAACATCGCATAGTTGCTGGTGATTCTGGAAAACGAACGCTCTGTATAGAGATCGGCGATCGAATCCAGAGAGAGATTTGTTGAGATAATCGTTGATTTTCGGTGTATAAGCCGTTCGTTGATACAGGTAAAAAACTGTGACGCAATGAAGGCGTTTGTGTATTCGCTTCCCAGATCATCGATGATCAGAAGATCACAACCAAAAGTGTAATCACTCATGTTTTTGGCGTCCACATCATTCCGGTCAAATTTTGACTGTGAAAGCATTGAGAAGAGCCGGGGGGCAGAAAAGTAGAGAACGGAGTATTCCCGGTTCATAATCTCCCTGGCGATACATGTGGAAAGGTAGGTCTTTCCGACACCTACGTCTCCGTAGAAGAAGAGATTCTGAAACTCCTTCCCAAAGCCGTCAATGAAGCGGCGGCAGATCTTAAGTGTATCCACCATCATCGTACGTGCGCTGCGCCCGGTTGTTTTATCATAAAGTGAAGGCGAATAAAAATCAAGCTTAAAATTGTCAAAAGAAGCTTCTGTCGGAAATTCTCTAATATTTGACTGTTCATATAAAAGGCGGATGACCGCCCGCTTGAAGCAGTGACATTTTTCATTACCGATATATCCGGTGTCTTTACAGTCCGGACATTCATAGACAGGATCCAGATAATCTGCGGGAAAACCTGCTGAAATAAGTAGATTTTTTTTGCTCTCCCGAAGGATCTCAAGCTCTTCCTTTAATGAATCCAGAGCCCGTGCCTCCCCATCCAATAGCTTTTTAACGTACTGGACGGAGAGAATGGATATGGACTCGTCCAGCGACTTAAACTCTGGGAGTTTTTTATATACTTCTTCATAACGGGCGTTTTGGATATCCCGGCTTTTGAGCTGCTTTTGCTCATACTCCCGCATGATCGCATAGTATTGTGAATTTTTGAGTGCCATGGATATACTCCTTCTAATTACTGTTCAATAACTGTTCTTCCAGAGATTCCATATCATAGCTGCGCCGCTCGAAATTGTTTAGGTTTCTTGCTGTGGCTTTTGTACGTGTGGCGGCTCTTCCTGAAGCGCGCTCTTTCTGGTATTCTTCGTCAAGAGTTTCGATATCCTTAAGATGGCGGACGCTTTTATCATGCCATTTTGTCAGGATGGAATCCGCGTACTCAAAGCTTGGCTGATGTGTCGCGGAGATGGTGCGGCGGCATGCTTCCTCAATAATATCAGAGGAAAACCCATAGTCTTCGTTCCATTTTCGGATATATGTAAGCTCTGATGCCGCCGGAGCGCGATTCTTGATGCCGAACGCGTTCAGCACAGTGTAACAGTTTTTGTTATATAGGGCGGATTGTTCTTTTGCCTGTGCCACTGTCTCAATGCCCTCATCTGCCCATGAGAAAGCGACTTTGCGGATATAGTGCATGCTCTTATGCCCGTTTTCCACGCAGGACTCGATTAAGTATTCAATCAGATCCGCCGACATATGCAGAGTATCATAGAAATAAGTGATTGTCTCCATATCAGAGTGGTTCAGTGTCCTGCCAAGGTACTGCTCTGCAATGAATAAAAGAGATTTGATTTCCTTCTGGGCCCGGAGAGTATCGATTGATATTGCTTTTCCGGTATGAGCAGCCTGTGCGGGTGTTGCAGGTATACTATCCTGTCGCTGGGAAGGCATGTTTTCAGCGGGCTCAGTGGGTACAGCCTGAGAAGTCTCGTTTTCTGCACCGCGTATAAGAGCGGTTTTCTGGAGTTCCAGCGTGGTAATCCTTCCTTCTCCGTCGCGCTCCACACGGAGCAGTCCCTTCTTCTCCCAGTAGCGGAACGCACGGAGAATATCTTTTTCCGTATTATTCAGGCAGTCCGCAATCGTTGTGAGCGTCAAGGATGAAAAGGGATCGTCCAAATGGCGCAGAAGAAACAAATATACCTTCACAAACTCGCCGTTAGCGTCGATCATATAGTTGTCGATAAAATCGTTCGGCAGCAGAGTTGCGTTCGTCTGAAACTTATTTTTTAGAGTTAATGTCTTCATAGCTATCCCGTCCTACTTTCTCTCATTGTCCTCTGTAAAGTGTACAACTAATATATCATTTTATTCCCGGGATAAAAAGCATTTTTTCGTGGGTAACTCCGGGTTTTTTGTAGATAACTTTGTGCAGAACATGTGGATAACTCCCGCAGCCCTTGTGTTTTCTGGTATTCAAGGAGGCGGAGACCGAATCTATCTAAGCAGGTCTTCACCGATTTTTACCACGTCACCCGCGCCCATTGTGATGAGCAGGTCACCCGGTCGGCAGTTTTCTTTTAAGAACGACTCGATTTGTTCAAAACTTGGGAAATAATGGGTGTCCGTTCCCAGTTTTGCGGTCTCCTCAGCCAGATCTTTTGAAGAGATTCCGAGAGTGTCTGTTTCCCGGGCGGCATAGATATCAGCCAGCACAAGGTGATCTGTATGGGAGAGCGCCTCTGAAAACTCGCGGAAGAATGCCTTCGTGCGGGTGTAGGTATGGGGTTGGAATACACACCATACTGCATTGTGCGGGGAGTGCTGCGCTGCTTTTAACGTTGCCTCAATCTCCGTTGGATGGTGGGCATAATCATCCACGATGGTTACACCGTTCCACTCTCCCTTGTACTCAAAACGGCGGTCTGTTCCTGTGAAAGAAAGGAGCCCTTTTTTCGTGACGTCCATAGGGATGTCCAGAAGATCTGCCACAGCAATAGCGGACAGGGAGTTGGACACATTGTGATCCCCAGTGACAGAGAGGACGATGCGGTCAGCATACTCTCCGTGGCGGAACAGGTCAAAGGAGACATTTCCGTTTTGATCATAAGTAATATTGGACGCGCTGTAATCAAAATCCCTCTTTGTACCGTAGGTGACCGCCGTGCAGGGAAGGCCTTCGTAGATTTCCTGATAATTCGAGATCTCCCCGTTGATAATCAGGGTTCCGCCCTCAGGAAGAAGCGCGGTAAACTGCCGGAAAGAATGGCGGATATCTTCAAGGTCTTTAAAGAAGTCCAGATGATCCTCCTCTATATTTAAAATAACGCTGATTTTCGGGAAAAAGTTCAGAAAACTGTTCGTATATTCGCACGCTTCTGTAATAAACGTGCCGGAGTTTCCCACCCGGATATTGCCACCGATGGCTTTTAGGATACCGCCCACGGAAATGGTCGGGTCTAAATCCGCTTCCAGAAGAATGTGCGAGATCATGGAAGTGGTGGTTGTCTTTCCGTGAGTGCCAGATACGGCAATGGGTGTATCATAGTTTTTCATCAGCTGTCCTAAGAGTTCCGCCCGTGTCAGCATAGGGATCTTTTGCGCGACTGCTTCGATTAGCTCGGGATTGCCCCGGCTGATAGCGGCCGTGTACACAACGCAGCCTATGTCTGGGGTGATATTGTCTGCTTTCTGCCCGTAGGCAATGCGTGCGCCTTCTGTTTCAAGTTTTTTTGTGAGAGGGGATTCTTTCGTGTCGGAACCGGATACGGTAAAGCCTTCTTTGAGCAGGATCTCTGCCAGTCCGCTCATACTGATGCCCCCGATACCGATGAAATGGATATGGATCGGGTGTCCAAAATCAATCTTATACATATGGATACCTCTTCTCTCTATTATTTTTATTTTTCTCAAGTTTTAGTAATAAATCGTCTCAGCCTACTATATTATACTATATATGATAAAAAATAAAAGAAGTTCTTTTTGTGGGAAATTAACAAAAAGTGAACAAATTGTAAAAAAAAATTGTAAAAAATGATTGGCTAAAGATAAATATATGGTATAATGTTTACATCTAACTAGAAATGAGGTGGCGCAATGTTCAAAAAGGAAATGATCGCTATGTTACTAGCGGGAGGACAAGGCAGCAGGCTCGGTGTTCTTACGGCGAAGGTTGCGAAACCTGCCGTAGCTTTCGGAGGTAAGTACCGGATCATCGATTTTCCCCTGAGTAATTGTATCAATTCAGGAATCGACACAGTGGGTGTGCTGACACAATATCAGCCTTTACGCTTGAACACACATATTGGGATTGGGATCCCATGGGATCTGGACAGAAACGTCGGAGGGGTATCTATCTTGCCGCCCTATGAGAAGAGTTCGAACAGCGAGTGGTACACGGGGACGGCAAATGCAATCTATCAGAATCTAAATTACATGGAGACATATAATCCGGACTATGTGTTGATCCTCTCCGGGGATCATATCTATAAGATGGATTATGAAGTTATGCTTGATTTTCACAAGGCGAACAATGCGGACGTGACCATTGCGGCCATGCCGGTGCCGATTGAGGAGGCGAGCCGTTTCGGTATCGTGGTGACAGACAGTGACAGCAGAATCTGTGAGTTTGAGGAGAAGCCGGAGAAGCCGAGCAGTAACCTTGCATCCATGGGGATTTATATCTTTAGCTGGCCGGTATTAAAAGAGGCGCTGATTAAGCTGAAAGATCAGCCGAATTGCGATTTCGGAAAACATATCATCCCCTACTGCCACGAAAAAGGGGACAGGCTGTTCGCCTATGAGTACAACGGATATTGGAAAGATGTAGGGACGCTCAGTTCCTATTGGGAAGCGAACATGGGGCTGATCGATATAATCCCGGAGTTTAACTTGTATGAAGAATTTTGGAAGATCTATACGAACAGTGCAAGCCTTCCGCCTCAGTATATCTCCGAGGAGGCTGTGGTGGATCGCTGTATCATCAGTAACGGATCCGAGATCTATGGTGAAGTGCACAGCTCTGTCTTGGGAGGAAGAGTCACCATCGGAAAAGGAAGCGTGGTGCGCGGCTCAATCATTATGCAGGGAGTGACTATCGGTGAGAACTGCGTGATCGAAAAGGCGATTATCGCTGAAGACACAGTTGTCGGAAGCAATGTTGTTATCGGCATTGGAGCTGAGGTGGAGAACAGAACGAAGCCCAATATATACAGCGGCGGTCTTGCCACGATCGGAGAGAATTCCGTGATCCCGCCGAATATACAGATTGGAAAGAATACCGCAATCAGCGGCGTGACGCTGCCGGAAGATTACCATGACGGCGTGCTCGAGAGCGGTGAGACATTGATAAAGGCAGGTGACAGGATATGAGAGCAGTAGGTATTATCTTAGCGGGCGGCAATAACAGGAAGATGCACGAGCTGACAGCAAAGCGCGCGGTTGCGGCGATGCCAATCGCGGGGAGTTACCGGGCGATTGACTTTGCGCTCAGTAATATGACAAATTCTCATATTCAGAAAGTTGCTGTGCTGACCCAGTATAATGCGAGATCGTTAAACGAGCATTTGAATTCCTCCAAGTGGTGGGACTTCGGGCGTAAGCAGGGCGGTTTGTATGTGTTTACCCCTACGATCACTGCAGACAATGGTTATTGGTACAGAGGGACTGCGGACGCGATCTATCAGAATTTGGATTTCTTAAGAAAATGCCATGAGCCGTATGTGATTATTACGTCAGGGGACGCGGTGTACAAGCTGGATTACAACGATGTGCTTGCATATCATATCGAAAAGAAAGCGGATATCACAGTGGTATGTAAGGAACTGGCCCCTGAAGAAGACGCGACTCGGTTCGGCACAATCCGCATGAACGAGAATTCCAGAATCGAGGAGTTTGAGGAGAAGCCTATGGTGGCCCACTCACAGACGATATCCACAGGGATCTATGTAATCCGCAGAAGGCTGCTTATTGATCTTGTAGAGCACTGTGCAGAGGAAGAGAGACATGATTTTGTAACCGATATCCTGATCAGGTACAAGAACCTGAAAAAGATATATGGTTATAAAATAAACAGCTACTGGAACAACATCTCAACGGTAGACGCATATTATCAGACGAACATGGATTTCCTGAAATCGGAAGTGCGCAATTACTTCTTCCAGGAATTACCGGCGGTATTTTCCAAGGTGAGCGATCAGCCTCCTGCAAAATACAATCCGGGGGCAGTTGTGAAAAACAGTCTTGTAGGAAGCGGAAGCATCATCAACGGTATGGTAGAGAATTCCGTCATCTTCAAGAAGGTTTTCGTTGGAAATAACTGTGTGATCAAGAATTCCATTATTTTGAATGATGTATACCTTGGCGACAACACGTATATTGAAAACTGTATTGTCGAGAGCCGTGACACAATTAGGGCTAATACAAGGCATGTCGGAGAAAATGGTGTCAAAGTAGTGATTGAAAAAAATGAAAGATACGCATTATGATCCTGTGAGAATGACAGGAGGAAGAGACAGGGTCATAGAGGCGGTGCCTGTATGGGAACACCCGGAATAATGCGGCAGAGAAAGGAGACCTGAGAGTATGCAGATCACAGATGTACGTGTACGCAAAGTTGCGAAAGAGGGAAAATTAAAGGCAGTGGTATCTATCACTATCGACGAAGAGTTTGTCGTCCATGATATCAAAGTGATAGAAGGCGAAAAGGGATTGTTCATTGCAATGCCGAGCAAAAAATCACTGGACGGAGAGTATCGGGATATCGCACATCCGATCAACTCGGGGACAAGAGAGAGGATCCAGACAACGATCCTAAAGAAATATGAGCAGTCCCTTGCAGAGGAGGATGAACCAGCAGCGGAAGAGGCATAAATTGGGATTTCAAAGCGGAACAGAAGTCAAAAGCGCAGGACATTTGGGGCTGATATGCAGGATGTCATGAAGAGTCAAACCTTGCATGGTCTAAAAATATTGTGGTAAACTGACAGCGTCAGTGTACGGTGTTTATATGTGCGTACACTGACGCTGATGTGTTTTTGCAATCAGAATATAAAGTGTTTTTGTAAAACGACAGGAGGATCGGATGAATCATTTATTATTTCTTGCCGCTACTGTGCTAATACTCTGTATCCTGATGAACAGGATTGCGGCGAAACTTCCAATACCATCGCTTCTTATGTTCATTGCTCTGGGAATGTGTTTCGGAGAGAACGGGTTCTTCCGGATTCCTTTCGACAACTATGAGATATCAGAAGCTATCTGTTCGATCAGCTTGATTTTCGTCATGTTCTATGGCGGTTTTGGAACAAACTTAAAGACTGCCCGGCCTGTTATGGCAAGATCATTTGTACTGTCAACGGTGGGAGTCGTTGTGACCGCACTTCTTACCGGAGCCGGGGCGCATTATTTTCTTGGTCTTGGATGGAAAGAAGGTCTGCTCATGGGTTCTGTGGTCGCTTCTACGGACGCGGCATCGGTGTTCAATGTACTCCGTTCGAAAAAGTTGTCTTTGAAAGACCATACGGATTCTATGCTGGAACTGGAATCAGGCTCCAACGATCCAATTTCTTACATGTTGACGATCCTTATGGTATCCCTTATATCCGGGGACGAGATATCCGTGCCAGTTATGCTGACAAAGCAGATATTATTCGGAATTGTGTGCGGCCTGCTAATCGGTAAAGTGGCTCTGTATATCATGGATAATATAGACTTCCGTATGAAACAGGGCAGGACTGTATTCGTATTTGCCGTGGCGATCGCGGGATATGCCTTGGCATCGCTTGTCGGGGGAAATGGATATCTGAGCGTATATCTTTGCGGGATCTTTATGGGCAATGGGTTTATCCAAGACAAGAAGGATATGGTACGCTTTTTTGACATTGTGACAGAAATTGCACAGATGGTTATCTTCTTTCTGCTTGGCTTACTCGTCACCCCAGTCCATCTGCCGGAGGTGTTTTTTCCGGCGCTGGCAGTGTGCTTGTTTATGACGTTTATCGGACGGCCTGCCGCCGTATTCCTTGTGCTGAAACCGTTCGGAGCGTCCATGGCGCAGATCGGACTTGTGTCATGGGCGGGACTTCGGGGAGTGGCGTCCATTGTGTTCTCTATCTATGTGGTGCTCGCGGATATTCCAATGACATACAATTTGTTCAATCTTGTGTTCGTGATCGTTCTTCTTTCCCTTGCAGGACAGGGAACCCTTCTCCCCACAGTGGCAGAAAAGCTTAAGATGATCGATAAGAATACCAATGTGCTCCGTACTTTTAATGATTATCAGGAGGAGAACGAGGTCTCATTCATCAAGATTAAGGTGACTGAGGATCACCCGTTTGCGGGTAAGACGTTGAAAGAAGCCGTCTTGCCGCCGGGATTCCTTGTGGTGCTTGTGTTCCGGGACGATATGTCCATTACGCCAAACGGAGACACCCGGCTATACAGCGGGGATGTGATTGTTTGTGCGGCTCCGGCTTTTGAGGACAGGGAGAATCTGACGCTTCATGAGATTAGCATTGGGAAAAATCACAAGTGGAGAGATAAACAGATAAAGGAGCTGGATCAGAACGCGGGCCTGCTGATCATTATGGTCAAGAGGGGAGACAATATTCTGATCCCCAACGGCGATACAAGAATATGCAGGGATGATGTACTGGTACTTAGAAGACAAGCGGGATGAGAACACGATTGTTATTGCATGGGATCAGAATGGAAGCCGTGGCAGCTCGAACACCATCTCTCTTCCGCTGGAAGGATGTTTAAAACATAATTTATATGCGCAGAGCCGTAAAGGCTCTGCGTTTTTTCTGTCCCCCAAAGCGTTATACCCGTACTTCCGATCTCCGGCAAGGGGGCATCCCAGATGGGACATTTGTACGCGTATCTGATGGTGCCGCCCTGTGTCCAGTTTTATTTCTACGAGAGATGTGCTGTTGTCCAATGGACTGACAGCCGGATAAGCCTCTAGGGTCTTATAGTGAAGACGGGCCAGTTTCGCGCCATGTGTATCTCTCTTACAGACGTGGGAGGAGTTTGTGCGTGCGTCTTTTACCATATAGTCTTCCAGCGTTCCTTCTGGCGGAGCCGGCGTGCCAGATACAATGGCGCGGTAGTATTTTGCAAATCCCGAGGAGGTAAGCTGTGCGTTTAATTTTTTCGCGGATTCTGGCGTCTTGGCAAATACGAGAAGACCTTCCACAGGCTGATCAAGGCGGTGAATCACTGCGAGATAGGGCGCGGCGACAGAAGGCTTGCGTTTTGGGTGCGGCGCTTTGCGGGCATGATCCGTACGGACATTTTGTGCCAGAGGCGTGGCGAGATAGTTTTTTAAGAGGCTTTCCATATCTTTTTCTCCGAGACGGGCGCTCTGCACAGCGATCCCCGCAGGTTTGTGACAAACAATAATCTGTGAGTCTTCATATATGATGTGGCTGTTTACATCTGTTTTCATGTGGCGTACCTTTCTTGACTTTTCGGCGTATTACGGCTAAACTGATTATCATATAAATGATTTTCTGGGTCAAGCATTTAAGGAGGAATTCCATGATAAATAATGACTGGGAGCGGTTCGGAGAAGAGATCCGCAGAACCATACAGGACGCAGTGGATAATCAGGATTTTCGGAGACTGAATCAGACAGTTTCAGATACAGTGGGCAGGGCGATGGATGCGGTGTCCGACGGGCTGCGCAATGGTGGATGGTATAAAGGACCAGGCGAAGGAAGCGCAAGCAGAGCAGAAAACGGGCAGCAGACCAAGGGCAGTGCCGCAGGAGGCTTTGCTCAGGGAGTCCCCCGTGCAGGAGCGATAAAGTCGCGGGCGAAGATGCTGTATTTAAGAGGAACTGCACCGAAAGTGGGCGGCATTTTTCTGGCCGCTACGGGGTATGTGTTTGGGGTTGCTTCACTCTTAGTATTGTTCATTCTCTTTCTGATCGGAATGAAGACCGGCTTGGAATTAGGAATAAGGATTGCCGGAGGGCTGCTTGGCGCCGCGGCGGTTATCTTTGCGGCAATGGCGTATAAAGGAACCGGTATGGTGTGCAGCGTGGGGCGTTTTCGTAATTATGTGAAAGTTCTGGGTACACGGGAATACTGCAATACGGAAGAGCTGGCGAAAAAAACCGGGCGGACGGTGAAAGCGGTTGTGAAAGATCTGAAAAAAATGATACGTAAAGGCTGGTTCCTTCAGGGGCATCTGGATGACAAGGGAACATGCCTGATGGTAAGCAATGAAGCGTATGCCCAGTATACTGCGCTTATGGAGAGGATGAGCAAAGAAAAGGCGGATAAAGAAGCGGCAGAGGAAAGACAGCGGCAGGAATATGAGAAGCTTTCGCCTGAAGTTCAGAACATTGTAAAGGCGGGGGACGATTATGTGAGGAAGATCCGCGAGGCGAATGACGTTATACCCGGCGAGGAGATCTCAGCTAAGATTTCCCGGATGGAAATGCTGGTTGACCGTATCTTTGACCGGGTGGAGGAGAATCCAGATAGTGTAGATGATATTAGGAAGCTGATGGAATATTATCTGCCAACTACGATCAAACTTCTTGAGGCATACGAGGAATTAGATGCCCAGCCGATCCAAGGCGAGAATATTTTATCTTCAAAGCGGGAGATCGAGAAAACGCTGGATACGTTGAATATCGCGTTTGAGAAACTTTTAGATGATCTTTTTCAAGATACGGCATGGGATGTATCCACAGATATTTCTGTTTTGAATACGATGCTGGCGCAGGAAGGGCTGACCGAGGATGGGTTGAAGGCCAGCGGGAATAAGACGGATAGGAAATAATTGCACAGAACACGGTTTTGCAAGAATATAAAATTAAATGGAGGAAGAGCGAATGAGCAATGAATTTAAGGACATGGATACGTCACCTACGCTGACACTGGAGCCTTTTGCGGCTCAGGAGGAGAAAAAAACGCCTGTAGCGCAGGCTGAAGAACAGGCATTAGACGACAGTGTACTGACAGAAGAGGAGCGCAGGATGGTGGATACATTCGCAGGGCAGATTGATCTGACGAACTCTGCCATGGTACTCCAGTACGGCGCAGGAACGCAGAAGAAAATGGCGGATTTCTCAGAGTCTGCACTGGAAAATGTACGGTCAAAAGACCTTGGCGAAGTGGGAGACCTGCTCACAGGCGTTGTGACAGAGCTGAAAAGCTTTGATGAGGAAGAGGAAAAAGGTTTATTTGGAATCTTTAAGAAAGCTTCCAACAAGATCGAGTCCATGAAGGCAAAGTATGCAAAGGCAGAAGCAAATGTGAATGAGATCGTAAAGGTGCTGGAAAAACATCAGGTGCAGCTTATGAAAGATACGGCTCTGCTGGATAAAATGTACGAGCTGAACCTCACATATTTTAAAGAATTGTCCATGTACATTCTGGCGGGAAAGAAGAAATTAGAAGAGGTACGCGGCACGCAGCTTGCAGAGCTGACACAGAAAGCACAGTTATCCGGACTCCCGGAAGACGCACAGGCAGCCCGCGACTTAGAGTCTATGTGCCTGCGGTTCGAGAAAAAGATACACGATCTGGAACTGACGCGGATGATCTCTATCCAGACCGCTCCCCAGATCCGTCTTGTACAGAATAATGACACGCAGATGGTGGAGAAGATCCAGTCCACCATTGTGAACACGATCCCTCTGTGGAAGAGCCAGATGGTGCTGGCTCTCGGAGTGGAGCACTCCGCGCAGGCGGTGGAGGCACAGCGCAAGGTCACAGACATGACGAATGAGCTTCTAAAGAAAAATGCGGAGAAGTTAAAGATGGCCACTGTGGAGACCGCAAAGGCGTCCGAGCGTGGCATTGTGGATATTGAGACGCTGAAAACTACAAATGAATCTCTGATCTCCACTCTGGATGAAGTGATGAATATCCAGAGAGAGGGAAGGGAGAAGAGACAGGCAGCGGAGGCGGAGCTGAGAAACATGGAAGCAGAGCTTAAGAATAAGCTGCTTCAGATACAGGGGTAAGGAAACATGGAAATAAAAAGAGTGGGGAAATTTTTTTTGGATAGAAGAACCAGCCAAGGAAATACCATGTCTTGACAGAAGCCTTGTTTTCAGCTAGAATCTCATTAGCGTTTAGACCAAAGCGCTCTGTGCTCCATAAGGAGAGCAAAAACGCGATGAACGGGATTAGTATATATGAAGGAATGCCGCAGAGAGGAGGCGGCTGGTGAAAGCCTCCGCAGAAACATATAGAACCGGCCCGGGAGCATCCGCATGAAAGTGCGGCGTATGCCTGCGTTAAAGGCGCAAGAGTGAACTGTGTATGAGATGTGCTTGCTATTCGTACAATTGCAGCGATGGCAGATGGAGATACACAGTTAATTAGGGTGGTACCGCCGGGAGATCCGGTCCCTTATTATCGGGGGCTGAATGTCCCGGCGTTTGTTATTGCGGACGCATTTTAAAATGATGAAATGTGGCAAAGGAGAGAAAATGATGGCAAAGGAAAAGAAACTGGTACAGTCGATTACTTCCAGAGACGAAGACTTCGCGCAGTGGTACACGGACGTTGTCCGTGAGGCGAAACTGTGCGATTATTCCGGTGTAAAAGGATGTCTAAACTATCTGCCAAACGGTTATGCGATCTGGGAGAATATCCAGGCAGATCTGGACAAACGTTTTAAAGACACAGGAGTGGAGAATGTTTACCTCCCAGTGTTGATCCCGGAGAGTCTGCTCCAGAAAGAGAAGGATCATATTGAAGGATTTGCGCCAGAGGTGGCATGGGTAACCCACGGCGGCGCTGAACGGCTCCAAGAGAGATTCTGCATCCGCCCCACATCCGAGACACTGTTCTGTGATGTGTGGAGTAAAACCGTGCAGTCTTACCGTGACCTGCCGAAAGTATGGAACCAGTGGTGCTCAGTGCTGCGCTGGGAAAAAACGACGAGGCCATTCTTGCGCTCCAGAGAGTTTCTCTGGCAGGAGGGACATACAATTCATGCGACCTACGAGGAAGCGGAGGAGCGCACAAAGCAGATGTGGGAGGTGTATAAGGATTTTGTGGAGGAAGATCTGGCGATCCCGGTAGTTGCAGGGTGCAAGACCGAGAGTGAGAAGTTCGCCGGTGCGCAGGATACTTATACGATAGAGGCGCTGATGCATGACGGACAGGCCCTTCAGTCAGCAACCAGCCATTTCTTCGGCAATTCCTTCCCGGATGCTTTTGGGATTAAATACGCAGATAAGAACAATGAGCTGCACAGTGTATATGAAACGTCATGGGGACTGTCCACAAGGATCATCGGGGCTATTATTATGGTGCACGGCGACGACAGCGGGCTTGTCCTTCCGCCGAGGATTGCTCCGGTGCAGACTAGGGTCATCCCG
Organism: Candidatus Mediterraneibacter pullicola; assembly: GCA_019117065.1. Lineage (GTDB taxonomy): Bacteria > Bacillota > Clostridia > Lachnospirales > Lachnospiraceae > Mediterraneibacter > Mediterraneibacter pullicola. The sequence continues at coordinate 6,047 of DXAK01000028.1, read as the reverse complement.
ATTGCGCAGCACAAAGAGGGCGTACTCGACAAGGCGAATGAATTGCTGGATGCTTTGAAAGCGGCGGGTTATCGTGCGAAGATCGACGACTCAGAGAAGAGTCCGGGCTGGAAGTTCAGCGAACAGGAGATGCTGGGAATTCCGACACGTATCGAGATCGGGCCGAAGGATATTGAGAACGGGCAGGTCGTAGTCGTACGCCGGGATACGAGAGAGAAGATCGTTGTGGCAATCGATGAGATTGGAACAAAGCTGGGCGAGATTCTCGAGACGATTCAGAAGGATCTGTACGCAAAGGCAAAGGCGTTTCTCGACGATCACATTAGCTCGGCAGTGACCATGGAGGAGATGAAAGCCGCTGTCACAGAGAAGAAAGGCTTTATAAAGGCAATGTGGTGCGGCGAGGAAACGTGCGAGGACGAGATCAAGGCACAGACAGGCGGAGTGACATCCAGATGTATCCCGATGGAAGAGGAACAACTTTCAGATGTGTGCGTATGCTGTGGGAAACCGGCGAAGCATATGGTGTACTGGGGAAGAGCGTATTAAAAAATACTTATAACCCTCTGAATGATATAATACCTTCAAGTAGGACACTAAAATATAAAAACCTACTTGGAGGTATTTTATGTCCAGAAAAAGTAAAATTGATGCGGCAAAAAAGGTAAAAATTATAGAGCAGCACCTGAATGGAGAACTCGGTCAAAAAGGCGCCGCAAAAATATGGGGTGTAAATAAGCGTAGTGTCCAGGATTGTCTCGTATCAGTGATCATAATGATAATGATAATGCTTTTGTTATGGATACATTTGATCAGGCGATAAAGATAGAGCTGGATGTGCATTCTTTTTTCATTCAGGCCGAGGATTCGAACATACCAGCCATGCTTTTTATATTCGTCTGAAAAACATCATATGAAACAAAACATGTCCAGAGTCACACACTGTATAAACAATGGACCAATGGAAGAATTCTGGGGAATTTTAAAACGGGAAATGTATTATGGGAAACGCTTTACATCAAGAAAAGAATTAATCCAAAGTACTCGGAATTATATTGAATACTATAATAATGAAGGTCTACAACGTAAGCTACATGTAATGACACCAATGGCATTTCATGAACTTGCATTACAGGCAGCATAAAAATACTGCCAGTCGACTATCGGTTGACGGAGAAAAATTTATTATTTTTTGTTGTCCTCTTGACGAGTAGTGCATCATTCTTTCTATAATAATAAGATTCTCCCCTCATTTACCGAAAATCCCTTGACTTTCCATATCAAACGTAATAAAATAATCTGGCGTGCACGAAAAGGCATCGTTCTTTTTGTGCGCCCAAATGGATAATGACATAATTATCCGCAGCCCCTTGCGGCATGAGCCGTAAGGTAACGAATAATTCATAGGAGGTGAAAAAGAATGCCAACATTTAACCAGTTAGTTAGAAAAGGACGTCAGACTTCCGAGAAAAAGTCCACTGCACCGGCGCTTCAGAGAGGATACAATTCCCTGAAGAAACGCGCGACCAACGTATCTGCACCGCAGAAGAGAGGTGTTTGCACAGCAGTTAAGACAGCGACTCCGAAGAAGCCTAACTCAGCTCTGAGAAAGATCGCCAGAGTCCGTCTTTCTAACGGGATCGAGGTGACAAGCTATATTCCGGGAGAAGGCCACAACCTTCAGGAGCATAGCGTTGTTATGATCCGCGGAGGAAGAGTTAAGGACCTGCCGGGTACAAGATACCACATTATCCGTGGTACACTGGATACAGCAGGCGTTGCGAAGAGAAGACAGGCTCGTTCCAAGTACGGCGCAAAGAGACCGAAAGACGCCAAATAGGAATCTTTGAGTGTATAAGCACGCAGGCTGCGTAAGCAGGCTGGGTTTGAGCCGTTGGATCAGATGTAACTAAGTAGTTAAATCGTATCACAAACAGAACTATGATTATCGTAAGGTTGCGGATCTGAATAGATAGTCCCGCGCCACGAGCACATGCTATGCGATTCCATAGAGAGACACATGTGAGTACCGATGAATTAATCCCGGGCAAGACCGGAAAATATGATTAAGGAGGGAAGGACCGTGCCACGTAAAGGACATACTCAGAAAAGAGATGTATTAGCGGATCCGATATACAACAATAAAGTTGTTACCAAACTTATCAACAACATCATGCTTGATGGTAAGAAAGGCGTAGCACAGAAGATTGTATACGGCGCATTTGAGAGAGTTGAGGCAAAGGCTGAGAAGCCGGCGATCGAGGTGTTCGAGGAAGCTATGAACAACATGATGCCGGTTCTCGAGGTTAAGGCTAGACGTATCGGCGGTGCAACATATCAGGTGCCGATCGAGGTTCGTGCCGACAGACGCCAGGCACTTGCTCTTCGCTGGCTGACAATGTACTCCCGTCAGAGAGGCGAGAAGACAATGGAAGAAAGGCTGGCTAATGAGATCCTCGACGCAGCGAACAACACAGGCGGCGCTGTGAAGAGAAAAGAAGATATGCACAAGATGGCAGAGGCAAACAAGGCGTTTGCTCACTATCGATTCTAAGGCTAGAGCACTTGATGAGGTGTTTTCGAATCTAGTGCGAAGCCTGTTCTTCGGAACTTGGCGATGCAGTGAACACTTGGCGAGGTATTATCGAGCCTAGTGAGAACGCAGATACTCGAAGTATAACGGAGAGTATCCTCATGCGAGCCTAGTCTCGAAGAACTACCATAATGAGGAGGAAAAAACCTTGGCTGGAAGAGAATATCCATTAGAGAGAACCAGAAATATCGGTATCATGGCGCATATCGATGCGGGTAAGACAACGCTGACAGAGCGTATTCTCTACTATACCGGTGTTAACTACAAGATTGGTGATACACACGAAGGTACTGCTACCATGGACTGGATGGAGCAGGAGCAGGAGAGAGGTATCACGATCACTTCAGCCGCTACGACATGTCACTGGACTTTGGAAGAGAAGACGAAACCGAAGCCGGGTGCACTTGAGCATCGTATCAATATTATCGATACTCCGGGACACGTTGACTTCACCGTAGAGGTTGAGCGTTCACTCCGTGTACTTGACGGCGCTGTAGGTGTTTTCTGTGCAAAGGGCGGCGTTGAGCCTCAGTCAGAGAACGTATGGCGTCAGGCAGACACATACAATGTACCGAGAATGGCATTCATCAATAAGATGGACATCCTTGGAGCTGATTTCTACAACGCGGTAGATCAGATCAAGACAAGACTCGGTAAAAACGCAATCTGTCTTCAGCTTCCGATCGGAAAAGAAGACGAGTTCAAGGGAATCATCGACCTGTTCGAGATGCAGGCTTATATCTACAACGATGATAAGGGCGATGATATCACAGTGTGCGACATCCCGGAGGAAATGCAGGATGAGGCAGAACTGTATCACACAGAGCTGATCGAGAAGATCTGTGAGCTCGATGATGACCTGATGATGGAATACCTGGAGGGTGAAGAACCGTCCGTAGACGCGCTGAAAGCCGCACTGAGAAAAGCTACATGCGAATGTACAGCTGTTCCGGTATGCTGCGGTTCCGCGTACAGAAACAAAGGTGTCCAGAAACTTCTGGATGCAGTTCTTGAGTTCATGCCTGCTCCGACAGATATCCCGGCTATCAAGGGTGTTGACGAGGACGGCAACGAGGTTGAGAGACATTCTTCTGACGAAGAGCCGTTCTCTGCACTCGTGTTCAAGATCATGACAGACCCGTTCGTAGGTAAGCTTGCTTACTTCAGGGTTTACTCAGGTACAATGAACTCCGGTTCTTATGTACTGAATGCTACAAAGAATAAGAAAGAGCGTGTTGGACGTATCCTTCAGATGCATGCCAACAAGCGTGAAGAGCTGGATAAGGTTTATTCAGGAGATATCGCTGCGGCGATCGGATTTAAGATCTCCACAACAGGTGATACGATCTGTGACGAGCGTCATCCTGTTATCCTTGAGTCCATGGAATTCCCGGATCCGGTTATCGAGCTCGCGATCGAGCCGAAGACAAAGGCTTCCCAGGGTAAACTTGGCGAGTCTCTCGCAAAGCTTGCTGAGGAGGACCCGACATTCCGCGCTCATACAGATCCTGAGACAGGGCAGACGATCATCGCCGGAATGGGCGAGCTCCACCTGGAGATCATCGTTGACCGTCTTCTCCGTGAGTTCAAGGTAGAGGCTAACGTAGGTGCGCCTCAGGTTGCTTACAAAGAGACAATTACCAAGGCTGCGGATATTGACAGCAAATATGCAAAACAGTCCGGTGGACGTGGTCAGTACGGACATTGTAAAGTTAAATTTGAGCCAATGGATGCAAACGGTGAGGAGACATACGCCTTTGAGTCTACTGTTGTCGGCGGATCTATTCCGAAAGAGTATATCCCGGCGGTGGACGAAGGTATCCAGGACGCTATGAAGTCCGGTATCCTCGGTGGATTCCCGGTAGTAGGCGTTCACGCAAACTGCTACGACGGATCCTACCATGAAGTCGACTCTTCAGAAATGGCATTCCACATTGCAGGTTCTCTTGCATTTAAGGATGCTATGAAACAGGGTGCTCCGGTCCTGCTTGAGCCGATCATGAAGGTAGAGGTAACAATGCCTGAGGAATATATGGGCGATATCATCGGCGACCTGAACTCACGCCGCGGACGCATTGAGGGTATGGATGACTTAGGCGGCGGAAAGATCGTACGCGCATTCGTTCCGCTTTCCGAGATGTTCGGATATTCCACAGACCTCCGTTCCAGAACACAGGGACGCGGTAACTACTCCATGTTCTTTGAGAAATATGAGCAGGTACCGAAGTCTGTACAGGAAAAAGTGTTATCCAATAAAAATGCGTAAATCGCACAAAAAGGCTTGAAAATCGGCTAGGTTTGAAATATAATCAGACTTAGCCGAGTAAAATCGAAACCAATTAAGGGCCCGAAAACGGGTGGTAATTTTAAGGAGGACATTCAAAATGGCAAAAGCTAAATTTGAAAGAACAAAACCGCATTGTAATATTGGTACCATCGGCCACGTTGACCATGGTAAAACAACTCTGACAGCTGCTATTACAAAGGTACTTTCTCACAGAGTATCCGGTAACGCAGAGGTTGCTTTCGATAACATCGATAAAGCTCCGGAAGAGAGAGAGCGTGGAATCACGATCTCCACAGCACACGTTGAGTATGAGACAGAGAAACGTCACTACGCACACGTTGACTGCCCGGGACATGCTGACTACGTTAAGAACATGATCACAGGTGCTGCTCAGATGGACGGCGCTATCCTCGTAGTTGCTGCTACTGATGGTGTTATGGCTCAGACAAAAGAGCATATCCTTCTTTCCCGTCAGGTTAACGTTCCGTACATCGTTGTATTCATGAACAAATGTGATATGGTAGACGATGAGGAGCTGCTTGAGCTTGTAGAGATGGAGATCCGTGAAGTACTCAACGAGTATGAGTTCCCGGGAGATGACACACCGGTTATCCAGGGTTCTGCTCTGAAGGCTCTTGAGGATCCGGACAGCGAGTGGGGCGACAAGATCATGGAGCTCATGGATGCTGTTGACGAGTGGATCCCGACTCCGGAGCGTGACACAGATAAGCCGTTCCTGATGCCGGTAGAGGACGTGTTCTCTATCACAGGACGTGGTACAGTTGCTACTGGTAGAGTAGAGCGTGGTACACTTCACGTATCTGACGAAGTTGAGATCATCGGTATCCACGAGGATGTTAAGAAGACAGTTGTAACAGGTATCGAGATGTTCCGTAAGCTTCTTGATGAGGCTCAGGCTGGTGACAACATCGGTGCTCTGCTTCGTGGTATCCAGAGAACAGAGATCGAAAGAGGTCAGGTTCTTATTAAACCAGGCACAGTTACATGCCATACAAAATTCACATGCCAGGTATACGTTCTGACAAAGGATGAGGGTGGACGTCATACACCGTTCTTCAACAACTATCGTCCGCAGTTCTACTTCAGAACAACAGACGTTACAGGTGTTTGCGAGCTTCCGGAAGGCACAGAGATGTGCATGCCTGG
>DXAK01000027.1 GCA_019117065.1 Candidatus Mediterraneibacter pullicola | reverse complement strand
GTTTCGGGTACTGATAATGAACACCCATATCTATTCTTTCTCCGACAATAATATATCTTTTTCTTCTTTGAGGGACTCCATAATCCTGCGCATCCAAGAGATTTATATGTACCTCATATCCTATGTTTTTTAATTCATCAATTAACTGTTCAAGAATCGTTTTCCCTCTCTTACCCGCAATTCCAGAAACATTTTCCATCACAAAATACTTAGGAAACAATTCATCAACAAGTTGTGCGTATTTGAAAACCAGTTGATTTCGAGGATCAACATCACTACCTCTTCTTTGAACAGAAAATCCTTGACAGGGAGGTCCGCCCGCAAGAAGAAACAGTTCTCCTCTCTCCATATGACCAATCTCCAGTGCCTTTCCATTAAGCATATCGCTGATGTCTGCCACAAGAGCAAGATGATCGAAGTATTTTTTGTTTTCCTTTATTGTCTTAATGCATGTGTCATCGATATCAAAGCTTAAGCGAATATCAAAGCCAGCTTGCTTTAATCCAAGCCCCAATCCTCCTGCACCACAAAAACTATCAATACAAGTGTACTCAGACATATCATTCCTCTTTCCTTTTGATTTTTATTCCGGCAATAACGCTTGAATATGAACTGCTGACAGGTTCCTCTATAGATTCTGGACTGTCTTCCAGTTCTTTCTCCGTTGGCTCAGATGAAATCATTTCTATTAGGATGTTTGCAGCGATTCCTGTTGCAAAGAGAGGAGGCACTGCTTCTCCAATCTGTCTGTAGATATCATCAGATTTTCCAGTAAACTCAAACCCATTCGGAAAACTTTGTAGCAAAGCCGCTTCTCTTGCAGTAAGGCCTCTGTCTTGTTCCGGATGAGTATATCTGCCACTTGCAGGATTTCGTGCATAATGAGTTATCGTTATTGAAGGACGATCCCAATAAAGACGTCCATAAGTGTCGGAAAATCCTTTTGTTCGATCAAGACAAGCGGGGCCAACTCCTGCCGGTCTGTTTCCACCGTCATGCGGAACCTGCTTGAGCACATCTATTGTACTTTTTTTATGTGCAGCACTTTTATGCATCGGATCAAGCGGATCAGCCACACCAGCAGGCACAGGGTTCAAATTTCCTATTGCTTCCCTCACAGTTTTATAATCTCTTGGCTCAAGATATCCTTCCGGAAGAAGAAAATTTTTCTTCATGCCGATTACAATTGAACGAAAACGTTCCTGCGGCACCCCAAAGGCCGCGGCATTATATATATTCTCCTTTACAATATATCCATCTTTTACATAGCGTTCCTTTGCCGCAGCAAAATAGCTCCAATATCTATTTGATAAAAACTCCGGCACATTCTCCATAACAAATGCAATTGGTCGGATATAGCTTACAATTTCCGCAAATACATTAACCAGATTGTTTCTCATATCATCTTTTTCATTCCAGTGTTTTTTTCTATGAGAAGTGAATCCTTGGCAAGGCGCACATCCAATTAAAATGGTAGGTTTAGAGCTGTCATAACCGATGCATTCAAGAAACTCTATTAATCTTTTCTCATCCTGGGCAAGGTCCCTGATGTCGCAATTTATAGTCGGCGTTCCATAGTTGCGAGCATAGCTTTCTGCCGACGCTTTATTAACATCACAGCCTCCTAAGAAATTAAAAACGGGAACAATCTCATTTACTGCTGCAAAGCCAAGAGAGGTTCCTCCTGCACCACAAAAGAAATCTATCACCTGAATCGGATTGGCAGAATAAGATTCCCTTTGCATGGGAGAAAAATCTTTCAATTTTTGCTGCGAAAGTTTAATTAGAGTCTCTTTTAATGATCTCAAATCAACTTTATCCCAAGTTTCTTCAGATAAATATCTTTTAAGAAGATCAATTTTCATCATCTGATCCTCCTTGAAACGTATGGTCTTGTCCATCATCAATGATTTCCATAATATCTCCTACATCACAGTTTAATGCACAACATATCTTGTCTATAACATCAGTGGTAACTCTTTCATTTTTTCCAAGTTTCGCTAATGCGTTCGTGCTAATTCCAGATGTTATTCTAAGATCTTTTTTCTTCATATCCTTATCAATAAGTAACTTCCATAGTTTTCTATAACTTACAGCCATTAGGGGCTCCTCCATGTGAATCTGATACAATGCCGAATGTACTATTTCAGTTTATCATAAAACTCCTTTAATATCAATTCGAAATTGCTATCTTCAATTTTTACACCCGTATAGCAATTTTTGATATTCAAAATAGCTGTCTATCAACTGCACAGCTCCATAACGATACACTCCTACAAATCGTTATGAAATACGGCTTTTCGTTATGTGCGTGTGCAAGTCCTAATATTATGCGTACCTCGCGACGCAGAACGATAGGTATCTCCGCTGTCCGCAAGCAAAAAAATAAGCCTTCTGCACACCCCTCGGTGCGAGAAAGGCAGTAACTTCTATGTAATCTCTAACGCCCTAACGAAAACGGGCAGAAATCCTTGTATCAATCACGCAACGGCTTCATCTCCTTTGTCGCCAGAAGCACGCGGTCAAGACCGGCCTGTACTTTTTTATACAGCGGCATGGTGATCAGCATGATTCCGAATACAATTACCGACAACAGAGGAATCACAACAACAAAGATCACAGCCGCTTTTGCGTCCACGGTAAAAGCCATGATCATGGCTCCAAACACGATAAAAGGAGAACGCAGAAACAGACGGAGCACAAGATTGACCCCCGCCTGTATCTGATTGACGTCACTGGTCATGCGGGTAATCAGAGTAGAGCTTCCGATCATATCCATATCTGTAAAAGTAAACTTCTGGATGTGCTCAAACAAGGCGTGCCTGACATCTGTTCCAAAACCCGCGGCAGCCTTTGCCGAATAATACTGGGCTGTAATAGAGCACACAAGACCGATCAGGCCAAGAGCAATAAGTACAAAGCACATTTTCACAATATAAGGCCGATCTTCTCCTGCGATTCCCACGTCGATCACTGCCGCCATCACAAGGGGCACAAGAAGTTCAAAAGACGCCTCCAGCATTTTAAAGAGAGGCGCCAGTATGGTTTCTTTTTTATAATCTTTCAAGTAAATAAGAAGTGATTTCATGTTGTGCCCTGCTTTCTCTGTAAAAAGTTTCATCCCCAACTTCTGTAGTTATTTTATCACATATGAAGACAATCCGAAACAGTATTATCCCTGTTTTATCGCCTGGCACATTTTCACACTCCCCGGGGCAGACTGTCCTGAAGGCACAGTATCCCATACCCCAGCTGTGCATTTGGCCACTCGTCATACCCCGGCAGTTCTCTTGCTCCCCGACGCAGGTATGCTTTCACTTTCTCCCCGTAAAGATAAGGATCGTTCCCCTGCACGATTCCCCAGTCCATCAGAAGCGCTGCGCTCCCGCTGACAAAAGGAGTGGCAAAGGAAGTGCCGCTGAACGCCCGATAGCTTCCTCCGGGCGCCGGTGCGATCACCTGCACTCCCGGAGCGGCAAGATCAGGTTTTGGCACACCACTGCCCTCATACACTGACGCAGGCCCTCTGCCGGAAAAATCAGCATAAGAAAATGTCCTGGCGTCATAGGCTGCCACAGTAATGACAAGAGACGCCGTAGACGGAATGGTAAGCGTAGAGTCACTATTCGGAAGAAGAAACGCTGTTCCCACATTCAGCGCCGCCTGAGCGGGAAGCCACATCTGATAATCGCCGTTTACAATTCTCCGGGGTGTAAGGACAATCTTCCACACCCCACTGTCTATATAAGACTGACGCGGAATAAATGACAGATATATTTCCTGTTTTACACTATATGGCTTTGGTTCACCATAATAGATCAAAAGCTCTGTCCCTCCCAGATAAAATCTTTGAGGTCCCAGTATCTCCTGAAAAGGACCGACCCGCACTCCGGACGGATTGACTACGGAGATATCCATGTCATCCACATAAGATTTCCATATCTGAAGATTGAAGGACGGTTCCAGTTCCTGCACTGCCAGCTCCACCACTTTCTCCTCCTCGTCCGTCACTCTTCCGGCCGCGTGTCCCGCTGTTGTTCCCTCGTTTCCGCTTCCCACACAGATTACATTTTTCCATGTATCTGCAATATCATTTAAAAATTTTTCCACAAGGGAGGTCCCGTCATGAGGTCCGTAAGTATTTCCAAAGCTGATGTTAACGGCCACAGGTTTGCGCATATCCAGCGCTTTCCTGATAACATAATCCACTCCCATCATCAGTTCGGTTGTTCTTGGAAACCCTTCTGTCCTTGGTATCCCCATCTTTACTATGATCAGTTCGGCCTCCGGAGCAGCTCCCCGATACCGTCTCCCCGGACTCCCTGCACCGTTTCCCGCAGCAATTCCGGTCACCGCGGTCCCATGTCCGCTCATATCCCGGCTGGGCACTGCCTGATACCGTTCTCTTTCATCCGGCTCCTGAAGTGCGCTGTTGATCTCCGCCCTTGTATATTCTGTTCCGATGGCATACCCATCCGGAGGATTTCCCGGAAGAGTCTGATCCCAGAGAAAAGCAATTCTCGTGGTTCCATCCTCATTTCGAAAAGCCGGGTTTGCATAATCTATCCCGCTGTCGATTACACCGATCAGCGTGCCGCGTCCACTCAGCGAATAAGGCGGGAACTGCACTGTGTCAATACAGGATGCCTGCCTTCCGGTCTCGTCTTCAAAATAAAGACTTTTCGGTTTTTCGATAAACTCGACTTCCGCAAATCCGGCAAGCACATCAATCCATTCTTCTTTGATAACAACGACCGCATATCCGTTCATAAGCTCGGTCACGGACACAGCGATCTCCCGGACGGCCTCCAGCGATCCGGAATATTTCACGATCAATTCCCACTCCTTTGATTCCGAATCAAAACCAATTTCCAGCTCTGCTGAACGCTCCCGCTCATCAGGCGTGGCGTCCAGCGCCAGATTCAGGATATTTTCTATTTTCTGACTCATATTCTTCCCTGTCCGCGCACAGGATAATCCCTTTCCTGTACACGGATATCAATAAATTTTATTACTCCATCCTATGCATCATATGCCTGTCTTATTGTCAAATCCTGTTTGCCGCGTCAAAGCGCCGCATTGACAGGGTTTCCCGGGTCTTTTATACTGCAGAAGACGGGATCCGAAAACTCAGGATTATTCTCTGGTTTTCCGGCGATACTCACTATAAAAAGAAATGGAGACTGACTATGAAAATTTACGCATTTGAAGTACGGGAAGATGAAAAAGAATATTTTGATGAACTGTCAGGCATCCCTGGAATTGAACTGGAACTTCATTCCGAAGAGCTGACGATGGAACATATACAGACACTTGAAAACGGCTGTGGGGTAAGCATCCTCGGTATGTACAGTTACCGGAAACCGGAACTGGACCTGATGAAAAAGCAGGGCGTCCTCTGCCTCTCCACCCGCACCATAGGCTACAACCATATTGATGTGGATTACGCGCGCAGCATCGGACTTCATGTGTGCAATTCCAGATATGACCCACACGGGGTTGCCGACTATACACTCATGATGATTCTTTTATGCCTGCGCAATTATAAACAGGCGCTGTGGCGGACACAGGTCAATGACTTTTCCCTGACAGGACTGATCGGAAGAGAACTGAAAGACCTCACTGTGGGAATCATCGGGACCGGGCAGATCGGGCGCACGGTCATCCGGGAACTCTCTGGTTTTGGCTGCCGCATCCTTGCTTATGACAGCTTCGAAGACCCGGGCACAAAAGAGATTGCACAGTACGTTCCTCTTAAGACATTATACAGGGAATCTCATATCATCTCCCTTCATGTTCCTCTTACATCCGAAACTTATCACATGATCAACGCGGACACACTCTCCATGATGAAAAAAGGCGTTGTTCTCATTAACTGTGCAAGAGGGGCGCTCACTGATATCAAAACCCTGATTTCCGGCATTGAGTCTGAACACATCGGTGCTCTCGGCCTTGACTGCATGGAATACGAAGAGGATATCGTCCACAAAGACCTGCGGACCGATATCCTCTCCAATCGCGATATGGCTTATCTGCGGCAATTTAAAAATGTTATACACACTCAGCATATGGCGTTCTACACAGACAGCGCCGTAAAAAGCATGGTGCACTGCGGAGTCCGCGGACTGCTGGAAATGGCACAGGGACAGCCTTGCGCCACACAGCTCTGCTGATACTGCTTAACATCGCCGCTTTTATATTTTTTAACGCACTGCCTCTATTTTCTGTAAGCGAAAAGGGGCAGTCCGTCTTTTGACGGTACATTTACCTTTCCCTGGATCAGCGGAAGGGCATACTCGATAAATTCTCTGCCCACATCTGAACCGTTCTCTGTAATCCACTCTGATGGTACAGCTTTTTCCTGATTGCAGATTAAGTTTACATCTTCTGTCACATAATCCACCCAGTAATCCTCACCCGGCACGCGGCAAAATGCCACCATTTTCCCGCTCTCGCCTTCAAGCGCACATTTCACGCCATATGCGCCGGATGCAATAGCTTCTTTCTGATCGGTTGCCGAGAGCATGGCTGAGGAGCATCTCTGACACACATTCAGTTCAACAGAGCGAACTTTTACACCGAGACGTTCTTTCACAAGGTTTTCCAGATATTTTCCTGAACCTGTAAGCATCTTGTGACCGAATGTATCCACTCCCACGTCACTTGCAAGCTCACAGATAAATGTCCCATTACCGTCGTTGATTCCCTCAGAAATACAGACAACCAGGTTGGAAATTTTCTCCAGGGCAAGGCTTACATCACTGATAAAGCGTTCTGTGTCAAATGCTGTCTCCGGCAGATAGATGAGCAGCGGATTATCCCCTTCTTCTCTGCGCGCCAGTGCACTTGCCGCAGTCAGCCATCCTGCGTGACGCCCCATGATCTCCACGATAGTAACTGATTTTTTGTTGTCATAAACCGATGCATCCACCGCGATCTCGCGCACTGTGGATGCCACATATTTTGCCGCGCTCCCAAATCCCGGCGTGTGATCTGTATTCACAAGATCATTGTCGATCGTCTTCGGAATGCCCATGAAACGGATGTCGCTTCCGACAGATTCTGCATACCGTGACAGCTTGCTCACAGTATCCATTGAGTCATTTCCGCCGATATAGAAGAAGTATCCGATATTGTACTCCTCAAATTTGTCAAACAGCCTTCCATACACTTCATCCCCCAGGTCTTCCGGCAGTTTGTATCTGCAGGAACCCAGATAAGAACCCGGGGTTGTCTTGATCAGCTCCAGTTCACCGGAGAGCTCCAGCGGCTCCATATCCATAACCTGTCCGTTTAAAAATCCCTCGATTCCGTTGATCATTCCGTATACAGTGCCAAAAGAATCCTCCCGGTTCAGCGCCTCATACACGACTCCATACAGACTTGCATTAATAACGGCGGTAGGTCCGCCCGACTGTCCTACGATCACATTTTTCTTCATGCGTTTCCTCCTGAAAAATCTCTGCGGCATAATGCCGTTTTTATCATGAAGCCGGCGCCTTCGCCCGCTCCCTGATATTCAACACCTCTACTATATCGAAAAAAATAAAATTTTACAATATTAAAGAAAAAATGGTATAATATATAAACATAACAGTTCAGCCATCTCTGTAATCATCGGCTGAGCAGCTGTATCGTATTTTCAGGAGGAAAAATTTATGAAATATATCTCATTTGCTATTCCATGTTATAACTCAGAGGCTTATATGGAAAAAGCGATCACGTCCATACTGGCCGGAGGTGAGGACGTAGAAATCATCATTGTCAACGACGGGTCAAAGGACGGGACGCAGGAGATTGCAGAACGCTTTGAGAAACAATATCCAACTATTGTCAAAGCCGTAAAAAAAGAAAACGGCGGACATGGTGACGCAGTCAACTGCGGCCTTCAGCACGCTACCGGAAAATATTTTAAAGTAGTGGACAGCGATGACTGGGTAGACGAAGATTCTCTGATAAAGATTCTCGATGTAATCAAAGGCTTTGTGGAAGCAGATTCACAGGTGGATATGGTGGTTGCCAATTATGTCTATGAGAAGGTCGGCATGGTCAACAAAAAAGTCATCCGCTATGATAACGTACTTCCGGAAAATCAGATTTTCCGCTGGGATGACATCGGACGTTTCCGCCTTGACCAGTATATTCTCATGCACTCTGTTATCTACCGCACAGAGATGCTGAAACTGTGTCAGCTCAAACTGCCGAAGCACACATTCTATGTAGACAACATCTATGTGTATTATCCGCTGCCACACGTCCGCACTCTCTATTACCTGAATGTAGATTTTTACAGATATTTTATCGGGCGCGAAGATCAGTCGGTCAATGAAAAAGTCATGATCAGCAGAATTGACCAGCAGCTCTTTGTCACAAAATCAATGATTTCCATGTACGAGCTGCGCCTGATCACAAGCAAAAAGTTAAGAAGATACATGGTCAATTATCTGGCTATCATGATGACTGTTTCTTCCATTCTCTGCATTCGTTCAAAAAAGCAGGAAAATCTCGTTAAAAAGAAAGAACTGTGGAATTACCTTAAGAAAAAAGATTACAAAACTTATTTAAAGATTCGTTATGGCATCCTGGGCCAGACAATGAATCTGCCCGGCCGTTCGGGAAGAAAGGTGTCTTCCCTGGCATACAGCGTGGCAAGACGGCTCATCGGATTTAATTAAAACTGCATTTCTATCTTTGTCCCTCTGCCGGGTGTACTGTCCACACTGACTTTTGCTCCGTGCAGCAAGGCTCCGTGTTTTACGATAGAAAGCCCAAGACCGGTACCTCCCCGTTCTTTGGAATGGCTTTTATCTACCCGGTAGAAGCGTTCAAAAATTCTCTCATGATGTTCTTCCGGTATCCCGATTCCGGTATCTGCCACACTGACCTTCGGGCCGTTTAAAGTATTTCCGACCCAGACAGTCACACGGCCTCCGTCATTGTTGTACTTGATGGCATTCTCGCAGACATTGTAGATCATCTCATCCAGAATCTGGCGGATACCCACATATTTCACGGGCTCGCCGGTCAGCTCCATACGGACATTCTTCTGGGACGCCTGAGGGGACAGGCGGCTGATGATCTCCCTGGTGAGCTCGTAAAGGTCCACCGACTGCTTCTCCAGTTCCACGGACTCTTCATCCAGCTTGGACAGCTTGATGATATCCTCAACCAACGTGATAAGACGGCGCGCTTCTTTGTATATACGCTCCGAAAACTCCGGGATATCGGTATTGCGTACCATCCCGTTCTTCATGATCTCCGCGTACCCTGAAATAGATGTAAGCGGCGTCTTCAGCTCATGAGACACGTTTGCCGAAAATTCTTTTCTCATGTTGGATACGGCTTCTTTTTCTTTATTCTGTTTATCCATGGCCACAAGTAAGGGCGTAAGTTCCTCGTAGACCGCATTATCCAACGGATGCTCAATATCCAGTTCATTGATGGGTTTGATCAGCCGGGCTGTCTGCCATCTGGCCAGCAGCATGGCAAACAATACCATCAGCAGGGCAATGCCTCCCATCAATGGGATGAGCGTCATCGCAGTGCTCGCAAGACTGTCTACCATTTTTGATACGCGCAGCACGGTCCCATCGTCCAGAAGCAGTGCATAGTAATACATGTCCTCTTTTACGGTGACAGAGCGGCGTATATCTTCACCTTCTCCAACCCGAAGGGCATCCTGAACTTCTTTCCTGTTCCCGTGGTTTTCGAGAGTACTTTCATCCCGACGAGAGTCATAAAGAACACTGCCGTCCCGCGCTATGCGCGTCACCCTGGTCCGCACCTCTACATTGTCCATCTGCTCCAGATACTCAGGTCCGGTAATATTAATGGCAGCACAGATATACTTTGCCTCCTGCTTCATCTCAGACTGCAGCAGGGACACGTTCCGATCGTAGAGCACAAGCGACAGAATAGCATAGAAAAGCACGAAAGTCACCGCAAGGATGGCCGTCATGCTCTTCTGTATTTTCCTCTTCATACTCCTTGGATACTGCTGTCCTGTCTTTTTTCTGATGTTCTGCCGAATCTCCTGCACCATCTATGCAATCCCTCCAACACGGTATCCAACTCCCCTGACAGTCTGAATGATCTCACCCTTTTCACCCAGCTTCTGCCGCAGAGTCCGTATATGCACGTCCACAGTCCTGGTCTCCCCGTCAAAATCATAACCCCAGATTTCCGTCAGGAGCTGATCACGCGTTAAAACAATTCCCTGATTGCGCATCAGTTTCTCCAGCAGTTCGAATTCCTTCAGCGTAAGTGAAACCTGTCTGCCGTCCACAGTGACTTCATGCTTTTTCACATTCACACAGACGCCGGATATCTCCATATCCGTACGGTCTTCCACTTTTCCCGTGCGGCGTAAAACAGCCTTGATCCGGGATACAAGTTCCATCATACCGAATGGTTTCGTCACATAATCATCTGCCCCGGAATCCAGTCCGACTACTTTGTCATACTCCGTTCCTTTTGCCGTCACCATGATCACCGGAATACCTTTTGTCTTAGCTGACGATTTCAGCTTTTTCAAAAGTGTGAGTCCGTCATCACCCGGGAGCATGATATCAAGCAGGATGAGCTCCGGCGTGTCAAACGCCAGAGCCTCCATGAAGGCAGAACCGTCTGCGAACCCTCTGGCCTCAAGCCCGGTCGTTTCCAGTGTATATATTACAAGCTCTCTGATGTTATCATCATCTTCCACGCAATATATCATTGTCTCAAGTTCTCCTCCGTTTTTTTTAATCTCTTCAGAATCAACTCTCATGAATGAGCGAACTGTCCTTGTGCACGCCCGTGATGGAAAATTCCACCCACTCCGCAATATTAGTCGCGTGATCTCCGATACGCTCCAGATATTTTGTCACCATGATCAGGTCAAAGATCCGCTTTCCGTTCTTTCCCTTCTCCTCTTTGATGAACTCAATCATCTCGTCGCGGACTTGCTCAAAGTATTGATCCACTCCATCGTCCGCCTTCATAACGCTGCGGGCAAGTTCCAAATCCCTGTTCACGTAAGCATTGACGCTGTGACGTACCATACGGCTCACTTCTGAAGCCATCGTTCCGATCACATGGATTTCCTCAGCCGCATTGTCTCCAGAGGAAATGATGATCTCTGCAATATCCGCCGTCTGATCACCAATGCGCTCCATGTCTGTAATCATCTTAAGCGCCGCAGATATCCTTCTTAAATCTTTAGCAACAGGTTGTTGCTGGAGAAGGAGCTTTAAGCAGAGTCTCTCAATATCCTTCTCGCACTGATCGATCTCCTCATCCTCTGAAATGACTGCTTTTGCTTCCTCAATGCTCCCGTGCTTAAGCGCGTCTGTTGCTTTCGCAATAGCAGCCTCGCAGAGTTCCCCCATATGTGTAAGCTGCTCATCCAAACGATGAAGCTGTTCGTCAAATTTATTCCGCATAATTTAACCAAACCTCCCTGTGATATAATCCTCTGTTCTCTTATCCGCCGGAATGGAGAACAATTTTTCAGTGTTATTGTATTCTACGACCTCTCCAAGGAGAAAGAACGCGGTATTGTCGGACACACGTACCGCCTGCTGCATATTGTGTGTAACCATGACAATAGTATAGTCTTTTTTCAATTCCATCGCAAGGTCTTCTATCTTGGAAGTCGAGATCGGGTCAAGCGCCGATGTAGGCTCATCCATCAGGAGAACTTCCGGTTCTACCGCCAGAGCCCTCGCAATACAGAGTCTCTGCTGCTGTCCGCCGGACATTCCGAGGGCGCTTTTTTTCAATCTGTCTTTACACTCATCCCAGATCGCTGCATTTCTGAGGGATTTCTCCACAATATCATCCAGCTTTGCCTTCGAACGGATACCGTGTGTTCTCGGTCCAAAAGCAATATTATCATAAATGCTCATGGGGAACGGGTTCGGTTTCTGGAATACCATCCCCACACGCTTTCTTAACATATTTACATCCATGCCCTTGAAAATATTCTGCCCATCCAGTTCGATGCTTCCGTCAATACGGCATCCCTCCACCAAATCATTCATGCGGTTGATGGATTTTAAAAGCGTAGATTTCCCGCAGCCGGAAGGCCCGATAAACGCAGTGATCTTGTTGGCCTCTATGTCAAGATTCACATTTTTGAGAGCTTTGAAATCTCCATAATACAAATCAAGATTTTTAATACTGATCTTTCCCATTTCCTTTTACCTTTCTATGCTTTCGTGAGTTTCTTTGCAATCACACTTGACAGTGCGTTGATTCCGACTACAAGAACAAGCAGGATAACTGCTGTCGCATACGCCTGATCCATATAAAGTCCCTCGCTGGACAGATTATACATATGCACCGCCAGCGTACGTCCTGATCCCATCACGCTGGAAGGAATCTGTGCGACTGTCCCCGCCGTGTATATCAAAGCTGCCGTCTCCCCTACGATACGTCCGATCGCAAGGATTACACCTGCTAGCACGCCCGGAATTGCGGAAGGAAGGACGATACGGAACACAGTTCGCAGTTTTCCCGCTCCCAATCCGAAACTTCCCTCGCGGTAAGAGTCAGGAACCGCCTTCAGCGCTTCTTCTGTCGTTCTCATAATCAGAGGAAGGATCATAATGGACAGTGTAAACGCTCCTGCCAAAAGAGAAAATCCCCAGTCCAGTGTATTGACAAAGAACAGCATACCGAACAATCCATATACAATAGATGGAATACCGGAGAGCGTCTCTGTTGTCAGTCGGATCACTTCCACAAATTTATTTCCTCTGCCCGCATATTCCACGAGAAAAATTGCGGAAAAAATTCCAAACGGAACAGCAATCAGCAGGGAAAGCAGCGTCATCACAACCGTATTGACAAGCGCCGGCATAACCGAGGCATTGTCCGAAGAGTATTCCCACGCAAACAGAGATGGTTTTAAGTGCGGCACACCGTTCATCAGGATATACGCAATGAGAAAGAGCAGCACCGTAAAGGTAAGAATCGCCGCCAGCATCACCAGAATCATCATAATGAAAGAGCCCGGATGTTTTAAATACATTTTCAGTTTATCGCTGGTTGTCGTTTTATTACTCATGATCAGTCCTCCTTTTCAGCAGCGCAACGCTGAAATTGATGATCAGGATGAACACGAACAGGACGACGCCTGTCGCAATCAACGCCTCCCGGTGAAGTCCGGTGGCATACCCCATCTCAATTACGATATTCCCTGTCAGAGTACGGACTCCCTCAAGGATACTGGAAGCAAATCTTGGCTGATTCCCGGCAATCATAATGACTGCCATTGTCTCTCCAATAGCACGCCCAATACCAAGAACGATCCCCGCAATCACACCAGATTTTGCTGCCGGAATGATAATGCGGAAAATACTTCTCTCTTTTGTTGCTCCAAGCGCCAGCGCCCCCTCATAATAATGATCCGGCACTGCCCGCATGGCGCTCTCTGTCGTACCGATGATAGTAGGAAGAATCATCATTCCAAGGATAAGAGAAGTTGTCAGAATATTGTTTCCATCTCCTGCCTTTTCTACCAATCCTGCCGCCCGCAGATTTTGACCCAGATCCCGGATGAGCGGCACTACGACCACTAGTCCGAAAAAGCCATATACAACAGACGGAATCCCTGCCAGAAGTTCTGTCGCAGCTTTTAAAGGCCTGTAGATCCGTTTGGGACAGTACATTGCCATGAAGACAGATGTGAGAATCCCAATCGGCACACCAATAATGATCGCTCCCGCTGTCACGTAAAGACTTCCAACAATCATCGTGGATATCCCGAACAGGTTATTGCCCGGACGCCAGATGTCACCTGTGATGAATTTCACAAAGCCGATTTCTCTTATCGCAGGGATACCATTTGCAAACAAAAAGATACAAATGAGAGCCACCGCCAAGATAGAAGCGCAGGCGGCGATAAAGAACACTACCTGCATGATTTTTTCAGTCCATGCTTTTGATTTCATTTTTCCCTCCTAATGAGCCGGGAAGACATGTTGCATATCTGCCCGGCTCATAAACTCAAAGCGGAAAGTTATCTAACTCTAGCTTTTCTATTTTAACTCTAACTTTTCTGATCTAATTTCAATTTTTCTGTCCTATTTTCAATTAGATCGCATCCCATGTTGTAGTGTCGCCTACATAGATGGATTTCACCTGATCTACTGTCATATCGTCTGTTGTGTTGTTCAGGTTTACGATCACTGCGATACCGTCCGTAGCGATTACCGTACCCTCAAGCTGAGCTGCCTCATCCTCTTTCAGTTCTCTGGATGCCATACCGATATCATAGCTTCCCTCAATCGCATTTGTCATACCTGTTGTAGAATCAGATGTCTGAAGCTCAAGCTTCGCATTTGGATTTAATGCTGTATAAGCCTCGATCAGTTTCTCCATTACCGGGGATACAGAGGAAGATCCGCCGATTACCGCGCTTCCTTCCGGCTGTGTTCCCTCAAATGCTGCAACGTCTGATACGGGAATGTATCCTTCTTCTGCTACAACTTCCTGTCCCTCTGTACTCATGATGAAGTTCATGAAATCTGTTGCCACTGCATTGTCAAGATCCGGTTTTACTGCCACATTAAACGGTCTGGATACTTTATAGGTGCCATTCTCGATATTTTCTGCTGTCGCCTCAGCGCCGTCGATCTTAAGAGCTTTTACCTTTGTCTCATCAAGAGATCCGAGTGATATGTAACCGATAGCATATTCATTCTCTGCTACAGTTGTCATCATAACAGATGTGTTGTTTGTGATCTGAGCGTCGAGCGTCGTCATGTCAACGTCCTCTCCGTCAACTTCCTCTACAACTCCGAACAGCTCTGTGAAAGCGCCTCTTGTACCAGATCCATCTTCACGGGATACGACTGTGATCTCGTTGGAAGCATCCCACGCAGAAGAAGAACCTGTATCTGATCCGGAACTGCTGTCCGATCCACTGTCGCTGCTTCCACATCCTGTAACTGCGGCTGCCATCATACTAACTACTGCCAATGCTGCGATAAACTTTTTCATTTTCATTATTGATGATCTCCTTTTCTTTTTCGAATCAAAATCATGATGTCCGGCGGCCTTCCCCACCGTGCTTTCGGAACCCTTTCGTCCGTCAACGGTATTTATCTTAAAAAAGGAATGTAAAATATAAAATCAGCCTTATGTTAAATCTAAGTAAAAAGTGCAGATGCTGAAAAATACATCTTTATTATACAGGTGAGTAGCTGAATATATTTTGAAACTTCTGTTTTCAGAAAACAAGATATCCGTAAAACTATGTTGCTTGAGCGGCAAGTAGAGCGCAGCGGCCCCGAAGCCGCGATGCAATCATAGTTTTGCGGATATCGTACGTTATCGAGATTAAAGTTTCAAATACTCTCAGCTATTTATTTGTATAAAAAAGATGTATTTTGCAGCATCCTTATTTTTGCGGAAAAATTATAATTCAAACATTTTCTCCACCGGCTATTTTAGTACCAATCATGCTTTTCATGTTTATCTAATCCGGCGATCATTCCCATCTCATCCGCTGACAGCTTAAAATCAAAAATGGAAATGTTCTCCCGGATATGAACGGGATTACTGGAGCCGGGGATGACTGCGACACCATTTTGCAGATTCCATCGCAGAATGATCTGCGCCGGAGATTTCCCGTGATGCTCTGCAATCTGGCATAGGACGGTATTATTTAGCATCTCTCCTGTATATCCCCGCCCGCCCAACGGATACCAGCTCTGAACAGCAATCCCCTTATTCTGAATATGCTCTACCACCGGACCGTCTTGATAATATGGATGAATTTCATTCTGGATCAGCGCTGGTTTCACGGATACTTTCGGCAGAAATGCGTCTGTCTCACGAATATAGTAGCAGGAAATACCAGCAGTCCTCACCGTTCCATCTTGTATGGCTTTTTCGATTGCCCTGTAAGCAGACACATCGTTCGAGGCTGGATGGTGCAATAACATCATATCAATGTAGCCGATATCCAGCTTCTCCAGCGCCTCGTCAATGGCTTTTGCGGCATGGCTGTACTGATTTGGATACAGCTTGGTCTGCACAAAAATTTTCTCTCGCGGTACGCCGGATTTGCGGATGCCTTCACCTACTTCCCGCTCGTTACCGTAAAAGGAAGCAGTGTCAATGAGGCAGTAGCCGCTTTGTATCGCAGTATACACCGCATCAGTGCATGCGTTTCCGTGCAGGGCATAGGTTCCAAGACCCACCACAGGGAGATCATACCCGCTGTTTAGCCGAATCACAGGGGCAACGCCGTTTTTTCCATTTTTTAGATCAATACCACTCATGCTTTTCACCTCTTTCTAGTTCTGCGATCTGATCCATTTCCTCACCGGTCAGCTCAAAATCAAAAACATCTAGATTTTCCCGGATATGTTCCGGGTTACTGGAACCCGGATTCACTACAACGCCCCGCTGCAAATTCCACCGAAGGATCACCTGCGCAGAGGTAACCCCATGGTCTTCCGCAATGGCGGCAATCACCTCATCCGCGAACATCTCACTGGTGTGTCCTCTGCCGCCAAAGGGAGAATAGCCGTTTACCACTATGCCAAGCTCTTGAATATAGGGCACGACCTCCTGTTCCTGATAGTAGGGGTGGATCTCATTTTGTACCACAGCGGGGGCGATATTGACTTGGGGCAAAAATTCCTCTAACTCCTGGATATACCAATTGGACAGACCAATGGAACGGATTTTCCCGTCATCTACTGCCTGTTCCATAGCGTGGTACGCCTCCACATCCCCGGTGCCGGGGTGATGCAGGAGCATCAGGTCTATATATCCGATGTCCAGACGCTCCAGACATCCTTCGATGGCCTCCTCTGGATCGTCAAATTCTGTAGGATAGATTTTTGTGGTAACGAAGATTTCCTCACGAGGTACGTCACTGTCCCTGATAGCCCGCCCAATACTTTCCTCATTTCCGTAATAGGAAGCTGTATCAATAAGCCGCCCTCCGGCCTCCAGCAAAGCTGTGACAGAATTATAGCACTCTTCATCGGAGAGGGCGTACGTGCCGAGTCCCACGATGGGCATTTCATAGCCACTGTTAAGCATTACTGTCCTGCTTTCAAAATCAAAAACAGGGGCCGAAACTTCTTCGACAAAATTTTGGCTTTCGGAAGATGGGTCTTCTGCCGGCTCAATTTCAGAGGATAGGGATACGCTTTCTAGTTCGGAAGAATCTGTACTGTTTGTACTGCATCCCGCCATGCAAGAGATCAAGAACAGTGCCACAATCAGGATTAAGGTCCATTTTCGTTTCACAGGTTGCTCCCTCCTTTGCTAACACACAAGGTATTGATAGTTTCATTCATAAGCCATGCCTCCAACAGATCCATCCACATAGAAATATTCCAGTTCTGTCATAAATTATTTTTTTCAGCCATATGACGCGTCAAATTATCGCCATGACTTTTGAAAAATACCCGCGCACTCCTCATCGGACATGGGGCAGGGATTCGCCAAAAACAGACCGCCCATCGTCTCCCGTGCATTCACGGCAAGGGTCATACATTCATCGACTGTAATGCCATAATCGCTCATCTTCAGATCTGCCACGCCGCAGTCCTTTTGAAGCTGTATCAGCGCAGTAATGAAATCCTCTGGTTTGTCGGCGTCCGGGATTCCCATCACTCTCGCCATCTTGACAAACTGTTCGTCACAAGCATGACGCTCAATGAAAAACTCCGCAAATGCTCTGGATATCATGATCAATCCCGCACCGTGGGGCAGATTGTGGTGATAAGCGCTCATGGCGTGTTCCATAGAATGCTGTGCTGTCGTGCTGGTAAGCTGCATGCTGATACCAGCCATGGTACTACCATAGGCAACATGTTCTCTCGCTTCCAGATCATTGCCATCCTTCACAGCACGTGGCAGATATTTGGCGATATTCTCAATAGCAGATAAGGCAATGGTTTCACTTAAAATGTTAATACCATTTGACATCATTACTTCGGTATTGTGGAACAACGCATCAAATCCCTGATAAGCGGTGTACTTTGCGGGAACTGTTTTCATCAGTTCAGGATCTACAACAGCAAGGACAGGAACCAGTTCCGGATAGCCAAAACCGATTTTTTCTTTTGTTTCCAGATTGGAAATAACGACCCAGCAGTTGATTTCCGAGCCCGTGCCGGCGGTGAGGGTGATGGTAACAATTGGCAGTCCGGGATGAACAAGCGGCTGTCCCTTTCCCGTGCCCCCATTCACGTAATCCCACAAATCTCCGGGATTAGTGGCCATCGCCGCCACAGCAACAGCAGAATCCAGCACGGCGCCTCCACCCAGCGCCACAATAAAGTCACAGACGTTTTCTCTTGCAAAAGCTGCGCCTTCCATCACCATTTCCCTGACGGGATTTTCCATCACTTTAGCAAACTCCGCCACTTCAACGCCTGCTTTGCTCAATTGCTCCAACGTACGCTCGTAAGCTCCACTCACTTTTGCCGACTTACCTCCAGACATCAGTAGCAGCGCTTTTTTGCCCGGCATGGGCTGACTGCCCAATTCATTCAGCTTTCCGCTTCCAAACAGGATTTTAGTAGGATTGTTAAAATCAAAGTTCATGTTCATAGATTATACCTCCTAAATAATTTCTTTTTGAATTTTGTAGATCAGATAATCCAGACAATCTATTTTCTTTTGCCCTGAACGAACCGTCATCAGCAGCACCTTACGATACTGTTGAAGAATGGGCAGGATTCCTTTTAAATCTCCGCCTTTTACAAGAGACATACAATCCTCTGTCATTTGCATATCACAGCCGGCGTCTCTTAAATTTTGATAAATCAGTGCAAAAGTATCTGATGCTTCTGCCATTTTGTCTACCTCCTACGCCTTCAGTATAGGATCCAGCACTTGATATGTCTAATATTTATATTCTATATCATATTATTCTTTACAAGAATATCTCAGCCATATATACTTACCTTAGGAATTATATAAGGAGAAGATTTTTATGGAAATTCGTGTTTTGCGCTATTTTTTGGAAATTGCAAGAGCCGGAAATATGTCTCGGGCAGCGGAGGCGTTCCATGTTTCACAGCCTACTTTATCAAAACAAATGAAAGATCTGGAGCAGGAACTTGGAAAAAAATTATTCCGCCGCGGCAGTACAAGTCTTAGCCTGACAGATGAAGGTATGCTTCTACGGAAACGGGCGGAAGACATTCTCGATATGGTGGATAAGACAGCTGATGAATTTCGGGCATTGAATGATATCTCCGGTGGCGAAGTGCATATCGGATGTGCTGAGTCCTACCAGATTAAATATCTGGCGCAGACAATTCAGGTATTCAAGAAAAAATATCCTTTGTTTCGTTACCATCTTACCAGCGGGAACACTGAGCAAGTCGTAGAACGGCTGGACAGAGGACTGATTGACTTTGCAGTTATTGCCGAACCGCCCAACCTTTCCAAATATAATTATCTGGAAGTGCCCGGAGTAGATCTCTGGGGTCTTGTTATGAAAAAAGACGATGCGCTTGCTCAAAAAAAGTGTATCCGTGTTAATGACCTGATGGGGCTTCCCCTGATCTGCTCAGCCCAAGGGATGAAATTTGATATTGCCCGGTGGTGCGGCGAAAAAGTCGATATGCTGAATCTTTCCGGCACAGTAAATCTTGCCTATAACGGCTCGGTCTTTGTGAGAGAAGGGCTTGGATATATGCTCATGTTTAATCATCTTGTAGATATCGGATCAGACAGCGATTTATGTTTTCGTCCTCTGGAACCCCCTCTGGAAACGAAAATGTACGTCATTTGGAAAAAATATCAGGTGTTTTCACCGATTTCCGAACTTTTGCTAGATGAATTAAAAATATGTTTTCATATGCAGAAACATTAAAAATGAGGGTTAGAGGAGACAGGTTCCTTGCGGAGCAGTCTTCTCAGCCCTCATTTCTATTTGATTCTTTTTCTTATACGCATCGCTATCGTAAACAAAAACCTACTCTACTGTCACAGACTTCGCCAGATTCCTCGGCTTATCCACATCCAGACCTTTTGCCACACTTACGTAATACCCCATGAGCTGCAAGGGCACAATCGCAAGGCTGGTGGTAAAATACTGCTCTGTCTTTGGAACATACACAGAGAAATCCGCATTATCCTCGATACTATAATTCCCATACAGAGTCAGGCCCATAAGATATGCTCCCCGGCTCTTTGTCTCCACCATATTGCTCAGCGTTTTCTCAAAAAGAGCTTGCTGGGTCAGAACTCCGACTACAAGCGTCCCTTCCTCCACCAAACTGATCGTTCCGTGCTTTAACTCGCCTGCAGCATAAGCCTCAGAATGGATGTAGCTGATTTCTTTCATCTTAAGACTTCCCTCAAGACTAATCGCATAATCAATCCCGCGCCCGATAAAGAAAATATCCTTCGCGTTAGCATACTTGCTGGCAAACCACTGAATACGTTCTTTATCATCCAGAGTTTTCTGAATCTTCTCCGGCAACCGCTCCAGTTCTTGGAGCAGCCCCGCATATCTTTCCTCACTGATGATCCCTTTCACAAACGCCATCTGCACCGCAAGAAGATACACTGCGATAAGCTGTGTACTGTACGCCTTAGTGGTAGCTACTGAGATCTCTGGTCCTGCATAAGTGTAAAGAATATAATCACTCTCACGGGCAATACTCGATCCTACCACATTGACAATACCAAGAACTGGAACGCCCTTTTCCTTTGCCAGACGCAGCGCCGCAAGACTATCCGCCGTCTCTCCGGACTGTGACACCACAATAACTAATGAATTTTCTTCGAGTTTCGGATTTCTGTACCTGAACTCAGAGGCCAGATCTACTTCTACGGGCACATCAGCCAGATCTTCCATCACGTATTTTGCCACCATACCTACATGGTAAGCGGAACCGCACGCTACAATATAGATCCTTTCCAGTCCTGAAAGGAGCTCGTCTGTAATCCCAGCTTCTAAAAGATTGATCTCTTCGTCCTTCACATATGCGCCCACTGTATCTTGAACCGCCTTGGGCTGCTCGTGAATCTCTTTGAGCATGAAATGCTCATATCCGCCTTTTTCCGCTGACTCAGCATCCCACTTGATCTCCACCATATCCTTGTGGATCTCTTCTCTGTCAATATTATAAAAATGAATCTCGTCCTCAGATAACTCTGCGATCTCCATATTTCCTATATAATAGACCTGTCTCGTCTGATCAAGAATCGCCGGAACATCGGACGCGATAAGCGCACCTGACTTATTCTTTCCGATAATAAGCGGGCTGTCCTTTCTCGCTGCAAAAAGTTTTCCTGGATAGTCATGAAACAGCACGCCAAAGGCATAAGATCCCCTGATTCGCAGCATGGCGCGGGTCAGGGCCTCCAGCGGAGTTCCCGTTTTTTTATAGTAGTAGTCCACCAGCTTTACGGCTATCTCTGTATCTGTCTGGGAATAAAATGTATATCCTGATTTCAGCAGCTTTTCTTTTAATTCCTGATAATTCTCTATGATTCCATTATGTACGAGAACAACGGACTTGTCCTCAGCACAGTGGGGATGGGCATTGTTCTCCGACGGTTCTCCATGGGTAGCCCAGCGTGTATGTCCGATACCGCACGTCCCTGGAACCGCTCTTCCTCCGTCTGTTTTCTCTGCCAGAATCTTAAGGCGTCCCTTTGCCTTCACAATCTCGATCTTACCACTCTGTTCATTGCGAACAGCGATTCCCGCTGAATCGTACCCTCTGTACTCCAGCTTCTCCAATCCGGAAAGCAGAATCGGCGCCGCCGGCTGCTCTCCTACAAATCCAACAATTCCACACATAATATGATTTCCTCCTTTTTGGTATATCTGTCCGGATCATATCCGGCAGAAATAGAAAAAGTGATAAAATCTTCTTTTCCCTTTAGAAAATTTTACCACTCAACAAAACGCCTTAATCCCCTTACATTTCAAAAGCTGCCTACTACACTTCGACACACATAATATCATTTCAGAGCATACTCTGTCAAGCCAGCGGTTTCTCTTTTACATATGTCCTGCTCCCTTATTTTATCTCTAATCACTTTTTCATCTTTGGTTCAAAAATAAAGGATGCAATATATCCAAAGATCAAGGCTGCCGATATGCCCACCGCTCCCGCTTTAAATCCTCCCATGAATACACCGATAAAACCATTTTTGTCAACTGCCTCTTTTACCCCCTGCCAGAGTACATTTCCAAATCCCAGCAGCGGCACACTGGCTCCCGAACCGGCAAATTCCTGAAAGGGCTTGTATATCCCGCAGAAACCGAGCACTGCTCCCGCACACACAAGGAGTACCATAACCCTGCCCGGCATTAGTTTCGTCCGATCCAGCAGGATCTGTACAACCGCACAGATCAGCCCTCCGATAATAAACGCTTTTACATAGTCCATAAAATTTTTCCTTTCTGTTTATTCATCATTTTCCTGTCACAGATGCGGATAAAACGCCAATATTACTACCCGCAATGTTCGATCACAATCCCGTGGGCAATTCCCGGAACACTTGCTCCCTCATTAAAACTCACAGTAGACATAAGCGCGCCCGTGGGCACAAAAAGCACTCTTTTCCACTCGCCTTTTTCGACCTTTGGCAATACATACGATGCCAGCGTCACCGCCGCACAGCCACAGCCGCTTCCTCCCGCGTGAGTGTCCTGTGTCTCCTGATCGTAGATCGTCATTCCGCAATCCATATGTTTTTCACGGATATCGTACCCTTTAGCTTGCACCAGATCAAACAAGATGGACTGTCCCACATATCCGAGGTCTCCGGTAATGATGCGGTCGTAATCTGCCTCAGTCCGCCCCATATCCGTAAAATTCTGTACAATCGTATCCATGGCTGCCGGCGCCATGCAGGCTCCCATATTCTGGGAATCCTTCAATCCATAATCCACGATTTTTCCGACTGTCACTCCGGCGATCCTTACATGGCTTTTCTTTGTCCCTTCCTGTATCGCCTTATTTTGTATTTCATTGTTTTGCAGCTCGCCTTGTGCTCCCACAAGGAATGCGCCGCTGCCTGTCACTGTCCAGTGGGCCGAAAGCGGTCTCTGAGACGCATATCCTAGCGGGAAACGGAACTCTTTTTCCGCGCTCCCAAAATGACTGGACGTGACTGCCAGCATGTATCTGCCATACCCCGCCGCGGCGCTCATCGCCGCCAGGGCCAACGCTTCTCCCGAGGTAGAGCACGCTCCGTACAGTCCGAACATAGGAATCTGCAGTCCCTCCACCCCCATAGATGTGGCGATTCCCTGCCGGAGCAGATCACCTCCGAACAGATAGCGGATATCCTCCACATTTACATGGGCTTTTCCAATCGCGAGCACGCACGCCTCCTTCTGCATGACACTCTCTGCCTCCTCCCATGTTTCCGCCCCGAACAGGTCGTCTTCATTTGTCATGTCAAATAATTTCCCCAGAGGCCCTTCCGCCTCCTTGCTCCCTACCACAGATCCGGCGCTGATAAGGTAGGGAGCATTTCTGAACAGCAGGCTCTGGCTTCCTTTTATGATCTGATCCATATTTTATCCTCACTTCTCTTTTTACAGGCCGTTTTGTCTGTTTCTGTAAATTATTGTGTGCAAATCCACCCAAAATATGCGGGTATATTTCGCGGAGAATTCCAGATACTATAAAAAATAGATTCAGGCGTGCAAGCCTGAACAAAAAGGAGATTTTCTTAATGGATAAGATACAAAAAATAAAGCAGGAAAAGCAATATGAACAATATGTCAAGCAGAAAACTCCCCAACATAATGTATGGCTTAACATGATCAAGGCCTTTCTTACAGGTGGAACAATCTGCGTTATCGGGCAAGTATTCTATCACTACTGTGAACTTCAGAATCTCAGTAAAGACGATTGCAGTGGCTGGACTTCCATGCTGCTTGTTTTGCTCAGCGTGATCCTGACCGGAACCGGGATCTATCCCCAGCTTGCCAAATGGGGCGGCGCCGGAGCTCTCGTACCCATTACCGGGTTCGCCAATTCTGTCGCTGCCCCGGCAATCGAATACAAGAAGGAAGGGCAGGTTTTCGGCATTGGATGCAAAATTTTTACGATCGCAGGTCCTGTTATCCTATATGGAATTTTCACAAGCTGGGGGCTGGGACTTCTATACTGGCTGGGAACTCTGATAAAATAGGTTCGCAAAATATACCTTTCTGACATAGATAACTTACATTCCAAAAGCCGTATCAGAACACTCTTACTTAAAGTTTTGCGTTCTGATACGGCTTTTAGAACTTCTTATTTTCGGCATGGATCAAAAACAATTAATGACATTGACATTATTCGCACAACAGACCATAATATAATCATTAAATAGAAGTGAACGGAGTATTTCCATGTATATATCTGTGTCTGACGCTGCAAAAAAGTTTAATATATCGAAAAGGCGAGTGCAAATCTTATGTGAGCAAGGACGTATCGAGGGCGCAAATATGGTCAGCGGTGTATGGCTGATTCCAGACGATGCCCGGAAACCTGCGGACAGAAGAAGAAAACGCCCTGTGACGGATGATGAGATTCCATCTTCCGGGAATCATGGAAAATCTGATTCTAAAAGATTAACAATGGAAGAGGTCTGCGATCTGCTCTCCATCTCTTCGGCAACAGCAAAAAACTGGGTCAGGCTTGGAAAATTGCGCATGGACAGTGACAGCGGGACATTTTCCAAGGCATATATTGAACATCTTCTTGCAGAGATTAAAAATGGCAGCAGCCTCCTGAAAAGCCGCCGCAACAAAAAAAACGTAAGCGGAAAGGCTCTGTATAAGGATTACATTACCAATGGAAACAATCATGAGACTATCGGAAAAATCTTAGATTCTTACGAGCATATTTCAGAGGCAGAACTAAGAATAATACTGGCGCACTTTGCAATTCAGCTTTACCGTCAATGTGGCGGTAAAGTCTCATCGGACAGAAAATGGATGCAGAGACAAACACCTGTCTCTGATAACAGCGTATTTAATGCTTTGATTTCTGATTTGCTCAATAATATCAATATAGGAAGCATAGATCTTTGCAGAATAAGCCCGGTTTTCGATTACCAGATACAGTTTGTTTCATCAGAAGATACCCTTGGATTCATTTATCTTTCTCTGCGGGATCTGGGACATCGCAAGCAGACAGGCGCTTACTATACCCCGGCTGGAACTGTCAATATGTTAATTGACAGCTTATCTGCCTGCCTTGATTTTAAAGATCAGACAATCTGCGATCCCTGCTGCGGGACAGGCAATTTCCTTATAGGACTTCTTGGAAAAGGCGTAAACGCAAGCAATTTATACGGGCAGGATATCGATGAAATCAGTATTCTCCTTACCCGGATCAATGTGTTTCTTCTAAATCAGGATTTGTCTAAGGAACAATTGGATACACAGTTCGTCTGCGGAAACACTTTAGAAGACACATTTTCCAAAACCTTTTCTATCGTATTAGGGAACCCGCCGTGGGGATATACTTTTTCCAAAGAAGAAACGGCATATCTTATAAAACACTACCGTACGGCAAAACAAAAAGGCTCGGAATCCTATGACCTATTCATTGAAAAAGGTCTTTCATTGCTTACAGAAAACGGATATCTGGCGTATATAGTTCCCAAAGCGGTATTAAGCGTAAATTCCCATTTGCGGGCAAGGGAATTGATGCGAAGCAGTACATCGTTTAAATTTGTTTCTTATCTGGGTAATGTTTTTTCAGGTGTTCAATGCCCAGCCATTATATTAGGTCTTCAGAAAGACGGACAAGGACAAACAAAACAGTGCAGGGTTCTGTTTGAGAATAAGGAATTTACGATCAGTAAAAACAGGGAAATCAACGCTTCCGAATTTTCGTTTCATATGAATGACGACGAATATGACTGCCTGTATGCCATTGATTCTGTGCCGGACGCCAGGTACCTTGCATGCAACG
Organism: Candidatus Mediterraneibacter pullicola; assembly: GCA_019117065.1. Classification (GTDB taxonomy): domain Bacteria; phylum Bacillota; class Clostridia; order Lachnospirales; family Lachnospiraceae; genus Mediterraneibacter; species Mediterraneibacter pullicola. The sequence continues at coordinate 66,176 of DXAK01000027.1, read as the reverse complement.
CAAAGTTTGCCCTAGGGATCGTAACCGGCAATAATAAAAAATACATCAGAGACAAAAAGGAAGATGGTTTTGAGACTGTTCTTAAAGGCAGCGATATCTTCAGATACTCTATAAAGGACATAAATAACTATATCCAGTTTACTCCGAATGCTTTCCAGCAGGTTGCATCTGAGGAAATGTACCGGGCAGAAGAAAAGCTTCTTTATCGGTTTATCTGCGAAGTCCCTGTCTTCGCATATGATAACTGTCAGACGCTTTCACTAAACAGCTGCAACATTTTGATTCCTCAGATTGAGGGTATGGATATAAAATATGTGCTGGCTGTTTTAAATTCCCGTGTGTCCGCCTTTTTTATAAATAAAAAATTTAATTCGGTTAAGCTCCTGCGCTCTCACATTGAATCCATGCCCATACCAGCAATAAGTGCGGAAAGGCAAAGAAAAATTGTCAAAAAAACAGACCACATCCTGAATTCATCAGAAGACATTTGTGGTCTGTATGAAGAACTTGACAACGATATCATGGAAATATTTTGTTTGTCTCAGAAGCACAGAGATACAATACGCGCAGCTTTATCTGGAAAGAATTTATTTCTGCCCGACAAACAGATCCTATAATTCCTCGTATGTAAGCCAACGCACAAAATGGTGTTTTCTCCTTTTAAGGCAGTCTTCCATACAACTTTGTCACTCGTGCGATCTCGCTGACTGCCTCTTTGCCAAACTGTCCCTTTTTCAGCCGCCATACCCAGTTCCCGCCAAGCGTGGACGGTATATTGATACGCGCTTCACTGCCAAGCCCCAGATAGTCCTGAATAGGGATTACGCACAGACTGGCAACGCTTCCCATCGCCATAGCAATAAAATCTTGCGTAAGTGAATCCTCATCCAAACGCGGTTTGCACATGTATTCTTTAGCGAAATCTCTCGCTTCTTTGCCAACCTCATGATACCATCCCCTTGTCGTATCATTATCGTGGGTACCTGTATATACCACACAGTTTTCCGGATACGTATGAGGCAGATAATTGGATGATTCTCTTGCGTCAAATGCAAACTGAAGTACTTTCATCCCCGGGAATCCGCTGTCGTGCAGCAGTTTTAGCACACTCGGAGTAAGGAATCCCAAGTCCTCGGCAATGATCTCTGGTTTCCCGAGTTCTGCCTCGACCGCCTTAAAAAGCTCCATCCCCGGCCCGGGCATCCAGCTTCCATTTACCGCAGTCGTTTCCCCATACGGGATCGAATAATACTCGTCAAATCCCCGGAAATGATCGATCCTCACCACATCGTACAATTTCAAGCAGTATTCAATTCTTCTGATCCACCATTCGTACCCTGTGTTTTTGTGGTATTCCCAATCATAAAGCGGATTGCCCCAGAGCTGTCCCGTAGCGGAAAATGCGTCCGGCGGACATCCTGCCACACCAGTGGGCTCGTTATTCTCATCGAACTGAAACATCTCTGGTGCCGCCCATGTGTCCGCGCTGTCAAACGCTACATAAATCGGAATATCACCGATGATCTTCACTCCCTGACTGTTGGCGTAAGCGTGAAGTTTCTTCCACTGTCTGTCAAACTGATACTGCTGGAATTTATAGAACCGAATCTCCCGGTCAAGTTCTCGGCGTGCCGCCTCAAGCGCCTGCTCCTCGCGGTTTTTCAGCGGTTCTTCCCACTCATTCCAGCTTACGCCCCCATTTTTGTCTTTGACCGCCATATACAGGCTGTAATCGTCAAGCCAGAAAGCATTATTTTGTACAAATCGGTCATATTCTTCATTCTCGTTAAAACGCTCAAACGCCTTTTCCAGCACCTTAAATCTGGATCGGTAAACTTTTTCATAATCAATGCAGCCTTCCGAAGTCCCGAAATCATATCCTCTGCACTCATTCTCTGTCAGAAGCCCTTCTTCTGTCAATGTTCCTAAATCGACAAAATAGGGATTTCCTGCATATGTGGAGAAAGACTGGTACGGAGAGTCTCCGTAACCAGTCGGTCCAAGCGGCAGGATCTGCCAATAACTCTGCCCTGCTTCTTTCAACATATCCACAAACTCATAAGCTTCTTTGGAAAAACATCCAATCCCATACTCTGACGGCAGGGAAAACACGGGTAATAAGATTCCGCTTGCTCTTTTCATTCTTTCTTTCTCCTTGCTTTTCACTTAGTCAATCCCGATCTACAGATGCCATACATCTCTATTATACTCCTCAATCGTTCTGTCGGAAGAGAAAAATCCTGCTTTTGCAATATTTACAAGCATCATCTTCGCCCATGTCTCTTTGTCGGCATAAGCTTCCAGCACCTTCTCCTTCGCCTCTTTGTAGGAGGCAAAGTCAAGCAGAGTCATGAACCAGTCCTTGTTGATCAGCTCATTTTTCAACCTTGTCAGATTCTCTTCGCAGCCGATTTTTAACATTTCCTCGCTGGTGATAAAATCCACTGCCGCCTTGATCGCCGGATCCTTGTCGTAATAATCCTTTGATACATAGTCGCCTTTTGCATAGTGTTCAATCACCTCGTCGCTGGACGCGCCGAACACGAAAATATTATCGTCTCCCACTTCCTCGTGGATCTCTACGTTCGCGCCGTCCTGTGTTCCGAGTGTCACAGCGCCATTGAGCATAAATTTCATATTCCCTGTTCCGCTTGCCTCTTTAGAAGCGAGAGAGATCTGCTCGGAAATATCGCATGCCGGAATCAGTTTTCCAGCTTTTGTCACATTATAGTTCTCTACCATAACGACCTTGAGATACGGGCTCACCTCAGGATCATTGTTAATGATTTCCTGAAGGCAGAGGATCAGATGAATAATATCCTTTGCGATCACATAAGCCGGAGCTGCTTTCGCACCGAAGATCGCTGTTACCGGAGCCGCCGGGTTCTTGCCTGCCTTAATCTCCAGATATTTGTCAATGATATAGAGTGCGTTAAGCTGCTGGCGTTTGTACTCGTGGAGGCGTTTTACCTGAATATCGAAAATCGTATCCGGGCTGATCTTAACTCCTTGTGTCTCCATGAGATAACGACTCAATGCCTCTTTGTTCTCATGCTTAATTTCAAGCAACCGGCTGAGAATCTTCTTATCATCTTTGTATTGCAGCAGTTTCTCAAGCTCTGCGGCATCTTTCTTATACCCTTCCCCGATCGTCTCGTCAAGAAAACGGGAAAGCTGAGGGTTACAATGAATAAGCCAGCGGCGGAATGTAATGCCGTTTGTCTTGTTGTTGAACTTCTCCGGGTAGATCCTGTAAAAATTATTTAGTTCAGAATTTTTCAGAATCTCTGTATGCAGGGCAGCTACGCCATTTACGCTAAATCCATAATGAATATCAATGTGCGCCATGTGGACCGTATCGTTCCGATCAATGATGGCTACACTCTCATCGTCAAATTTTCTTCTCACCTTATCGTCTAAAATCTCAATAATAGGCACGAGCTGTGGCACAACCTTCTTCAGATAATGTACAGGCCATTTCTCCAGCGCTTCCGCAAGAATTGTATGGTTCGTGTATGCGCAAGTCTTAGACACCACGCCGATGGCATCGTCCATATCCAGCCCCCGCTCCACGAGCAGGCGGATCAGTTCCGGAATAACCATGGTAGGATGCGTATCGTTAATCTGAATCACTGCATATTCCGGCAGATCATATAAGCTGCTGCCCTTCGCCACGCACTCGTCAAGGATGAGCTGAGCCCCTGCGCTGACCATGAGGTACTGCTGATAGATACGCAACAGTCGCCCTTGCTCATCGCTATCGTCTGGGTAGAGGAAAAGGGTTAGGTTTTTCTTGATATCCTCTTTGTTGAAATCGATCCCTTCTTCCACGATTGTCTCATCTACCGTATCAAGGTCAAAAAGATGCAGCTTGTTCGTCTGATTGTTATATCCTGTCACTTCGATATCATACATCCGGGCGTTGACTTTCAGCCCTTTAAATTCAACCGGATATACAGTCTCTGTCTTCTTAAGCCACGACTTTTCCTCGATCCATGGGTTAGGAGTCTCTTTCTGAAGATGATTCTCAAACTCCTGCTTAAAAAGCCCAAGATGGTAGTTCAGCCCGATTCCGTCTCCTGCAAGCCCCAACGTGGCGATAGAATCAAGGAAACATGCTGCCAGTCTTCCAAGTCCTCCGTTTCCAAGGGATGGTTCCGGTTCTGCTTCCTCAATTGCACAGATATCCTTGCCGTTGCTCTCCAGCATTTCCTTGACTTCTTGATAGATGCCCAGATTGATCATATTGTTGGAAAGCAGCTTCCCGATCAGAAACTCCGCCGAGATATAGTACAGCTTTTTCTTACTGTCTGTGCGTTCCTTTTTTGATGCCATATCTTGAACGATGGTGAGCAGTCCGTTATAAATCTCCTTATCGGAAGCCCGCGATATTGGTTTCCCGAGATATTCCTCTAATCTTGCCTGAATCTTCATAATGATATTCTCCTTTCTTTCTGCCGTTTACATCCACGGCATCGCCGCATTTTGCCACAGCATTTTGAAAACATCCATATATTTTATCTCCATGGTCCGTATTTTAATACTATTTTTATTGATTTTCTTGCAATATTCTTTCATATTATTGTACAATACTATCAAAACAGTAATGTAGAGGAGAACATTATGAATATCAGCGAATATCAGAACTATCATGAGACGAAGTCACACACTACCGCAGAATTCCCCTATAACACTTATCTCTGCTCCATCCCCCGCGATTTCCCTTCCGTTCCCCTGCACTGGCATTCCGAGATAGAACTTATCGTCATCAAAAAGGGGCGTGGTTTTGTGTCAGCAGACTTTTTAAAAACACCTGTCTCATCGGGTGATATTGTTATCATACGCCCGGGACAGCTCCACTCTATCGAGCAGGACGGCGCTTATGCAATGGAATACGAAAATATCATTTTCAAGCCAGATCTTCTTATCTCGGACAGTTCAGATCTGTGCGCCGTGCAGTTTATCACGCCTCTTATGCTTGGTACAATTCCGTCGGACACTTATCTTACTCCTGCCCTTTCCTATTACCAGACGGCAGCGGAATACATCCGGCAGATTGACTTGCTGTGCGCGACCCGGTTAGAAGGTTACCAGCTTGCCGTAAAAGGTTACTTGTTTCAGCTTCTCTTTCTTCTTATATCTAACCAAAACAAAAAAGAGACTGCATCCGCCTCACAGATGAAATCTCTTGAAAAAATGAAAACGATATTGAAATATGTAGAGCAGCATTACGCAGAACACATTTCCATTGACGATATGGCCACCCTGACCTATTACAGCAAATCTCATTTTATGAAATTCTTCAAAGCGCATATGGGAATGGGTTTCATCGAATACCTGAACAACTACCGCCTCACAATGGCTGAGCGCCTGCTGCGTTCCTCTGACGCGTCCATCCTTGATATCGCGGAACAGAGCGGGTTCGATAACCTCTCCTACTTCAATCGTATCTTCAAGCGGAAATACGGGGACGCCCCGGGACGATGGCGTACGAGGATTTCTCAAAATCCCTCTCTTTATAACCAAGAGGTTGCTAACAATTAGTTGGCAACCTCTTGGTTATAGCCTAAATCAAACTCCTACTTCCCGAATCCGCAGTTCGGGAATGTACACACTTGGCAATTCAGGCACAAACCACCCTCTCCCAGCACAGAAAAGTCTTCCAGACAGAGCCTTTCACCCGCCGCGATGCGGGGCAGTACCAGATCGAATATGGTCCGTTTTGCATACATCACGCAACCGGGAAGTCCCATCACCGGGATGCGCTGCCCCTCCCCAGTATATTTATACGCCAGCATGAACATGGCTCCGGGCAGAACAGGGGCTCCATATGTGACTACCTCGTCCGAAGCGTTTCGAATGGCAAGGGGCGTACGATCATCAGGATCCACGCTCATCCCTCCTGTACACACGACAAGGTCCGCGCCTTTTTTGATCCATTCACTGATGGCTTCCGTGACCATATCCGGCTTGTCGTCGCACAAGATATCCCCCATCACTTCTATGCCGTTCTCCTCCAGTTTCTCTCTCACCACAGGTGTAAACTTATCTTCAATGCGGTGGTGATAAACCTCGCTTCCCGTAGTTACGATTCCTGCCTTTAGCTTGAGAAAAGGAAGAATGGTAAAAATCGGCTCATTCCCGCAGATCTCTTTCACCCGTTCCATCTTTTCCTCTTCGATGACAAGGGGAACGACACGCATCCCCACGATCTTGTCCCCTTTTCGGACAGGAAAATCTCCGTGGAGGGAGGCGAGTACCATCTGTCCCATGCCGTTTACCGCCTTTAATTTCTCCCTGTCAATTTTAAGAATACCGTCGCACTCTGCCGTAAGCTCAATCTTGCCTTCTTTGGGTTCGGAAGCTTTCATACGCTCTCCCTGACAAACCTGCCGCAGGATTTCCGTCGCATCGTCTTCATGGAGCATTCCCTCTTCTTTTTCCCAGACATATAAGTGTTCTTTTCCCACGGATAAAAGCACGGGAATATCCTCTTCTGTCACCACATGACCTTTGCGCAATACCGCGTCCTTCACCACTCCGGGTATGATCTGAGTAATATCGTGACAGAGTACACTTCCTACCGCGTCTTCTGTTCTGATCAATTTCATCTGTATCTCTCCTCTCATCATACGTGCCGGCTCAGGCTGTATACTCTGCAATACAGCTTGAACATTCTCTTCCTTCCAGATCCTCGGGATGCTTCATACACGATCGAGCCGTTTTAGCCAGACTTCCGCGCACGCGTCGCTGGGCATCCTCCAGTCTCCTCTCGGAGAAAGCGCCACCGTACCGACCTTGGGGCCGTCCGGCAGACAGGAGCGCTTAAACTGCTGGGAAAAGAATCTCCGGTAGAAGGTCTTCAGCCACTTCCGTATAATCTCCCTGTCATAGTCCCCTGCAAATGCTGCCTCCGCCAGCCGGAAGACCTTATCCGGCTCATATCCGAAACGCAGCATGTAATACAGAAAGAAATCATGAAGCTCATACGGTCCCACCAGATCTTCGGTTTTCTGAGCAATATCCCCATCTTTTGGCGGAAGCAGCTCCGGGCTCACCGGAGTATCCAGCACATCATAAAGCACATTTTTCAGTGCATCATCCTCTGTCTCATCTGCAGCGTATTTCACAAGGTGGCGCACCAGTGTCTTTGGTACTGACGCATTCACCCCATACATGGACATATGATCGCCGTTATAGGTCGCCCACCCTAGCGCCAGCTCCGACATATCTCCTGTTCCGATGACCACGCCACCCGTACGGTTGGCGATATCCATCAGCACCTGCGTGCGTTCTCTTGCCTGGGCGTTTTCATAAGTCACATCATGACTTTGAGGGTCATGCCCAATATCACGGAAATGCACGTTCACCGCATCGGCGATGGGCACTTCTTTCAAAGTTGCCCCTGTTTTTCTCGCCATTTCACAGGCGTTATTGTATGTGCGGTCCGTTGTCCCGAAACAGGGCATCGTCACCGTGATAATGTCCCTTTTATCCCTGCCAAGCATGTCAAAGGCACGGGCAGTCACCAGAAGCGCAAGAGTAGAGTCTAACCCGCCTGATATTCCCACCACTGCAGTCTTTGCGCGAGTGTGCATCAGACGCTTCTTCAGTCCCATTGCCTGAATCGTAAGGATCTCTTCACACCGTTCAGCACGCGTCCTTTCATCCGACGGCACAAACGGCTGCTTCGGGAAAATTCTCGTAAGCTTTGTATCCTCTGTTTCTATGAAAAATGGAACCCGCATAAGTGCTCCCTGTGGTTTCGCCGCAAATGTTGTATTCTTGCGACGTTCACCGATAATTCTCTGGAGATCAAACTCGGAATAGATGATCTCATTGCAGTACCTTCTGGATTCCTCTAAAACCGCTCCGTTCTCAGCGATAATATTATGTCCGCCAAATACCACGTCCGTCGTGGATTCCCCTTCTCCCGCATTAGCATACACATAGCCGGCAATCAGCCGTGCGGACTGTCCTGCGATCAAGTCTCTGCGGTATCTGTCTTTTCCGATGGTCTCATTACTGGCCGAACAGTTCACGATCACAGTTGCCCCCTCCAAAGCCGCCCCAATACTGGGCGGTATTGGCGACCATACATCTTCGCAGATCTCTGCCGACACAATCAAATCTTCCAAACCAGCAGCTTCAAACAGAATCTGTGGTCCGAACGGAATCTCTTCCCCATCGAACAGCACATACCCGGCTTTTTCAGGCCCCGGCGTAAACTGACGCATCTCATAGAACTCTGCATAGTTCGGAAGAAATGTCTTAGACGTAAAGCCGAGGATCTTCCCGCGGTTCATCGCCGCCGCCACATTGTACAGCTTGCCCCGCACCGACAGAGGCGCCCCTGCAAATACAAGGATATCTTTGTCTGCCGTGTGTGCCGCTATCCTTTTGAGCGCTTCCTGTGTCTCTTTTAAGAGCACATCCTGCGTAAACAAATCCCCGCAGGTATATCCGGTTACACACAGCTCAGGGAATACGATAATCTTCGCTTTATTCTCACATGCCTTATCAATTCCTTCGAATATTTTCTCTGTGTTAAATTCCACATCTGCCACTCGGATATCTGGCGTAGCCGCCGCAACTTTTACAAATCCATGCTTCATCTTCTCTCTGCCTCCCCGATGTTTCTTTCTGTCTGCTTCCAGTTTTCCCGCGCACGGTTCCACGGTCTACCTGCTTTTTTTCACCAATTCTTTCAGCTCATCCACCGTATAATTGTAGGCTGTGTTACAGAAGTGACACTTTACCTCTATATCCTTCCCGTCATTGATCATAGACTGGATATCTTTCTTCCCTATGCTGATGATCGCCTTTTCAATCCGTTCCTTAGAACAATTACAGTAAAATTTCGCCGGCATAGTGTCCGTGATCTCCAGATCCAGCCCCTCAAGCACTTGAGAAAGCATTTCCTCCGGCGTATGACCGTTGTCCAGCATAGAAGTTACTGAGCTGATGTTTCGAATATTCTCCTCAAGCTTATTTAATACTTCATCCTCTATAAACGGCATCACCTGAACAATGAAACCGCCTGCGCAGCGCACTGTATTGTCCTTCTCCATAAGCACGCCCAGCCCTACCGAGGACGGCACTTGTTCGGATGTAGCGAAATAATAAGTCAGATCTTCCGCGATCTCTCCAGTCTGTAAAATAGTCTGCCCGGAATAAGGATCTTTAAGCCCCATATCTTTAATTACCGTCATCACGCCCTGCCCGAGCGCTCCTCCTACATCTAGTTTTCCATTTTTTGGCGGCAGCATGACATCTGTCTTATGCACATATCCTTTCACATTCCCCTGACTGTCCGCCGTCACGGTAAGCCCGCCAATAGGCCCGGAACACTTGATCTGAATGGTCAGCATGTCCGTAGGATTCTTCATCATGCTCCCAATCATCACTCCCCCTGTAAGAAGACGCCCTAGCGCCGCCGTTGCCACCGGGCTTGTCCCATGGCGCTGTCTTGCCTCCTCCACAAGCTCTGTCGTCACTGCCGCAAACGCACGGATCTGCGTATTTGCCGCTGATGCTCTTACAATATAATCTTTCATTTCACACTCTCTCCCTTTTCTGTTTCTATACTGTTCCTACTTCCCGTTCAACACTGTTTTCCAGACTCACTTGCGATCACACAGATCCTCTCGCTGGTCTGCGTAACTTCTGCCCGCGTATCCATATCATAAGCCGCCAGAAAACGGAGCCCCGCTTCCTCCAGAAGGACCTTCATCTCTTTGAGAGTATAACCCCTCTGATAATGTGTTTCCCGGAACTTTCTATACAACTCTCCTTTCGGAACAGATTCTTCTTTCCCTTTTTCCTGTATGAAAAGGGTCAGATTATACTCGTTGATCTTTTCATCCTCATAATACGTATTATCCCATATAAAACTGCACTCTCCCCTGTCCTCCGCGATCGTACAGTCTCCCATGACTTCCCTATATTTATACTCTGTATTAAAATCAAACAGAAATATTCCTTCCGGGTCAAGATAATTATTGACCAACCGGAACACTTCCCTGAGTTCTTCTGTCTCAATGATATAGTTGACTGTATCACAGACACTCACCACGGCGCGCACTGTTCCGTACAGTTCAAACTCTCTCATATCCTGAAGAAGATACAGAATATCATGTCCGGAATCCATGCGTTTCTCCATTGCAAGCTCCAGCATATCCATCGAGTTGTCTACCCCGATCATGTCGTATCCGTAACCCGCGAGGATCTCTGTCATCGTACCCGTACCACATCCAAGATCCAGAACGATACCATCTTTTATACCATATTCCCGCAACAATCCGTTTATATATTCCCCCCATTCATCATAGGGAACATTGTCCATAAATGTATCATAGACCGACGCAAAACTCGTATATGCTTCCATAGCGGCCTCCTCCCACAAATAGAAGTTTAACATATTTTGAATGAACACGCATTATAAAATACGCGGGATATTTGCCTTCACTTCACGACAGCAGTCACTTCCGCCCACATGCTTTTTCCGCAAATTGTAAAATACAGTTTTCCTTACATGAATAAAGAAGTTCCCGCAGACCGTATCATATACGCAAAACTTTGAAGTAAAGCGAAATGGCTTTGCGTTATAATGCAGTCTCGGGAACATATGTTATATGTTACAAAATATATTTTCCAACACTCGGTTCATCTGCGTGAAAATCATCTCTCCATCATACTGATCGATTCGATCCCCACGCTTCCTCCCCTGACGACCTCGATGCTCTTGAACTCTTCCTTCATCAGTTTAACTACAGCGTCATTTTTTGTCGCAGTCTGGACGAATTCCACGAGCACACTGTCTCGTCCATAGTCAATCACTTTTGCCTTGAATGTTTCTGCAATCTGGAACACTTCGGTCTTTGCTTCAGGTGTACAATTGAACACTTTCACATAAAGAATTTCTTTCATTCTGACAAAGATATCTGTAAAGTCGATAACTTTTATGACTTCAACCATCCGATTCAATTGTTTTTTTATCTGTTCAAATGTCTCATCGTCACTAACTGTCGCTATGGTCATCCTTGATACAGTCGGATCTTCAGTCGTACCCACGGTCAGGCTATCCAGATTGTAGGATTTCCCGGAAAAAAGCCCTGATATTTTAGAGAGCACGCCCACCTGATTTTCCACATAAAGGGAGATCCATCTTTTTTTCATATTATTATCCATCTTCACGCTCTCCTTTCTAACAATCCATGATCATATCTTCCAGAGTGCCGCCGGGCTGGATCATCGGATAGACCAGATCCTCTGGATCGATGATAAATTCAACCAATGTCGGCACTTTTGTGTTTTTCTTTGCCGCCTCAAATGCCGCCGCAATCTCTTCTTTTTCTGTCACACGGATCCCCTTTGCCCCGTAGCTTTCCGCCAGCTTTACAAAATCCGGCGTATACTCTGGCATCTCTTCGCCGTTTGTCCGGCGGTACAGCGCTCCCGATCTCATATTTGTCATGCCGTATCTCTTGCCGTAGAACAATTTCTGCCACTGCCGCACCATACCGAGATATTCATTGTTAAAAACACAGAGGATCAACGGTAGTTCCTCAAGAACCGCAGTGGCAAATTCCTGAATGTTCATCTGCATGCCGCCATCCCCGGAAATCGCGATGACTGTTTTGCCAGGATTTCCAAGTTTTGCCCCGATTGCAGCAGGGAAGCCGTATCCCATCGTTCCCAGACCGCCTGATGTGACGAGCTGCTTTTTCTCTGTAATCTCTGCATACTGTGTAACAAACATCTGATGCTGTCCCACATCAGTAGTAATAATTGCATCATCGAACTGACGATTCATCTCCTCAATAATATCCATGGGCGTCATATGCGTTTTATTCTTCATTACAAGAGGATGTTTCTCTTTCCACTCCCGGATCTGTTCCAACCACTTTTCGTTCCCACACGGTTCTGCATATTCATTGATCTTTGTGATTGCCTCCAGAGCATCGGCAACGATGGGCACGTGCACATGAATATTTCTGGATATGGACGCGGTATCAATATCAATATGTACAATTTCAGCATTGGGCGCGAAGGCATGTAGTTTTCCGGTGATCCGGTCATTGAACCGGGTTCCGATAGAGAAGAGCAGATCACATTCTCCAACTGCCATATTCGCCGCATACTGGCCGTGCATCCCCAGATTTCCGATAAAGAGCGGGTGATTTGTCGGTACTGCGCCCCGTCCCATGATGGTCGTGACTACCGGCACATTCGTCTTGTTCACCACTTCCGTAAACACCTTATTCGCGCGGGCAATATTCACCCCGCCTCCTGCGAGGAACAGTGGCTTTTTCGCCTTTTTGAGCATCTTGAGCGCACGCTTTAGCTGCCCCATATGCACACTTGTATTCGGTTTATATCCCCGGATGTTCACCGTATCCGGATAGTCCGGGCTTCCCAGCTCACACATCACGTCTTTCGGGAGATCGATAAGCACCGGACCCGGCCGTCCCGTGCGTGCGATGTAAAACGCTTCCTTGACAATGCGCCCGAGATCTTTCCTGTCACGAACCGTCACGCCGTACTTTGTGATGCTGCGTGTGATCCCCACAATATCCACCTCTTGGAACGCATCATTTCCGATCAGGTGTTTTGCCACCTGTCCGGTAAAGCAGACAAGGGGAACGCTGTCATAGTTCGCTGTGGCAAGCCCGGTCACCAGATTGGTTGCCCCCGGACCGCTTGTCACTAGACACACGCCCGCTTTACCCGTCGTCCGCGCATAGGCGTCCGCTTCATGGACTAAAGCCTGCTCATGGCGCGGCAGGATCACGCGGATGTCATCCTGCTTATACAGCTCGTCACTGATGTCGATAGTACACGCTCCCGGATAGCCGAAGACCGTGTCCACTCCTTCTTCCTTCAATGCTCTTACTAATAATTTGTTTCCTGTGATCTGTCTCAATTTCCTGCCTCCTTTTCCTATCAGCGATCTTTCTATCAGCGTTCTTCCCGTTCTGCGGTTCCTGCCCGCACGCGCCCTCGCGCGCCCGGCAAAGAACGAATTGTAAAGAAAAGCCCCGAGCATCTTATGCTCAGGGCGAATGTATCATCCGTGTTACCACCTAAATTCAGAGAAAATTTCTCTGCGCTCTGCCGGTACGGGCATCTGTGACACCGATACCGTTTCCCTGTAACGTGGGATCACGTTGGAGTCTACTTGACACATATGGTTTCTTTACCATCTCTGCCGTTCAGTCCACTGCTCGAAGGCTACTTCCACAATTCCGTCACGGAGATTTGCACCGGCCATCTCCTCTCTTCGCATCAGAAAACTGTGTACTCCTCCTCGTCGCTGCATTTATTTTATGGTGTAAAATTAAAATTTAAATTCATTATAGTGTGTATTATTAACATTGTCAATCATGTTTTCTTGATGTTTTTTAATTACAATGTAACAAACAAATGAAATATATATCGCTTTTCGATGTCAAAACATATTGTTTGAGCATCCCGCGCAAATATGCCCTTTCTATCCTTTCTCCTTTTTTATGCCTTCCTGCCAGACATCTTTACAGACACCGCTTTCACAACTAGACAGAGAACGATCACTACCAACATATCCGGCAGTGTATTGCCCACCGGTATATCAATCGTCATAAACCACCGATAGGCAATAAATCCAATCAGCCATATTACAAGATTCTTCCAGTTGAAATCTGTCAGCTTGTTCTCTTTCCTCAGGATGAACACATCTGCGATCTGTACCGCTATCATAGGAGCAAACACAGAACCGATGAGGTAAAGGAAATCTGTAATATCGTCCATAGGGAAAATGATCGCCGCTATCGTACCAATCACCGTTACCACGATACCCATATGATTTCCTTTGAATTTCGCAAATAAGGACTCGGAAGATACTCCCGCTGAATATGCGTCAAGGAACGTGGTGGTGACAGTAGAGAGGATCACAATCAATAATGCTGCGATGCCAAGTCCTGCTTTTGCCATGATCACAGCAATATCTGTCTCGCTGGTGTAGATGGCGGCCCCCATACCGATCGCATACATCCAGCAGCTCACCATGCCGTAGGCGATCACACTTGCTGCAGTGGATTTCATCTGTTTCTCTGCCTCTCTTGTATAATCACTGATGACAGGCAGCCATGAGAGCGGCATTGCTACGGACAACTCTACTGCGGCACCGAAACTCATGGCGTCACTGCCCAGATCCGCGCCTGTATCCGAACCTCCGAAGAAAATAACTCTACACAGCAGGATGGTCAGGATAAAAAGCGCCGCTATGGCGATCGTATTGATCTTGCCCAGATTAGTCACTCCAACGGCGATCCAGAGAACAATCAGCACACCGATCACGATACACCACACCCATGCCCCAGTATGAAAGATACCGTCTGCGGCAAGGGCCCCGTCATAGATCATGATCGCCGTCCATCCGATGAGCTGAAAGACATTGAGCACCGCAAAGAGCAGGCCTCCCTTCTGCCCGAAGCTCATTTTCACCGTCTCCATGGCGCTCTTTCTCATCCTCGCACCGATCAGACCTGCAAAAAACATCATACAGCATCCGATGATGTGTCCGATGATGACTGCAACCATGCCTCTCTGGAATCCCAATGGAGCAAGGTAGGTCCCAGTCAATATCTCAGCAATGGATACGCCCGCACCAAACCAGATCAGACTGTTTTCATATACCGATGTATGTTTTATTTTCATATCAGACTATCTCCTTTTCTTCAGAAGAAAAGCCTGCTTCTGTATTTGCATTTCCTGAAATTTTTACATACTCTCCCGTGATGTCAAAGGCATGGTTCATCGGGCCTCTGCCTTTTCCTAGATCCAGCATGGCTCCCAGCGCACCAGAGATATATGCTTTTGCACTCTCTACCGATGTATCCATATCGAACCCTTTTGCCAGATTAGATGCAATGGCGCTGGACAACGTACAGCCCGTTCCGTGTGTATTCGGATTGTCAATCCGTTTCCCGTAGAACCAGCGGTAACTTCCGTTTCTATAGAGCAGATCATTGGCATCATTTAACTGATGTCCGCCTTTTAACAGGACAGCACAGTGATAATTCTCACTGATCTTCCCCGCCACTTTTACCATATCTTCCTTAGTTCTGATCTCCATACCCGAGAGCACTTCCCCTTCCGGAATATTCGGCGTCAGTATATCTGCCATGGGGAGCAATCTTTCTTTCAGTGTCTCTATAGCGTCATCGGTGATCAGCTTTGCCCCGCTGGTCGCCACCATGACCGGATCGACCACGATGTTCTCCGCCTGATATTGCGCAAGTTTCTCTGCAATGGCAATGATCAGCTCCGCCGATGATACCATGCCGATCTTGACTGCATCCGGACGGATATCTGTGAAGATACAGTCGATCTGCTGTTTTAAAAATTCAGGAGATACATCCATGATTCCTACTACGCCGGTCGTATTCTGTGCAGTCAGTGCAGTGATCGCACTCATGGCAAACACACCGTTCGCAGTCATTGTCTTAATATCTGCCTGAATTCCGGCTCCTCCGCTGGAGTCACTTCCAGCGATTGTTAATGCTGTTTTCATTTTTCTTATCTTTTCCTCCTTTGTTCCTGTACCTCTGTTGCTTTTCCCTGTCCTGAACACTCTTTTATATAGCGGTAAAAAGTGGTGCCCCAGCCTGCCGCCAAAAAATGTCTGCCATTATTCGGATGCCCTTTTCCAGAATATATTAAATTCCTCGAACTCCGGCAGATAGATGTCTGCCGTGTTCCATATATGGGCAAGATCCCGGTCACTGGCCTTATCGTAGACTCCCACCGTCTTAAATCCCGCCCTTTTCGCAGTCTGAAGCGCATGCAGCGCATCTTCAAACACCCATGTCTCGGAAGGTTCCGTATCGAGCTGGAGCGCTGCAGCATAATAGATATCTGGCTGGCTCTTGCTGCTGCCGATCTCGGAACAGGTAAAGATCCCCTGAAAATATGAAAAAACTTTCAGCCTTTTAAGGGCGGCCTCCGCATTCTTCCTGTCGCCGGACGTGGCTATCGCCATAGGGATTTTTCTTTCCCGGAACTCCTGAAGATACTGCCGTACTCCCTCTTTCAGAGGGACCCGTTCCTCGTAGAAATCCTGTACTTCCCGGTTCATGCCTCTTATGATCTCCTCTGGTGTCTTATCAAGTCTGTAGTGGGCTATCAGATAGTCCGCCCCCTCTTCAAGGCTCATAGCAAACAAAGTATCCCTGAGGTCTTTCTCCGCCTCGATCCCCATGCTGTTCAAGTAGAGTTCTCCTAAGTTTTCCCAAACGGGCATGGAATTTAACAACACTCCGTCCACATCGAATATCACTCCGCGGATCATCTTTCCGCCCCCTCCTTTTTACGGTCTAAAAGTATCAGTTCAGCATCTCTTCTGTGCGGCTTTTCAGATGCCGCGCCGCTTCTTTAATATCTTTCTGCGCAAAGATCGCACTAATCACAGCGATGCCGCAGATTCCTGTACCTGCAAGTTCCTTTACATTGTCTGCAGTGATGCCGCCAATGGCGATGACCGGAATATCCACTGCTTCACAGATCGCTTTTACCGTCTCATGGCTTACTTCTACCGCATCAACCTTTGAACCTGTGGGAAATACCGCTCCTACGCCAAGGTAATCCGCTCCGTGCTCCTTGGCCTCCAAAGCCTGCTCCACTGTCTGGGCAGACGCGCCGATGATCTTGTCCAGCCCCAGCTTCTTGCGCACATCTCCGACTTTCATATCGCTCTGTCCCACATGAACTCCATCTGCGTTGGTCTGTACTGCGATCTCTACATTATCGTTAATCACAAACGGCACTCCATACTGTGCGCACAGATCATGGATTTCTTTCGCCTCTTCGAGGAATGCAGCCTCGTCCAGATTTTTTTCTCTGAGCTGTACGCAGGTCACGCCGCCTTTTAATGCTTTCTCTACCTGAGCATAAAGGGTCTGTCCGTTCAGCCAGCTGCGGTCTGTGACCGCATAGAGGAGCAGATCCTCTTTTTTGCAATTTCCCTGATCATCTGATCTCATATTTGGCTCCTTTCTCAAGTTCTTCGCCCGACATGTTGTAAATGGCGTCAATGATCCGGTTACGGTAGGTAGCATTCCCATCCCCAACCTGCATCCGGCTCCACCCGATCTCCCCTGCAAGTCCCATCGCACACATAGCCGCTGCTGCTGCCTCCAGCGGATGATCCGGATTTGCAGTCACATAGGCCGTCATCATTCCGGAAAGCTGGCATCCTGTTCCGGTAATCTTTCCCATCTCCGGTCTTCCGTTGTAGATCACATAGCATGTATTGCCGTCAGATACAAGATCGATAGCTCCAGTCACAGCAATAATCGTTCCTGTCTCTTCCGCGAATTTCTTTACAAATACCACTGCCTCGTCAAGATTTTTCTCCGTCACCGCATCCGCTACGTCTGCATCCACACCTCTTGTAGTGCCCCTTCCCTTTGCTAATGTCTTTATCTCGGATACATTCCCACGTATCACGGACAGTTTCAGTTCTTTCATCAGTCCAAGTGCTGTATTTGTACGCAGCGCACTAGCGCCGGAGCCCACCGGATCGAGCAACACCGGATGCCCCAGCTCGTTGGCTTTCTTACCTGCTCGGAACATTCCTTCGATGCTTGTCTTGTGGAGAGTGCCGATATTGATATTAAGGCCGCCACAGACAGACGTGATATCCTCCACATCCTCTGCCTCGTCGGACATAATCGGACTGCCGCCACAGGCCAGAAGCACATTCGCCACATCATTTACGGTCACGTAGTTTGTGATATTATGTACCAGCGGTATTGTATTTCTTACATTTTCCAAATATTCTCTCATAATAAACTCCTCTTAATGGTAATTGGATAGGAAGCATGGCTGGTTCGCCGTACTTGCCTGTCAAATGTCCGCTCACGCAAGCGTGGCCGCCGCTTACCGGGCTTATCGCACAAAAAACGGGCCCCTCATAAGGGTACACCCGCATCAGTAGTTTATCTATGTTCCCTACGTTGGCATTACCCAAATCAGGTTGCGGGTCAAAGTAATTCACCTTCCTCTCAGCCTGCTTGATACGCAAGCTCCCCGTTTTTTAATATGTATTTCAAACAATCTAATAATTACAGTGCCATCATCTGACGTCAGTGCGTCTTTGCGAATGGCGCGGACTGAACTGTTGCATCTCTCTCCAATTATTGTGTCAGCGTTTTATTTTATGAGGCTCTGCACTCAGATTGCCTAGATAAATGTCAAATACTTTCATCTTCTTCATCGTAGTCACGAGCACCGCCGCTATGATGGTGCCTCCGCAGCTTGAGACGAAGAACGGAATAACAAAGCTAAATACCGCAGTCTGGCTTCCCATAATCAGTGTTGCAATCGGATAGCTTAAGAGCCCGCCGATGACTGATGTGCCGAACAGCTCTCCCCCATAAGCAAACGGAAGGTGTTTTCCATACCTATACAGTATACCGCACAACAGCGCCCCGCACATGGAGCCCGGAAATGCAAGCAGTGTGCCGGTTCCCATCAGATTCCTCAAAAGGCTGGTCACAAACGCCATGCCCACCGCATAACCTGGTCCTAAGAACACTCCTCCGAGAATATTGATAAAGTGCTGAATCGGAGCGCATTTAGATGCTCCTACCGGGATCGACAGCGGTGAGCATACGATACCCACCGCTACCAATATACCCGCAAGGGCAAGTTTCCTTACATTGACATTTTTCATGTCCTTCCCTCCTGTATACATGACGGTCGATGCTCTCTGGCATCCTCTCACTCCGGAACACGGATTCCCTCGCATATTGTTTTCGCATTGCATACAGTGAAAACCCGGAACGGCGCTCCCCGTCCGGTAAAACCTCTTTCGTGTTATTGGACTGTCCGAGAGTAATGTTACCACGTCCACATGAAAAATGCAATAAGGTTGACCACTACCGCGAGCATTTATACGATCTCGTATCCGAGTAATTACCGGCTTCTCATGGTGCAACCAGCTCCTTAGGTACTACATTTTCCTTGTCTTCTTAGATTGCGCACTACTCCTAGCGCTGAATACAAAAGAAGCGCCCCAATATTTGCCATGACCACACTTGCCCCTGCCGGCGATGCCCACACATATGACACAGTGATACCGACAACCAAGCATACCACGGAAATCACCCCCGAGTTAATAATAACGCTTTTGAATGTCCGGCATACCCGCATAGATGTAAGCGCCGGGAAGATGATCAGACTGGAAATCAGAAGCGCTCCCATCATCCGCATCCCTAATACGATAGTCACCGCGGTCAAAACTGCGATCAATGTATTATACATATCCGCTTTTACCCCCGTTGCCCTCGCAAACGTTTCATCAAATGTGATGGCGAATATCTTGTTGTAAAAAAGGATATAAAGGGCCAGAACCACGACAGCCAAGATCACACTTAACCGTACATCCTCTGCACTCATGGCAAGGATACTTCCGAACATATAGTTGTACACATCGGTATTCATTCCTGTCGTCATGGAGATCACCATCACGCCTACAGCCAGAGAGCTTGTAGAAATCAGGGCGATCGCTGCGTCTCCTTTGATCCGGCTGTTTCCCCGGATGCGTAGCAGAAGGACTGCCGCTATGATGACCACGGGGATCGCTACCGTAAGTGGGGCTGCGTTTACGGCAGCCGCAATGGCCAGAGCGCCGAACCCTACATGAGATAACCCGTCTCCGATCATGGAATACCTCTTTAGCACAAGACTCACTCCAAGAAGCGCAGAACAAAGCGCCACCAGCGAACCCACAGCAAAGGCGCGTACCATGAACGGATAGGAAAGCATTTCAAACACCTTTTCAAGCATTGTCTACACCCCCGTTCCCATCCGCCTGTCCGTGTTCCGTCCCACTTAAGAAATTCCTGCCCACACGGCTTTTCCTGTAATCCTCTGCACTTCCGAAAAACAGCATTTTCTCTTGGAGGTGAAGGATGTGGCTGGCATCAATAACGGCACTTTCAATATCATGGGACACCATCACTACTGCAATCTTCTCCTCCCTGTTGATCCTGCGGATAAGCTGATAGAATTCGGCAGTGACGATCGGATCCAGTCCAGTCACAGGCTCGTCCAAAAGAAGCATCGTCTTTGTAGCGCACAGGGCCCGGGCAAGGAGAACTCTCTGCTTCTGCCCCCCGGACAGATCCCGGAAACACATCCCTGACAAATCACGAATCCCCAGAAGCGCCAGCTTCTCTGCCGCCGCCTTTTTATCCGCCGCCGTATAAAAAGGCCTTATTCCCCGGCTGTTAAGTCTGCCGGAGAGAACGACTTCATACACGCTGGCAGGAAAATCTTTCTGCACATCTGTCTGCTGGGGAAGATAACCGATCTCATTCTGGTGCAGTCCGTCCCCATAAATGATATGCCCCCTTTCCACGTTTTTTAACCCAAGAAGGCTTTTTACAAGAGTACTTTTCCCGGAACCGTTCTCCCCTACAATGCACAGATAATCTCCCGAATCGATGGAGAAATTAAGCTCTCTTACCGCGGTCTGCCCCTCATAGCCGATGGAAACATTTTCACATCTAATCAGTGCCATCCGTTTAAAACCTCCTTCAGCGTCTCCACATTTTTCTGCATCATACTGATATACGTCTCACCGTTTTCAAAATCCTCCGCAGACAGATTGTGACAGCTGTAAAGTACTTTCACTTCCGCCCCTGTCGCCTCTGCGATGGCGTTAGCGATATCTTTACTGCTAAGCTCCATTTTCAGGACACACGGCACACGCTGTTCCTTTACCTTATCGATCAGGAACACCATAGTTGCGGCGCTGGGCTCTGTATCCCCCGCGCATCCTGGAAACGCCGCATAATAGTCAAGCCCGTACTCCTCAGCCAGATAACGGAACGGAAAACGGTCGCCAAAAATGAGGAGACTGCTTTTTGCATTTTCCATTACTTCTCGGAACTGCCTATCAAGATCCGAAAGCTCTTCCCGGTATGCCGCAGCATTTTCTTCATAAATCTCCCTGCCGTCAGTATCTGCCTTAATAAGCATTTCCTTAATCTGATCTACAATGAGGGCAGCATTTACTGGGGAAGTCCATACATGCTCATCAATCTCATGCACAGAATCTTCCTCATCCTCGTCATGGCCATGTCCTAGGGATTCCTTCATACCTTCCACATGCTCTTCTTCCAGCGTATCCACACAGTCCATAAGCCGCAGGGTCAGACGGCCATTCTCGGGCATGGAGCTTAGGATATCCTCCACCCACACGTCGTTCTCTCCTCCGGTATAGATAAACACATCACTCTCTTGGATTGCGATGATATCCTGCGGTGTCGGTTCGTAGGAATGACTCTCCTCGCCGGGTTTTAAAAGCATCTTAAGCTCCGCCCGGTCCCCCGCGATCTGACGCACGAAATCATAAGGAGGGAATATGGTCGTCACAACGCTGATCTTTCCACTCTTCGCCTCCAGTTCCTGAGTCTGCTCTGCAATTTCCCCAATTCCTTGCTTCGCACTGCATCCAGCTGTCAGAAAAACAGTGCAAAGTATCCATATAACAGCTATGGCAGGAAGAACTCTCCTGCCTTTTCTCTTACCTGCGTTCATATTTTGTAAAACGGAATTCCAGATCAAAGCATGTCTGCTCTTCTCCTTCTTCCGTCATCTCCCATTCATCCATAGTATCCAGATCCGGGAAAAACGTATCCGCCTGAAACGCGCGGTCAATCTTTGTCACCAGCACAGTGTCGCACTCCGGGAGCAGCATCCGGTAAACGCTCTCACCACCGATTACATAGACATCGTCTGTATCGTATTTTTTTAATTCTTCTCTCAGTTCATCGTAAGTGTGGACGATGACTGCATCCTTTACACTGTACCCTCTGTTTCCCGTCAACACAATATTCGTGCGGTTTTTAAGAGGCAGTCCGCCCGGAAAGCTCTCCAACGTCTTTCTCCCCATGACAACCACCCTTCCTGTAGTCGTCTGACGGAAAAATTTCATATCTGACGGAATGCTGACAAGCAGTTTGTTCTTATACCCGATTCCCCAGTTTTTATCTGCTGAAAGTATAGCCTTCATAATAACATCATGATCCCTTCCTCAAAATACTTATCTCTATACCGCGACCGGAATGTCTTTGATCTGCGGGTGCGTCTCATAGTTATCCAGTCTTACATCCTCAGGAGTAAAATCATAGAAGTCTTTAACTTCCGGATTCAGCCAGAAAGACGGTGCCGGGAGCGGCGCTCTTGAGATTAGTTCCTCAATCATCGGTACATGGCGGTCATAGATATGAGCGTCAGCGATCACATGGACGAACTCCCCTGCCTTCATGTCGCACACCTGCGCCAGCATATGGAGCAGTACCGCATACTGGCACACATTCCAGTTATTTGCCGTGAGCACATCCTGCGATCTCTGGTTTAAGATTCCGTTTAAAGTAAGCTTATCGCTATCTTTTTCTTTTGTCACATTAAAAGTCATACTGTATGCACACGGATATAAGTTCATCTCATGAAGATCCTGGTGCACATAGATGTTTGTCATGATCCGGCGGCTGTAGGGGTTATTTTTCAAATCATAGATCACCCGGTCCGTCTGATCCATCATGCCTTCCTTGTACTGATGCTTCACCCCCATCTGATAGCCATATGCCTTACCGATGGATCCGTTCTCATCTGCCCAGCTGTCCCAAATATGGCTTTTTAACTCATGTACGTTATTGGACTTCCTCTGCCAGATCCAAAGCATCTCATCCACACAGCTCTTGATCGCTGTGCGCCGCAGGGTTAGAGCCGGAAATTCTTTTGAAAGATCATAGCGGTTGACCACGCCGAACCGTTTGATCGTGTATGCAGAGGTTCCGTCCTCCCACACCGGACGCACCTTCTCTCCCTCCGTGCTCGTCCCATTGTCTATGATATCCCTGCACATATCGATAAATACTTTATCTGCATAACTCATGATTTTCTCCTTTTATTTTCCGATAATCTTTCTGGAGAGTCCTCGCCCTCGTCATGAGGAGCATCTCCTTTACGGTTCTGCAATATTGTATAACAGTTTCTCGAGATTTTTTCTAAGAGCCTCCACTTCCCGCTTTGTCAGCCCTCTTGTCAGTTCCCTGTCCAGCTTCCTTCTGTCTGCTTCCATCCGCCGCTGTATGTCATACGCCTTTTCCGTAAGATAAATGTTTTTCTTCCTCTTATCATGGGCATTGGGAACACAAAGAATATATCCCTTCTCGTCCAGCCGCCTTAAGATTCCCGTCACTGTCGGATTCTTCAAGTTCAGGTTTTTCTCCACATCCCGCTGGCTTACCTCCTCCTTGCTTGTGTGAAAGAGATAGTCCAGCACAGCGCACTGTGAAGAAGTGATCCCGATATCTTTCAGTCTCTCATTTAATTCTTTTTCAAATACATTATTGATCTGCTTGACCAAAAAACCTATCGGTCTGCCGCGCCGTTCCATTCTTCTCTCCTCTTTCGCATACATCTGCCGCCCGCGGTTTAAACATACTCCCGGATCACACTGCTGATCTCATAAATGCTGTCCATGGACTTAAGCTTATCCAGTGCGTTTTCCATATATTTCTCTTTTACTTTTTCTGTCACAATGACCAGCTCCGCGGCATCAGGATTGGTGTGTTCTTGAACGACTCTCGCAATACTCACCTTATGTTCCCCAAAGACTTTGGCGATCGCTGCCAGCACACCGGGCTGGTTTCTAACCTGCATGCGGATGAAGAAAGCATTCTTCACCTCACCCCATGCTTTGACAGGCAGTTCTTTGTAGCAGGTACAGCTAATACGACCAGTACACCCATGCTGAAGATCCCTTGCCACATCAATCACATCTCCTACAACAGCGCTTGCCGTCGGCATTTCTCCAGCGCCGCGTCCGTAGAACATCGCGTCGTCCACAGCGTCGCCGTGGATGAATACAGCGTTGAAAGAATCTCTAACAGAGGCCAGTGGGTGATCTTTATGAAGCATCATCGGATAGACCCCGGCTTCAATGCCGTCCTCGGTATTCTTCGCCACACCGAGCAGCTTTATCACGCTGTCAAATTCTTTCGCATATGCAATATCCCTTGCCGTGATCTTCGTAATCCCCTGCGTATACACATCTGAGAATACCACTCTCGAATGAAACGCAATGGAAGCCATGATCGCCACCTTCCGGGCGGCGTCCAGCCCCTCTATATCCGCAGTCGGGTCCGCCTCCGCATAGCCCAGTTCCTGCGCTTTTTTTAGAGCGTCCTCGAAATCCATCCCATCTTCAAACATTTTTGTCAGGATGTAGTTTGTCGTACCATTCACAATTCCCATGACGGTATCGATATCATTGCCTGCAAGACATTGCTTAAGCGGGCGGATGATTGGGATTCCTCCCGCCACTGCTGCCTCAAACAAAAAGTCCCTGCCCTCTTCCTGCGCGGTGTCGAGAAGCTCTCTTCCTTCTTCCGCGATCAGATCTTTGTTTGCAGACACTACGTTTTTCCCTGCTCTTAGGGCTTCCATGATGACTGTCTTTGCCGGTTCCATCCCGCCCATCACCTCGACAACAATCTGGATTTCCTCGTCCTCTACGATTTCGCGCCAGTTGTCTGTTAAAAGCGCAGGGTCAATACCCTCTCTTTTCTTATTTATATTGTGCACCAGGATCCTCTTAACCTCTATCTGGGCTCCAATCGTTTTTTCCATGATGTCCGAGCGCATGCCGATCAGTTTATACACGCCTGTTCCAACTGTTCCCAGCCCCAGCAGTCCGATTTTGATGTTATTCATATCATACCTCTTTCCTATCATTGTGCAACACCAGTGTACATAGTATAGCACAAAAATCACACTCAAAAAACCCCTGTCTCCACGTTCCCGCACATGGAACAGAATAAAGCGCAAGCCTGCTCCAATTCCCTATAATACAGCCCTTTGAACCGGCCCGTGAAACAAAAAAAGCACTTGAGACCTCAAGTGCTTCTTCAGAGCGACAGACGGGGCTCGAACCCGCGACCCCGACCTTGGCAAGGTCGTACTCTACCAACTGAGCCACTGTCGCATTTCCTCTGTTCCGTTGACCGGAACAATAGATACTATACTATAAGTATTTTTAAATGTCAACAACTTTTTTTCACAAAGGCAGACGACTTGCTATTTCCATCTATTTATACTATACTATCCTCGTGTGCCTGACTATTAAAATAAAGGAGAAGCAAACTATGAAATTCATATATCCCGCGGTGTTCCGCAAACAAGAAAACGGCAGTTATCACGCATTTTTCCCTGATCTTGAGTGCTGTGAGGCGTCCGGCGACACACTGGACGACGCTATTGACAATGCCAACGAAGCGGCAAGGAACTGGATCACCGTAGAATTGGAGGAAGAAAACCCAATATTCCCGTATGTCTCCGATATCAGCGATATCGAAGTGGAGGAAGGAGATATTGTGAGAAATATCTCCGTGAACATCCGCTTTTATGAAGGATGGGATGAGTAAATGCTGAAATAACAAATCGCCCTTTTGAAAGCATTTACCAGACTTTTTCTGAAATCTGCTTTACAAGAGCCAATTTTTTCCACTGCTCTTCATCCGTCAATTTATTTCCAATTTCACAGGAAGCAAAACCACATTGAGGGCTCAGATAGAGGTTGTCAAGGGGTACAAACTGTGCGGCTTCATGAATACGCTCAATAATTGTTCTTTCATCTTCAAGAACAGGCGATTTCGAAGTCAATAATCCAAGAACAACTTTCTTATTGTTTGGAACAAAACGTAAAGGTTCAAAACTTCCGGAGCGCTCATCGTCAAATTCCAAATAAAATCCATCAACATTTTCGCCGCCAAATAGAATTTCTGCAATCGGCTCATATCCGCCGGAAGAAGCCCACGTGGAATGATAATTACCGCGGCATACATGTGTAGTAATTACAAGGTCGGCAGGTCTGTTTTCAAGAGCAAGGTTATTTAAACGGAGATATTTTTCCGCAGTTTCCTTGAGTTCGGTCTCAGCATTTTGCCTGCCATTCCAATATTTCTTATCACAGAACAGCCCCCAAGTACAATCATCAAACTGGATGTTACGGCAGCCGGCTTCATAAAGATCTGCAATGACTGTTCTATATGCGGCGGCAATATCTTGAATAAGCTTTTCATCATCAGGATAATATTTTACCGTATTTTCTCCGTTTTTTTCGCGAAACAGTTCTGCGTAAAGCTGAGCTGGCGCAGGAATTGTCTGTCTTGCCACTGTATTTTCATCTTCAAATTGTTTCACAAATTTAAAATGTTCTACAAACGGATGGTTTTTCCCATCTATATTGCCCGATATAGCAATAGATCCGTGAGTGGTTTCTTCCCCATGAAAGAAATATCCGTGGTCAAGCTCAATATGCTCGATACCATTAAATCCCCACATAAAATCAAGATGCCAATAGCTACGTCTGAACTCGCCGTCTGTGATCACATGATATCCGGCTTCTTTTTGTTTTGCAATCAGTTTTGTGATTTCTTCATTTTCGATTCTTGTCAAATCTTCAAACGTAATGTTTCCTTCTGCATAATCAGCTCTTGCCCTCTTAAGATTAGAAGGCCTTAAAAAGCTTCCTACAAAATCATATTTAAAAGGTGCGTTTTCTTTATACATTGCTGTTTCCTCGCTTCCATTTATTATGCAATAATTACACCACAATGTATATCTGTTGTAAAATATATAAAATCACCGTTTCTCTATAACTTTTATCTATATCAACGCGATTATAAGTTAAGTGGAAACAGTATATTTTTTTAACGCTTTAATATAGTAAGAGCCAAGTTTACTCAACACAGCTTTATTATGCGTAATCACACCAATATGCATTTCTCCTTCAGCCTTGAGTGGTATGGCAACGATATTTTCTCCATTAAGTTCTTTATCAATCACACCGCTGCAAATCGTATATCCGTTAAGACCGATAAGTAAATTAAAAAGAGTGGCTCTATCCATGACACGGATATTTTTAGAACGTATAGTAGTGCTGAAAATTTCCTCAGAGAAATAAAAAGAATTATGTTCTCCCTGTTCATAAGAAAGATAAGGATATTGGACTAAATCTTCCATCGTAACTAAGCGCTGTTTTGCAAGAGGATTGCCAGAACTTACGAATATATGGGGTTGAGCGGTAAACAATTCTGTGAATTTAAGGTCATTTACTTTGAGTATCTTTTTGATCACTATTTCATTAAATTCATTATAATACAAAATCCCGATTTCACTTTTCATCCGGGAAACGTCATCAATAATGGCATAAGTTTGTGTCTCCCGTAAACTGAAGTCATATTCGTCTCCGCCGCATTCTTTTATCAAATCGACAAAGGCGTTGACAGCAAATGAATAATGCTGAGTCGAAACCCTAAATTCTTGTTTTCCCCCTGCATGGATTTTATATTTTTCCTCAAGCAATGCAGCCTGTTCCAATACCTGTCTTGCATATCCCAAAAAAACTTCTCCTTCTTTTGAAACAGACACGCCTTTATTAGTCCTGTCAAAAATAATGATGTCCATTTCTTTTTCAAGCTCTTTTATTGCTTTTGTGAGACTTGGCTGAGAAAGAAATAACATTTTTGCCGCTTTGCTAAAAGTTCCTGCTTCTGCAACTGTCACAATATATTTTAATTGTTGTAATGTCATAATTCTCCTTAGTATACTTGATTTCTTTCCATGCCCTTAGTTCCCGCACTCGATACTGATCTCATTGAACTGCTGAAGGATGTCATCTACTTTTACCGCCTTTTTCTCTTCTCCCGCCAGATCCAGCATGATCTTCCCTTGGTGCATCATCAGCAGGCGGTTCCCGTACTCAACGGCATAGCGGAGGTTGTGCGTCACCATAACCGCAGTCAGATTTTTCTCTCTTACGATCTGATCGGTCAGTTCCATGATGATCTCTGCTGTTTTCGGATCAAGCGCTGCGGTATGTTCATCTAAGATAAGAAAATCCACGTCTGTCATAGTAGACATTAGAAGCGCCATTGCCTGACGCTGCCCGCCGGAAAGCGATCCCACAAGAACATCCAGCTTATCTTCCAATCCCAGACCGAGCCGGGCAAGAAGTTCACGGTAATGCTCCTTTCGGCTTCTGTTAACGCCTCTTCCCAATCCATAGAATTTCCCTTTATTATCCGCTAGAGACATATTTTCCAGAATCGTCATGGATGGGCATGTGCCCATAGCAGGATTCTGGTATACCCTGCCGATCCTGCGGTTCCGCCTGTACTCTTTCATGTTCGTGATATCCTGTCCATCCATCACAATACTACCGTGTTCCACCGGAATGCTTCCGCAGAGGATGTTGAGCATGGAAGTCTTCCCAGAGCCGTTGCTCCCCACTACCGATACGAACTCGCCGTCCTTCACGGTCAGGTTAAACCCATCAAACAGGCACATCTCATTGACCGTACCCGGATTATAATATTTATCGATCCCTTTTAGTTCAAGCATGCTTTTTCACCTTCTTCCTGCGTTCCATCCCGATCACCAGTATAATAAGGAAAAGAACCGCTGTAATAAGTTTCATATCCTGAGGTTCAAAGAATTTCAGCGCCGCGGCCACGCACGCCTTGTAGATCACCGAACCAATCAGGACTGCCGTGGTCGCTTTCATCACTGTTAGATTCTTGAACAGGCTCGTGCCAATGATGACACTGGCCAGTCCAATAACGATCGCCCCGGTTCCGCTGGAGATTTCAAAGACTCTCTGCTCCTGGCAGAAAACGCATCCGGCCAGCGCTACAAGGCCATTTGCAATGGAAAGCCCGAGTATCTTTACATTTCCTTGATTTTTCGCAAGCGACGTTACAAGAATCTCATTGTCGCCCACCGCTCTTAAAAGAAATCCCGACTTTGTCTTTAAATACAGATCCAAAAGAAGTTTTGCCGCCACTGTAATGACTGCGATCACGATTAGCTTCTTCCAGCCGGACAAAGCCTCCGGCATCACTCCGTTGATAAAATCATTATCAAAAATACTGTCCTTACTGAAAATCGGCACATTCGCCGTACCTGCCAGACGGAGATTGACCGTCCACAACGCCGTCATCATGATGATACCAGACAGCAGGTCTCTCACCTTGCATTTTACGTGAATCAAGCCTGTACATACCCCTGCGGCAGCCCCGATCAGAAATGACGCCGGAAGCGTCAGATAAGGGTTTACCCCGTTTGTGATCATGGTGGCTGTCAGCGCCGCGCCAAGCGGAAAGCTTCCATCCACCGTAAGATCCGGAAAATCCAGAATCTTATAAGTAATATACACCCCAAGGGCAAGAATGCCATATATCAGCCCCTGTTCTAATATTGTCATATAAATTCCCATATCGTCCTAACGCCTCCGACTGCTATTGTTTTCTCACTTATGCTTATTACCCTTATGAAGTCTTTTCTGCTTCTATGAAGAAATGCTGTCAAAACTCTCTGCGGCCGTCTCTAATAATTCCTCGCTCACTGTGATGCCAAGGTTCTCTGCCACCGCTGTATTTACATAATATCCCGGTTCTGTAATGGTCTCATAATTCATCTCAGACGCCTCTGCCTCTCCCTTTAACACTTTCGCGGCCATCCGTCCCGTCTGCTTTCCAAGCTCAACATAATCCAAACCTTCCGCCGCAAGACAGCCAATTTTCACCTGCTCGATCTCGCTGCCAAATACCGGGATCTTCTTTGTGTTTGCTTTGTCGAGAATGGTTGCCAGAGAATTGACTACCGTATTGTCAGTCAGATTTGTCAAACAGTCCACTTCTTCAAGGATCTCATCCGTGGCAAGAGAAATATCCGCCGTCTGCGTAACGCCCTTATCCACAATGGTAAATCCATAGTCTCCTGCCAGCTCCTTGTATGTCTCAAGAGCGGACACTGAATTAACTTCGCTCGTCGTGTACATAATACCAATCTTCTTTGCATCCGGAAGCATCTCACGGATCATTTCAAGCTGAGCCTTGATCGGGAGTTCATCGCTTGTTCCCGTCACATTTCCCACTGGAGTGCCATTTTCGTCAGCCAGCTCAGCTGCTATAGGATCAGTCACCGCCGTATAAACCACCGGAATATCCGTATCGATCGCTGAATTGTACGCCGCCTGCGCACTTGGTGTGGCAATAGCACAGATCAGATCCACCTTGTCGGATACAAATGTATCACTGATCTGTTTTGCCGTCCCTTGGTCCGCCGCCGCGTTCTTTACTTCGATGGTCAGGTTTTTCCCCTCTTCGATCCCTTCCTCTTTTAGTCCCTCAATGAACCCTTCCCGGCAATTGTCAAGAGAACCATGCTCCGCAAACTGTGAAATACCAATGGTGTACGTTTTTTCTCCTGAGGAATCCTGCCCAGACGCTGAGTTCCCCGAACCGCCGGAAGAACCGCACGCCCCAAGGCTCATTGTCATCGCTGCTCCCAAAATCACTGCCAATACTTTCTTTTTCATAGTTTTCGTCTCCTTTTTTGTTTTTTACAAAAGCAAAGACTTGGATGACATGTTTTTTGTGCGAGTGCGCATCCTTCCCGGAGTACTTTTTCTCGTTCAGCACGCGCCATTCGCAAAACCGCACTTTGTGCTTACTACGGCTTTGCCGCTGTTTTGCTCATGTACCGGCGCTCCTCCCATGTATGGATACATCCGCAGATTCATGCAAGCATGACCTGCGCCCGTGTCCATACATGGCTGAACTTGAAATACAAAAACCGCCTCAAGCTCTATAGCTTGAGACGGTAATAAACAAGTTATTATCGCGGTACCACTCAAATTGACTGATGTCCACTCTGCTCACGTACTAACATACGCTCCTGATTGATAACGGGTTCGGTTCCCGGCGGTGCCTACTCTTTTCATTTCAGACCGCCCTCGAAAGTCCATTCAGAATTAAAATCCATACAGCAATCCCACCGCCTGCTGCTCTCTGAGATTTCTTTTAAAACTTACTCTTCTCTCTCATCGGTTTTTGCTTTTGATGTGCTTTATTTTAATTGTCCTTTTTTGATTTGTCAAGTACTTTTTTATTCCTCTGCCCGGATCTCTAATCCCAGCTCGGCCAGTTGTTTGTCATCAACTGCGCCTGGAGCTTCCGTCATGAGGCAGGACGCGTCCTTCACCTTCGGGAACGCAATCACATCACGGATACTGTCCTGTTTAGCCATGAGCATGACAAGACGGTCAAGACCGTAAGCCAATCCCGCGTGGGGCGGAACCCCGTATTTAAACGCATCAATAAGGAATCCGAACTGGCTGTGTGCCTGTTCTTTCGTAAATCCAAGTGCCTCGAACATCTTCTCCTGCACGTCGTCTTGGAAGATACGGACGCTTCCTCCACCAATCTCATTTCCGTTGAGTACAATATCATATGCCTTCGCGCGCACTTTACCCGGATCACTGTCAAGAAGCGGAAGATCTTCTTCCATGGGCATAGTGAACGGATGGTGCATAGCTACGAAACGTCCCTGCTCCTCACTCCACTCAAACTGAGGAAATTCTGTAATCCACACAAAGCGGAATTGATTTTTATTAAGAAGATCAAGGTCTTTCGCCAGCTCCACCCGCAGCGCACCCAGAGAATCCCATACAATCTTATTTTTATCCGCCGCGAACAAGAGCAGATCGCCCGGCTCTCCTCCCATAGTCTCGATAAGCGCCGACATCTCTTCTTCTGTCATGAACTTCGCAAAGGATGACTTCACTGTTCCATCCTCCTGAAGCGCAATATATGCAAGACCTTTTGCGCCGTAATCTTTAACGAAGACCGTCAGTTTGTCAATCTTCTTTCTCGGCATCGCTCCCTGCCCCTTGGCATTGATACCACGCACACTGCCGCCATTTTCTATGGCTCCTGTGAACACACCAAAGCCACAGCCTTTCACCACATCTGTGACATCCTGAAGTTCCATACCAAAGCGCAGATCCGGCTTATCAGAACCGAAACGGTCCATCGCCTCCTGCCATGTTATTCTCTGAATTGGAAGCTGTACGTCCACATCCAGCACCTCTTTAAAGAGCTTTGCAAGGTATCTCTCATTGACGTCGATCACGTCATCAACATCGACAAACGACAGCTCCATATCGATCTGTGTGAACTCCGGCTGCCGGTCCGCCCTTAAATCTTCATCACGGAAGCATCTGGCAATCTGGATATAGCGGTCAAACCCCGAGCACATAAGAAGCTGCTTGTAGAGCTGCGGGGACTGGGGAAGTCCATAGAAATTGCCCGGATGGATGCGACTGGGCACAAGGTAGTCCCTTGCCCCCTCAGGGGTGCTTTTCCCAAGTATCGGCGTCTCTACCTCGAGGAATCCTTCCTCTGCGAAAAACTGGCGCGTCAACGTCATTACCTGACTCTTGAGCATCAGGTTACGCTGAAGATCTGGCCGCCTCAAATCAAGATAACGGTATTTCAGACGTACTTCTTCCTTTGTCTTTGAATTTTCCTCAATGGGGAATGGCGGTGTCTGCGCTTCGGATAAAATGCGCAGCTCGCTTGGCAGTATCTCGATTTCTCCCGTGGAAAGCTTGTCATTTACCGCACCAGAGCGCTTTGCCACCTCACCCACAACTGCGACAACATACTCTGCGCGCAGGGAAGCCGCCTTCTCGAGAAGCGCCGGATCTGTATTTGCCTCGTCACACACGATCTGCACGATCCCCGAGCGGTCACGCACGTCAACGAACACAAGGCCTCCTTTATTTCTGTTTTTCTGCACCCATCCCATGATAGTCACTGCTTCCCCTGTATTTGCCGCGGAAAGTTCCCCACAGCGATGAGTTCTCTTTAAGCCTTGCATTGATTCAGCCATTGTACACCTCCGTAATATCTGTATATCCTTGTTCTGCAAGCTGTTCCTTTTGGAACTTCTTGTTTTTCTTCATGTTCACGATCATAACCTGATTGCCAGCGGTGCGTTCTTCTCTCGCCTGCGCAAGGACCTCGCACAGCTTATCCTGTGAGAGCTTCTTCTCTAAGAGGAACGCTTTCTTGGGCCTGCCGGACGGCACGTGATAACCACGCTCCAAAAGGAGCATAACAATCCGCTCGAACCCAATAGAGAATCCCACTGCCGGCGTATCCTGTCCGGTAAATTTACCGATCATCTCGTCGTAGCGCCCGCCACCACCAACAGAACCGCCAAACTCATCCATGGAAATCTCAAAGATTGTGCCCGTGTAATAAGACATCCCCCGCACAAGAGTAGGGTCAAATCTCATCTTAAACCGCGCTTCCTTCTGACTCTCCACACTGGTAATAATCATCTCCAGTGAATCTGCTGCCTCAGGAGCAAGATAGCCTTCCAGTTTCTCCTTACACTTGCGGACACCTTCCACACCGTCCGTGATCTCTTTAAAAAGCGCCAGATATTTCTCCACTGATTCTTCCGCATATCCGTTCTCCTTAAGCTCCTCCGCCACGCCGTCTATACCAATCTTATCCATCTTGTCCAATGTGATGAACACACTGTCGTAATCTTTCTCTTCGAACCCGCTGTAAGCCGCCATTGCCTTTAAAAAGCGGCGGTCGTTGATACGGATGGTAAAGTTCTGAAACTCCAGTTTCCCAAGCAGCGCCGTCGTAGCAAGAATCAGTTCAATCTCAGCCAAATTGGACGGCTCCCCGAGAATATCGATATCGCACTGCATAAACTGGCGGTAGCGCCCTCTCTGGGGACGGTCAGCTCTCCACACATTTCCCATCTGAAGCGCCTTAAAAGGCGATGGCAGTTCATTTGCGTGGTTGGAATAATATCTTGAAAGAGGAACCGTCAGATCATAACGCAACCCGCCGTCTACAAGATCCGCCTCTTCCTTAGCTTCACCGATCTTAAGCTTTTCCCCTCTTTTTAGGATCTTAAAGATAAGCTTCTCATTGTCTCCTCCCTGCTTGCTGCATAAATTCTCAATATGCTCTACACAAGGAGTCTCTATGGAGGAAAAGCCAAATGTCCTGTAGGTATCCTTGATCAGACCGATGACATAATCTCTGATCTCCATCTCCGCCGGCATGATATCTTTCATACCTGTAACCGGTTTTTTCTTCAACGCCATAACCATTCTTCCTTTCGTTTTATCATTTCATCGATCCGTTCGATGTAATCCGCAATATTTTTTACATTTTCCACATGAACAATGTCAATCTCCTTACCCTTCTCTGTTTTAATGGGCCGGCCAAGCAGTATCTTCGTGGACGCACCTGCCCCTGCCGCAAGGATCGTCTGTCTTTCTTCCATAATCAGTATATTGTATATTCCCGCTTTGTCAAGTTTTGCGTACCCTACATTTTCAAAATTCCCTGCGATGTTTTTCTGGCGGTACAGGTAGTAAGGTTTCAGCCCCATCCGGCAGGCGCTGTCGGCCGCATCATCTATCATCTGTGCGATCTCCATATTAAGATCCATGCTCCGCCCTTCCTGCCCGAATTTTGCCGCCCGCTTGATCGCAAGAGAATGGACGGTCAGGCTGTCGGGAGCCATTCGCTCGATCTTGCCAAGGGTATCTCTCATATCCTCCGCTGTCTCTCCCGGAAGGCCTGCAATAAGATCCATATTGATATTGCCGAAGCCGAGACGGCGCGCGCAGGCATATGCTTCCTCGACTTCTTCCACCTTGTGTCTGCGGCCCACCAGATCCAACGTCTTCTGTTGCATGGTCTGGGGATTGATGGAGAGCCTTGTAACGGGAAATTGTTTCAATACTAATAGTTTTTCTTCTGTGATACTGTCCGGACGTCCTGCCTCCACGGTAAATTCCACCGTCCCACTTAGGTCAAAGCTCTCCTCTACTGAAAAAAGCAGACGCCTAAGCTGCTCCGGCTCCAGTGTAGTCGGCGTGCCTCCGCCAATATACACGGTATCGGGAGACTTTCCCCACGCCATCTCTCCCAGCGCCCGGATCTCTTTTATAAGTGCATTCAGATAGCTGTCCACTCGGTCACGCCACACATCGATAGGAGAGGAGCTGAAGGAACAGTACGAGCATACGCTGGGACAAAAAGGAATGCCCACATATAGGCTGAACCTTCTCCTCGCCGCCTCTTTTCCACGTTCTAGCTTCGCGAGCAATTCCCTCTCCCTGCAGGCAATCTCATATGCCAGCTCCGCTTTTCTCCGCGTAACAAAATATTCGTTTTGGAGGAAATCCATGATTGTACCAAAGCTTTTCCCGTCTTCTATCATCTGCATGACCAGTTTGGTAGGCCGCACCCCGGTCAGAGTCCCCCACGCAAGAGACCCCCCTGTCTCCCCTTCAAGGAATCGGTAAACCCTGCGAGTGACCGCGCGTTTTTCAATCTGTGCCGCGGCTTCCTCCGTCAGGCTGCCTTCAACGTTTTTTACTTCCTCGGGCGCAATGGAAAAGCAAGAGCCTCCCGGAAATTTCAGTACTACAAGAGGTCCTTGCTCTTCATCAACTGTCTGCTCGATCTCCTCCTCAGGAAAAAAAGCTTTCGTGATATGATATACATTGTAAGTAAATTTATTCTTTTTGCATCTGATCTCAATCATTCTGACACCTATAAAAACGGATTGTATTTCTTTTCGTATCCGATACTTGTCTCATCCATATGTCCCGGATACACCTTCATCTCGTCCGGCAGGAGAAACAGCTTCTCTTTTATGGAGCGCACAAGCTGCCCCATACTTCCCGTAGGCAGATCTGTCCTTCCCACAGACGCCTTAAAAAGAGTATCTCCACTAAACAGGACATTCTCTTCTGGGAGATAATAGCAACATCCACCTATGGTATGACCCGGCGTATAGATCACACGGATCTTTTCCCCTGCGGTCTTAAGTTCCTGACCATCCGCCACATACCGGGCGTCTGAAAAGATATATCCCTGCCCATACATGGATAAAGAAGCATTTAACTTTGCATCCCCCAGTAATTCCTTCTCCGCCTCATGAGCGTAAACCGGAACCGGAAATTCCTCTAAGAGTCTATCCAGCCCCATAATATGGTCAAAATGCCCGTGCGTCAAAAGGACGGCCTTTACATCAAGCCCCGAATTTTTAATATAGCTTATAAATTCCGGCGGGCATGCCGCCGGATCTACAATAAAGCATTCTTTTGCCTTTTCATTTGCCGCGATGTAACAGTTCGTTCCTACAGGGCCGAGCACAAAATTTTCTATCTTCATATGAAACTCCTATCCTGCTGTCCTCTCGATATCAATAACTCCCGGAAGCTGGCGCAGCTTTTCAATAATACTATTCAGCTCATCGCGCCCCTGCACGATAAACCCGGTATCGATCGTAGCAGTTCCTTTCTTGCTAGTGCGGATATTCATGGATTTGACATCGATCTTTGCCTCAGTAAATACACGGGAAATATCCATAAGAAGTCCTTGCTTGTCATTGGCGTACATCTTAAGCTCTGCCAGATACTGGCCGCCGCCTTCCGTATCCGCTGTGTCTTCCCACTCGGCGTCGATCAGCCTCGCCCGTTCGATATCTGAAAGATGCAGCATATTCACACAATCTGTCCGATGAATGGACATCCCTCTTCCCCGAGTGACAAACCCCACAATTTCATCTCCCGGCACAGGATTGCAGCATTTTGAAAATCTGACTGCCATGTCGTTGATGCCCTTAACTACAATACCACTCTTCGACTTGGCAATGTGTACCTTTTTTCTGTTGGCTTCGGAGATCTTTTCAAGGATCGTCTCGTCAGTGATCTCTTTTTTATGTTCTTTTTCATATTCTTCAACGAGGCGGTTTACCACCTGCCCCTCTTTTAAGCCACCGTGCCCGATCGCCGCCAGCACTGCGTCCCAGTCGCGGAAACCGTACTTTTTCTGAACGATCTGCATATATTTGGGCTTTAAAATATCCTGAAGCTCAATGGACTTACTGCGGCAATAGGATACGATCAGCTCCTTGCCGCGGATAATATTGTCCTCCTTAAACTCCTTTTTAAACCACTGGTTGATCTTATTTTTTGCCTGTGTGCTCTTAACGATATTGAGCCAATCCCGGCTCGGTCCCTTAGAATTCTGGGACGTCAAAATTTCTATCCTATCCCCATTCTGTATCTTGTAATCAATGTTCACAAGCTTGCCATTGACCCGCGCGCCTACCATCTTGTTGCCCACCGCGCTGTGAATCGCGTAGGCAAAATCTACTGGTGTAGAACCGTTTGGCAGATTCTTTACATCCCCATTCGGGGTAAAGCAGTATACATCCTCCGCAAACAGATCCAGATCTCCCTTTAACAGACTTAAGAACTCTCTGTTGTCGGACATGTCCCTTTGCCACTCCAAGATCTGACGCAGCCAGTTTAACTTTGCTTCCTGCGCTTCCATACTCTTAGCAGCGTCCGCGCCTTCCTTATATTTCCAGTGGGCAGCAATACCATATTCCGCCGTCTTGTGCATCTCTTCCGTGCGGATCTGAATTTCAAAGGGCTGCCCGGACGGTCCCATCAGCGTCGTGTGAAGCGACTGGTACATGTTTGGTTTGGGCATGGCGATATAGTCTTTGAAACGCCCCGGAATGGGAGTGTACATCTCATGTATCACGCCCAGCGCCGCATAACAGTCTTTCACGGAATCCACGATAATACGCACTGCAAACAAGTCATATACCTGATCTAGCGTCTTATTCTGGTTTACCATCTTTTTATAAATGCTGAAGAAATGCTTCACGCGCCCATATACCTTTGTCTTAATGTGAGCGTTTTCCATATGTTTTGACACTTCCGCCACAATCTGCTGGACGAACTCCTCACGCTCTGTCTTCCGCGCGTTCAGATCCTTCACAAGCTGATAGTAGACATCTGGTTTCCAGTATTTCAGCGAAAGGTCGTCAAGTTCTGTCTTGATCTTGGAAATACCGAGCCTCTGGGCAATAGGCGCGTAGATATCCATGGTCTCCCTTGCCTTCTCCTGCTGCTTTTCTGGAGTCATAAATTCCAATGTGCGCATATTGTGGAGACGGTCCGCCAGCTTGATGATAATGACGCGGATGTCCTTTGCCATGGCAAGGAACATCTTTCTTAAGTTCTCTGCCTGCACTTCCAGTTTATCTTGAGAATAATTGAGCTGTCCCAGCTTAGTAACGCCATCTACGAGAAGAGCCACCTCTTCCCCGAACTCCTCTGTCACATCGTCAAGTGACATCTCTGTATCTTCCACTGCGTCATGAAGCATTCCAGCTACAATAGTCTCTTTATCCATTTCCAGATCCGCAAGTATAATCCCTACCCAAAGCGGATGGATAATGTACGGCTCGCCGGATTTTCTTACTTGATTTTTGTGCGCTTCCGTGGCCACCCGGTATGCCTTCTCAATCATAGAGATATCCGCGGACGGATGATATTTTCTAACCCGTGCCACAAGCGCCTGATGGAGCTCCTCCGGATCCTGATAATCCTCAGGGGCTTTTACGGCATGGCCATCCACGATCTCAAGATCTTTATTCAGTTCTTCATATTCCACCGTTCCCGCCATGTCGATTTCCCCTCCTCTCATTTCTCATTTTTTCTTCTGTTCTATTCTCTTTTCCAAGCGAAAAGGATGCACCCGCGATAATGGAGCATCCCGCATAAGTCTGTAATAGGGTCATTATAGCATTTTTACGCGATTTTTCAAATATTTTTCTACAAACAGGGCACTGACTGTCATCCGATCACCATTCAGCCGCTACTGATAATTCACGATTGTCACCTGAAGGCTTCTTCTTCCCATGTACTCGTTCACTGAAGGATAATAGGTAAACGACATGACAGGCTTTGTCTCCATCGCCCTCAGACAGCTGTCCACATCTCCAAAGTAAACGCCCTCCATCTGATTACCGTTTACATCCTCCAAGCAGCATTTGAGTACATTTCTATTCTTTCCGATAATGCGGGGACTTAACACCCGCAAATTCTTCTCCGCAAAAAGAGGCTTTTGATTCCCTTTCCCGAACGGCTCTAAAAGCTCCAATTCTTCTACCAGTTCCTCCGTGATATAGGAAAACGGAAGCTGCATGTCAATAGATACCTTCATCTGCATGTCCTGTTCCGTCAAGTCGCAGAGCGCGTTGATCGTGTCGCGGAACCGCCGGACATTTTCTTCCTCCAGCGACAGCCCCGCCGCCATCTTATGTCCTCCGAACTTGGTAAAAAGCGCCCTGCATCTGCACATCTGGGAGAACATGTCATATGCCTCGATAGAACGCCCAGAGCCTTTCACGCCGCCTTCAGCCTTTGTCAGCACAAATACCGGACGGTAATACCGTTCCTTTATCCTTCCCGCGATGATCCCCGCGATGCTCTCATGACAGTCCGGCAGATAGACAACAAGCACCTTGTCATCTTTTAATGAAGTTGTCTCAATCATGTGTACCGCCTCGGCAACTCCCCGCTCCGTCATCTCCTTACGGCTGTCATTTAACGCCTTTAAATCCTCCGCTAGCATAACAGCGTCCCTTCTCGC
This sequence comes from Candidatus Mediterraneibacter pullicola, assembly GCA_019117065.1. Classification (GTDB taxonomy): domain Bacteria; phylum Bacillota; class Clostridia; order Lachnospirales; family Lachnospiraceae; genus Mediterraneibacter; species Mediterraneibacter pullicola. The sequence continues at coordinate 26,769 of DXAK01000027.1, read as the reverse complement.
GCGGACATTCAGAAGTTCCAGAGCACGCTTTGCTGTATCCAGCCTGCCGCTGGCATTGATACAGGGGCCAAGTACAAAACCAATATGATAAGTATTAAGCCGCTCCACGTCGATGCCCGTGCACTCGATAAGCGCCTTTAACCCTTGATTCTTCGTACGTTTTAGCATCTCAAGTCCTTGTTTTACAAAAATACGGTTCTCCCCTGTCAGATCCATCACATCGCCCACCGTAGCAATGGCTACATTTTCCATAAGGTAGTCCATATCCTCGGGATCCTTCTGCATCACATTATAGAGGGCTTCCACCAGCTTATAGGCGACCGCCGCCCCGCACAGTCCTTTAAACGGATACCCGCAGTCTGGCCGGTGCGGATCCACGACAGCGTCCGCCTTGGGAAGAAGGTACTCTTTTTCCCCGTTCATTTCCACATAGGGTACTTCATGATGGTCCGTCACAATGACTGTCAGCCCCTTCTCCTTCCCGTATGCAATCTCCTCAGTAGCGGCAATCCCATTATCGCAGGTAACAATAGTATCAATCCCGTCGTCAATAGCGCGGTCAATGAGCATCCTGTTTAATCCGTATCCATCCCTGATTCGGTCTGGAATATCGGTATCTGCCTCTGCCCCTAACCCTGACAGCCCTTCCTGCAGGATGTATGTTGCGTTTATCCCATCGATATCATAATCGCCGATCACACGAATCCGCTTTTCCTCTCTGATCTTTTCCGATAAGATCTCAACGGCACGATCCATGTCCTGCATAAGCATACCGTCATACAGATCCGCGATCGTTCCATTTAAATAAAAGTCAATATTCTCATCGCCGACAATGTCCCTATTACGGATCAGGCGTGCAAGGATGGGAGAGATGTGATACTTCTCCCCTATCGCATAAAAATCTGCTTTTTTCATTGCTATGACCCATCGTTCCATGATCTGTCCTCCACCAAGTTACCGCACGCCCGGCTTATATCTATGTATTCTCCGGGATATGAGCCCAGCCCTCCCGAATCTATTTGTGTAAAGAATACCAAAAACCCCGGGAAATGGCAAGCCGCGCCGCCTCTCCCGGGGGTGATCCGCTATGGGATATTAGCATCAGTGTACATCGATGCTACTGTCTTCTCTTTCTTTTCTTTTTTCCGGATGTCTTTTTCTTATTCGTGCGCCCACCGCCTGACGTATTCTGTGAACCCTGCATTTCAGATACGCTTGTTTCATCGTCCGCAGATACAGCTTTTTCTGCTGTAAGGGCTTTTCCGCCCGCCACATTCACCGCTGTCTTTTGCGCGGCCCCCCGTGTCTTCATCACATACCAGAGAGCTCCCGTGATACACACAGAAGAGTATGCACCGCAGACAATACCTACCATCAACGGCAGCGCAAACTCTTTGATGGAACTTACACCCATTACATACAGCACCGCTACCATAATAAATGTGGTCAGCGATGTGTAGATGCTTCTTGTGAGTGTCTGTGTGATACAGCGGTTGACAAGTTCTTTGAGATCCCCACTGTCTCCCTTGAATTTCAATTCTTCACGGATACGGTCAAAAATTACAATGGTCGCATTGATAGAATAACCAACGATCGTCAGCATACATGCGATAAATGTATTGCCCACAGACACCCTGGCGATCACATAGAACGCCAATACCACAAGTACGTCATGCACCAAGGCTAATACCGCACTGGTTGCAAATCGAATGTCTTTGAAACGGAACCAGATGTACAGCAGCATGCAGACCGTAGCGATAATAACTGCCGCTGCCGCGTCCGTACGCATCTCAGAGCTAACTGTCCCGCTGATGTTCTCCGTCAGCAGTTCCTCTGTCACACCAAACTCATCCTGCATATATGTCTCGAACGCTTCACGTTTCGTCAGATCCAGTGTCTGGGTCTTGAACACAACCTGATTCGATCCTTTCACTGTCTGAACCTGAATATTGTTATCTCCAGTAATCTCCTCTAGCTCTGGCACCATCTGGCTGTCGATCTCATCGAGCGTGTATTCTCTGTCAAATGTCACCGTAGTCGCGGTACCTCCTGCGAAATCAAGGCTGTAATTCATCGCTCCGATGCCTCTCGCCTCATTGATTCCCATACCGACGAATCCGCTGACGCACAGCAGGATAGACACGATGAAGAACACCTTTTTCTTTCCGAGAAAATCAATGGGCTTTCTCGGTTTTTGCACACGCCCGTATACTTTCGGGCTGCGGATGCCCACTGCGTAGAAGGCGTACACGATCAGTCTTGTCACCACAAGCGCCGTGAACATGGATACCACAATACCAAGCGCCAACGTCTGGGCAAAGCCTTTCACCGGTCCGCTGCCACGGAACCAGAGCACTGCGGCGGCGATCAGAGTCGTGATATTACCGTCTAAAATCGCTGACAGCGCCTTATGGAATCCTGCCTTTAAAGCGGCATGCACCGACGCGCCGGCAGAGAGTTCCTCCTTAACGCGCGCAAAGATAATGACGTTCGCATCTACCGCCATACCGATACCCAGGATGATACCAGCGATCCCCGGCATCGTCAGCGTAATATCATATGCGTTTAGCAATACCAAAATCAGTCCTGTATAGATCAAAAGAGCAATGCTGGAGGCAAGACCAGTCAACAGGTACACACAGATCATAAATACGCACACGATTACAAGACCAATCGCACCCGCCATAAGGCTTGTGCTCACTGCCTCCTCGCCGAGCTGCGCGCCTACCACCTTGGAACTAATCTCCTCCAATTCTAAGTTCAGTCCACCGATGCGAATAGTGGAAGCCATCTGTTCCGCATCCTCATAGGTCATGGAGCCGGAAATAACTGCCCGTCCGTCCGAGATAACCGCATTTACACTCGGCACGCTGATCAGATCGCCGTCATAATAGATCGCAATGGAATCGTTTCCATTGTTATATGCTTCTTCTGTGGCATCTGCAAAGGCAGCTGTCCCCTCATCATTTAGAGACAGTTCCACTACATATTCCACGGCGCCTGTTGTCTGGCTTTCCTGAGATCCCGCTGACGCTGACCGAACCTCCGAACCTGTCAGCACGACGGAACCATCCTCAACAAGCTCGTCGATCGTCTTGTTCAACATATACTCGCCGTCCGATCCAAGAGAGTAATTCTCACTACCCTCACTGTCATAATGCTTGATAAAATACAGAGATCCCGGCTGCCCCAGTTCTTCGAGGATCTCATTTGCATCCTGAACGCCTGGAATTTCGATACTGATACGGTTGTCACCCTCTTGATATGCCTGCGCTTCCGTACTGTACTGCTCCACACGCCTCTGCATTTTGTAGACGGTATCGTCCATATCCTCCTTAGATGGAGTATCTCCTTTTACCTGATATGTAATGCTGACACCACCCTCTAAGTCCAGCCCAAGATTGATGTTTTTCGCGGCGCCCATGCCCTCAGAGTTCAATCCTCGGACCGCTGTCACGCCAAGAAGTACCATCACGGCCGCCACAAGGATCAGGGTTAATATGCCTCTGCTCTTTTTCATGACATTGATTTCCTTTCTTGTTTTTATGTCGTTTATCCAGTTCTGCCATCTACTGTTTCTCCGTCTGCATTCTGGATTTTATTCGTCTGCCAGAGCCGCCTTAATCATGATCGCACACTCCACGCGTTTCCTCTCCATCTCACAGCTCACCTCATAAGTATCGTTGATAGTGTGATGGAATTTATAAGAATTTGCCATACAGCCCCCGCTGCAGTAGAATCTGGCAAAACATTTCTTACAGCTTTCCTTGGAATATACACTGCAGCCGCGGAACCCATCCGCGATCTCCGGTCTTACGATCCCCTCGTCTACATTTCCCATCAGAAACTCTTCCTGTCCCACAAACTGATGACATGGATACAGATCGCCCCACGGAGTCACTGCAAGATACTCTGTCCCCGACCCGCATCCTGATAGGCGTTTGGACACGCACGGTCCGCCTTCTAGATCGATCATAAAGTGGAAAAAATTAAAACCTTTACCACTCTTTTCTCTATCCACCATGGTCTTCGCCAGCTTATCATACTCCGCAAAGATCTGTGGCAGATCTTCCTTGCGTATCGCATAGGAATCTGTATCTTCCCCCACGACAGGCTCAATTGATATCTGCTCAAATCCAAGGTCTGCAAAATGCAGCACATCCTCAGAAAAGTCCATGTTATTCCGGGTAAATGTTCCCCGGATATAATATTTCTCCTGATTTCTGCTCTTAGCAAGCTTCTGGAACTTCGGAACGATCAGGTCATAGCTCCCTTTTCCGTTCCGAAACGGGCGCATCTTGTCATTGACCTCTTTACGTCCATCCAGGCTTAAGACTATGTTGTCCATTTCTCTGTTGACGAACTCCTGCACCTCGTCGTTTAAGAGCACGCCGTTCGTCGTAAGGGTAAAGCGGAAATGCTTGTCATGCAGCTTTTCCTGCTCTCTTCCGTATGCCACTAGGTCTTTTACGACTTGCCAATTCATCAGAGGTTCCCCGCCAAAGAAATCCACTTCCAGATTGCGGCGTCTGCCGGAATTGGCGATGAGGAAATCCAGCGCTTTCTTTCCCACCTCATAGGACATAAGCGCCCGCCGCCCGTGGTACTCTCCCTCCTCGGCAAAACAGTACTTGCAGGCGAGGTTGCAATCGTGGGCTATATGAAGGCACAGCGCCTTTACCACCGTCTTTCTCTGTTTTACCTCATCAATATAATCTTCATAGACATCCCTTGTAAACAGCCTTCCCTGCTCTGTCAGTTCTGTGACCGCCCCCAAAATATCCTTTATATCATCCTTCTCATATGTATTTCCCAGTCGCTCTTCCAAATAAGAAGCCGTCTCCGGACTTTTGAGCGTCTCAGATGTGTGGAATTCATTCTGGCTTTCCAGCGCACCAATGACATCGTAGGCAGCCTTGTCCACCACATGGACAGCTCCGCTGTTTACGTCAAGGACGATATTATATCCATTGTTCTGATACAGATGTATCACAAAAATACCTCTCTTTCTAAGTTCAGCTCGCGCCATTCGCAAAACGCCCTCAATGTATGGCTGAACTGTAACACGCATAAGGCAGCGGCTTTATGGACCGCTGCCTTTTTCCCTGTTCTTTTGTCGCCGCGATAAAACTATTTTCTGTTCTCGCAGGTCTGGTTTCCTACTGTGCATGATGTCTTACATGCTGACTGGCATGATGTCTGGCACTCGCCGCACCCGCCTTTTTTAACTGTATTGTTTAATGTCTGTGTATTTAATGTCTTAATGTGCTTCATATCCTGTCCTCCTAATATTCTTCAACATATTGCTCGAGATATTATAGCACAGGAGGAGATAGTTTGAAAACCCCCTTTTTCTAACTCACCATACCGCCAAGCATCCCTCCGCCGGCGCACAGAGCGAACGTAGACAGAAGATTCACCATCTCACCGTCCAGAGAATGATACACCCCTATAGAAATCACCAGCAGGAGCACAAAATACAGCACGCCCAAAAGCAGCCCCCACAGGAATTTTCTCCTCTTCATGAGCTTTCCGGCCACGAACCCGCCTGAAAATGTGGATATCACATAGGTCAGTATGATCCCTGCATTCACATTTTGCTCGCTCAACCCCATTTTATATAGGAGGAGCGTCAATACAAGAAGCATAATTCCCGTCACAATATATGCGCACAAAATCGCCTTTACCATATGCACTGCTACCTGTTCAATCCCTTGTCTTCCTGCTGCTTTTTTCTCCATTTTCCCCTCCTGGTCCAAACATATTGTCTTCGCGCCGGGATAGTATCCCAGCACCTACACTCTTTGTCCTTATGTGAAAATCATATGTCCGTCCGGCAGAAATTATGACAAGGTATTGTGTTTTACCGCCGTATTCTTTACTTTTACTAAAATCTGTTACCCCATCTGCCGCCCGAGGAAATCCGCTGCGCTGTAAGCCACTCTCTGCTCCACTTCCCCAAAGCGCTTCTTCTCATCTTTGCCTAACAGCACCACGGAGCCAATCACATCCCCCTCGCAGATGATCGGGCAGACGGCTTCGCTCTGATATTCCTTCATATCCGGCGTCACTTTTACATAAGAAGGATCCCCCATGGAAGCAAGCACCTGATCCCTCTCCTTGAGCGTCTCCTCGAACTCTTTGCCGATAAATTGATCCTGAAGTTCCTTTTTCCCGCTGCCTGATACCGCCACGATCTGATCTGTGTCCGTGACGCACACTGTGCATCCCAATGTCTGGGAAAGGCTCTCCGCATATAGTTTTGCCAAAGTTCCTAGCTCCCCGATAGGGGAATATTTTTTAAGGATGATCTCTCCCTCCCTATCGGTAAATATCTCCAGTGGATCTCCTTCTCTAATACGGAGCGTCCTCCTGATTTCTTTCGGGATGACGACACGCCCCAAATCGTCAATCCTTCTGACTATCCCCGTTGCTTTCATATAAAAAATCCTCCGTTTTACAAATATCTACAAATCCTACTCATTTCTGTCAGTAAATGTAGTATCTGTAAAACAGAGGAATTTATTCATTACTACTGAGCCATCTTCTGATACTGTTCCGCTATATTGAGAGTATGATCTCCCATTCTCTCGAAATCTGTCAGGATCTCGGAAAATACAATACCGCTCTGCGGCTTGCATTTGCCCTTCTTTAAACGCTGAAGCTGCTTTTTGAAGTACTTGTCACGCATATCGTCGTTTTTCTGCTCCATAACGACCGCTTTGCCAAGGACATCCTCCACATTTTCCGGCGTGACATCTTTGACATTGTCAAGAGCGGATATGCACTGCTGCTTCATCTCCTCGAGTTCCTCAAGAACATTTTCTGAAAATTCCTGATCCCATTTCTTCATATCGTCCGCATATTCCAGCAGATTAACTGCGTGGTCACCGATACGCTCCAGATTGCTGATGATCACATAGTAACCGTTGATCTGCAAGGAATCCGACATAGACTTCTCGCTGGACATCAGGGATACAATATACTCAGAGATTCCTTTATTCAGATAATCGATATACTCTTCCCTCTCGACAATCTTTTTCTTGAGTTTATCGTCGTAGTGAATCAGGATAGAGAAAGCGTCTTCAATATTTTTTGACACCATGCGGAGCATACGCCCCACCTCGTCGCGCACCTGTGATACCGCCATAGCGCTGTGTCCGATCACATAGGACGTCTCAAAAGGACGAATATACTTTAGACGCAGTTCTTCGTCGTCCGTCTTCTTGCTGTCTGGAAGAATATGTTCCGCCGCATTCGCAAGCGCAGATCCAAACGGAAGAAGGATAAGTGTAGTAATGATATTGAAAACAGTATGTGCGTTGGCAATCTGCGCCACCGGGTCGCCCGGAGTAAGGGATTCTATCCAGTGCACATACGGTGTAACCATACAGACAACTGTGAATATTGCCGTACCAATCACATTAAACATCAGGTGAATGATGGTTGTCCTTTTCGCGTTCACTTTTGTGCCGATAGAAGCAAGGACTGCCGTGATACATGTCCCGATATTCTGGCCAAAAAGCACATATACCGCGCTGGAAAGCGGGATCATCCCCGTGGAAGCAAGCGCCTGAAGGATACCAACGGACGCAGAGGAAGACTGGATCAGAGCCGTAAAGAGCGCCCCGACCAAGATTCCCAGCAGAGGATTGCTGAACTTCGTCATCATTGCGATAAACTTCTCGGACTCTTGGAGAGGAACCATCGCCGCTCCCATCATATCCATACCCATAAACAGGATACCGAGCCCTGCGAAGATACTGCTGATGTGGTGTACCTTTTCGTTCTTAACAAACATCATCACCCCTACGCCGCCAATGGCAAAAATTGGAGCGATAGCACCCATATCAAGGGCAATGAGCTGCCCGGTAATAGTCGTACCGATGTTCGCACCCATGATGACCCACACTGCCTGTTTCAAGGTCATAAGCCCTGAATTTACGAAACCGACAAGCATGACCGTTGTCGCTGAAGAAGACTGGATAACCGCGGTAATGCCAGCTCCTACCAGCACTCCTTTCACACGGTTGGACGTCAGTTTCTCTAGAATGGCTTTCATTTTATTTCCCGCCGCCGCTTCAAGCCCGCCGCTCATCATCTGCATTCCGTACAGGAATAGCGCAAGGCCTCCAAACAGGGAAAGTACGTCTGTTATTCCCATTCCTTTTTCTCCTTTGCATAATTCAGTTTTTTTGTCAGTATGCTATTTTTATTATGATCTCCAAAGATGATCTGCGCTTTGACGCATCATTTTTAAATTAACATGCTGCACTTAAACGTGTCAATTAGATTTTACTTTTTTCTTACACTTTCTTTTCATATTCTTTTCACATTCTTAACATTCCGACGCAGACGCTGTATGGAAGAACTGCCATACACTTTCTTATCATCTATTGAAATACATATTTTATTCTGATAAAATCATGAACGTGAGGAAGTGAGAGAATATGAGTTTGAAAATACCGATCGAGACCTCTGCGCGTCATATCCATATCACGCAAAGAGATTTTGAAACTTTATTCGGAGCTGGGTCGAAACCAACATTTTCAAAAGAATTAAGCCAGCCCGGACAGTATGCATGCAAAGAGCGGCTCACTATAGCAGGCCCGAAAGGCAAGTTTGAAAACGTCATCATCCTAGGCCCCTGCCGGAAGGAGACACAAGTTGAGATCTCCGTGACAGACGCGCGCCGCCTCGGCATCAAAAGTGTAATCCGCCAGTCCGGAGATTTGGAAGACACGCCCGGATGTACCCTCGTCGGTCCCAAAGGCAAGGTCGAGCTGTCCAAAGGCGTCATCGTCGCCAAACGGCATATCCATATGGCCCCCGTAGATGCAATCCGCGCTCATGTTAAAGATAATGACATTGTATTCGTCATTACCACAAGTTACGAGCGTTCCCTCATCTTCTCTGACGTTGTCGTACGCGTCAGCCCATCTTTCTCTCTTGCCATGCATGTGGACACTGACGAGGCAAATGCCTTTGCAAATGAAGAAAACCCCACAGGCGTGATCTTAAAACTTTTTAACGGACATACATACAGCCTTCAGAACTGGGCTGATGAACTTCAGTCGGGCATCAACCGCTGATTGTTCCCGCCTGATGCAGGCGCTTGTATTTGCCGGCGTCATCCAAGTAAAAAAGAAAGGATATTTCCCTTATGTTCGCATTGATATTCGAGCAGCTAGTGAAGATGTTCTTTATCATGCTGCTCGCCTTTGTGTGTTACCGTATAAAACTCGTCAATCAAGAAGGAAACCGCTCCATCTCCAACCTTCTCCTTATGGTTGTCAATCCTCTTGTGATTCTGACCGTATATCAGACCGGCTATGATCCAGAACTGGTACGGGGGCTTTTTCTCGCGTTTGCCGCCGCCGTTCTCATCCACATCCTCGGCGTCTTTGCTGTCACCGTGCTAATCCGTCAGAAAACCGGTCCGGATTACTGTATCGAACGGTACAACGCCATGTACTCAAACTGCGCTTTCATTGGCATCCCGCTGATCAGTAGCGCCCTTGGCGACACCGGAGTTTTTTACCTAACCGCGTATATGGTCGTATTCAACCTATTTTCGTGGACTCATGGAGTCATACTCATGGAGAAAAAGTGTTCTCTTAAAAACTTGCGGGAAGGGTTGCTCTCACCCGTATTTCTTGCCACGATCCTTGCGGTAATCTTATTCTTCGCCCAAGTCAAGATTCCCGCAATCCTTCTGGATTCCATGTCGTATGTAGCTGATATGAACACACCTCTGGCAATGATGGTAGCCGGATTCTCTGTGGCGCAGGCGGATCTTGCAAAAATGCTGCGCAATATACGGCTTTACTTTGTCTGTGCCGTCAAACTGCTGCTCATTCCTCTGCTCAGCCTGCCTCTTCTCCTACTTATGCATCTTCCTCAGGCAGTATCTCTCGCCGTGCTCATTGCCACCGCATGCCCTGCCGCTGCGTCAGGAACTATGATGGCAATACGGTATAAGCAGAACTATACTTACTCTTCAGAAATATTTGCGCTGTCCACCGTCCTTTCCGTCGTCACTATCCCTGTGGTGGTAATGATCGCGGAACGTCTTCTGTAGCAATAAAGAAGCAGTCCCCGGAAATAATTCACCGGGGACTGTTTCTTTTTTATTCTCAAATATTTTTTTGGTACACAAAGCATGGATCACTCGACACTCTTCAGGGACTCCACCATATCTATTTTCTTTAACTTGAAGTACATTGCACCGTTTACCAGACATGAAAATGCCACGGTCAGCAAAAATCCGTATACAAAGCTGCTCACATCAATATTACGCCCAAACATCACATTGTCGATCTCCACAGTCACGATGACGAACTGATGCAAGATCTTTCCCAGCAGCATGCCAAACAGAGATCCCAGAACAGTAAGCACGATATTTTCCCTGTATACATACGCACAGACTTCACTATTGTAGAAACCAAGCACCTTCAGAGTTGCCAGCTCTCTTTTTCTCTCCGTAATGTTGATGTTGTTCAGATTGTACAGTACCACGAACGCAAGCATTCCAGCAGATATAATGAGCACCACAATCACAATGTCCAATGCGCCCAGCATGTCGTGCACCTGCCGCTCCATGTCCGTCGTATAGCTGATGCTCAGCGTTCCATCATGCTGAAGGGCCATTTTCCCTATTTCCTCAGCCTCTTCTGTCATTCGGTCTGCCGTTTTATAGAACATGCAATTATAGCTCGGAGCCTCGCCATACACTTCTTCATAATATCCGGGGGTCATATAAAGATAATGCCCCATATAGTTCTCGCACACCTGACTGACCTTTACGGTCAAATCTCCTTTATCCTCATCGCGGATCACAATGCTGTCTCCTGCCTCAACCTCCAATTCTTTCGCGATCTTTTCCGTCAGTATGGCTCCGCCCTCATCAAGCCTGTACTCTTCATCCGTAATCCGGTCCTGAAGAACGACAAACTCAGGAAATTCTTCTACATCCTCCGGCACTTCTATGTAGATATCATGCCATTCTCCGCCATTTCCCACTGTAATCTGTGTAAGCAGGCCTTCAGCCAAACCGTTCACATTCCTATCCGCTTCCAAATCCAACGTCAGGCTGTCCCGCTGTTCCTCCGTAATATTATCCTCAAGAATAATATTTCCGTCGTAGAGCTGAATCTCGCCATACTGGAGATCCACAATGGCAAAAATTGAATCCTTCAGCCCAAATCCCACCAGCATTAGAGCCATACATCCACCGATTCCAAAGACTGTCATCAAAAATCTCTTCTTATAGCGCACGAGATTCCTTATACTTGCCTTCCATGAGAAGTTCAGCCGTTTCCAGATAAAATCCACCCTCTCAAGAAGCACTCTCTGTCCCTGCTTCGGTGTGGGTGGCCTCATCAGTTCCGCCGCCTGTTCTTTCAACTCGCTGAAACACGCCATAAATGTTGCTGCAAGCGTACAGGCCAGCGCTGCAGCGGCAGCCCCTAGTCCATACTGGAGATTGTACGGAATGGACAGTTCATGCATGTATGGAAACATGATCCCATATGCATTGATAATAATATACGGGAATACTTTCTCCCCAAAAAGAATACCTGCTGCGCTTCCCGTTACTGTTGCAAAAAGCGCATACCCCAGATATTTTCCTGCAATGGAATGTCTCTCGTACCCCAATGCTTTGAACGTGCCGATCAGCGTCCTTTGCTCTTCCACCATTCTCGTCATAGTAGTCAGGCTAATCAGCGCTGCGACAAGGAAGAAAATGACTGGGAACACTTCACCTATGGCCCTCATCCGGTCTGCATTATCGCCGTACGAAGTATAATCTGGAAGATTGCTTCTGTCATACACATACCATTCCGGTTTTTCCAGATCTGCAAGTTCCTGTTCTGCATCTGACAGCTTCTGTCTACCGTCTTCTAATTCCGCCTTCGCATCCTCTATCTGCTGTTCTCCTTCTTCAATTTCAGCCTGTGCCTCTGCTTGGCCCTTATAGTATTCTTCCCACCCGTCATCGACTTCATCTTGAGCTGCCACAAGCTCTGCCTGCGCATCCTCTATCTGATCCGCGGCGACCTCAAGCTGCTGCTGACCGGCCTCCAACTGATCCCAGCCGCTGTTGATCTGCTCTTGGGATGCCGCAAGTTCCGCCTTTGCTCCATCGATCTGTGCCTGCGCCTGTGTAACGGCGGCTTCTCCCTCCTGTATCTTGGCGTACAGCGCTTCCATCATTCCAAGCGTGTAATCGTCCGTTTTCCCGCTGGCGGCAAGTTGATTGTACTGTTCCTTCACAGCATTGAGCTGATCGATCTGTCCGTTCAGAACGTCAATATTGGTATTTAACTCTTCCTGTCCTTTGTCAATCTCTGCCTGTCCGTTCAGAAGTTCCTGCCTTAAAGTTTTCATCTCTTCCTGAGATGACTCAATCTCGGCTTTGGAAGATTCCAACTGCTTTTTCCCTCTGTTGATCTCTGCCTGAGCGTCTGCAAGCTGCTGTCTCGCATCCGCTAGTTCTGCCTCAGCTTCTGCCTTTCCCTCCTCAAATTCTCTCTCAGCCTCCGCAAGCTTTTGTTCCCCCTCTTCAAGATCTGCCTCGGCTTCTTCGATCTCTTCTGCCGCTTCAGCCTGAACCTCCTTATAACGTGCCTCTTCCCGCTCGGCCTTGATCGCCTCCACATTGTCCAGCGTGTCTCCCACCGCATCGTCGTAAGCATCCGTAAAGGCAGTCAGTTCTTTCGCGCCCTCCACCAGTGCATATATCTCGGTATATACATTAAGGGTAAAGCTCTCCTCCGGCACGCAGATAAACGCTGCGACGCTTCCGTTTCCGATGGTAGTACTTCCTCTCTGGAAGGATATGTAATTCGGGCTGCTCACTGCGCCTGTAATGGTAAACGTATCCCTTGTGAGAGTATCCGTGATCTCGTCTTCTGTCCCACTGGAAAATGTAATTTCATCCCCGATTTCCATCCCGCTCTGAGTCAGATAGTCCACATCCACCGCGCACTCATCTTCCGCCTCGGGGAGCCTTCCTTTCTCAAGCTGCACCTGATTCATCTTTGGAAGTATGGACATGATGCGGACAACAATCTGGCTGTTGCCGTCCGTACAGAGCGCATCCACGGAATATCCGCCCTCTGCGTGCTCGATACCGTCCACACCCTCTATTGCCTGAATATCCTTATCCGTAAGTCCTAAGGTGCTGATCACCTGTATATCCATTAGATTCTTGGCGTCAAAATACGCGTCTCCCGAATACCTCATATCTGGCTCTGACGCGCGGATACCCGAAAAAAATGCACATCCGATGGCGACAATAAAAAAAATCGACAGGAAACGTCCAAGACTGCGGCGGATTTCCATATAAAAGTCTTTTCTCAACGCCCGTTTCTTCATCCGTTTCTCCTACCATTCTATCTCATCAATTGACATTGGGTTTTCATTTATTTCCATCTGTGATACCCGTCCGTTTTTAATATGTATAAGCCGGTCCGCCATGGGAGCGATCGCTTGATTGTGCGTGATCACAATTACCGTCATCCCCCGCTCCCGGCACATGTTCTGTAATAGCTTCAATATTGCTTTTCCTGTATTATAGTCCAGTGCTCCCGTAGGTTCGTCGCAAAGCAGCAGCTTTGGGTTTTTCGCCAAAGCTCTCGCGATGGACACTCTCTGCTGCTCTCCTCCGGAGAGCTGCGCCGGAAAGTTATCCAGTCTGCCGCCAAGACCGACTTCTTCCAATACTTCTCTCGCGTCCAACGGATCCCGGCATATCTGAAGCGCTAATTCCACATTCTCAAGAGCTGTCAGGTTGGGCACCAGATTATAAAACTGAAACACAAATCCGATATCCTCTCTCCTATATCCTGTCAGCCGCCTCGCATTGTATGCCGTGATCTCTTCTCCATCTACGGTAAGTGTGCCATCTGTAGCTGTGTCCATTCCGCCGAGAATGTTCAGAACCGTCGTCTTCCCCGCTCCGCTGGGACCGACAATAACAACAAATTCTCCTTTATTGATCGAAAAGCTGATATTGTCCGCCGCACGGATCTCCACTTCTCCCATTCGGTAGACTTTTGTAATATCCTGTAATTTTACAAACTCTCCCATAATATATATTCTCCTGAATTCTCCATTTCGCTTCGGCCGATGCAGAACAGATGGGGCGGATACCAGTATCCGCCCCATCTGATCTCCTACACTATATTATAACATGACAATCTCATATTTTCCGAAATTTCAAACTTATTTCAGAAAATTTTTATAACAGTTCAGTCATACAGACATACGGAGGATCAAAAATGTACTTGCATATTTTTGCCGGCGGATGGCTGTGCGAGTGAACGGTTATTTCTTTTGTTTAGTTTCTATTAAGCCTCGCCGCATATCGGAACAGTGCCAGACCAATCAAGAACATGACTGAAAGTGCACTCACCCCGAAATTCACGCTTCCCGTTACTTGACTCAAAAATGACACCAGCGCCGTGCCGATCACGGAAGCACCTTTGCCGCAAATATCATAGATTCCAAAATATTCCCCTGATTTCTCCGCGGGAATGATCTTCGCAAAATAAGAGCGGGACAACGCCTGTATCGTCCCCTGAAACATTCCCACAAGAACCGCAAGTATCCAGAAATCTATCTGACTGTCCAACCAGTAGGCATACACTGCGATACAAAAATACGCCGCGATACAAACCGTAATAATATTCTCTGCCCTAACCCTTTTAACAAGCCTGCTGAAAAAAAGCACTGCTGGAAATGCCACGATCTGTGTCACCAAAAGTGCAAGGAGAAGCCCCGTACTATCCAGTCCAAGAGCCTGTCCGTATGCTGTCGCCATGTCAATGACCGTGTACACACCATCGATGTAGAAAAAGAACGCCAGCAGAAATACAAAAATATGTTTATCTTTTACCAACTCCACAAACGTATGTCCCAAACGCCGAAAACTATCCCTGACCATATGCGTTTTTGACTCAACATAATACCTCTGCCTGTAAGAGCGCAAAAGGGGCAGAGATGAGCACAGCCACCACAATGCCGTGATCACAAATGCGAGAAGCATCGCGGTCCGCGTCCCAATTCCAATAAAATCTGCGCCCAGCACAAGACCAAGACACATCACAAACGGAATACAGCTTCCAATATATCCCCACGCAAATCCATGGGAAGAAACAGCATCCATCCGTTCTGATTCCGTGACATCAGGAAGCATAGCATCATAAAATACCAAGCTTGCGGAATATCCTGTCTTAGCAATAATAAATACGCCCAAGAACCATAACCACGACGACAAAAATCCAAGTAGAATACACCCGGCCACTCCTACTCCCATTGCAACCGTAAAAACAATCTTTTTAAAATTTTTTGTATCCGCCACCGCTCCCAAAGTAGGGCCTAAAACCGCCACGAGAAGCGTACAAATAGATGTGGCGTATCCCCAATACGCCAGATAATCCACATCTGATATCCCTGCCCCGCTGGCAAGGGAGTTAAAATAGATCGGAAAAATGGTAGATACCATCATGGTGAAGGCCGAATTTCCCACATCATAAAGCACCCACTTTTTCTCAAGTGAAGTCAGTTTGAATTTCATATTTCTTCTCTCTTTCCCTAGTTTGGACACGCCAGAAACCTATTTCCCTATACGTTCCACGGCTGCCGCTGTTAAAATTATACTCTCAGGCTCTCCCAGTCATCCCCCGCTCCGAAAGTTCTGTGAAAACGCTCCGGAAGCTCTGCTCCTTCAAACAAAGCTTTCTGATAGCGGATAAGAAGCCCTGCCGCCAAAGGCACTGCGCCTGCATATAGTTTCTTTAAGAGCTGGCAGTAATCCCTGCATTTTGGATTTGGCTCTAAACTCATAACCATTCCACCCATAGAATCATATTTCCCTGTAATTTTCATCGCTCCGAAGAGAAGCCTGCGTTTCAGCATTCCCGGAGCATGGAGCAGTTTGTGATAGAAAATCATTCCCTTCAGCGTTCCCTCTATGTTCTCCGCCGTCACCCCTTCATAAAATGGCGCGATGACCTTAGCGTTCTCTTTGCTCGGATGGATATGTCCCGTCGCCAGATAACGGACCGGATTGATATAGTCTTCCTTTAAAAGCAGACGGTCAAACTCCATCTCGATTTCCGAATGGCTGATACCGCTTGTCTGTATCATTTTCTCCACATATGGATGGCACTCACTATCCAGTGCAAAATGACAGATTACCCCGTAAATATATGCCCTTGCCGCCGCAGGATCCTTGGCTGCCTTTATCACTTCAATTCCATGCTGAAAAAACTTATCTGCTATCTGATCGTGCAGTTCATACCCCTGTACAGTCACAGGATTGTTCTTTACCGGGTTATAATAGAATAGGATATCTGGACCGTGAACGCCGATGTCAAAGAGTTCCCTATTGTTCTCAATGGCGCTCTGCAGCGGGCGCGGGAGTGCACCTATGACCTCTTTTCCGAATTTGTAATGTGCATATGTTGTTGGCATTGATGTTCCTCTTTTCTTTGTTCTATTCTTCCCCGCCTAAGAGCAGGAAGTTCTTCCCCTGATCATTTATTATCACATATGCAGAAGAAAAAATCCAGCCATACCAGCTGTTTGAATGTTAAAAATTTGTGAGAAGCCGTTTAAATCTTGACTTTTTCCCATTCCTCCCCTATATTATGTATAGTACTGACAGTTGTGCATATAATATTGCATAGTATATGTCATTCTCAATCTCGGGCTTGTACTGGTTTCGACAGGGATCTTGAAGATGGAGAAGCTATCCGCAGGCTGATGCGTCAAATCGCAAACTTAAAATTAAACGCTAACGATAATTACGAATTAGCTGCAGCCTAAATGCTGCATGCCGGCTCTGAGGCACTCACACCTTAGAGACCCGGTATCATCTATGTGAGAAACGATGACGGCAAAGCTTTGAGCTGTCAGGCGTATCATGAAGCTACTAAAACCGTAAGGATGTCAGTTTTCCGTACGGCAGAGGGAATGACAAAGAACTGACTATGATAGTAGAAGTACATGGGATAGGTTTTTGGACGCGGGTTCGATTCCCGCCAGGTCCATTAGGCTTCGCAGCAAAGCTGTTGCGAAGTCTTTTTTATTTTATAGGTAAGTCCTTTGGACTTACCTATAAAATAAAAGCACTCCGTGCAAGATGCGCACGAGCATGCCGCTAAAAAAGATGTGGCGCATTTGCGCCGCATTAAAGAACAATTTCCAACAGATCAGACAGCTTTTCCAGTCTGTATTTTGCCTTACTTTCCCACAAGCCGCCTCCTACGGCGGCACAATCCATTCCGGCTGCACAGGCTGCCTCATATCCGGAAAAAGCATCCTCCACTACCAGACATTTCTCCGGTACAATCCCAAGGATCTGGGCTGCTTTTAAAAATACTTCCGGGTGAGGCTTACTGTGGGCAATCTGCGTGCCGTCACACACTCCATCGAAAAAGCCTTCTGCTCCCATCCTCTCCAGAATATACTGGGCATTTTTGCTGGAGGATCCTACGGCAAGCTTAATTCCCTCTACTCTCAGCTTCACAAGAGTTTCCTTTGTGTCCTCCGTCATATCGGAAGGAGTCATTCCAGTAAGAAATTTTCTATAATTACTATTTTTTTCTTCTGCCAGCTCTTCCTTTTCTTCCTGAGTAAAGGAGCGGGGGCATTGTTCCAACACAATATCCAAACTTTCCATCCTGCTCACGCCCCGCAGCCGCTGGTTAATTTCCTCATCAAAGGGTGTATTCAGCCGGTCTGCAAGGGCTTTCCATGCCGCATAATGGAATCGGTCCGTATGACAGATCACACCGTCTAGATCAAATATAATTCCTTTGTACTTCATATCTTCTCCTTACGCTCTCTGATTTTTATGATTCTTCCCTCACAGATCCACCCTCTGAAAGGATATGCTCGCGGCCATTTACGCAAAGGCTGATCTCTGGCCCCTGCTGATGGCTGATGCTGATTATTCCCTCTGTCAGTTCCACTCTCAGAAGAGCGCCCCTCCAGCAAAGCCGGAATGTCATTTTTTTCCAGCATTTAGGGAGATGATTTTCAAGGGATAGCCTGCCATTCCACTTCAGGCCTGCAAATCCGCACACTGCACACTGCCACACACCGCCCATAGAAGCGCTGTGGATTCCCTCGTCAGATGAAGATGGATTCGGTCCCATATCAATATTGACCGCATGCCGGTACATATCAAGTGCCATCTCGTCCATTCCAAGCCACGATGCCACCACGCAATGCTGTCCGTGACTTAAAGATGAGTCATGGAGAGTCCTTGACTCATAGAAAATAAAATTTTTTCTCCGCGTTTCCCTATCAAACAATTCTGGAAAAATCCGAAGCAGCATTACCATGTCCGCCTGCTTGGAAACCATGATCTGGTTCATCTGAGATTGGCTGTAATCTTCATAGATAGAAGAGACGCCCTGCTGAGTTTTGTATTTCGTCAGATCCACCTTCTCAAGCCCCATGTACTGCTCATTCTGGGCTACGATCCCGTCTTTGTCCGGCTCCGGAAGATAAAGGCTTTTTTCTTTATTCTGAAAATCCTCTCTTAACTCCTCCAAATTAAATCTCCTGCTGAGATTTTTCCACGCACCCGGCCATTTTTTCTCCATAATACCGATTACATGGGCGGCCGTCCTTAAATTAAACGCCGCAAGGTAATTTGTAAAAGCATTATTGTCCACATGTTCTTTATACTCGTCTGGACCAATCACATTACAGATCTCATAGCGCTTTCTCTCTTCTTTCCACTCCAGCCGATCAGACCAGAACCTTGCAGTCTCCACGAGCAGCTCACAGCCGTACTTATCCATGAATTTTTCATCCATAGAACCCTCATAATAAAGCCAGACGCCCCAAGCAATATCCGCAGTGATATGATGCTCCAGCATACCAGTCAGTATGGGGATGCTTGTCCCTGTGACAATGTCTGCGGCCCCATAAAGAGGTGTCACTTCCCCATCGTCCATCCACGCGCTTTCCCACGGGAACATCGCTCCCTCATAGTGATTTTCAGCTGCTTTCCTGTATGCTCCCGGCAAGCTTCGGTATCGGTATTTTAACAGAGTCTTCGCTGCCTGAGGGTGGGTAAACAGGTAGAATGGAAGGAGAAACATCTCTGTATCCCAGAATGAATGACACTTATATCCTTCCCCTGTCATTCCTTTTGCCCCAATGCCTACACGGCTGTCCCTACGCTGTATCATAATGTTCAAATGGTAAAGAGCAAATCTCATTCCCAACTGATCTACAGGGTCACTGCTTTCGATTTCAATATCTGTATCTTTCCAGTATGACGCCCATGCCCTTGCAGACATTTTTAGCAATTCCTCATAGGAAGAACCTTTCAACTTTTCAATCAGCGCGTCCCCATCCGCACACACAGGCTTCGAGTCCGTGACACCGGCAGGCCAGTCCGGGAGCTCATAACGCATATCCCGCCCGGTATGGTAGCATGCTGTCTTTTCCATACGCAGAGTCTCACCCTTACCGATCTGAAAACGGAATTGTTTTACAAACCTCCTCCGTTCAATCACAGGGAGCTCCATTAAAGTTTCTTTGTTGAATTTATGTACGCAGTGTACAACGATTGGAATATCTGACTGGACTGTACAGGTGGACAGCCTGAGAGTATCTCTGCCCAGCATCCGCTTCTCCCCGTCCAAACAATGCTGGGAGCCTGTATTCGAACTCCGGGAGCTTATGCCGCTCTCAATGACCAATTCCATGGGCGCTGACACACTTGTAATTTCTGTCTGAAATGCTGCCGCATGCTCCTCATGAAGGGAAACAAACCTTCTAAAGCAAAGATCCAACTCCACCCCCTCCGGGCTCTCCCACTTTACTTTCCGCACACACTCCCCCGTGCGCAGATCCAGTTTTCTTGAGTAGCTGTGTATCCTTCCTTTATCTAAAGAAAATCTTTCTCCGTTTACCAGAATTACCAATTCTGTCACATCGGGAAGATTCGGAAGCTCTGTGACCTCGTCCGGCATTGCCTTGTTAAATGTGCCCGCTACAAACGCATCCCTGCACTGACCCACATAACTTTCTTCCAGTGCGCACCGAATATTAAGATAACCATTGCCCTGGGCAAAGATGGATTCGCATTTAGCGATACTGCGGGCGCCGAACCCGTCCTCTTCCATGATCCATCCTCTTGGCTCTGTATTGTAATTCATATGAAAACTCATAAATATTCTCCTTTATGTCAAATGTTAGCCCTTGATGCCCGTCGACGCCATACTCGCCTGAACCTGCTCCTGAGCAAAAATATACAGAATGATACCCGGCAGGACAACGATGGCAAGGGCCGCAAAAAGCTCCGTGTAGTTATAGGAAAATTCACTTGTAAAATAACTAAGTGCAATTGGCAGCGTCCTCTCTGAATCTGACATTGTAAGAAGAGAGGCAAAATAATATTCGTTCCAATTGCTTAGAAACATCAGTATGCCGGCAGTTGATAAGGCTCCTTTTGCAAGCGGGAGATTTATAGACCAGAAGATACGAATAAATCCTGCTCCATCCACAATCGCCGCTTCATCCAAAGCCTTTGGGACAGAGAGAAATCCTGCCCTTAGGATAAAGATAGACATTGCCATGCCAGTAGACAGATACACAAGAGTAACTCCCCAGATGTTGTTATAAAGCCCCAGATCTGATATAAGATTGAAAATAGGCTGTGTCTTACTGTGCGCAGGCACAAGTAGCGTAATAGTAAACAGTGTAAAAAGCAGCGTCCTTCCCGGAAATTTGTATTTTGCCAGCACATAGCCTCCCATCGCATAGAAAAGAAGGGATACGATTGTAGAAACCCCCGCCGCCAGCAAGGAATTCAGAAAATACCGCGGGAAATTATAGTTTTGAAACAAATGTATAAACACATCAAAGGACACCGACTGCGGCAGGTCAAGCGGACTGCTCAAAATCTCTCCGTTTGTCTTAAATGCGGACAGAATCACCCATAAGATGGGAAACAGGGATATCACAATCACAAGAATCTCAATAGCATAGATAAAGCCCGAGACCAATCCTTTTTTTAATTTTGGCATAATCTTCCCACCTCCCATTTTAGTAATCTGTCTCGTTCATACGGAACGCCTTATTGACGACAAACATCATCACAAGCCCTATGATAAACATCAGAACGCCTATTGCATTCGCGTACCCATATCTATAATCTGTAACGGCATTGACCAGAAGGATCGGAAGGCTCATCGTGTCATTCCCCGGCCCTCCTGCAGTTGTAAGCGAGATCTGTTCATACATTGTGATTCTTGAGGTCAGGGAACAAATCACGCCTGTAGCTATGCCGCTCCGGCACAGAGGAATCTGGATATGACGTATCAGCTGCCATCCGCCGGCCCCGTCAATGATGGCCGCTTCATTCAGCTCTTGCGGTATGTTCATCAAATCACCAAGTACCAGAAGCGTTACGATTACCGCATAGAACAGCCATGTAAATGTTACCGCCCAGAAGGCCCATGGTGATGAATAAAGCCACTGAACATTGAAATCAGGATTAAAGATTCGGATTATAGAATTGAGAATCCCAAAATCATTATTAAAGAAAAACCTGTAAATCATTGCCCATGCAGCCGCACTGATCACATTCGGTATCATAAATACGGCACGGGCCACTTTCCATCCCCGCCTGCGCTGGTAAAACACAAATGCCACAAGCGTGCCGAACCCTACGTGGAGAAACATTGCCACAAGAGCCCACAAAAAGAGATTTTTCAGCGAAACAAGGAAGGAACTGCTGCTAAACAGATTGACATAGTTTCGTATGCCGTTAAATTGAGGTGCATTAAATCCGTCCCATTGAGCAAAGGAAGTGACAAATACCTGAATAATCGGAACCATGTAAAACATGAGAAATATAAGGATCGTAGGCAGTAAAAAGAAGTAGATCCATTTATAATTTTTCTTTTCCCAATGTTTCGCAGATCCCCGCCCTTTCTTTCCTATAAGTTTTTTCATAGGCCATTTCCTTTCTTTTAAGGCGTCCCGGAAGGGACGCCTTTTACATGTTACTGTGCAGTTGCCTCTGCTGCCGCAGTTGAGAGCTGTTCGCAGAACTGCTCAGGAGTGTAAGTTCCGTCCGCAAGTGAAGGAAGAAGCCTGCTCAAATCCGAATTCGCCACGGAAGAAGGAATCACATCAAGAATACACGGCACATAGACTGTCTCCTCTGTTGTATCAGCCGCCAGATCCGCCAGCACCTGAGTCTCTCCTTGTTGTGCCACGAAGTCCTCTGTATACTCAAGATTGGGAGCATCGCCGCCTTCTGCCAGCAGGTATGCCTCAAGCTCCTCCGGTGAATTGATAAACTCAAGGAATGCAAGGGCAAGCTCTACCTCCTCCTCAGAAGCACTTGATGAGATCCACCATTCTCCGTAGGTACGTGTCTGTGCGATCCCAACCTGTCCGGGAAACAACGATGCCCGGACATTCGCTCCGTCGAAATCATTGCTCCAGTTAGAAGAGTTAGTCTCTTCAAAATCCGTAGACATCCACGGCCCGTTTGCAATAACCGCCGCTCCCGAGCTCATAAAGGTATTTGCTGTGTCTGGATATGCTGCTCCCACAGAGTTGGAAGACGCATTGTTCTGGAGCAATGACTGTAGTTTTGTCACAGAATCCAGAATAACCGGCTGATTGAAATCCGTTATCTTCTCGTCAATACCGCTGTTAAGAATCTCTGCACCGCCCTCTTCATTCGCAATCAGCGCAGTCCAGAACAGAGCTGTCACCCACGCATTTTCTGCCGTGGAAAAAGCGATCTTCTGATCTCCAAGGGCAGTGGTAAAATCATCCATTGTCATAGCACTAAGATCCTCCTGCGTATCCCACAGAGCAGTATTATAGAAAAATCCTGTAGGCCTTACCGTAGCCAGAGGCATGCTGTAAATTGCTCCGTCCTCCGAAGTACAGTAGTCGATTCCGTCCGCAAGAAGAAGGTCTTTTATTTCCGGTGTCTCGTCCAGCCATCCACTTAAGTCATAAGCCATACCATTGGGGAACGCGACAGTCTTAAGCCATTCCTTATCCCCGCCTTGGACAAGCGCTGGAAGAGCGTCCTGCTGCGCCAGCTGCTTAATCTGGTCATTAAACGCATCTTCCGCTACATTTTCCAACTCTATATGATAAGTTCCCTCGTATTTCTCATTAAAGCGCTCTACCTGAGGCTCAAAAAATACGGCCCCCACGTTCTCTCCTGTCTTGTAGGAAGGAATCGTAATGGAAATCCCTCCTGAACTGTCTCCTCCTGAAGCACTGTTATCTCCGCCTGTGCCACATGCTGTGACGGATACAAGCATAGCTCCTGCCAGTAATGCCGCTGCGATTTGCCTCTTTTTCATATTACCTCTCCTTTCTTCTAGACGCCCTTTTGCGCCTTTTCGAAAACGTTTTCGAAAAAAGTTTTGAAAAAAGCGGTATCTCCGCTTATTTCTTTTTTCAAAACCGTTCTCTGCTTACAATTTTTTCACACTGTCCCTAATTTCAAGTTTGTGAGGCAGTATAAGGTTCTGTGCCGTTCTCGTGCCGCAGATCATGTCGAACAAAAGGCTAGCTGCCTCATATCCCTTTTCCTTAATGTTCTGGTCTACTGTAGTGATCCTCGGTTCCGTATAGTCTGTCACATAAAGCCCGTCATATCCTACCACCGAGTAGTCGTCTGGGAGGGAGTACCCCATTTTTTTCAGGCTCTCTGACACTCCAATCGCAAGCATGTCGCTCATACAGAGAAATGCAGTAACACTATCTGGAGAATGCCCCTCAAAAAACTGCTTCACAACCTCTGTCGCTTCTTCTTTCAGAAAGTTTGTCTGAATGATGAAATCTTCCTGAAACTCTAATCCGTTTCTCTTCATCGCCCGGACAGCTCCCTCCAGTCTTTCCGATGTGACCGTCGCATTCTTCCGGCCACATACTATAGCGATCTTTCTGTGTCCCTGATCGATCAGGTACTGCGTCAGCTCATCGAAAGCAGCTGCATGGTCGTTGGTCACATTACCTACACAGGCTCCTCCCACCTCTACATCGATGGTAACGCACGGCTTCCTGCTCTGTGCAAGTGTCTTAAAGTAAGGATCTGTACTTTTTAATCCGAACAGCACTGCTCCGGCAATGTTGTGTTCATAGCACAACTGCTCAAACGTTTTCTCCTCCTGAATCTTTGAATTGATCACATACATTGAGATATCCAGATCGTGCTCGAACGCGAACTGATAGCACCCTTTCATCAGCATAGTCTCAAAGTCATTAAACATCACATCCTCGAGGAACCCTGACAATACCAGGGCGATCTCCCGGAAGTTTTTTGATGACAGACTCTTTGCGACAAGATTAGGACGATAGCCAAGCTCATGGGCAATTCGCAGTATCTTCTCCCGGGTCTTTTCACTGATATCCGGATAGTCGTTCATGGCTCTGGACACAGTTCCTACGGAGACTCCCGCCGCTCTTGCCACATCCTGTATCGTTGAAGGCATATCGTCTGCCACCTCCATTTTCAAAAACGTTTTTGTTGATCACTTTTTATCATACTTTTTGATGGCTGTCAATTTATTTATTGTAATTTTCTGTCATTTTGTAGTATTGCATAAATATTTCGACATTTTTCTGTGAAAAACGCCATAAGTTTCATTCATAATTACTGACCGTATCTTCTTAACTTTATGGAAGATTAACGTCAAATCGGGATGGGCCCTTCAAAACCCATCCCGATGTATGCTTATTCAAACACCTCTGCTGCTTTGACAATGGAGTATACGGGATTCGAACCCGCTCCAGAGTATTTTTCATCAATCTGCGCATTTACTGGGATGCTCGGAAATCAGCGTAAATACGCGCTTTTCCAGATATTAGTTATTTAACAAAAATTATAGAATATCATAATCCGTGTTGCATTTTAGAACGTTATGCAACACGAAATGCAACACGAAAATCAACTGAAGATGATACAATATTCCACCCCGGAGCTGATGGCTCCAAAAATGCAATAGCCCGAGTTCCACTGAACCCGGGCTTGATTTTAATTAGGAGTAGAACGCCGATGTTCCGGCACTCTCGTTCCATCCTTTCGTGTATATCCTTTTACTACTACGATTTTCTTATTTTGTACGCCTCGCACACTCGATTTAGTCTTTGCCATCTCGCTATCCTCTCCTTTATTTTTATTATGGTGGTGGATAGCGTATCGGTCAGCTATTACGCTCCATGTTAAATTTACGTTGTATAATACACTCGCCTTGTTGATTCTGGTTCCGTGCCCGGTCCAATCCAAATGGGGAACCCGCGTTTTCCATAATCACGAGCATATATTTTAGTTCCATCTTTCAAAGTGATAGATGCCCTAATAATATACATAGGCATAGTCCTCCTTTCAATTTTCACTTGCCAAAAGGAACTATACCGTGCTATACTTTACTTGTCTAAGGAAAAGTATAACTGACCGAAGCGAACAATATAGTTTCTTTCGGTAAGTGCCAAGCGCCTTGTGTGCTTGGTTTTTTCTATGTAAAAAGCATTTCTGCCTGATACATCCTAACTTATGCGACTTCAAATAACTGTATCATACATATTTCATATAACGTATAATCTTCGTTTCCAAACCGCAACCATTTGCAATAATACTTATACGCATTGCATGCTGCTTCATAACTGAGATCAAATGTCTGCATAATAGCTTCCGCATTAACATTTTCAATCATTCGATGTATCAGCGGAGGCGGTGCCAACGCATATTTCGCAAAAAATTTTGCTTCTGCTTCCTCTTCTTCCCCTTCCCTGATATGTTCTAAAAAATAATGCGCGATTTCATGCATAATGGTTTGATTAATTCTTCCATACGATTTACACTCGTCGTTGTAAAATATAATCCATTCTCCGCCGTTAGTTTCGACAGAATACCCGTCTTTACTAATACGTAATGCTACACTTTTCTTTTCATCTTCTAGGGCAGAATACGGTATGACTGTCAATCCAATTTTTATTGCTATCTCGAAAGCACTAATCGGAACACATTTTATATCGTAGGTGATGAACATATCCAACACCGCTTGCTTTATACATTCGTATTGTTCATCTGATAATCGCATAATACCTCCTAGTTATTATCAAGTAGAATACGAAGCAACTCCATTCTTTCTTCCGAGGTCATCTTTGAAGCATTTCTTGCAATTAAAGTTCTCACTAACTTTTTCTCATTTTCCGTAAATTCATCATGACCTAAGAGATAGTCAGTGGAAGTACCTAATGCGTCTGCTATTTTAGCAAGATTAACACCTCTCGGCGCTCTATCTCCCTTAATATAGCGGGATATAGCCGCTTCTGTTATTCCAGATCTCTGCGCCAATTCCTTTTGAGTTAGTTTCTGCTGAGCAAGTAACTCTGCCATTCGACTTGCAATACTTCTTGCCATAGTTATCCTCCATTTCACACAGTCACTTCCGTATCTATAAATTATAATAACCGAAAATTATCATTTCGTCAACTGTAAATTATCATAATTATCACTCCCCGGAGCGAATGCCCCGAGGTATTGTTATGCCCTCAGAAGAGCTGGAATCGGTCTATAGCCTTTCCGATCACTCCGGCATATCCGTCCTGTCCGCCGCCAGTCTCGTTGTCGTACTGCCACGGCCAGTAATTTCCGTTCAGCGGGCTGACACGGTACTGGGCTTTCTGGTATCCGTGAGCAGCCACAACATCTGACGGGGTATTGTAATATACCTCAATAGCATCGATAAT
>DXAK01000026.1 GCA_019117065.1 Candidatus Mediterraneibacter pullicola | reverse complement strand
CTAAGATGCAGGCAGTCATGTCTCCTGAAATCCAGAAAATTCAGAAGAAATATGCCAACAAAAAAGATCAGGCATCTATGATGAAGCAGCAGGAAGAGATGAATCTAGTCTATGATAAATATGGAGTGAAGATGTCAAGCGGATGTCTTCCGTCATTGATGCAGATGGTATTCCTGTTAGGTCTTTATCCAGTTGTTCAGTATGTGACAGAATATGTTACAAAAGTAAGGGATGTATATACTCCGGTTATCCAGCAAATTCAGGCGACATCAGGTTATGAGAAGATCATGGAGACTGTTTCTAAGACAGTGGTTCCGAACATCGGAAGTTTTGATCTTGGAACGGAGAAAGGTCTTGCAAATGTCCTGTATAAGTTCCAGAATTCTACATGGGATGCGCTTGTAGATAGAATTCCGAGTATAGAAGGAACGGTTAATGAGACAGTAAGACAGATTTCTGATATGAACTATTTCCTCGGTATTGATATCGGATCTCATCCATGGGAACTCTTAAAGGATGCGCTGGCGGCAGCTTCCGTACTTGGAGTAATCCTTGCTATTATCATTCCGGTACTGGCCGGTGTCACACAGTTTATTAGTGTCAAGCTTACACAGTCAGGAGCAGCTGGAGCAGCACTTCAGGATACTGATAATCCGATGGCGAATTCCATGAAGACAATGACATACACCATGCCTCTGATTTCTGTATTCTTTGGTTTCTCCCTTCCTGCTGGTCTTGGTCTTTACTGGGTGGCAAGCGCGGTAGTAAGAAGTATTCAGCAAGTTGCCGTAAACAGGTATCTCAGAAATAAGAGCGTGGAAGATATCATAGAAGAAAACCGCAAGAAGGCTCAGAAAAAACGTGAAAAGAAAGGTACTTCCGCAGAAGAGATCAACAGGATGGCAACAAAGAGTACAAGAAATGTTGGAACATCCAAAGCAAATAAACAGGCGTCAGATCCCGCAAAAGAAGAAAAGATTCGAAAAGCTCAAGAAATGGCTAGGAACGCCAAGCCGGGAAGCCTGACTGCGAAAGCGAATCTTGTAAGCCGTTATAATAACGGGGATAAGAAAGGAAGTAATAAAGATGAAGGGTAGTATCAGAGTATCGGCGAAGACATTAGACGATGCCATTACAGAGGCATTGGTTCAGCTTGGTGTTACGAGTGACAAACTGGAATATGAGGTAATTGAGAAAGGAAGCGCGGGTTTTCTTGGAATTGGCATGAAACAGGCCGTCATTGAGGCTTGGAAAAAAGAAGAAAAGCAAGAGCCTAAAATAGAAAATGTTGTAAAGGCAGTGAGAGAGGATTTTGCTGCAATAGAAGAGTCAGAAAAAGCAAAGAAAGAAGAAACAAAAAAGGATTATTCGAAAAAAGAGGATAAGAAAAAGGAACATCCGGTACAGAAAGAAAACGAGGACGCCGTAACAAAAGAAACGCCTGAGGAAGAAAAAGGGGAAGAGCCTGTGAAAGAACAGCAGGTCCTTGCACCGGTGGAAGATCAAACAATACAGGCAGTGGAACAGTTTGTAAAGGATACTCTAAAAGCCATGAATATGGAAGTTGAGATTACATCTTCCATTGACGAGGATGGAGCTCTCTGTGTGAACATGAAGGGAGATCACATGGGTATCCTGATTGGAAAGAGAGGACAGACACTGGATTCTCTTCAGTATCTTGCAAACCGTGTTGCGAATAAGCATCAGTCCGGCTATGTAAGAGTAAAACTTGATACGGAAAATTACCGTGCAAGAAGAGAAGAAACATTAAAACATCTTGCAAAAAATATTGCACATAAAGTAAAGAGAAACAGAAGACCTGTTGTACTTGAGCCAATGAATCCTTACGAGAGGCGTATTATTCACTCAGCGTTACAGTCAGATCCCTATGTGACGACACACAGTGAAGGAGAAGAGCCTTACAGAAAAGTCATTGTTACATTAAAAAGATAGTATTGCACATTAAAGTTAAACTACTCTGAATCAAAAGGCGTTTAAAACTTTACAGATTTTTTTGTAAAGCTTTAAACGTTCTTTTTCTTTTTGGGAAAAGTGTGATAGTATATATATGGCTGAATGAAAAGAACTTTAGCATATAATGAAGCCGCCGGACATGGGGGCAGAACGGAGCATATGATGAGCATAGAGATGATTTCCGGGGAGAAAACGATTGCGGCAATATCCACGGGCATGACCAGTTCAGGGATAGGGATTGTCCGTATCAGTGGTGATGAAGCGTTTGGGATAGCTGATAAAGTATATAAAGGAAATAAAAAAGTATCTCATACAGAGAGTCACCGTATCTTGTATGGGCATATTGTGGATGGCAAAGAGATAGTAGACGAAGTTCTTGTTATGGTAATGCGTGCTCCACATACATTTACAGGAGAGAATACCGTAGAAATTAACTGCCATGGAGGAACTTTCGTTGTGAGGCGCGTTCTTGAAACTGTGCTAAAGAATGGTGCACGGGCTGCTGAGCCAGGAGAGTTTACGAAAAGAGCGTTTTTAAATGGAAAAATAGATCTGTCTCAGGCGGAAGCAGTCATTGATGTAATCAATTCAGAAAATGAATATGCTCTCCAAAGTTCAATTAGTCAATTAAAAGGAAGTGTTAAAAACAAAATATCTGACATAAGAAATAAAATTATTTACCACACTGCTTTTATAGAAACAGCTCTTGACGATCCGGAACATATCAGTGTAGATGGATATGGGGAAACTTTAAAATTAGTATCTGAAAAAATTATCAATGATCTAAAAGAACTGATCCGCTCCTCAGACAACGGGAGAGTGATAAAAGAAGGGATTAACACTGTCATTGTAGGCAAGCCCAACGCGGGGAAATCTTCTCTTCTGAATGTGCTGGCAGGTCATGAGAGGGCAATTGTCACAGATATCGAGGGTACCACGAGAGATATTCTTCAGGAGCAGATACGGTTAGGAGATTTGAGCCTGAATGTGATTGACACGGCCGGAATCCGCCAGACGGAGGATGTAATCGAGAAGATCGGTGTAGACCGGGCCAAGGAATATGCGCAGAAAGCAGATCTTATCATTTATGTGGTGGATGCTTCCAGAGAACTGGATGAAAATGATGAAAAGATACTGGAGATTATTCTTGATAAGAAAACGGTGATTTTATTAAATAAATCTGATCTGAAGACTATAGTGACGGAGGATAGAATCCGTGAGAGAATCAACACAGTGGGTCTTTCTCAGACAATCCCTTCTGGCAGAACGAGTCAGGATATTCCGGTCATTGCAATATCAGCCAAAGAAGAACAAGGAATCCGTGAACTGGAAGATACGGTGAAGACTTTATTTTTAAAAGGAAATCTGTCATTTAACGATCAGATATATATCACAAATGCAAGACAGAAAAATGCTTTGATTAGAGCGCAAAAGAGTATGGAAAAGGTGATAAGAAGCATTGACGAAGGTCTGCCGGAGGACTTTTACTCCATTGACCTGATAGATGCGTATGACGCTCTTGGAAGCATTACAGGAGAATCAGTAGGAGAAGATTTGATCAATGAAATATTCAGCAAATTCTGTATGGGAAAATAAGGATAAATATGATATTGCAGTTGTCGGAGCGGGACATGCCGGATGTGAGGCAGCGCTGGCTGCAGCGCGTCTTGGATTTCGCACGGTGATGTTTACCGTAAGCGTAGACAGTATCGCTCTGATGCCCTGCAATCCTAATATCGGAGGAAGTTCTAAAGGGCATCTTGTGCGGGAAGTGGACGCGCTTGGCGGCGAGATGGGAAAAGTGATCGACCGCACATTTATCCAATCCAAGATGCTGAACCAGTCTAAGGGACCTGCCGTTCATTCTCTGCGTGCTCAGGCGGATAAAGCAGAGTATAGCAAAGCTATGAGACAGGTTCTGGAAGATCAGAAGAATCTGGATATCCGCCAGATAGAAGTGACGGATATTCTTACGGAAAACGGAAAAGTAACAGGGGTACAGACTTATTCTGGCGCCGTATATCCATGCAGAGCTGTGATTCTCTGTACAGGCACATATCTTAAGGCAAGGTGTATCTACGGTGAGGTCAGTACAGATACAGGACCAAACGGGCTCCAGAGCGCAAATTATCTGACAGAGAGTCTGAAATCGCTTGGAATAAAGATGTATCGGTTTAAGACAGGAACTCCTGCGCGTATTGATAAAAAATCAATTGATTTTGGAAAAATGGAGGAGCAGAAAGGGGACGAACGTGTTGTTCCGTTTTCTTTTACAACGGATCCTGAAAATGTCCAAATTGAGCAAGCATCGTGCTGGCTCACATATACAAATGAGACAACTCACGATATTATCAGGACAAATCTGGAGCGATCTCCGCTTTTTTCGGGAGCTATTGAGGGAACAGGTCCCAGATATTGCCCGTCCATCGAGGATAAGGTAGTCAAATTCCCCGATAAGAACCGCCATCAAGTGTTTATTGAACCGGAAGGACTTTCCACGAATGAGATGTATGTAGGCGGAATGTCAAGTTCTCTTCCAGAGGATGTTCAGTATGCCATGTACCGGAGCGTACCCGGACTTGAAAATGCGAAGATTGTGCGGAATGCTTATGCAATCGAATATGATTGTATTGACGCGAGGCAGTTAAAAAGCACATTGGAATTTAAAAATGTTGAAGGGCTCTTCAGCGGAGGACAATTTAACGGGAGCTCTGGATACGAGGAGGCGGCTGCCCAGGGGCTGATAGCGGGAATTAACGCGGCGCGCAAATTACAGGGAAAAGAAGGAATTGTAATTGACCGTTCTCAAGGATATATAGGGGTTCTGATCGATGATCTTGTTACAAAGGAAAGCCGCGAACCCTACCGCATGATGACTTCACGTGCGGAATACCGTCTCCTGCTCAGACAGGATAACGCAGATATACGCCTTACAAAGATCGGTCATGAGGTAGGTCTGATCGGCGAAGAACGCTATCAGAAACTTCTAGAGAAAGAGAAACTGATTAGAGAAGAAATCCGGCGCGTTGAACATACGAATATCGGAACATCCGAAAAGGTTCAGGAAGTGTTGGAAAAATATGAAAGCACGCCGCTAAATTCCGGGACAACGCTGGCAGAGTTGATTCGCCGCCCGGAGCTGTCGTATGAAAAACTGGATGAGATTGATGAAAAACGTCCAGATCTGCCCTTTGACGTGCGGGAACAGGTGGATATCAATATTAAGTATGACGGCTATATTAAGCGGCAGATGCGTCAGGTTGAACAGTTTAAGAAATTGGAGAATAAAAAGATACCTGAAAATATTAACTATGACGAGATACAGAGCCTGCGTCTTGAGGCAAAGCAGAAATTAAATGAGATACGGCCGTCATCTATCGGACAGGCATCGAGAATATCCGGCGTGTCCCCAGCAGATGTGTCCGTACTGCTCGTGTATCTGAAATAAAGATTTCGCTCATTTTTCCGGGGCGCCAGCGAAGGAAGTGAATGGGTATAAAATGTTTTGAGAAAAAATGATAAAGAATCTCAAAAACGGGTAAAAACAGATAAGGAGAAAATATGCCGGATACAATAAAGAATAAGGGTCTGTTTGAGGAAGAAGCGAGAAAGCTTGACATTGCGCTGACAGATACTCAGAAAGATCAGTTTGACCGATATTATGAGTTGCTCGTTGAGTGGAACAGGGTTATGAATCTTACAGGAATTACAAAATATGAGGAAGTTATCTTAAAGCATTTTGTCGACAGCCTGACTATTGTAAGAGACAGTGATATGAATAAAGTATCAACGCTTATCGATGTGGGAACAGGAGCGGGATTCCCCGGTATTCCCTTAAAAATTGCGTTTCCACATATAAGAGTTATCCTTCTTGACTCGCTTAATAAGAGGTTAAAATTCCTAAATACAGTGATAGATGAATTGGGGCTTGAATCTGTGGATACACTTCATGGAAGGGCTGAGGATCATGCAAGAAAGGCGGAGTATAGGGAAAAATTCGACCTCTGCGTGTCAAGAGCGGTTGCAAATCTTTCCACACTAAGTGAATATTGTATTCCTTTCGTACAAAAAAGCGGAATGTTTATCGCTTATAAAAGCGGTACGTCCGGCGAAGAGATAGATCATGCCAGCAAGGCGATAGAAATACTGGGTGGAAAGATAGAGAAAATTGATAAATTCATATTGCCCGGAACAGATATGAGGCGGGCATTAGTGAAGATCAGAAAAATGAAAAATACCCCCAGCAGGTATCCTAGAAAGGCAGGAATACCTGCGAAAGAACCATTATAAGAATCTGATCTGGAAGATATGAATTGCTGTTGAAAAATACATCTTTCTTATACAGATAAACGTCTAAGACTATTTGAAACTTTAATATTTGATAACATACGATATCCGAAAAACTATGATTGCATCGCGGCTTCGGGGCCTCTGCGCTCTACTTGCCGCTCACGCAACATAGTTTTGCGAATATCTATTTTCCGAAAACGGAAGTTTCAAAACATATTCAGCCCACCTGCATAATAAAGCTGTATTTTTTACATGGCTTCGAAGTGAAAGGTGCTTCCGACATGCACTCTTTACCGTGAGATGTGGAAAATACAGATTTTATGGCATGAGTAAAGAAGTTCCCGAGATGTCTCCTGTGAGCAAAACTTTAAGTGAGAGCGTTCTGAAAAGCATTTGAGCCGGATGTTAAATATGGGCTGATG
>DXAK01000025.1 GCA_019117065.1 Candidatus Mediterraneibacter pullicola | reverse complement strand
CGGTTTAAATATTTTTCCGGTATGTTCATCGCTTCCGCGATCTCGGCGATGGGCACAATCCCCTTATGCCTTGCCAGATACATCAGCGTACGGACGGCATAATCCGTCGTTACTTTCAGCTGCATAGTCCTCTTCCTCTCTCTAAAATGCAAAATATTTCATTACATGGCCTGATATCTTTATCCATACCTAGTTTGTTAGGTATCGCTTAACTTAAAAAAACAAGAGCACCCTATGAAGTCCTCATCCAACTAACACCACGTAATGTATATTGTGTTGTTTTCTTTATTTTGCATATTCAAAATACTCTGATTTTGTGCAGTCAGAATGCACAAATTGGCAATACCTGTTTTGGCAAAAATAAATAGATTCCCAGCAATTTTCAAATAATATTTAAATTTGCTATTGACAAAATATGTAAAATCCTGTAGTTTATGGTATAAGGAAAATTAGATATATTGATTTAAGCAAAAAAACAACACAATATACATTGTGTTGTTTTTTTATTCCACTTCTCTTCAATTCAGCCGCGGACTTCGCCCTATAGAAAAACAGAAAGGAGACTTGGGAAGAATACATGCGTTCTTCCCAAGTCCCCTTTTCTGTTTCTCTGCACGGCTCATTGCCATCACGAAAGTTCTAATTTTCCTGTATATAGCTGATAGTAGGTTCCTTTCTGAGCCAGCAGCTCGTCGTGGGTTCCTCTCTCAATGATGCGCCCGTGCTCAAGCACCATAATCGCGTCGCTGTTGCGGATCGTAGACAGCCTGTGGGCGATCACGAATACAGTACGTCCTTTCATCAGGTTATCCATGCCCTTCTGCACGATACTCTCTGTCCTTGTATCAATGGAGGACGTGGCTTCATCCAGAATAAGCACCGGAGGATCTGCAATAGCCGCCCTCGCAATGGCAAGAAGCTGTCTCTGACCTTGGGATAATTCCTCCCCATCGCCGCTTAGCTCAGTCTGATATCCTTTCGGCAGCATCTGGATAAATCCGTCCGCGCAAGCCAGTGTTGCCGCCTTATACACTTCTTCATCCGTCGCGTCCAGTTTGCCGTAACGAATATTTTCCATGATGGTTCCCGTGAACAGATGGGTATCCTGAAGCACAATGCCTAGTGAACGTCTTAAATCCGCTTTTTTGATTTTATTGATATTGATATCATCATAGCGGATCTTACCGTCGGCCACATCGTAGAAACGGTTGATCAAGTTCGTAATCGTCGTCTTTCCCGCTCCAGTTGAACCAACGAACGCCAGCTTCTGTCCCGGCTTCGCGTACAGGGTAAGATCGTGGAGCACTATGTGGTCTGGAGTATATCCAAACGTCATATCATAGAAGCGTACGTCGCCCCTTAACTCCTGATAAGTGACTGTGCCGTCCGCCTGATGCGGATGCCTCCATGCCCAGAGTCCTGTTCTTTCCTTGCATTCTGTGACGTTGCCGTTGTCATCTTTCTTAGCGTTGACCAGGGTAACATAACCGTCGTCCACCTCTGGTTCCTCATCCATCATGTTGAAGATACGCTCCGCTCCTGCCAGCGCCATGATGATGGAATTGAACTGCTGCGCGATCTGCATAAACGGCTGTGTAAAGCTCTTTGTAAACTGTAGATAAGACGCCATGACGCCAAGGGTGATATTCCCGATCCCCCACACGGAGAGCAGACCACCAAAGATCGCCACCAGTACGAACTGCAAGTTTCCCAAGTTCCCGATAATGGGACCCATCATACTTGCGAATGTATGAGCCCTGGAGGCGCTGACAAAAAGGTTCTCGTTGAGCTTGTCGAACTCCTCCTCCGACTTTTTCTCGTGGTTGAACACCTTGACCACTCTCTGCCCGGTCATGCGTTCTTCCACAAATCCGGTCACATTCGCCAAATCCAGCTGCTGCCGGATGAAATATTTCCCGCTATTTCCCGCTATAAATCGGGACACAATCGTCATCACAAAAATCATAAGCACCGCCAGCAGGGTCAAGATCGGGCTTAGGACAAGCATCACGATAAAGGTGACTACAATCGTCAGCGACGACATCAGTACCTGAGGAATAGACTGATTGATCATCTGCCTCAGAGTATCCGTATCATTTGTGTAAAGACTCATGATAGACCCATTTGTATTCTGGTCAAAATACCGGATCGGCAATGTCTGCATATGTTCGAACATCTCGTCGCGGACCTTCTTTAACACGCCCTGACCGATTACGACCATGAGCCTGTTGTAGAGAAAGGACGCCACAACTCCAAAGGCGAAAATACACGCCAGCACGCCCAGAGCCATATACAGCTCCCCAAAGTCCGGACTTTCCTGCCCCATCAGCGGGATGATAAAGTCATCCAGCAGAAACTTTAAAGACAGAGATACAGATATGGACGCTATGGAACT
The DNA here is from genome assembly GCA_019117065.1 of Candidatus Mediterraneibacter pullicola. Lineage (GTDB taxonomy): Bacteria > Bacillota > Clostridia > Lachnospirales > Lachnospiraceae > Mediterraneibacter > Mediterraneibacter pullicola. Next base: position 9,970 of record DXAK01000025.1, on the reverse strand, counting down.
GATAAGGATACAGATCACCACTATGATGAATTGGACCTTATACCCTGAAGTCACATATCTAAGCAGGCGCTTTGCCGTCTTGAGCGTTCCTTTATTAAGAGTGGGTTTTCTCTTTACAGGCTGTTCCTGATTACTCATTGCCCGCGCCTCCTTTCACCTGAGATTCATATACTTCCCGGTAGATCTCATTTGTCTTAAGAAGCTCTTGTGACGTACCGATTCCGTTAATCTCTCCGCCATCCATAACGATGATTACATCCGCGTCCTCAACGGAAGAAATCCTCTGGGCGATAATGATCTTCGTCGTATCCGGGATCTCCTCCCGGAATGCCTGACGGATCAGGGCGTCTGTCCTTGTATCCACCGCGCTGGTGGAATCGTCAAGGATCAGGATCTTCGGTTTCTTGAGCAGAGCCCTTGCAATACAAAGTCTTTGTTTCTGACCGCCGGAGACGTTGTTTCCGCCCTCCACGATCATGGTGTCATACTTGCCTGGGAACTCCTGAATAAAGCCGTCCGCCTGAGCCAGCTTACATACTCTTTGTACCTCTTCATCTGAAGCGCTTTCATCTCCCCAGCGGATGTTGTCGCTGATTGTTCCTGTGAAAAGCACGTTCTTTTGAAGCACCACAGATACCTGATCACGAAGCGCTTTTAAGCTGTAATCCCGGACGTCATGGCCGCCTACTTTTACGGTCCCTTTCGTCACGTCATAAAGTCTCGGTATAAGCTGCACAAGAGTGGACTTGGCGCTTCCCGTGCCTCCAATGATGCCCACAATCTGCCCGCTTTTAATGTGAAGATCTACATCTTTTAAGGAAAGGTTGCCGCCTTCCCCGGCATAGCTGAAACTTACATTCTCAAAATCAATATCACCGCTTGGTACCTCTGTGAGCGCGTCTGCACTGTCCTCCATCTCTGGTACTTCGTCGAGTACCTCTTTAATACGGTCGGAGGACGCCTCCGCGATCATGATCATGACGAACACGAAAGATACCATCATCAGCGACATCAGGATCTGGATCGCGTACACAATCACACTGGTCAGCTCTCCTGTCTGCATCCTTCCGAATACAATATCCTCCCCGCCGATATATACCATAACAAGAACAACCACATACATGGTGAACATCATAACCGGGTTGTTCCATGCTACGATTTTCTCCGCCTTTGTAAACAGATTGTAGACAATGGTAGATATTTTCCCAAACTTCTCATTCTCGTGATCCGCCCGTACGTATGCCTTGACCACACGCGCTGCGTTGACATTTTCCTGTACTGTGTTGTTCAGAATATCATACTCGTCAAATACTTTGATAAAATGAGGATGCGCTTTCTTCGCGATAAAGATCAATGTGCCGCCTAAAATTGGAATAGTAATCAGCATCATTACCGCGACTTTTACATTTATCGTCAGAGTCATGATCAGGGACAGGACAATCATGATCGGCGCCCTTACGAGTAAACGAATCGTGAACATATACGCCATTTGCACGTTTGTGATGTCCGTAGTCAGCCTTGTGACCAGACCCGACGTGGAAAAATGGTCGATATTTCCAAAAGAAAAATCCTGTATTTTGTAAAAAATATCATGTCTTAGGTTCTTTGCATATCCGGCTGACGCGATAGCTCCTAAGTTTCCCGCCTTCGCGCCGAACACCAGCGCAACCATAGCCAGCAGGATCAGCAAAAGCCCTGTCTTTACGATATAGCCCATGTCCCCATTCATGATGCCGATGTCAATGATATTTGCCATCAGAAGCGGGATAAGAACTTCCATAAACACTTCCATCACAACCAAAAGGGGGGTCAGGATAGATTCGCGTTTATATTCCCGGACTGAACGCAGTAGTTTCCTGTTCATGAGTCATTATCTCCTTTCTTCTTTTCATTACCCAACAAATTTTCGGACATTTTCTCCAGTACCCGTATGCAGGCTTCCATGTCCTTCTCCGGGATTCCCTCTCTTAGCAGCCTTTCCATATACCGGATATTTTTAAGGATCTGCTCTCTTAACCCGATCGCTTTTTCAGTGGGAACGATCTTTTTAAGGCGGGCGTCCTCTTTCATCTGCTCCCTGTGTACAAATCCATTTTTCTCAAGAAGCTGGAGAATCCCTGTCGCGGTGGAACGCCTGATCTGAAATTCCTTCTCAAGGTCCTTCTGGTATACGCTGCGTCTCAGCGATTCGAACATAATATAATGGAGAACGAGCTTCTGCATATTCGTCAGATTATCCTCTTCTCCATGCGTTCTCATCTGCCTCTTAAGCTGGTGGGAAATCGTATTGATCAGTCTTCCCACATCATGTCCGGGGTCATGCGCCTCCCTGGATGCCATACCCTCACTTCCTTTTCTGAATCTCCGCGCGTCTCCGCAAAATTTGTTCGGTTACTAACAATTAGTATATGCACATAAATTTTTATTGTCAATTACAAAAATGCATAAAACAAACTCCCCGTCAAAGGGGAGTTTCCATCAATCTGTCCATAGTATCGTATTTCTTTTATTTTTTTATCCTCCCGGTCTTTTTCTTCTGTCTGCCTCCTCCTTTTTTCTTCACTGCCAGCCACACCAAAAGACAGGCGAACAGCGCTGCTAAAAGGGCGCACCCTGCCGCGGTCAGGATGCGCTCTTTCCTGATCGCGGCCTTAGAGGAACGGAAGGGAACGCCGTCGTAAGGGACAATGTCCTCTTCATTTTTCCCTTTCCCGCCTGCGGCTTGTCCTGTGTCATCCGCCCCGTTCTCTGAAGGGTTTTCCATCCTCCGGCAGTACACCACATACCTCTGGTAATTCTGCGTGTAGGGATGGCATGTGACCAGTGTCACCAGATCCTCTCCCGGCACGATCTTCACCGCATCAATATCATCTGGCAATATAACAATACATTTTATCACCTCATAGGTCAGTGTCTCCCAAAGATTGGTAATCTTGACTTCATCCCCGGCTTTTAACTTCTCGATTTCCCGGAACATTGCCGTCCCGCCGTATCCTCTGTGCGCCGCGATCACGCAGTTAGTATTTTCTCCGCCCACAGGCATGCTTGTCTGACCGAGCACCGCAGCTCCTTTACTTAGGTTCTCTTGATCAGCGCCGATGTACAGCGGCAGTTCAATCCCCATTGCCGGGATTGTCAGATACCCTGCCATTTCGCCAGCCATTCCCGTCCCTTGTAGGTCAAGATCCCCCTGTTCATAACTCCAAGCGTCTGTAAGCCCGGACTGTCCTTCCGCATAGATACGCTCATTATAAGAGTACATCTGTTGTTTCAGTTCTATGTCTTCCTCTGCAGTCCCTTGGCTCTCTCTGTAAGTCTCTTTTTGGAACTCCTCTATCCGCTCTCTGTTTCTGAGTGTGCCAAGCGCCTCTTCACCCACAGGAAGAAGCAAAAGCGCCGCTCCTGCAAGAAAAAGAACTCCTGCCAGAATGTACAGTAACCGTCTCCGCATATTTCACTTATCCTTTCTGTGCCGTCTTCCCCTGCAGCCGTCATTTTCTTTTTCTTGTCTGTCTCCGCCGTCTATGCCGGCAGATAAGGACAGCGCCTATGACAACGGCAAGCAATACAAAGCCTATCAAAACCGCGCGCAGATATTCCCCTGCCCACAGACTTTCATGTGATTTCGCAGCCTGCGCGTCCACCTCTTTTGCTTCTTCAAAAGGTACCCTTGATCCTCTGACGAGAAGGCGGTGGGTATTTACCGCATAGGGGGTACAGGTCAAGAGTGTAACCATGTCCTTCCCCTCCTCTGGCTGAAGAAGGGAGATCTCCTCAGGCTCGATGACCGCGATCTGATCCACTTCATACGCAAGGGTCTTATCCAGCACATGAATGTAAAATTCATCTCCAGTCTCCATTTCGTCCAGCCTTGTAAAGAGTTCCGCGCTGGGGAGCCCTCTGTGAGCGCTTAGCACTGAATGACAGTTCTCTCCTCCTACAGGCAGGGCAGTCATTTCCAGATGCCCCGCGCCTTTCTGGAGGACTTCTTCACTTGTCCCGTGATAGATGGGAAGGTCCACGTCTATCTTTGGGATCTCGATCTCTCCCATCACGCCGTCTCCATTGATGTTAAGCACGCTTTCATAATTGTCCGGCAGAACGTATCCGCTCCCTATGACGAACGGATCATGAACCGGGTCTCCCGTAAGATTTTCATTGTATTCCCGCGCCTGCTCCCATGCCGAATCAATCTCTTCCTGATCCATATTCACTACCTTGGCGTGATAAGTCCGTATTGTTTCCTGCTGACTGCGCTCCGCAAGGAAATTGCTCGCGGCCGGATAAAGGAAAATCCCGGCGCCCGCCGCAAAGATCAGCAGGGTCACCGGGAGCAGCAGGGGGTTTGTCTTTCGTTTATCTGTCTGCGTCTGTTTCTGCTTCATAAAAGATAAACCCAACCATATCATTATTTATTCGTCCGCCTATACGGCGGTCAGACTTGTTTACGCTTTTTTCTTCCTGAAGATCACGACGATCATCGTAACAGCTCCCGCCATCAGAAGGATGCCGGCGATGGTGAAGATCATCGTACCCATACCGCCTGTGACCGGAAGGGTAAGCCCGGAATCGTCAAGGGGCGTATTTTTGACAGTAAATGAAAGCGTATTGTCTTTTATTGCCGCCTGATTGCCAACAATAGAAATCACATTTTCATTTCCGGAAATGGATGCGTCTGAAGTGTTATCCAGAGTCCCGTCCGCCGGATCATCGCTTAGGAAGATCAGAATCATGGAACGCGGCACAACATACTGACCACTGTCTGATGCCTTTGTCTCTTTTAACATATAGTATCCTGTGTCAAGAGCGCTGATCTTAATCTGCCCTGTACTGTCGTCCACATCCAGAGTTGACGTTGTACCTGTGCCGGCCTTCGGGTCATATTTATATGCGCCATTCTCATATGTAAATTTCAAAGCGTTCCCATCTACGCCGTCATGAGCGGCGTTCGCTTTGTAGAGTTCAAACTGAACGTCTGTTAACGCCTTGTCAGATTCGTTAACTTTGTTAAAGGTGATTCCGTATGAATATACGGATACAGTGCTGTCCTTTGTCTGATGAGCATCCGCATAGGGATCGTTATTATAGATCAAAACAGCTGTGTTATCGTTTACCTGAACGGCTTCTCTCGTCACCTCAGCCGTATAAGTAACCGTAACATTCTGTCCCGCATGAGCCGCAATATAGTCATCGGTAAATGTCACCGCAAACGTATACTGCTTACCGTCAATGGAAGCATTCTGCTCCACGGTATAGTCCTCCGTTATATTTGCAGGCACACCGCTTTGATCCTTCACCGCGATATCATTGTTAAACGCAAGTTTTGACGTTTCCAGCGCATCTGCCACGATGACCTCATGATGAGCCGCATTTGCCGGATACTCGGGAATCAGCGCTGTGATCGTATAGGTCACTGTATCGCCTGCTCCGACGCTTTTCTCATCAACAGTTTTTGTGACCGACGGCTCTGTGGATTTCATTGTGGGCGCCGTCACGTCTTTGAGATACCACCTGTCCGTCTTCTCATCATAAGACGGCAGCACGGATACCGTGGTCGGGCGGTATACCTTCACTCCGGTTGTATTCTTAGCGATCGCGATGTACTCTCCGGGAATCACCTCACTGAAAGTCACGCTGTTTTCCCCGGCCCCTGTGATTTCCTCATACGCAGCGGGAAGATCGGGATCTCCGCTCTTCACAGCCGCAGCCAGTGTCTGCCAAAACGCTGTAGACGCGCTTTCATTAAGCTCTTGGAATTCTTGCGTCACCTCGCCGTCTGTTCCTATATAATCAGAATACTGACGTGTAACCCATCCCTTCACACCGTCCTCCCACAGATATACCGGGGAAGCCGGCTGTTCATCCTGAATATTTACCTTCACGATCCGATAGAGATACACTTGAACTCCCGGTTCCAATCCGCCTACGGTTACGCTTTGCTTTGCGTCTGGAGACAGTGGTACATCTGCCGCCAACGCAGTCATACTCATCGAAAAGACAAACACGAACGCCAGACATAATGCCACGAGTCTCGAAAACACTGATTTGCTTCGTTTCGTTTCCATAGAAACTCTCCCTCCTTGTTCTTTATTTGGTTTCTATTTTGAATATTGATAATGTATATCTGACGAGCATATACTGCTCAATATTCAACAAAGTCATGACTCTCCGGGAGGCGCCCCTCCCGGTCTTATCTGTTTGTCTTGCTCATTTTTGTGCCGTTCTTCTACATCTGAAATACCACACGGTTCCTCCTGCCGCGCCCAGCAGCATCAAAGCCCCGCCAATGATGAGAAACAGCTTGATTCCGATATTCCCCGCGAAGGGAAGCTCACCCGGCTGATAATTGATGATGGTTCTATCCTTTTTATGAAATGCCGGCGGATTGCCGATACTTCCGCCAGCCGGCACGGTAAATTCCTTGTTCTTTGCGTCATATGTGACGATCCATTGTCCGCCTACAGCAGCGTATCCGCCCGGTGTTTTTACCTCCACCAGCCGGTAGGTTCCCGATATCGGAACATCCGCAAAGGTGACTGTCCCGTCGCTGCCTGACGTCACTGTGCCGCCAGTCAGTTCCCAGCAATCTGCATTGGCATAGCTTCCGTCGATACTTCCGTCCTCGTCCGCTTTGATCTGGTCTGCGTCCGCAGTATGATCGTGATGGTTCTCATCCTGACATTCCAGACGGTACAGGGCGAACACCGCGCCTTTAAGTCCGTCTCCTTCTCTTGTGATCTTCGTAAATGAGAAGGAGGATTTTGGATTATAAGTATTGTGAAATGCTACCAGAGCATTGCCTGTATGGGTGACGGTCACTGTCCCCGAATTTCCCGCTGAAAAGTCTGTTCCGTCTGTGGAGACGGACGTATCATATCCCTCCGCCACGGTTTCCGTAACAGTAAACTCCATATTATTCGGAAGGTTATGGATATAGATGCTCTCGCCGCCTTTTAGCTTAACTGATGCCGTGCCCGCCTTAAACTGTACGTTTTCCACGGACGGCTCAACTGAACCTTCCGTATATCTGTCAGCGCTGTAAGTTCCGTCTATGGCATCCGCGCATGTAACTGTAAACTCAAATTGTGTCTCTGATCCTGCCAGTCCGGTTTCATCAGATATTTCTTTGCTGATGGTCAGGCCGCCGACTCTTTCATTCTCCACCTGAACTGTCACAACGCCTGAGAAGAGATTCGTCAGGTCAGTATCCCCAAGATCCTGCTTCGGCGAAGATATGTTATCGTCATGTTCCATGCACTGCCCGATCTTAAGCCTTGACCACCCGGTATCTGTCTCCAGAGTGAGCGGTTGTTCTATCCCATCCAGCGTGATCGGCTTATACTCCAGAACCGCATCCTTATCATACTGCAGATGAGAGGTCTTGCCTGCCGCTGTCCACGCCGCACTGCTTCCCTGCCCGGAAGTATAGCTTCCACTGGTAAATAACTCCGTCCTAATATCGTGAAGTGTTCCATCCACTCCGTCGTCCACAGCGAACTGTATCATACTCTTTACCAGCATCCCAACGCTGCGCCTTACAATAACACCGTCGTCCTGCTTTCCTGCGTCCGCGTACACTCCTGTATCGTCCACAATAATCTTTGTGACCGTTTCATTTCGTTTGTATCCGCCCGGAGCAGATACCTCTTTCAGATAGTAGACGCCTTTTGGCAATCCTGAATTTTCAAGAAACACCCCTGTACCTGACGCCTTAAACGGCTCTGTAATATCCCCAGTGGTTATTGAGGCATACGCCTTTGCCGTATCACTTATGGTGACATTCCCTGCGCCGTCGTCGCTAATGCCGTCTGTTCCTTCCTTATAAAGACCGAACTGCGCCCCATTAACCGGCACTCCTGCATCGTCCACTTTCTGCACATACAAGCGGTTCATGACATTTGGCACATAGAGGCTCGCCGCAAATTCCCTCTCAAAGCCGCCGCTATCTACAAGCTTGGTATTTCTCACAGTGGCTCCATCCAGCGTGTCCGCTGACGTATAATAATACGCCACGGTATATTTCACATTAGACGCCGTCGGGTTGCTGAGCATGTAGTAGTAGGAGAGCATATCTCCCGGAAGATTCTCGATCTCCGTCTTAAAAGACCCACTGCTGTCTATGGTAAATACATAGGAATTTTCCCGCGCCGCTGCAATGGCTCCCGCTATGCCGCCATCCTCTGATACTGTCCAGCCTCCAAGGGGATCGCCGTACACAGGCAGCCAGTTGTCCCAATCACTCAAATCGTCGTTCTCTCCTCCTTGGAACTGAAGGACAACCCCAAACATCAGGCCGCCGTCTCCCCCACTACTGACAGGCATCAGATTTTTCTTTCCGCCATCTGTCAGCGTGATGGACGCGCTTGACTTTGCCGTAACCTTTGCGCTGGCATAAGTCCCGCTCTCCCATTCATTGTCGGACAGAAGAACTGCTTCCTTCGTCCCCTCGGGGAAATACAGGTACATATCGCCCGATGACCGATATCCAGAGGGTACATCTGTCTCTCTTAGGACAAAGTGCCTGTACCCCTTCTCATAGAGCTGGTTCAGGCTGAGGATATAGCCTTCCTTATCAATAAGGGTAAACTCGCCGTCGGCATCCGTGACCCCGGATGCCAGCTCCACTGCCTGAGCGTCTACTTTATAATCTCTGTCTGTCGCGTAGAGCTTAAAGCCCGCGCCCGCAACTTTCTCGCCGACCTGATCCACCTTGATAATCTCACTTTCCGGCACGGATACAAGATTGTACTTAAGGTTCATGTTTGAATCCACATTACCCCTCTCCAGATAAAAGAAATCCAGCGTGTGGTATGTATCGTCTGCAAATGTATTTCTCTTACCCTTCTCTCTGCTCCATGCTACGGATCCTTCTTTTCCCGCCGCCCGGTATTTCTCCCTGAGCGTTGAAGAATAAGTCCTAAACTTCTGTGAATTTGTACTTGCACTGGAGATCTCAATCCGCCCGGTGGCAAAATTGATATCCACGCTGACCGCATCATGAACACCGCCCAGATCAGCGACGAGTACGCCGTCTATAAAGATCCAGACATCGTCATCGCCGGAAAACTCATATGTCACCTCATCCTCTTCGTCTATGTTGGTATGCCCACCATACTGCTGTACAAAGCGGGTCTGCATATGGAGCCCAAAATAATGGTTGATCCCTGTATGATCTGACTTTATTCTCGTATCTGCCGTAATCCCGCTTCCATTATCTCTAAAAACTTCGCTTCCCCCGTCAAACGGGAAAAACTGCCCGCCCGGAGAATTACCCGCCGGGAATACCGCCTTTGTATTGTAGAGCACAAAGTCCGCTCCATCCGTGCCGTTTTTATACTCTGTCTGTGTCATACCGTCTTTCAGAGACGCAAAATTTTTTGTGGAGTCATAATAGTAATACCCTTCGCTGTCAATCCGAAGCAGTTTTCCCACATTCGTATACGCGTTCTTTCCGGCATGTTCACTTCTGTGAAGTTTCATTAGAGAACACAAAGCAAATACCCTCATATCCGAAGACACGAGGGTACACTAAGGGTTATGCACTTAGGTATTTCTTCATCTCTGCCTTTATCTTTTCTCTGGCGGCAGTTACCGCACGACCTACGGATTGTTGGCTGCAATGCTCGATTTTCCCGATCTCCTTATAAGTCATCTCATACTCATAGTGGAGCAGGAAACTCCGCCTTTGCATTTCTGGCAGCTTGCTAATAATCTTCTGGAGCAGTTCTGCCCGTTCTTCCTCAAGAATAGCCTCCTCAATGCTTTTAGGCTGTTTTACTGCCCGCCAGTTCAAAGTCTCCTCCATAATCTCCGAAAACTCCCTGTGGCGGTAATCCCAACCCTCAATTTTCCGTTCGTCAAGTTCCAGTCTCCGAAACGCCATGTAAAAGTCATAGGAGACGCACAGTTTTTGGATTTTTCCCTGTCCGTCACGAAAACTGATATGATGGCTTGTTCCTGCCTCCGTTAC